>JANRKM010000265.1:0-1734 GCA_033763475.1 Kofleriaceae bacterium
CGAGATCGCCGACAACGCGCCGCTCGCGGTGCAGGCGATCAAGCGCATGATGCGCCTCGGCCAGGGCGACTCCTTCGAGTCGAACGTGCACCAGGTCTACCTGCAGCTCCTCCCGCTCTTCCGCACCAAGGACTTCCAGGAGGGCGTGAAGGCATTCCTCGAGGGACGCAAGCCGGTGTTCGAGGGGCGCTGAACGGCCATGCGCGCTGCACGCGTCGCAGTCCTCTGCGCTGCGCTCTGCGCAGGGCGAGATGCAGGCGCACAGCTCAAGCCCTTCGTCGCACCCCTCCTCGAGCCGTCCCCGCAACCCCTCGGAGCATCGGCGAGCGGCGTATCGGCGGACGGATCGCGAGTGATGGGCTCGGTCGGCGGGCGCAACGGGTCGAGCGTCGGCTACTGGGATTGGCCGGCAGCGTTCGTCGGAGTCGAGGGAACCTGCTGCGGATCCTTCGCGACGCTCGCGCCGGTCGCAATCTCGGCCGACGCCTCGACGATCGCAATGGTGCGTTCGGAGAACGGCGTTCACACCGGATTCCGTTGGAGCGAGGTCGAAGGCTTGGTGGCGCTCACGGGCTCCGAGTCGAGCGAGGTTCCGGTCGTGGGGATCTCGGGCGACGGCGTCACTGTGCTCGGCTCCGCGGCAGGTCGCGCAGCGTACTGGACACTCGATGCGCCGACGGTGCCGGTGCCAGCGGGCTTTCCGCAGGGCGTCGCCGGGAGCCTGCTCGCGAAGCGCGATGACGGGCGATTCCTCGGTCGCGCTGCGGACGGCGCGCCGGCCCAGGTGCCGGCGCTCTTCTACCTCGCCTCCGAGACGCTCTCGCCTGCGCCGCTGCCCGACGTCGGCCTCGTGTTGCCGACCCGGGCGACACCGGATGGTCACGTCGTGGTCGGCACCTATTGGAGCTACGAGGGACCCGAGCTCCCGTTCGTATGGAGCGATCGATTCGTTTCGAGCTTCGTCACCCTGAGCGAGATCTACGCAGGTGCGCGCCCGATCGATGCATCGGCCGACGGCAGCGTGGTCGTCGGTGAGTACTGGAACACGGCTCCGGGCTACAGCGGCTGGACCGCGTTCGTCTGGGATCCGATCTCGGGCTTCCGTTCGCTGCGCGACGTTCTCACCGCTGCGGGGGTCGATACGAGCGAGGTTGCGCTGCGCACGGCGACGGCGGTGTCCGCGGACGGCCGCATCGTGGTCGGGGATTCGTTCATTGCGCGGATTCCCGAGCCTGCGCCCGAGCCCGCGGCGATCGCGTCCGGCGTCGCCGCGCTGCTCGCGCTCGTGCTTCGGCGCTGCCGCGCCGCTCAGTGCGCCGCCGTGCTCGCCTCCGCCGCGCGCAGATCGTAGAGATCCTCGGGCTGGCCCATCGGATCGTCGGCGACCTCGCCGGCGCTGAGGCGCGTCGCGTAGTCGCCGCGGATCTGGCGCGTGCGCCTCTGGATGTAGGCGTCGCGCACGAAGACGTAGTAGTCGAGCGCGCTCGCCCTGGCGATGCGCATCTCCTCGTCGGCTTCCGCGCGGCGGTTCACCGCGAACAGCACGCCGACCGGCGGTGCGGCGGGCGTGGTCCACGCGAGCGGGTTCATCAGCATCGCGACCATGTCGGCCATCGCGTCGCGCGAGTTCGACGGCCCGAGCGCGGGGAGCATCAGGTACGAGCCCGGCGGCACGTGCCACGTGGCGAGCATCTGACCGAGATCGGCGTCGTGCTTGGCGAGGCCCGCCTCGGT
>JANRKM010000266.1:0-38098 GCA_033763475.1 Kofleriaceae bacterium
TACGCTGGGGGACCGCAATGGCGATGTGCGCCGGATCGATGTCCCCCGCGGGGCGCGTCCCGAGCGGCACGCCCACGCCGAGCAGGCTGCCGCCAAGGTAGAGGCCCGTCGAATAGCGGTCGACGCCGACGAGCTCGAACAGCATGAGGCTCGCCCCCACCTCGGCGCGGCTGTACAGGGTGAACCGAGAGCCGTCGTACCAGCGGCGCGCGAGGGTCGCGTACGCGCTCGCCACACCGAGGTTGGCGCGCGTGGTATCGAGCGAGAACCATGGGTTCCACTCGGCGGCGAGCCCGAGGCTGAACCGGTCGAGGTCGACGCCGGCGCCGAGCACCGTGGCCTGGGCGGCATGATCGAGCGAGGCCCCGACGCGCGCGTCGAGATGGAGACGCCGCTCGGCGATCCCGCGCGATGGCACCAGCGCGGCGACCAGAGCGATCACGCGCGACCAGGGCCATGCACGGCGGCGGCGGCGCACGACGAGCGCCAGCACGCCGACCAGCACGAGTAGCCCTCCCGGGCCGGGCGTCGCGGCGCACCCCGAGCTCGTCTCCTCGTCGAGCTCCTGGGCGTCGCAGTAGCGGTTCTCGAACGTGCACCCGAGCTCCTGCGCGAAGATGACGTCGAGCGCGGCGTCGATGCGCGCGCGGCGACCCGGCGCCGGATCCCGGATCGCGACCAGCAGCCGGGTAACCGCGGTGGTCGCGCGCGCCATCCGGTCGCGCCCACGTGGGTCGTCGCGCCGGCAGTCATCGAGTGGGCCGACATGGTGGTAGCCGTCGACGACGACGTCGTAGATGGGCGGCTTGGTCGAGTCGATCCAGTTGGCGACGTGGCGAATGGCATCGGTGTCGGGGTTGCGGAAGGCGTGCATGTACCCGTCTTCGATCGCATGCAGCGCCCGCCCGAGGTGGTACGCGAACCGCGGCAGCGCGAGGTCGATGCGGCCGCGGAACGCGAGGTAGACGGGGACCTGCTCGGTCGTGGTCAGGTCGAGCGTGTCGGCGTACAGCCCTGCCGTCTCGAGCTCGCCGAGCACGAACCGGCGGCACGCCGCGATCGCCTGAGCGTCGCCGGTCGGGCCGTCGTGCTCGCTCTTCCGCATGCAGTGCGCCGGCTGGTCGTCGGGATCGTTGTGGATGTGGACGAGACGGGCGATGTCGATCGGCTGGTTGTCGCGTAGGTCATTCGACCGCACACCGAACAGCAGCGCCATCGTCCAGACGTCGCGCTCGGGCAGCGAGAACGTGAGGTCGCGCATCGCGCGCGCCTGATCCTCGGTCGGGGCGGGCGCGCTGCCGAGCATGGGGAACCCCGCGGCGCGGGCGCCGTCGCGGGTGATGGTCTCGTGGCAGTTGGAGGTCACGGGCGTCTCGATCTGGAACGCGAAGGCTGGACGCTCGCCGTTCATGGCGAGCGCGGCCGCGAGCGTGAGCAGCACGAGACGCATTCGACGATCTAACGCGAGCCGGCATGCGGCTGCGAGGCCGGAGATCCCCTTAACGTGCTTGGCGAACAACCCGCGGCGAGCTCGACGCGCCTTAGAAGCCCCACTCGACGCCGAGCGTGACCGTGTTCTGGACCTCGCGCCTGGCGTCCCGCTGGAGCAGCGCACCGTCGTAGCGCAGGTACCCCGACAGCGCTGGCTTGGGCGGCAGGTGCCCGCGCAGCACCAGCGCGCCCGCGGGACCGACGCCGGTGCCACCACCGTGGCCCCCAAGGCCGAGCCCGAGCTCGAACCAGCGCGCGACACCGATGCGGGTGTAGTCGAACAAGAATCGGCCCTGACCGTTGAGCCCGTCGACGAGCCACAGCGAGCCCTCCACGCCCAGCAGGTTTCTGCGCGCGCCGATGTCGAACCTCCCCGAGAGCGCGAGGACGGACGCACGGTCCGCGTCCTGCGTCGCGAGGCCTGCGCCGAGGGCGAACGAGAACCGGAACCGCTTACCGCCCGCATCGTGGCTGAGCATGCCCTGGGACATGACTTCGGCGGCAGCTTCATCCTCGGCGTCGGCGGCGCCTGCCGCGGTGAGGTCGCGCATGACCGGTGCGGCCGGCGCGGCCTCGCGATCCGACGGAACGCGATCGTACCCCTCGACCTCGCGGACCTGCTTCGTGTCCTTCGCGCGGTCCTCGCTCTGATCGGGCGTCTTGCCCTCGTTGCCGGCGGGCGCAGGAGCCCCCATCGGCTTGGAGTCGACGTCGGTCGCCGGCTTCTTCGTCACGACGGGCTTCGTCGGACTCGTCGGAACAGCCGGTTTTCCCTCGAGCTTCCCGGCGAGCTGGGCATTGTCCAGCTCCGGCGTCGTCTCCTCGCGCACGACCTCCCAGTGCATTCCCGCCGGCACGGCGACCGGTACGGCGACCGTGTGCTTCACACCGCCCTGCTCCACGACGTCGGTACCGATCGCGACCAGCGACGTGTAGGGCGACACCAAGCCGAACGCGAGTGCGTGGCGCGTCACCGCGCGCTCGTCCTCACGGCCGACCAACAGCTCGTCGAGCTTGGTGCGGCCCCACCGGCGCGCGAGCGGCCCCACCGGCGCCAGCGCACCGTCGACAGCGCGCGGGACAGCGAGCGTCTCGATCGCGAACAGCTCACCGCGCACGCGCGCGTTCGCGGTCTGCGCCTTCTTCACGCGCGCGAGCACCAGCATCGATTGCCCCGCGCCGAGCCGTGGCAACACCGCGGGGACCACGTCACTCGCCGCCAGCGTGCCCCAGTTAACCGCGAGCGGCGCGGGCGGCGTCGCGATGTCAGCCAGCGCGGCCTTCGCGAGCGCACCGACCTCGTCGGACGGCAGCGCGAACCGCACCGTGCCGCCTGTGATCGCCGCGAGCTGCACGAGCAACCCCCGCGCGGGTGCCGCACCGACACCGATGACGTGGACCGGCACGCGCAGCTTCTGCGCTGCAGCGAGCGCGGCGCGATCGTCGGCGACCAGGCCATCGGTGACGAGCAGCAGCGGTGCGCCGTCGGGCTTCGCGGCCTCGAGAACGCGCGTCAGATCGAAGGCCTGCGTGCGCCGCGGCGCGACCTCGATCGCGCGCAGCACATCACTCGGCGTGGTCCATGCGATGTGCTCGCTGCCGGTCACCGCGAGGCGATCCGCGCCGGTCATCGCGCCGATCAACGCACGCACGACGGGTTCGCTCATGGCGCTTGCGTCGCCGTTCATGGTCGCGGAGCGATCGAGCACGAGCGTCAGTCGCACCGGCTTTTTGCGCGCGGGCGCGGCCGGCGCCTCGACGACCACCGCCGCGAAGCCACCACCGGGCCCCTGCTCGACCCATCCAGCAGCGCCCACCGCGGACCGCCAGCGAATTACCGCATCGTGATCGCTGGCCGGATCCGTGAATGTCGCGCGCGTACCCAAGACCGCGAGCTCGTGGGTCGGGCTCGTCACCTCGCGCACGGCATCGATGAACTGGATCGCCACCGTCGTCGCACCACCACCGCCGGTCGCGACAGGCGGCGTCACGCGCGAGGCATCGGGTGCGCGATCGGTATCGGGCGTGCGCCCTGTGCCCGTCGTCGGGCGGCCGCTCACGGTGCCCGGCACGTACCGCGGCGCCACCACGAGCGGCAGCACGAGCGACCACGTCCCATCGGCGTACCGCGCGAGCGTGTCGTAACGAAGCGTGATCTCGACAGTGCCCTTGGCCGGCACCGCCGCGACAGTTTGCGTGAACACGTCCGGGCGCTCCTGATCGAGCATCGCCGCCGCCACCCCGGCGCGCACCGCGTCCTCGTAGCGCTGCTGCGCCGATGCGCGCGGCTCGATGGCGGCGCGGATTGTCTTACCTCCGTGCCGGATCGACATCGCGGATACGGCGGCGTCGTGCGGGAGCGGGAAGATGTAGGTGGCCTCGGTCGCGCGATCCGAGCGGTTCACGAATCGCTGCGTGACCACGGTCTCCACGATCGGGCCGCGGACGACGACCTCGACCTTGCTCTCCACCATCGGTAGCGGCGCATTGGGCGTCTGGACCGGGTACAGGCCCATCGAGCGCCCCGTGCTCGCATGCGCAGCCCCCGACGCAACCATGACTGCGCCAACGAGAAAGGCCGAGCGCAGCATGGCTTGAGAACCATACACGCTCGGCCGGGCGAAACGATCTATCGATCCAGACTCAGGGGACCGGCTGCTGCGCGAGCACCTTGGCCTTGTCATAGGTGGCGCCATTGACGAACGTCACGGTGGTCACGTAGTCGAACTTGCGGGTAGCGGTGTCACCCATCGACTGCACCAGGTACGCGGTCGGCGAGTAGTTCGGCGCGACCTGCGCGTTCAGCTGGCCCGCACCCTCAGCGACGGCCGCGACCGGCGCGCCCTGCGCGCGCGCCCCGTAGACCTGCTGGAGATACGGCATCAGCGGAGCAACCTGCTCGGAAACCATGCGGTGACCCGACGAGAGCTTGGCCGGCTCCCCGGTCGCGAACACCGACGCAACCGCGGTCTCGCGATCCTCGGCGGGCAGGTTGAGGAGCGAAACGAGGGGGCCGTCCGCAAGGCCGACCTGGCCCTCGGCCGTCGCCGTCAGCGGCATCGGCGCGAACACCTCGTCGACGCACGACGCGCCCTCCGGGCCGGCCGCGCGAATCTCCTCGGCGGTGCAGTTCGAGAGCGCGAGCATGTGCCACGCGAACTCCGAGCAGTACATCGGCTGCTTCGTGGTGGTATCGGCCTCGAGGATGATCTTGCCGAGCGTGGTGACCGTCTGGCGCGTGGTCTTGCCCTGGCTGACGAACGTCGGCGTCATGTAGTCCGACTGGAACTTGATCTGCTGACGCTCGCCATTGATGCGGCCGAGGCCCGACATCAACTTGCCGGTCCAGTCGCGCAGCTGCACGCGGCGCGCGTCGGAGATGCGCGGGCGGAGCACGTGGAGCGCGTCGGTGCCGGCGTCGTCGGTGCCGTTACCCGCGTAGTGCGAGGTGTCGAACTGGCCGACGTACTGGCCGTCGAGCGGGCTGTCGATGTTGAACGCGGCGCCGTTCTTCGTGTAGACGAGGCCCGCGTGCGTGCTGCCCATCTGGATGTGCGGGTACGCCATCGTGTCGGCGAGCTCGGGGCGGAACGTGAGGACGATGTCGCCGTCCTTCAGCACGCCGGCGGCGGCGAGCTTGGCCGCCATCTCGCGACGCGCGGACTTGCGAGCCGCAACGCCGACGCCCTGGCGAACTGCGATCACGCGCAGACCGACCTCGTCGTTCTCGAGCGACTTGTTCCACAGCGTGGGGTACGGGTAGCGCGGACGATCGAGCGGTACCGAGACCACCGACTTCGGCACGCCGAAGTAGAACGGGGTGTCGAACAGTCGCTCGGGGTTGGTGCTGGAGATGCCGTCGCCCTTGCCTGATCCATCGGGGTCGACCTGGTCGACATCATCGGGCTCGTCCTCCGTCGCGCAGCCGAGACCCGCGAACTGGCTGAGGGCCATCAGGGTGACGAACAACGTGCCGCGGATCCGGGAGGGCTTCATGCCAGACCCTGGTCGCAACCCTGATGCCAGCCGTTGGCATAACTAACCCATTGATATTGCGGGCCGTCAGATCCGCCGGCGGATCGAGTTGCTAGCAGCCCGGCTTGCGACGGGCTTGCGATGGGGACGACACACCACTGCCCTGGCGGCTCCCCCTAGCGGACCCGGATCGTCGTCATCATCCCGGCCTCGGCGTGCTCGAGGATGTGGCAGTGCATCATCCAGGTCCCCGCATCGGTCGGCACCACCCCCACATCGATCTGCTCGCGGGCGTGCACCAGCACCGTGTCGCGAAAGAACGGCTCGTCCACCCGCACCACGTTGCGCGCGAGGAGCCGGAAGAACATCCCGTGCGTGTGGATCGGGTGGATGCGCGCCGACTCGTTGGTGAACGTGAGCCGCGCAAACGCCCCCTTCGCCAGGCTCAGGCTCGGATGCATCTCGTGATGCGCATGGTCCGCGCTCATCGCCACCCCGTCGATCGTCCACGCGATCCCATACGGCCCGCCACCCCGTGAATTGAGCCGGAAGTCGTGCGTCGCCGGCACTTCCAGCCCTTCGGCCCACACCGGCACGCGCGCCTTGGGCACCTCGAACCGGGGCGTCTCCACCAGCGGCCCATCCACCACGATCGTCGCCAAGCGATTCGGACGCTGCGCGTAGAACCGATCCCACACCTCGAGCGGTGCGGCCACGCTCCTGTCGAACGCGAGCTCCACGTCCAACCGATTCCCCGGCGCCAGCTCGAAGCCGCGCGCGGCCATGGGCTCGCGCAGATACATCCCGTCCACCGCCACGACCTTGGCGTCGAGCTCGCCGAAGTCCGGCACGAACACGCGCCCGTTCGCCGAGCTCAGCATCCGGAGCCGCATGCGCTCGCCCGGCTGCACACGCAGCTCCGTGCTCGTCTTGCCATTGATCGTGAGCGCGTTGCCCCACCGCCCGTCGTGCATCAGATCGTGCCGGGTATTGAACTGCCCCGCGATCTGCCCGCTCGGATCGATCGACCAGTCATCGAGCACCCACACCACCTCGCGCGAATACGGCAGCGGCGACGCATCCTCGACGATCAACACGCCGTACAACCCGCGCTCAACCTGCTCGCTCGCTCGCACGTGCGGATGAAACCAGAACGTCCCGGCATCCTTCGGGGTGAACTCGTACACGAATGACTCGCCCGGCTGCACCGCGGGCTGCGTGATGCCCGGCACCCCGTCCATGCCGTTCGGCACGCGCACCCCGTGCCAGTGGATCGTCGACTCTTGCGGCAGCTTGTTCGTGAACGTCACCCGCAACGTCTCGCCGAGCTTCACGCGTAGCGTCGGCCCGGGGACCTGCCCGTTGTACGCCCACACGCGCAACGGCTTGCCGTCGAGCAGCGCCAGCTCCGTCGGCTCCGCCACGATCGCAAACTCTCTCACCACGCCCGTCGGCTTCGCCTCGTCGGGATACGCCCCCACAAACTCCACGACCGCGCGCGCCTCGGGCGACGCCGGCGCACCACCGCCACCACACGCCGTCACGGCGAGCACGATGAGGAAGCGGCACCTCATGCGCGCGTTCTTACCACCCTCAGCCCCGCGTCGCCGACGGCGCCCCGTGCGATCCCGGCGACGATCTATGGGTGTGCTGGCAGCACAAGGTGCGCGGCGTCAAGGAAGTTGTCGAGACCGCAGGAATCGTCACGCGGATCGCGTAGACAGTCCCCTCGGGGTGGCAGAGATGCTATGCCTCGGCGACTGAGACGAACGCGTTGAGGGCTGCACTTGGTCGCACCGCTCCGCGAAACCAAACGACCGGAGTTGCATGACGAACCGCAAAGCCACTTTCGCCAAACGCCAACGTGAAACCGACCTGAAGGACAAGGCCAAAGCCAAGGAGGCTCGTCTTGCCGCACGCCGCGCGAACGCCGGCAAGGGAGGGCCCCCGATCGACTGGGCGGCACAGGCGCCCACCGAGCCCACAGGCGACGAGACCGAGCTCGAGGGCGAGAGCACCGAGACCCCGCCTCCGCCTACGGCCCTACCTGATCCCTGAGGTCCGAGGCGTAGCTCAGATGGTGACCGAGATCTCGGTGCGCGTCTGAGCGAGCTTCCAGAACCGATCGGCAACGGCCGCGCCCTCGAGATTGGCCTGGCCATTGTCCCAGGCGCTGCCCTTGATCGAGCCGGTCACGACGACCTCTCCGACGTAGACGCCATCGGGCTTCAGCTTGGCGGCCAGCAGCGCGACGACCTTGCGCTTGGCCGCATTGGCGACCGATAGGCCCATGTGGTTCCACTGCACGGCGGCCGCCTCGATCGCGGGATCGAGGAGACCGAAGCCGCCGTTGGTGACGAGCACCGCGCCCTTCTGCGCACGGAGGTCGGGCAGCGCGGCCTGCACGGCCACGACGAGACCGATCACGGGCACGCTCAGCACCGCCTGCATCTCTTCGGGGGTGGCGACCGTCAGATCGCCCGCGCCGCCGGAGTACGCGTTCCAGTGCAGCGCGGCGATCGGGCCGAGCGCGCGCGCGTTCTCGACGACGGCCTTGATGTCGTCCGGCTTGCTCATATCGGCGGTGAACGCTTCCGCCTTGATGCCCGCGGAGGCGAGCTCCTTGACGCCGGCGGTGATGCGCTGCGCCGAGCGCGCGACGAGCGCGACGTTGTAGCCATCGCGACCAAATCGCTCTGCGACCGCCTTGGAGATGCCCGGGCCATAACCCGCAACGATGATGGTCTTGCTCATGTGCAAGCCGTAGCGCGCGCACCCTGCGAGGAGCTACCTACGCGGCGCAACACTGTTTCCTACTAAGCCCGTGTGGTGCGGGCGTTGCACGGGTGGCCGGCGTGGCGGCCTTGTTTCCGAGGTGGACCAACGCCGTCTATGCGACGGCGCTCGTGGCACTCGCCGTCGCAGCGGCCGCCGCGCTCACCGCGCCCATGATCTTCGTGCGGACTCCGTACGTGACCCAGCAGGGGCGCCCGGTGATCCAGCCCGTCGCCTTCGATCACCGCCATCACGTCCGCGACGACGGCATCGATTGCCTGTACTGCCATCCCGACGCCGAGCGTTCATCGTCCGCGGGCTTGCCGACGACGGAGCTGTGCATGGGCTGTCACGGCCAGGTGTGGTCGGAGAGTCCACTCCTCGCTCCGGTACGTATCAGCTGGGAGACCGGAGCCTCGATTCCGTGGCGCCGCGTGAACGCGGTCCCCGGCTTCGTCTACTTCCATCACGGCGTCCACGTGCGCGGCGGCGTCGCGTGCGCACGCTGTCACGGCGAGGTCGAGAACATGGCGCGCGTCGCGCGCCACGCGCCGCTCACGATGGAGTGGTGTCTCGATTGTCATCGCGACCCACCCGATCGCCCCGATCAAGGTCGCCGCATCACGCCGCTTACGACGTGCAGCGCGTGTCACCGCTAGGAGCCGTAGATGAGCATCAAGGACTCACGCATCGAGCTCACGCGCCGCGAAGCGTTGAAGCTGTTCGGCGCCAGCGTCGCGCTCCTCCAGGCGAGCTGCCTCGAGCGCACGGGCGAGGAGATCCTGCCTGCGGTCCACACGCTGGCGACGCCACCGGGTACGCCGACGACGTTCGCGACGTCGATGGTGGTCGACGGGTACGCGACGGGGCTGCTCGCCCTCGCCCACACGGGTCGCCCGACGAAGATTGAAGGCAATCCTGCACACCCAGCGAGCCTCGGTGCGACGTCGGCGCAACACCAGGCTTCGATCCTCGACCTCTACGATCCCCATCGCCTGAGCGCACCGCAGGTCGCGAAGCTACCGGCGACGTGGAACCGGTTTCGCAGCGAGGTCGAGCGCGGGTTTGCGGGTGACCTGTGGCTGCTCTTGCCGCCCGACGGCTCCCCGGCGATCGCCGCCCAGCTGGCGCGCGTGCGTCAGCGCTTTCCGACGGCGAAGGTCGTCCACCACGCGCGGCTCGATCGCAGCGAAGCCTATCGCGGGGCCGCGCTCGCATTCGGGACGCCGCTCGAGCTCCAGCTCGCACTCGATCGCGCCGCCGTCGTGGTCGCGCTCGATGCCGACGTGCTCGCGGGCATGCCGGGCTCTTTGCGCTGGTCCCATGACTTCGCGAAGCGCCGCCGCACCGTCGAGCCCGGAGAGCAGCCCGTGCGCTTGTTCGTCGCCGAGCCCGCGCTGACGCCCACGGGCAGCATGGCGGATCGGAGGCTCGCGATCCGCGCGGGTGACGTGGTCGCGCTGATCGTCACGCTGGCCGACGCGCTCGCGCAGCGCGGCGTCGCATCCGTCGAGGTTCCGGCGGCGCTCCGCGAGCAGGCCAAGGCGCGCGCCGGTGATCCGCGCTGGCTCGAGGTCGTCGTCGCTGCGCTGCTTCGGCATCCACGTGCGTCGGCGATCGTCGTCGGCGATCGGCAACCCGCTGCGGTACACGCACTGGCGTATCGCCTCACGCTGTCGCTCGGCAACCTCGGCACCACCTCGACGTTCACGCAGCCTGCGCTGCTCGCCCCGCTCGGCGACGCGACGCTCGAGGAGCTGGCGGCGGCGATCCATGGGCGCCAGGTCGGTGCGGTGATCGCCCTCGAGACCGACCCCGTATTCGACGCATCGGCCGATCTCGCCCTCGCCACACTGTGGCGGCGCGTGCCACTCAGCGCGACCCTGGCGCAGCACGCGAACGCGACCACGTCGGCCTCGCGCTGGGCATTGCCCTGCTCGCACTATCTGGAGAGCTGGGGCGATGCGCGCGCGCTCGACGGCACCCGGTCTCTGATCCAGCCGCTGATCCAGCCCCTGTACGACTCGCGCTCACGGCTCCAGCTGCTCGCCATGCTCGCGGGTGATCCCGCGCCCGATGATCGCGCGCTCGTTCGCGCGGGCTTCATGGACGATGCCGCCTGGCACGCCGCCCTGGCCGAAGGTTTGGTCGCTGGCACCGCGGCACCTCCGGTCAACGTGCAAGCGCGCGGTGGAGGCGAGCTTGTCACCGCGCTGGCCACGGCGCTTGGCCAACCCCGTGCCGCGCTCGAGCTCGACCTCGCGACCTCGCTCGCCGTCGGTGATGGTCGCTTCGCGAACAACCCGTGGCTGCAGGAGCTACCGCATCCGTTGACGAAGCAGACCTGGGGCAACGCCGCGCTGTTGTCGGCGGCGACCGCACGCTCGCTCGGCGTCACCGATGGGCAGGTCCTCGCGATCACGCGCGGCAATGCGAAGGTCGAGGTCCCCGCCCTGATCGCGATCGGGCACGCCGACGACTGCATCACCGTCGAGCTCGGCTACGGCCATGATGCAGAGGGCGCACCGGTCTCGCGCACCATCGGCGGCAACGCCGCACCGCTCGCACGCAAGGGCCTGATCGTCGGCGGCGTCGGCGTCCACAAGACAGAGCGCCACGTCGAGCTCGCGCGGACGCAGGTCGACTTCCGCCGCCACCACCGCGAGACCGCGTTCCAGCTGACGCTCGCCGACTATCACGCGCGGCCCGAACAACTCGAGCACCTGCGGGGTCCACTCCCCACGCTGCTCGCAGAGCCGAGGCGGCCCGACAACGTCCTCCAGTGGGCGATGACGATCGACACCACGATCTGCACGGGCTGCAGCTCGTGCATGATCGCGTGTCAGGCCGAGAACAACGTGCCCGTCGTCGGCGCGGAGGGCGTGCGGCGCGGGCGCGAGATGCATTGGATCCGCATCGACACCTACGTCGAGGACGCCGTGCATGGCCCCGAGGTCGTGCACCAGCCGATGTTGTGCCAGCACTGCGAGAACGCGCCCTGCGAGTACGTGTGCCCGACGTTCGCGACGACACACAGCCCTGACGGTCTCAACGAGATGACCTACAACCGCTGCATCGGCACGCGATTCTGCTCGAATAACTGCCCGTACAAGGTCCGCCGCTTCAACTGGTTCGCCTACGACAAGCCGGCCACTATCGCGTCGCTGCAGCACAACCCCGAGGTCACGGTGCGCGCGCGCGGCGTGATGGAGAAGTGCACGTATTGCGTGCAGCGCATTCGCGCCGCCGAGATCCGCGGCCGCATCGACGGTCGCCCGATCGCCCCCGGCGAGGTGATGACCGCCTGTCAGCAAGCGTGCCCGACCAACGCGATCCAGTTCGGCGCGCTCCAGCATGCGGACACCGACATGGCGCGCTGGCGCTCGTTGCCTCGCGCGTACGACACGCTCCACGAGCTCGGCACGCGGCCGCGCACCGTGTACCTCGCCAAGGTGCTCGACCCGGAGGGCGGCGGATGAGTGATCCGATCCTCGCCGGACTACCGTCGGAAGCGGCGCTTCAGCGCCGGCTCCTCAACACACCTGCGCGGCGTGGCGGTCGCGCGTGGAGGCTCGCGTTTGCGATCTCGAGCCTCCTCACGCTCGTCCTCGCGATCTGCATCACGCACACCGTCTCGACGGGCATCGGCGTGTGGGGCAACAACATCCCCGTCGGCTGGGCGCTCGGCATCGTCCACTTCGTGTGGTGGATCGGGATCGGTCACGCCGGCACGTTCATCTCGGCGATTCTGTATCTCTTCGAGCAGCGCTGGCGCACCTCGATCAACCGCTTCGCAGAGGGCATGACGCTGTTCGCGGTGATGCAGGCGGGCTTGTTCCCCCTGCTCCACCTCGGGCGGCCCTGGTTCGCGTACTGGTTGTTCCCGTACCCCTCGGTGATGGGCGTGTGGCCGCAGACGCGGAGCGCACTGCCGTGGGACGCCGCCGCGATCACGACGTATTTCACCGTCTCGCTGCTGTTCTGGTACCTCGGGCTCATCCCGGATCTCGCGTCGCTGCGTGATCACGCCCCCACGCGCCGCCGCCGCATCATCTACGGCCTGTTCGCGCTCGGCTGGCGCGGCAATGCCACCGCGTGGCGCCACTACCGCGCCGCGTACCTCTTGCTCGCCGGCCTCGCCACGCCGCTCGTGCTGTCGGTGCACAGCATCGTGTCGTCGGACTTCGCCATCGGCCTCACGCCCGGTTGGCACTCGACGATCTTCCCGCCGTTCTTCGTCGCCGGCGCAATCTTCAGCGGCTTCGCGATGGTGCTGGTGCTGGTGATTCCGGTGCGCGCGGTGTTCGGCCTGCAGGACGTCATCACACCGCGCCACCTCGACAACTGCGCCAAGTTGATGCTCGTCACCGGGCTCATCGTCAACTACGGCTACATCGTCGAGTTTTTCATGGCCTGGTACTCGGGCGATCCGGCCGAGCAGTACCAGTACTTCGTGGCGCGGCCGTTCGGCCCGAACGCACCAGTGTTCTGGACGATGATCGCATGCAACGTCGGCATCACGCAGCTGCTGTGGTGGCGCCGGATCCGCAGGAGCACCGCGGCGCTGTTCGTGATCGCCCTGCTCGTCAACGTCGGCATGTGGTGCGAGCGGTTCGTGATCGTCGTGCAGAGCCTCCAGCGCGAGTTCCTGCCGTCGAAGTGGCATAGCTACTCGCCGACCTGGGTCGACGTCGGCATCTTCGTCGGTACGATCGGCTTTTTTTTGCTGCTGTTCCTGACCTTCCTCCGCCTCGTACCGTTCGTCGCGGTGAGCGAGATGAAGGAGCTGCGGCGCGAGCTCGCGCACGAGGAGCACGCGTCATGATCCACGTGTTCGCCGAATACGCCGATCCCGCGGCGCTCGCCCGCGCGATCGACGAGGTGCGGGCGTGGGGCCCCGTGCGGGTGGAGGCATACACGCCGTACTACGTCCCCGAGGTCGAGCGCGCGATCGGTGCGCGGCCGTCGCGGCTACCGATCGCGGTTCTGATCGCCGGCCTGCTCGGCGCAGCAGGCGCGTACGGCCTGCAGTGGCTCCTCAATGCATATCTCTACCCGCTGAACGTCGGCGGGCGGCCTCCGCACTTTCCACTCGCGTTCGTGCCGATCACGTTCGAGATGGGTGTGTTGCTCGCGGCGCTGACCGCCGTGGGTGCGGTGCTCGTCGGCGCGCGGCTGTTGCGGCTGTGGTACCCGTCGAGCGAGGTCATCGGCATCGAGTCGGCGACCGCGTGGCGGTTCTGGCTCGATGTCGCCCCCGTCGACTCCACGGCCGACGTCGACGCGCTGATCTCCGTCGTGCAGCGCACGCAGCCGCTGGCCGTGCAGCGCCTGGAGGTCGCATGAAGCTACTCGCGCTCGTGCTCCTCGCCACTGGATGCGACTGGAGCCTCAACCGGATGATCGACCAGCCGCGCTGCGAGCCTGGCAAGCGCGCGCCGTGGTTGCCCGACAAGCGCTGCGACCAACACGCGCCTGCGGGCACGGTCATGTGGCGCAGCTCGGCGGCTGCGGTCCCCGAGCCGGCAGCGACGCGGGCGTCGATCCTGCGGGGGCGCGATCGCTTCGCGCGGTTCTGCGCTCCGTGTCACGGCACCCTCGGTAACGGTGCATCTGTCACGGCGCGCGACATGAGCTTGCGCAAGCCGCCCTCGCTGCTGACGCCCGCTGTCGCCGCGTTCTCCGACCAGCGCATCTTCGACGTGATCAGCGGTGGCTACGGCTTCATGCCCGCGTACAGCTATCAGCTCCCGCCCGAGGATCGCTGGGCCGTCGTCCAGTTCCTCCGCGTGCTCGCGACGAGCCAGGCGTTTCCCGTCGCGCAGCTGCCCGCCGAGCGCCGGAAGGAGGCCGAGGTATGGCTGCGTTGAGCTCGCACCGAAGGCTCGCCCTCGCCGCGGGGGCCGGGGCCATCGCGCTCTTGATCCTGCTGATCGCGCTGGTGATGTCGCCGGCGCGCGCGCTGCTGGCGTATCTCGCCGCGTACGTCACGGTCGCCACCACCGCGATCGGCGCGCTCGTGCTGTTGCTGATCGGCTACGTGACCAACGCGCGCTGGCTCGCACCACTGCGCCGGCTACAAGAATCGCTCGCTTCGGTGTTCCCGTTGCTCGCGGTGCTGTTCCTGCCGCTCGCCATCGGCGTCCGCCATCTCTACGTCTGGGCCACCCCCTCGGCACCCCGGCACCATGCGTGGTTCAGCCCCGCCGGCTTCATCGTGCGCGGGTTCCTCTACCTCGCGGTGTTCATCATCACCACCGAGGTGCTGCGCAGATGGTCCTTGCGTCGCGACACCGTCCCAGGCGGCGTCCCGGATGGCGACCCCGAAGCGGCACTGCGCCGCGAGCGCGTGTTCGCCGCCGCGATGCTGCCGCCGGTCGCTCTCGCAACGACCTTCGCCGCGATCGACTGGGTGATGTCGCTCGAGCCCACCTGGGTCTCGTCGATGTTCCCGGTCTACGCGTTCGCCGCCGGGTTCTCGGCGAGCATCGCCGTGCTCGCGATCGCCGCAGCCGTGTTGCGCGCGCCGCTCGGGCTCACCGGCAATCACTTTCACGCGCTCGGTCGCATGGTGTTCGCGTTCGTGGTGTTCTGGGCCTACACGAGCTACTTCCAGGGCTTTCTGATCCAGATCGCGAATCGCCCGGCGGAGGTCACGTTCTTCATCGTGCGCACGCACGGCGTCTGGTGGATCGCGCTGTGGACGGTGGCGCTGCTCCGGTTCGCGCTGCCGTTCCTGCTGCTGTTGCCGCGCGGGTTGAAGGCGCGCCCGCGCTACGTCGCAACAGTCTCTGCGCTCGTCGTTCTCGGCCACGTCGTCGAGATGATGTGGCTCGTGTTGCCCAGCGCGGGCGCCACGCCGTCGTGGATCGACCTCATCGCGTTCGTCGGCATCGGGGGCGCGTGTGTCGCGTTCGCGATCTGGCGTCTGAACCGCGCCCCCCTCACCGTCGCCGGCGATCCGTTCCTCGCCGCCGGCCTTCGCTACGAGAGCCCGACATGATCGAGATCGACCAGGAATCCGATCGCGTCCCGGTACGGCCCATTCGCTGGTCCGCGATCCTGGTGACCGCGACGATCGCCGTGTCGATCGTTGCCACGCTCGCGCTCGCACGTCGGAGGCTGATGGAGCCGCCCGTCGAGGATCGTCGCCCCGCGCAGATCGACAGCTCGCTGTTCGTCGAACCGACCGAAGCCGAGCAGCTGCGGTTTCAGGCCGACCTACGGCTCGACAGCTACGGCTGGGCCGATCGCGCGCGCGGCTTGATCCACGTCCCCCTCGACGTCGCGATCGATCACTACCTGGAGACGAAGCCATGATGCGCGCGGCGCTCGTCGGGCTCTGCATCGCCGTCGCCTCGGCCTCGGCGCAGCCCCCCATGCTTGCCGCGGGCATCGACGAGCGTCCCGGCGCGCAGGTCCCGCTCGACGTGCCGTTCATGACCGCGGGAGGCACGCCCACCACGCTGCGGGCGCAACTCGACGGCAAGCAACCCGTCCTGCTCGTCCTGGCCTACGCGCGCTGCACGATGTTGTGCAGCCTCGTCTTGCGGGGTGCCGCGGCAGCGGCGCATGTGCTGCCGCGCGAGCCGGGCCGCGACTATCGCTTGATCCTGATCAGCCTCGATGGGCGAGAGACCCTCGACGAAGCGGCGCGCAAGCAGGCGACGCTGCTCGCCGAGCTCGGTCGCGGGGAACAGCCGGAGCGCTGGCCCTATCTCGTCGGCACGCGCGCGAACATCGACGCGGTCGCCAACGCCCTCGGCTTTCGCTACGCGTGGGACGCCCGCACGGAGCAATACGCCCACCCGGCGGTCCTGTTCGTGCTCACCCCGGACGGCCGGGTCGCGCGCTACCTGCATGGCATCGAGTTCGCGCCCGATCTGGTCGCCGGCGCGCTCGATGACGCCGCCGCGGGCCGCGTGCTTTCGACGACGGCTGTCGACGTGTTGCGCTGCTTCCGCTTCGATCCCGCATCGCGCCGCGTCGGCGTGCGCGCACAGCGGTTCCTGCAGATCAGCGCCGCCGCCATCTTCGTGCTGTCGTTCGGAAGCGTCGCGCTGCTGGTGTTCTGGGAACGCCGACGACGGAGGCGTGCATGAACGAGCTATTTCGTTGGCTCCTCGATCTGCCCCCGCAAGCCTCGACGATGGCGTTCGAGATCGACGTCCTGCACTACGTCGTGATCTCGATCGCCCTCCTCGGCGCGGTGCTGGTCACCGCCTCGGTCGCGGTGATGCTGGTGCGCTTCCGCCGGCGCCCGAGTGGCACGCCACCTGCCCCACGTCCGCGCCGGATCCCCGTGTGGGTCGAGGGCCTGGTGATCGGCGGCCTGCTCTCGATGTTCGTCGTGTTCTGGATCATCGGGTTTCGCCAGTTCGTCACCCTGCGCACGCCTCCGCGGGACGCGCTCGACGTCTACGTCGTCGGCAAGAAATGGATGTGGACGTTCGCGTATCCCGACGGCAGCGCGAGTACGGCCGACGTCTACGTCCCCGCGGGGCGCCCGGTGCGCTTGCTCATGACCTCGCGCGACGTGATCCACAGCTTCTACGTCCCCGACTTCCGCGTGAAGCAGGACGTGCTTCCCGGGCGCACCACGACGCTGTGGTTCGAGGCGAAGCAGCCCGGGACGCACGACATCCTGTGCGCCGAATACTGCGGCACCGAGCACTCGCTCATGCGCGGGCGCGTGATCGTCCTCGACGAGGCAGCGTGGGCCGAGCGCGCGGAGAGGTACCCGACCGGCCGGGATCTGGCCACCGTCGGCGAGAAGGTCGCGAGTGAACGCGGCTGCCTGCGGTGCCACACCGTCGACGGCACGCCGCACCTCGGCCCGACCTGGGCCGGCCTCTACGACGCGCTCATTCCGCTCGCCGACGGTACGCAGGTCCGCGCCGACGAGGCCTACCTGACGGAGTCGATGATGGATCCCGAGAAGAAGCTGCACGCCGGGTTTCGCCCGATCATGCCGTCCTACCTCGGGCTGCTCCAGGCAGGCGAGGTCGCCGCGCTCGTGCACTACATCCGCTCGCTGCCCGCGCATCCGACCTGGCGTGCGCCCGCGCCACTGCAACCCGGGAGGGCTCCATGAGCAACACGTTTTGGCGCGACGGCCGGGGTGTGCGCGGCTGGCTGCTCACCACCGACCACAAGCGCGTCGGCATCCTGTTCTTCTTCGGCGTCACGCTCTCGCTCGTGCTCGGTGGCGTGTTCGCGCTCGTGTTGCGCCTCGAGCTGCTGACGCCCGAGCACACCATCGTCAGCGCCAACACCTACAACGAGCTGTTCACGCACCACGGCATCGTCATGGTGTGGATGTTCATGATCCCTTCGATCCCGGGCGTGTTCGGCAACTTCATGTTGCCGCTGATGATCGGCGCCAAGGATGTCGCCTTCCCGAAGCTCAACCTCGCCAGTTTCTATGTCTACCTGCTCGGCTCGGTGCTCACGCTGGTCGCGCTCATCCACGGCGGCGTCGACACCGGCTGGACGTTCTACGCACCCTATTCGTCGACGACCAAGACCGCGGTTACTTGGGTCGTGCTCGGCGTATTCGTGCTCGGCGTGTCGTCGATCATGAGCGGCATCAACTTCATCGTGACCGTCCACACACTGCGCGCGAAGGGGATCACGTGGACGAAGTTGCCGATCTTCGTGTGGAACATCTACGCGACCAGCATCATCCAGATCCTCGCGACGCCGGTGCTCGGACTGTCGCTCGTCCTCGTCGGCCTCGATCACGCGTGGGGTCTCGGCATGTTCGACCCGGCCGCCGGAGGCGATCCGGTGCTGTTCCAGCACCTGTTCTGGTTCTACTCGCACCCTGCCGTCTACATCATGATCCTGCCGGCGATGGGCGTGATCACGGAGGTCGTGTGCTCGTTCTGCCACAACCCGCCCATCTCGTATCGCCTCCTCGTGATCGCCTCGCTCGGCATCGCGTTCGTCGGCTTCCTCACGTGGGGCCACCACATGTTCGTTGCCGGCATGTCGACGTTCGACGCCGGCGTGTTCGGCGCCTTGTCGATGTTCGTGGCCATCTTCTCGGCGATCAAGGTCTTCACCTGGACCGCGACGTTGTACGGCGGCCGCATCCAGGTCTCCACGCCGATGCTCTACTTCTTTGGGTTCTCGTTCCTGTTCGTGTTCGGCGGCATGTCGGGCGTCGCGGTCGCGACCTCGTCGCTCGACGTGCACTGGCACGACACGTACTTCGTCGTCGCGCACTTCCACTTCATCATGGTCGGCGGCACGCTGACAGGCTTCCTCGCAGCGCTGCACTACTGGTTCCCGAAGATCACGGGCCGCATGTACTCGGAGAAGTGGGGCCTGGTCTCCGCGATGATGGTGATCCTCGGCTTCTTCTTCACGTTCATGCCGCAGTTTCTCCTCGGGAACGCCGGCATGCCGCGCCGTTACTACGCGTACCCGGAGCGGTATCAGTTCCTCCACGTGCTCTCGACCGCTGGCGCGAGCGTGCTCGCCCTCGGCCTCATCCTCGTCGTCGTGTACCTCGCCGCGGCGTGCTTTCGCGGCGAGCGCGCCCCTGCCAATCCGTGGGGCTCGGCCTCGCCGGAATGGCTGACGTCGTCGCCACCGCCCGTGCACAACTTCGCCGAGCCACCAGATCCACGGCACGATCCGTACGGCTACGATGGAAAGGAGCGCGCGTGAGCGAGGTCATCTACACCGACCCGCGCCAGCGCACGCACGCGCTGCACCTGGGGCTATGGCTGTTCCTCGGCAGCGAGACGCTCCTGTTCGCCGGGCTCTTCGGCCTGTACTCGGCGTATCGCGCGTCGTTTCCGCTCGCATTCCGTACCGGCATCGCCCACGGCAATCAGCTCGTCGGTGGTGCCAACACCGCGGTGCTGCTGGTGTCGAGCTTCTGTGTGGCGTGGGCAGTCCATGCGCTCCGCAACGACCGCCCGCGCACGAGCAAGCGTGCTCTGGTGATCGCGATTTTCCTCGGCTGCCTGTTCCTCGTCTTCAAGAGCATCGAGTACGCGGGCCACCTCCGCGAGGGGCTCGCACCGGGCATGTATTACAGCTCCCTCGAGCTGACCGCGCCCGGCTCGCAGCTGTTCTTCACGCTGTACTACCTGATGACCGGCCTGCACGCGCTGCACGTGATCGCGGGCATGGCGATCCTCGGGTGGCTCGTCGTGCGCATTCATCGCCACAAGACCCGCGCGGACCATCACACCGAGCTCGAGCTCGGCGGCTTGTACTGGCACCTCGTCGACGTCGTCTGGATCTTCTTATGGCCACTCCTGTACCTCACGCATCAGTGAAGCACTCCGGGCGCCCGCTCGTGCTGGTGCTCGCCGGCCTGCTCGCCCTGACCCTCATCAGCTGGGCGATCTCGCATGCCCATCTCGGCTGGGCGAGCGTCGCGATCGCCCTTGCCATCGCCATCGTCAAGGCAGGCGTGGTCGCCTACTGGTTCATGGAGCTGCCGCACGTCGCGACACCCGCGCGGGTCGTCGTGATCGTGACGCTCGCGTTTATTGCACTCTTGTGCGCGGGCACGGTCGCGGACGTCGCCCTGCGTTGAGCGTGTCTCCGCTTTTGTGTCCGCGTGGCCACGTGACCTGTAACCCCGCGCAATCGTGGGCTCCAGCCCCGGCATCGCGGCTGCAGAAACGTGTGCCAAATGTTGGCTCGCAGCTGGCACCGCGCGTTTCCCGCTTCCCCTGACCGTCTGACTCGCCGTCATGTCATCGCTTCGTACGCGATCGCCGCAGGCACGCTCGCGGGTGTGCTCGCCGCGGTGGCGGGCTGCGGCGGCGCGAAGGCCGAGAAGGGCGACCTTCAGGTCATGTCGTTCTCGCCGCAAGGCTCGGTCGACAAGGCGGAGCCCGTCGAGATCCGGTTCGACAAGCCGGTCGTCGACGAATCGATGGTCGGCAAGCCCGCATCACCGGTCAGCGTCGTCATCTCGCCCGCCATCACCTGGAAGGGGTTCTGGCAGGACCGCCAGACGCTGACGATCGAGCCAACCGAGCCGCTCGCGGCGTCGACGAAGTATAAGGTCACGCTCGGCGGCGAGCTCGGCAAGCGCACCGCGGGCTTTGGCTTCGCGTTCGTGCATCGCCCGCTCGCGGTCGAGGGGGTGTGGGGGGTGGACGCCGCGTCGCTCGCCCCCGATGGCAACGTGCCGCTGTCGTTCAACCAGCCGGTGCGCGCGGCCGACGCGGCGAAGCACTGCTTGCTGAAAGGCCTGAGCGGTGACATCGCCCTCGGCGTGCCGCCCGGTGCGCCGGTGGAGGACGCGAGCAACGTCTCGCTCAAGCCCGCACAGACACTGCATGCAGGCGCGAGCTACGCGCTGGTATGCAGTGACCTCGCCGGCGCGGGCGGCAACGCGACGCTCGACAAGCCGTATTCCCTCGCGGTCCGTGCGCGCCCAGCGTTCGCCGTCGAGCGCATGCTGCCCGCGAGCACCGACGCCCCCGCCGACGAGGTCACGATCTCGGTGAAGTTCACGACGCCGGTGGCGCTCGACGAGATCCGCAAGGTGATCTCGAGCACGCCGGCGATCCCCGGCCTCGACGGTGGCTACACGTCGGGCGACGGCACCGAATACACCGTCACCGCCGACCTCGATCCGAAGACGACGTACAAGCTCACGGTCGGCCCGCTGGTCGACACGTTCGGACAGAAGCTCGACAAGCCCACCGTGCACGAGTTTCGCACCGGTGATGCGCGCCCGCGCCTGTCGATGGAGCGCGGCATCTACGCGCTCGAGGCGAGTGCCAAGGGCTATCCACTGTGGTCGCGCAACGTGGGCAGGTTCGAGCTCGAGTGCGCCGCGATCCCGCGCGACAAGCTCGTGCAGGTGCTGACCACGGACATGAACTACGACCCATGGGGCGGCAACGACGACGACAAGCCGATCGAGTGGAAGAAGCTCAAGGCCAAGGCGAAGACCACGTCGTTCACCACCAGCGGCAAGAACAAGTGGCTCCTCAACGAGCTCGCGCTCGGCGCATCGTGCGCGGGTGAGCCCGGCAAGCGCGGCGTGTTCCTCGCCGAGGTACGCTCCGACGAGGTGAAGCCCGATCCGCAGCGCGCGTGGCTGGCGCCGCGCCGCAATCGCGTGCTGGCCAACGTCACGGACATGGGCGTGCTGATCAAGACCGGCACGTCGTCGGGCCTCGTGTGGGTGACCTCCCTGTCGAGCGGGCAGCCGATCTCCGGGGCGCGCGTCGCCGTCTACAACCCGCAGGGCAAGCAGGTGTGGGTCGACATGACCAACGCCGACGGCATCATGAAGATCCCCGGCAGCGCGCTGCTGAATAAGCAAAAGCCGGTAGATGACGAAGAGGAGAGCTTCGAGGACTGGGACAGCTACCGCAGCCAGCGCTTGATCGCCGTCGTCGAGAAGGACAACGACCTCGCGATCGTCGATGGCAACTGGTCCAACGGCATCCAGATCTGGAACTTCGGCCTGCCCGAAGATCGCCAGGGCGGCGTCACCAAGATCCGCGGCTTCATCCAGAGCGATCGCGGCTTGTATCGCCCCGGCGAGCGCGTGAGCTTCAAGGGCATCGCGCGCGAGGTGGCGCAGGGTCTGCCGCCGCGCGTGCCGGGGTCGAAGAAGGTGGAGATCGAGATCCAGGATAGCCGCGGCCAGACCGTGCTGACCAAGAACACGACGTTGTCGAGCTTTGGCGGCTTCGCGTTCGAGCTCGACCTCGGCCCCGAGGCGTCGCTCGGCGATTACTACGTGCGCGCCAGCGTCGCGGACCAGACGTTCCGCGAGAAGTTCTCCGTCGAGGAGTTCCGTCCGGCGTCGTTCGAGCTCGCCCTCGCGGCCGCCACCAAGGCCCCGCGGCCGGGTGAGCGCCTGGCGTTCGACCTCGACGCGAAGTACCTGTTCGGTGCGCCCGTCGCCGGGGCGAAGGTGGAGTGGAGCCTACGCAAGCGCACGCACGTGGTGCGCTTCCCCGGCTGGGAGCAGTACTCGTTCTCCGCCGATCCGCAGTCGTGGTGGTGGTACGACAGCGACGAGGACTACGGCGAGTTCATCTCCGACGGCACCGGCGCGACCAACGCGCAAGGGCGCATCCAGATCGCCGCGCGCGACAACGCTAACGACTTTACCGGTCCGGTCGACTACATCCTGTCGGCGAACGTCACCGACGCCGCAGATCAGACGATGGGCGAGACGACGATCGTGACGGCGCACAAGACGTCGCTGTACCTCGGCATGCACGCGAACGAGTTCGTGCAGGCCGTGGGCATGCCGTTCGGCGTCGACCTCGTCGCGCTCACGCCTGACGGCAAGCGCACCACGACCAAGGCCAAGCTGACGATGACGCGCATCGTGCGGTCATGCGTGTGGACCGAGGTCGGTGCGCGCAGCTACCAGCGCTGCGATTCGAGCGAGAAGCAGGTGCTCGATCGCGACGTGACGATCGCCGGCTCGGGGACCCACGTCGAGCGGATCTATCCGACCGACCCGGGTGACTACGTGCTCAAGATCGAAGCCAAGGACGGCCGCGGCAACGTGGTGACCGCCGCGAGTGGCGTGTGGGTCATCGGCAAAGGCGAGGCGTTCTGGAGCGGCGACGAGGGTGCACGCATGACCGTCATCGCGTCGAAGCCGAGCTATCAGGCCGGCGACAAAGCGCGGCTGGTCGCGCAGGCGAACCTCGTCAAACCGACGGCGCTGATCACGATCGAGCGCGACGGCATCATCGACGCGAAGGTGCAGAAGCTCGACTCGGCCTCCGAGGGCGTCGAGCTCGCGATCTCCGATGTTTGGGCGCCCAACGTCTACGCGGGCATCGCGCTCGTCAGTGGCCGCCAGGGCAAGGGCGACAAGCACCGCCCGCAGTTCAAGATGGGCATGGTCGAGCTCAAGGTCGCGAGCGAGCACAAGCAGCTCGACGTCGCACTCTCGCTCGACAACGCGACGGTGCGCCCCGGTGACAAGGTCGCCGGAAAGATCCTCGTCACCCACAAGGGCCAGCCGGTGAAAGCCGATGTGTCGCTGTCCGCCGCCGACGAGGGCATTCTCCAGCTGATCGCGTACCAGACGCCGAACCCGATGAAGACGTTCTACGCGTCGTACGGCCTCGGCGTCGACGCGGGCACCAACTGGAACCGCGTCGCGCGCCTCGCGGATCCAAAGAGCGGCGACCCCGACGAGGGTGGCGACGGAGAGAGCGCCGCCGACGGCCAGCGCGTGCGCAGCAAGTTCGTGTCGTCGGCGTACTGGGCGCCGATGCTCGTGACCAACGATGCCGGCGAGATCGCGTTCGAATTCACCGCCCCGGACAACCTCACCGCGTTCCGCCTGATGGCGGTGGCCGCGGACACCGGCGACCGGTTCGGCGCCGGCGAGCTGCGCCTGACGATCAACAAGCCGCTAATGGCCGCGCCGGCCCTCCCGCGCTTCCTGCGCGCGGGCGACGCGTCGTCGGTCGGCATCGTGATCCACAACCGCACCGACAAGGCGGGCACGGCGACGGTGACCGCCAAGGCGACGGGCGCCACGCTCGATGGCGCGCGCCAGACCGTCAACGTCCCGGCCAACGGCTCGGCGCGTGTGCGGTTCGGCGCGAAGGCGTCGGAGAACGCCTCGGCTGCGTTCGAGTTCGCGGTGGTGATGGCCGACGAGAACGACGCGGTGCGCGTCACCCTGCCGATCGGCCGCCCGCGCGTCATCGACCAGCGCGTGATCGCGGAGACCAAGCTCGCCGCCAGCGGCGTGTGGACAGGCACCCTCGGCAGCACGCCCGACGTCCTGCGCAAGGAGAGCGAGCTCGCGATCACCGTCGACCGCTCGGGCCTGGGGGACCTCGCGCCCGGTCTGCGCTCGCTCGTCGAATATCCGTATGGCTGCCTCGAGCAGACGATGTCGCGGTTCGTGCCACTCGTCGCCGCGAAGGACCTCGCGAACACGCTCGACGATCCGAGCCTCCAGGGCACCAAGGCCAACACGTTCATTCGCGCCGGCGTGCAAAAAGTCATTCGCCATCAGCAGGGCGACGGTCAGTTCTCGCTGTGGCCGCAGTCGCAGACGTATCCGCACCTCACTGCGTACGCGCTGTGGGGCCTCCCCGTCGCGCAGAAGGCGGGCGAGAAGGTGCCGAACGAGGTGTTCGATCGCGGCATCGCGGCGCTCTCGGGCTGGTCGAACAGCGCGGTCAAGCCCGATGGTGACGGCGCGACGATGGCGATGGGCGCGTACGTGATGGCGCTGCGCGGCAAGCCCGACGCCGGCCTCAATGCGCGACTCTACGCGGTGCGCGCGGGGCTGCCGAAGTGGGGCCAGGCGTTCTTGCTTCGCGCGATGCATCTCGCGAAGGCCGATCGCGCTCAGCTCGTCGAGCTCGAACAGCTACTCACCGCGAACCTCGTCGTGAAGGATGGCAAGGCGCTCGTGCGCGAGGGGCTCGCGCAGGACCAGTACGAGATGTACATGACGTCCGACGTGCGCGCGACGGCGATGACGCTCGCGGCGCTGCTGGAGGTCTCGCCGAAGTCGCCGCTCATCGATCCACTCGTGCTGGGCCTCAAGGCCGAGCGCTCGAAGGCGGGCACCTGGGAATCGACGCAGGACAACCTGTGGTCGCTCGTCGCGCTCGCCGAATATGGCCGTCGCAGCACGGCGGGTGACACCACCGCGACGGTCCTCGTCGGTGGCAAGCAGGTGTTCAAGAAGAAGATCAGCGGTGCCGAGGTCGCGACCGTGCGCGTCCCGCTCGGCAACCTCTCCGCCGATAGCATCGAGGTCAGGGTCGATAACGGCGCGATGATCGCCGTGCGTGCGACCGAGGCGCGCGTCGATGCGGGTAACCGCGTCGCCAATGGGTTCTCGATCTCGCGCCGCTACTTCGACGAGAAGGGCGTGGAGAAGACCTCGTTCAAGGCCGGCGAGCTCGTCGAGGTGCGCCTCTCGATCACGGCCGACCAGGCGCGGCGCTGGGTCGCGATGGTCGACCCGATTCCGGCGGGCTTCGAGATCGTGAACGCCAAGCTAGCGGCGGGCGGGGCGAACCTCGCACCTCCGCCGATGGCGACCAGCCCGTGGACGCCGAGCCGCAGCTACGCGCTCGACTGGGCGCACACCGAGGCGCGCGACGACCGCATGCAGTGGTTCATCGACTACCTCGGTGCGGGAACGTACGAGCTCTCGTACAGGGCGCGCGCGACCATCGACGGCACCTTCGCGGTGATGCCGGCCTCGATCGAGGCGATGTACGAGCCGGCGCACCGTGGTCGCACGGAGAAGGCCACGGTCGCGATCACGAAGTAAAGAACGGCGAACACCTACAACAACCTCGGCGTCATCGCGTTTGGCCAGGGCCGGTACGAGGAGGCGCTCGCCTTCCACGCGAAGGCACTCGCCCTGCGCGAGAACATGCTGCCGGAGTCGGGTGACACCACGATGTCGCACACCAACAACGGCGAGGTGCTTCGCCGCCAGCAGAAGTTCGACGAGGCGCTCGTCTCCTACAAGAAGGCGCTCGCCATCGCCGAAGCCACGGTCGGCGCGAAGCACCCGTACACGGGCGATGCGCTGCTCGGCATCGGCGAGTGCAAGCTCGCGAATGCTGGCTCGCGACCACCGGCGCGAAGTAGTCGTTCAGTTGTGCTCCGTGCTGTCGGTCACCCCGAAGCACAGGAGGTCGCCGCCGATCCAGCGGAAGTCCACGGTGGTGTCGCCGTCGTCATCGGTCCCGTTGTCACAGACCGCGCTGCCCTTCTCGCTGCTATCGGTCGCGTTCGCGCAACCGGGGTCGTGGGTGGGCTGCCCGGGCCGGTAGTCCACCTTGCCGTCGCCGTCATCGTCGATGCCATTGTCACAGGCCGAGCTGCCCTGTTCGGTGCGGTCGTTCGGATTGCCACAGCCGGGGTCATCATCGTCGTCGAGCCCGTCTCCATCACCGTCGACCCCGTCGGTGCAGGTCTTGCCCGCGGAGTTTTCGTCCGGATCGGAAGCGGCGTGGCACTGGGCGTCGCCACTTCCGTCGAGCCGGAAGTCGGCGGCCGTGTCCGTGTCGCTCGTGTTGTCGACACCGTCATCGCACTGCGGGCACCCAGCGCCGGCCACACACTTTTCGGTCGTGTCGCTCGGGCTCGCGCACCCCGGATCCGCCGGATAGTCGTACGCGCCGTCATTGTCGTCGTCGGCACCGTTGTCACACACCGCGGTGCCCTTCTCGCTCGTGTCGGCAGCATCGGTGCAACCCGGATCGGTCGCTCCGCTCGCATGGAAGTCCGCGAGGCCGTCGCCATCATCGTCGACACCGTTGTCGCAACGGCCGAGGCCGTGCTCGTCCGCGTCGGTCGGTGAGCTACAGCCCGGATCGCCATTGGTGTCCACCCGGAAGTCGCTGCGCCCGTCGGTGTCGTTGTCAAGGCCGTCGTCGCAAACCGTCGTGCCGCGCTCGCTCGTGTCGTTCGCGTTCGCGCAGCCGGGGTCGGTCGCATCGGCGAGCCCGTCACCGTCGTTGTCGATGCCGTCACCACACGCGAGGGGCACGCTGCCTTCGTTGTTGCCATTCGGACTCGTGCAGCCCGTATCGGCGAGGTCGATCGCAGTATCCCCGTCATTGTCGCTGCCATCGTCGCATTGGGGGCATCCCAGGCCGGGCGGGCACTTCTCGCCGCTGTCGAGAGGTCCCGAACACCCAGGGTCGCGCCAGAGCGGATTCGTCGAGAAGTCGGTCGCGCCGTCGCCGTCGTCGTCGAAGGCGTTGTCGCACACCGGGCAGCCTGTCCCCGTGCAGCGCTCCGATGGATCCGCCGCGCTCGCGCAGCCCGGATCCGACAACGCCGCCGAGAGGTTGAAGTCGGCGATGCCATCCTGGTCGTTGTCGTCACCGTCATCACACGCGAAGGCCCCGCGCTCGCTGGAATCCGCGGGTCCGGTGCAGCCAAGGTCGCCGCCCGTGATCTGGAAGTCCGCACCGCCGTCGTTATCGTTGTCGTTGCCGTCATCACACGCGGTGGAACCTTTCTCGTTGTCATCTGCGAGGGACGCGCACCCCGGGTCCCCGCCAGTGATGCGGAAATCCGCGAGGCCGTCGCCGTCGTTGTCGACGCCGTCGTCGCACACGGCAGCACCGGTCTCGGTCGAGTCCGTCGGGCTCGCGCAACCCGGATCGCCGCCTCCGCCCACGCGGAAATCCGTGAGGCCCTCGCCATCGTTGTCGACGCCGTCGTCGCAGACGTGCGTGCCGCGCTCGCTGGTGTCGAGCCCGTCGGTGCAGCCGGAATCCTGCGCATCGCTCAGCCCGTCTCCGTCGTTGTCGATGCCGTCGCCGCAGGCCACCGAGCCGAGCTCGCTCGTGTCCTCGGGCCCCGTGCAATGTGGGTCCGCGGGCGCGTCGGCGAGACCATCCGCGTCGTTGTCCATCGCGTCATCACAGGCCGGGCAACCGCTGCCGGTGCATCGCTCGTCTGCATCTGCGAGTGAGCTGCACCCCGGATCGCCGCTACCGTCGGCGCGGTAGTCCTGCTTGCCGTCGGTATCGTTGTCGAGATCGTCGTCGCACACGTTGGCGCCGCCGCGCTCGTTGGCGTCGTCTGCGCTCGCGCAGCCAGGATCTCCCTGCGCCCCGCCGAAATCGGTCGCACCATCACCGTCGTTGTCGATGCCGTCGTCGCAGCCAGGCGTGGTGCCGCGCTCGCTGCTGTCCCCGGCCGAGCTGCAGCCCGCATCGCCGCTTCCCGCGGTCAGCGCATGGTCAGCGCGACCGTCGCCGTCGTCGTCGACGCCGTTGTCGCAGACGCCCGCGCCGCGCTCGCTGGTGTCGGTGACGCTGTCGCAGCCCGCATCACCCGCACCGTCGACCCGGAAGTCGCTCCGACCATCGTCGTCGTCGTCGATGCCGTTGTCGCAGACGCCCGCGCCGCGCTCGTTCTGATCGGCGGGTGCCGAGCAGCCCGGATCACCGCCGGTCAGCGCGAAATCGACGATCCCATCGCCGTCATCGTCGACACCGTTGTCACATGCGGACGTGCCCTTCTCGCTCGCGTCGGCCGACCCCACACATCCCGGATCCGCGCCGTCGCTGAGCCCGTCATTGTCATTGTCGTTGCCGTCGTCGCACGCGGTCGCACCGCTCTCGGACGTGTCGACCGCACTCGTGCACCCCGGGTCACCGGTGCCGTCGAGGCGGTAGTCGGAAGACGCGTCGCCCTCATCGTCCGCGCCGTTGTCGCACGCAGCACAGCCACTGCCAGGTTCACAGCGCTCGCTGGCATCCTCCGCGCCCTGACAGCCCCCATCGAGGGTGTCGATGCTGCCATCGTTGTCATCGTCGAGTCCGTTGTCACAGATCTGCGTGCCACGTTCGTTGGAATCCGTCACGTCGTCGCAGCCCGGATCACAGGGCCCGACCGCGTGGAAGTCCGCGATCCCGTCGCCATCGTTGTCGAGGCCGTCGTCACACGCGACGGTCCCGTGCTCGTCGACGTCGTCAGGGGCTGCGCAGCCCGGATCGCCGCCCGCAGCGGCCACGTCGAAATCGGCCACGCCGTCGTCGTCATTGTCGACGCCGTCGTCACATGCGTCGGTGCCACGTTCGCTCGCGTCGGCGGGCCCGGAGCATCCGGGGTCCCCTCCGCCCGCGGCCAAGAAGTCCGCGCGCCCATCGCCGTCGTTGTCTTCCCCGTCGTCACACGCCGCTGCACTGCGCTCGCTATCGTCCGCGGGCCCGAGACATCCCGGATCGCCCGCACCGTCGGCGCGATAGTCCTTCGCGCCGTCGGCATCGTCATCCGAATCGTTGTCACACGCCGCGGCGCCGCGCTCGCTGGTGTCGTGGACGTCGGCACATCCCGGGTCGCCGAGGCCGTCGGCGCGGAAGTCACCGAGGCCGTCGCCGTCGTTGTCCGCGCCGTCATCGCACACGCTCGGCCCGCGCTCGTTGTTGTCGTTGGGGTTGCCACAGCCGGGATCGAGGGCATCGACGAGGCCATCGCCGTCGTCGTCGATGCCGTTGCTGCACGCGATGGAGCTGACGACACAGGTGCCGTCGAGCCCGCTGCTCGCCTGGCCGTACCTGCGGCCCGATGCGCAGGCGTCGTCGGGAAAGCTACAGAACCCGGACGGCTCGCAGCTTCCCTGGTGGCCGGCGAGCACGCACTCGGTCGCCTTGCTGCACTCGAAGACCGGCTCGGGCGTCGCACATGCGGCGAGCTGCGCGACGAGCACCACCACCCCTGCGCGCATCAGAACGACCTCCCGAGCGTGACGATCGTTCCCGCCGGTGTCACCTGGGCGGAGACGCGCGTCTCGGGTGCGCGGGCGCGGAGCACGTAGAACACGACCCCGCCGAGCACGAGTCCACCGCCCGCCGCCAGCGCGGAGACACCGATCACCTGACGGCGCCGCGCGTCGTCGACACCGGCGCTCGACGTGATGAACTCGTCGTACGTCGTCGCGGCGTTGTGCGCTTCGATCGTCCGGTGACCGTCGCGGTACAGATATCCACCCGCGCCGAGCGCGACGAGACCGGCGCCGACAAGCACGTGACCGACGAGGTAGCTCTTCGCGTGGGCAGGTGCTTGCGGTGGCGCGACCTCCGCCGTCGGGGGCACGGCGTCCGGCGCTTCCGTATCCGCCGCCTGCGTCGGGACCTCGCGTCGCTTTAGTTCCTCGAGGCAACGCGCCAGGTTCGTCTCGGCTTTGGCGCGGTCTACATCCGCCGGTTGCGTGCGGAGATACGCGCGATACGACTGCACGCTCTTCGCGCAGTCGCCGGCGAGCCGTTGCGCCTGCGCGACCGCATACAGGTACTCGGGCTTGGGATCGATCAAGTACGCCGCCTGGTACTCCTCGGCGGCGCGGTCGTAGCGCTGCACGTTGAAGTGCTTCGTACCTTCGTCGATATGCGTCTGCGCATCATCCGCGTGAGCGGGTGAGCTCACGGCGACGAGCGCGAACGAGCAGAGCGTTGAGATGCGCATGCGCATGGGTCTCCTCACCGCGGGAAGGGCGAATCGAGGTCGTCGGCCGTAGGCGCGGGTGCCGCCGGTTGGGGTTGCGTCGTTGGTGGCGGCACCACGGCCGCGGGCATCGCCGGCTTGACGGGGCGCCGGATCACCTTGGGCTTCACGCGGGGGGCGACGGGACGCGCCGTTGGGTCGATCTTCACGCTGGGGACGACCACAGAAGGTGCAGGTTGTTCGACCTTCACGCCCGCAGGGACTGCCAGCGCCGAGTCGTGCGAGACCGTGGCCCGCGTCGGCCCGGGGCGTGGTGCGTGCGTCTCCGGCACGTTCACCTCGACGGCCTCGTCGCGCTTCGGCGCACGCCCATCGTCGGAGGAATGGTTGATCACGAGCAGCGAGAGCCCGACCACCGTGGCACTCACCGCCGACGCAGCAAGGACGAGCGCGCCACGTCGGCGCGATGCGAGTGAAGCGACGACGGCCATCTCGTCGGCGCTGGCAGGCTCGGCCAGCTCCACGACCGGCACGACGGGCGGCACGACGACCGGCACGACGGGCGGCACGACGACCGGCACGACAGGCGGCACGACGGGCGGCGCCGTGCGCGCGCGCGCTGGCATCGGTGGAGGAGGCGGCGGCGTCTTGGCCCGCTGCACATTCGGCCCCCCCATGGTTGGCAGCGAGCGGTGCGAACGTGGTGCCGGAACCGGTGGCACCGCGCTCGATCGCGTGATTCTCGGCGCGGGTGGTGTTCCACGCACCGCGCGCGGCGGTGGTGGCGTTCGTGGCGCGGGGGGGACCATCGCGCCTCCGGCGACGAGCGCGAGCGGCGCAACCGCATCGCGGACCACGGTGATGCGGCCGGGCGCGGATGCTTCGACGGCTCGCGTCGCCACGGCCGGCGGTGCAGCTGCCGCAGGCGTCGCCACGACGGCACGCGCAGCCGCGTTCGCGGAGACGCGCGGGACAACCACGTCGCCGAGCACGGTGATGCTGACCGGCGCCGAAGCCTCCTCCTCGGGCGCCGCGACGCCCGCGAACGCGCGAACGTTGATCGGCACCTGCGCCTCGACCGCAACGACCTCGGGCATCGCCGCGAGCGGCGAAGCAGGTGCGCGAACGTTCGTGGACCCCGGTGCACGGGCGGCGGGGGCCGCGACGACCTCGCGCGCCACGCCAAGCGCTTCGGACGGTCTGCGTGCGTCTACGGATGTTGCCGACGCGCGGTTTGCGGGTGCGCCTCGGAGCTCCATGGTCACGAGCCGTGGCCGCCGTCGGGTCTGCGCCGCAGGGAGCGCGCTCGCCAAGATCCTCGCCTTCACCGGGGACTCGCTCGGCGGCGCCGGCTCGGCAGCAGGCGGGCTCGCGAAGACCTCTGCGAGCCGCTCGACCGCTGCCGCGAGCGCTTCCTCAAGCGATCCAGCTTCGTCCTCGTGCCCCACCACCTTCACGCCCGCCATGGCCCCTCCTCGTGAAACGCCGTCGCGACTCCGTGCGCCCGGGTCTCTGCGGGGCCGCACGTTTGCACCTTGGTACGGAGTGCGCCGAGCGGGGGGTAGCAGGGGGGTACGAAGTCCGTCCCGCCACGGTGAGATCTTGGGGAGTTCAGCGCGGAGTGCGCTCCCGATTCGGAGCTACGGGAGGTCCGTCCCTACCGAGCGCGATCGCGATCGGCGACGAGGAGGTGCGGGTGCTTCGCGTAGGCGACCTTCGACGCCGGGCGCCCCTTCGGGTGTTTGTGCAAGATCTCGAGCAACGCGACGGAATAGCCCGCTCTGTCGGGGCGTTGGATCGATATGGCCCTCCGCGCCCGCCTGCACACCACCTGGCGCTATGCCCGCTGGGGCGTGGTCGCGGCGGTGCTGCCGCTGGCGCTCGCGGTGCACGTCGCGGTGATCGCGGTGCTCGCGTTTCCCTTCGATGCCGACGAGCTCATCACCGTCAACGAGCCGCTGCGGCTGGTCGACGTGCGGGGCGAAACGATCGCCATGTATCCCGCGGTCGGTGCGGATCGCACGCGATGGACGAAGCTCGGCGACGTTCCCGCGATCGCGGTGTCGGCGATCATCGAGTCCGAGGACGAGAACTTCTGGCGCCACGGCGGCGTCGACGGCGAGGGCATCGCGCGCGCCGTGTGGCTCGACCTGCAAGGCGGCCGGTTTGGGGGCTCGACGCTCAGCATGCAGCTCGCGCGCATGCTGCGCACGGCGCACGAGGAGCGCTCGTTCTCGGCGAAGGCCCGCGAAGCCCTGCTCGCGTTGCGCATCGAGCGCGCGGTCGACAAGCGCACGATCCTCGAGCAGTGGCTCAACCGCGCCTACTTCGGCAACGGTGTCTATGGGTTCGCGGCGGCGTCCGAGCTGTACTTCGGCAAGCCGCCGCGCGCACTCTCCGACGGTGAGGCGTCGCTGCTCGCCGTCTTGCCCCGCGCCCCGTCGGCGTACGATCCGCTGCGCAACCTCGACGCTGCCGTGCGCCGTCGCGATCGCGTCCTCGCCTTGCTCGTCGAGCGCGGCGTGGTCTCCGCCGACACCGCGCACGCCGCGAAGGTCACCCAGCTCGCCGTTGGCAAGCACGCCACGACCAACCAGGCACCGCACTTCGCGCGCTGGATCCTCGAGCAGCTACCTCCGCACGTGCGGACCCGCGGCGGAACCGTGCACACCACGCTCGACCTGCGCCTGCAGCGCGTGTTGCAGACGCGCGTCACCGAGCAGGTCGCCGCCCTGCGCCGGCGCAACCTCGATCAAGCGGGCCTCGTCGTGCTCGACACCGAGACCACGGGCGTGCGCGCGATGGTCGGCTCGGCAAGCTGGAGCGGCCCCGGTGGACAGATCAACATCACCACACGTCGCCGTCATCCGGGCTCCGCACTCAAGCCCTTCGTGTACGCGACCTCGATCGAACAAGGCGCCAATCCGGCGACCATCGCGTGGGACGTGCGCGATGCGAGTGAGGCGTACTTCGCACCATCGGAGAGCGTCGAGCACGGGCCCGTGCGCTATCGCGAAGCACTCGCGAGCTCGTACAACTTCGCCGCCGTCGACGTCATCGATCAGGTCGGCGTCCCGCGCGTGATGAGCGCACTGCGCAAGGCGGGCGTCGGTGATCTCGCTGGCGCGCCCGACGACTACGGCTTGCGCCTCGCACTCGGCGCCGCCAAGGTCCGCCTCCTCGATCTGACCGCGAGCTACGGCTTCGCCGTGAAGGGCGGCTTCGTCGGCACGCCGCGCGGCATCACCCACGCGACCATGCCCGACGGTCTGCGGTGGTCTCCCGCGCGCACCTCCGAGCGGCGCGTGTTCTCGCCGGAGACCGCGTGGCTCGTGATGGACATGCTCGCGGATTCCGAAGCGCGCCGCCCCGCGTTCGGCATGGAGCTGCCTTTCGATCTCCCCTTCCGCGTCGCCGCCAAGACCGGCACCGCGCGCGGCTTCTCCGACACCTGGGCGATCGCTGCCACCAACGAGGTCATCGTCGGCGCGTGGGCCGGCACGTTCGACGGTACGCCCACGCAAGGCATCGTCGGCATGGACGCGGCCGCCCCGCTCGCGCGCGATGCCCTCCTCGCCGTCGCGCAGACCACGGTGCAGGGCCCCCTCACGCTACCCGCACGCCCCGATACGATCGTCGAGGTCGAGGTGTGTCGGACCTCCGGCATGAAGCCGCACGGCCGCTGCCCCGTGATCACCGACTACGCGGTGCGCGGACGCGAACCCACCGCCGTCGACACCTGGCACGACGAGGACGGGGCGATCCGCTATCCCGCGCGCGCCGGCGGCTGGCTCTCACGCCGTGCCGACGCGATGGCGATCCGCCGCTAATGATTCCCGCACTCGCGCCACCGTCGGCGGCTCACAAGGCGCGGCGATACCCCTCTCGTCGATCTCGTACGAACGGCGGTTAGAACGGGTTTCGCGTGGAGGTGTTTCCCGCGCCGACTGGCGAGATAACGAGCGATACCCTGTCGCCGATCTCGTACGAACGGCGGTTAGAACGGGTTTCGCGTGGAGGTGTTTCTAGTTCGAGACCCAGCGCGCGACAGAACAACCGGTCGCGTTGGCGCTGCACAGCTCGAGCGCGTGCTACTGCGCCGACGCGATTTCTTGGGCCCAGGCGTGGTAGCTCGCGCCGCCGTTGCTCACCACCAGCACCGCCGCCGCCCATGCTCTGGGGATGTAATCGCGCCCACGCGCGCTACATCGCCGGCAACACGCCTAGCCACTCGCCGCGCCATCGAGGCGCATGCACCTCATGTGGCCGTCTCGGCACCGACGGTATTTCGCATTGTTGCGGGTCCAGATCCGGGAACGAACTTTGCTCGAGGCGCGCGCAGCACATGATCAAGCATGGTCTGGTTCTCTGCACGCTCCTCGGCGCCGCCTGCGCGCCGACCAAGGACGAGGGTAAGGGCGTCGTCGACGACAGCCAGCCGCCGTCCATCCCCACCGAGATCGGCAAGGGCGACGCCTCGTCGCGCATCGTCCCCGTCACCGCCGAGTCAGCGCACCCGTACGCCAACAACCTGAACAAGCTCTACACGGTCACGTACCCGCCGATGCCGTCGTGCGCGCACGAGATGCGGGTGCACTTCTCCGTCCTCCGCACCGAGACCGGCTACGACTTCGTGTCCGTCGAGCCGACGGGCTCCCCGGCGCAGGAGTTCGACGGCAACCACGACGACACCTGGACCGAGTGGTTCCCGATCAACGGCAACTCCTTCAAGGTCCGCCTCGAGTCCGACAGCAGCGTCACGCGCCACGGCTTCGAGATCGACAGCATCGAGTGGGCCGGCAACGCCGTGTGCCCCGCCGTCGTCTGGCCGCCCTGTGCCTCGGGCTCGATCGACATCAACCCGCCGACGCCCATCTGCGGCTGCCCCGCGCAGCCCACCTGCGCCAACCTCGACGCGATCGAGATCAAGCACTCCACGCAGCGCGGGTTCAACTTCCGCTCGCACCACGCGGTCGGCGCCGTCGCCACCGAAACGCACCCCGGCCCCGCTGACGGCCCCGTCACCACCGAGATCGGCACCGTCGACAAGGTCCGCCTCGGCGAGCTCGTCGATCGCGCCGCCAACCTCGGCCTGCTCCACGGCCAGGGCTACAACCGCCCCATCGGCACCGCGACGCGCGAAGAGCTCGTCATCAGCGCCGGCCCCTACGAGGTGACGTTCGTCGCCCCCGAGGGCACGCACGACGCCGCGGTCGCGCAGCTGATCGCCGACTTCGAGGCCCTCTTCACCTGTGACACCGAGGCCGGCACCCTCACCTGCGCCACCGGCTTCGAGTGCCGCGAGAGCACCTGCATGGAAGAGCAGAGCTGCGTGTGCCCAGCACTCTACCAGCCCGTCTGCAGCATCTCGGGCCGCACCTACGGCAACGCGTGCACCGCCGCGTGCGACAACGTCGAGGTCGCCCACACCGGCGAGTGCGGCATCCCCGGCGACACGTGCGGGACCATGCTCGGCCTCGCCTGCCTCGACGGCAACAAGTGCCGCTTCGGCACCTCGCAGTTCACCTACCCGTTCCCCGACGCGGGCGGCTCGTGCGTCGCGAACAACTACTGCGACGCACCCACCGACTGCAACGGCCTGCCCCACCCCGCCGTCCCCGGCGCGTGGGCGTGCAACACCAACGCGTGCAGCTGGCAGGCGGGCGCCTCGTGGGCAACGCTCGCGGGCGGCACCTTCGAGACCGACCACCCGTACGCCAACAGCGCGAGCGTCTGGAAGTCGATCACCCTCCCCGCCAACGCCGCCGCGATGCGCCTCAAGACCGACAGCTTCGCGCTCGAAGCCAACTACGACTTCCTCGAGGTGTGGGCGTGGCAGAACGGCGCGTGGGTGCAGAAGAAGCGCTACACCGGCACCACGGGCCCGGCGCTCGCCGAGGAGCTCGCGGGCCGTTACTTCTACCTGCGCTTCGTCTCCGACAGCTCGGTGACCAAGCAGGGCTTCAAGGTCAGCGTCCAGTACCGCTAGCCTACGAGGCATGCGACTCACTCGTCGAGAACGAGGGATGAGACGACGCTGGTGAACGCCGCGTCGACAGGCGGCCGCGCGTTGAACGCCGTGCGCACCCAGCCGCCCGCCTGCGCGCGGATCGCTGGGCCACCACCACCCGCGGCGATGCGCACGAGCGCGAGCTCGATCGAGTGATCGGCGGTGCCGGGCATGCGCGCGCTGAGATCATCAGGCAGCGTCGGGAGGCGCAGAGACGAGGTGGCGCCGTGAGGCGCGACGACCTGCCACCGGTAGAGCACGTTACTCGCGAAGCGAGAGAGGTCTGCCGTGACACCGTCGACGGCCGCGAGCTCCGCAGGCGTACCTTCCTCGCGCCATGTGAGCGTGCGGCCGGTCGTGTCGGTCGGGTCGCGCCCGAGGTCGTAAACCCGCGGGATGTCGAGCGCGGTGAAATCGATCGCGTCCGGCGCCGGCGGCGTGGTGCCGAGCCAGTGCGCCGTCACGTCGGGCTTGCGCACGACCGGACCATCGCCGCTCGGCGGTCCGAAGGCCGCGCGCGCGTGGAGATGAAAGGCCTCGCCGACGCCGCTCGGCAACCGCAGCGAGACGGCCTCGCCGGCTTGCGGCAGCGACGTCGCGCCCGTCTCGTCCGCATCGTGCCAGACGCCATCGAGCGCGAGCCGCACCCCGAAGGAGAAGTCCGAGAGCTGCACGGATGGCGTGGTGAACGTGAGCGGGAGGCTGTCGAACGCCGTGCTCCAGCCGGAGACCGCGATGGCACCGTCGGCGGCGGTGGTCTGGTCCTCGAACAGTGCCCACGCGGCCGGCTGTTGCGACGCGACGGCGGTCAGCAGCGCGTTGAATCGCGTGCCCCCCTGCGGACATGTTTCGATGATGTCCACGGTCGCCTCCGTCACCAGATTGTTGAACGGGCGGCGCACGCAGCCGAGGTCCATCTCCTGGCCCACGGTGCCCATCGGCAGCGTGTACGAGGCGGTGATGGCGCCCTGCACCACCGGCCGCTCGAGGCGCGCGTCGACGACGATCTGCTCGCCGGGGGCGGCCGCCACGACCGTGAACGTGAGCACGCGATCGCCGGCCGGTCCTTCCGGCGCGAAGGCGACGGTGATCGTACGGGGGCGATCGGCATCGATGGAGATGCGCCCGTCCGCATCGGGCACGAGGTCGCTCACCGGAGCCCCATCGTCGTCATGCACGATCACGCGCGTGCCGGCGCGCGGTGTGCCGCCACGCAGCGCGGTAACTCGGATGGGCCCGGGCGGTGCATCGATGCCCGGCGCATCGACGTCGAGCGAAGCGTCTGGCGCCGCGTCGACGGCGCTGTTGGACTCGGAACCACAAGCGGCCACGAGCAGGCCGAACACCACCCCGAGCTTCATGCCTCCAGCGTATCTCAGGTCTCGACGCCCCGCGGCGACACGGGCCGCGTCGTGGCGAGGACGCTGTCGGTGATCGCGAGCGCGGTGGCCGACAGGTCGGCGAGTGCATCCGCTCCACCCACCTCGTTCGCCGCCGGATAGACGACGACGACATCCTCGAGGATTTCGACGACGAGGTCGCGACGATCCGCGTGCTCGAGTGCCGTCGCGAGGCCACCGGCGATGAGCTCGCCGAGCTGCTCGCCGTCGCCGTACGCGCGCCAGTGCGGCGGCAACGCGTTTGCGAGCGCCGTCTTGCCGAGCGCCGGCGGCAGCTCCGCGGGGAAGGCATGCGCGAGGCCGAGGCTGACGCGCGCGGCCTTCGCGACGTGACTCATCTGATCGAGCACGTCGTCTTGCCTGAGCTCGTCGCCCTGCCCTTCGCGCTTCCCTCTGTGCCAACGTGCTTGAGACAGCTGACCCAGTCGTAATTACCGTCGAGGGCCAGTTGGGTTTAGGTCACGATGCTGAACATGTCTGTGAAGAAGAGCGGGTCCGCGTCCTCGCGCGAGGGCACGGCGTCCGCGGT
>JANRKM010000267.1:0-1876 GCA_033763475.1 Kofleriaceae bacterium
GGGCATGGGCGCGTCCTCGTCGGCGCGTCGCGCGAGGAAGGTCTCGAGGTGCTCGCGCACGATGCGGTGCAGCACCGTCGCCTGCGGGTCGGCCGGCGAGGTGTCGCGGCGGGCCAGGCGCGCAGCGGCGTGCACGGCCGCGGTGCAGAGCAAGGCTCCGTGCCGGCCGTGCGAGCCACGATTCGTGGGCTTTTCGTGCCCTCACCTGGCGGAACTGGCGGCGGGGCACTGGCGGCCGCCACCCCGCGCCCCCGCACTCCCTCCGATCGCATGGAGACGCAGAAGCACGGGCGCACGTACACGGCGAAGGCGAACGACGGCGAGACGGAGTCTATGGCAGCGCGCTCGATGGGCGCGTGGGCGCGCTGCGCCGCTTCCGGGATCGCCACCTGCGCTCGAATGCCGTTGGGCGCATGGTCGTCTCGGCGTACGAAACGATCGGTCCTGTCCTGGCCGACTGGATCGCGCGATCGGAGGAGCGCCGTGCTGCCGCACGATTCGTTCTCGAGCCGATGGCCGAATCGTTCTGAGGCGCGCTCAACGTTCCGCGACGAGCTCGCGACCGACGAGCCGCGCGTTCGCGGTGACGAGGTCCCAACCGCCGTCTCGGATCTCCCATGCTGCCGCGAGCAGCCCGGGGATCGCGGCGATTGCGTTCGCACGCAGCGCTTCGGTCCGGTCCACGTGAAAGCCAACGGTCTCGACGATGTACCCCTGGTCACCGCGGAGCGTGGCGTACACCAGCGTCTTTGCGTCGAGCTCGGCCTGCAGGCGAGCGCTGGGCGCTCTCGAGCAGCGCCCCGCACGCGCGAGACCAGGTGCTCGACGCCCCGTTCTCGGCCGCGCTCGACGGGACGAGCCTCGAAGGGCGCGTCCCGACGCGCCTTTCGAGGCCGGCAATCCACCGCCGCAGGCCGACGAGCAGGCCGATGCGGAGCTCGGGCACGAGCGCCAGCGACGCCGATGCAGCGGCGTCCAGCGCGACGATGGCGGGTCTCCCCCGCACCCGTGATCACGTCGGCCCGATCACTCGCACCCCCGATGCACCCGTCGACGAGTGCGGGTCAGAACTGCACGCCCAACGAGCCCGGTCCGAGGGTCATGCGCGCCCCACCGTCGTCGTCGAGTGAGAGCTCGTAACCGATCATGCTCCCGATCACGAGACCAAGACCCGCAGTCACGCTGCCCGCCACGTAGAGCGCAGCGTCGAGCCCAGAGTCTTCGAACTGATCGGCGGCGTAGCCCCCCAGAATGATCGCGCCGCCGACCGCCACACCGAGCAGCCCACCGAGCAGCGTTGCGCCGACGTTGCCGTCGCGTCCACTCGTCCGGGCGAGACCCCAGACCGCACCCGGCACCGCCATCACGGAATGGACGATCGCGACGACGACAGCCGCCACCGGCCCCCACCCGCGACCACCGGTCGCGAGCTCGTACAAGCCCCCCGCCGCGAACCCGGTCCCGATCGCCGACAGAAAGCCTAACCCGGCGCCACCGAGCTCGAGAAGCAAACGCTCCTCGGTGGGAGCCGCAGCATGCGACGACGACACATCCTGTGCGCCGGCACCAACGCTCCACGCGCACACGAGCACGACCACCACGAGCGCTTGCACCCACTTCTTCGGACCCACGGCCACCTCGCTTCGGTGGGCGGGTACGTACTGGCGCGGGGACGACCAGACCTGTGCCAGAAGTCATGCATGCCGCCACGTGGCCGGTCAGGTCGTGCGGGAAGCGAGAGCGTAGTCCAAACGAAGGGGTACCGGAACCCTCACCACGCTCGCTGGCCTGCCGCTCGCGGTGCGCGTCCGTCCTCGGTCAGGGGCGCAGGTGGGCGCCCGAGGCCGGCGTGTCGGCGTCCTTCGACTCGTCGCCG
>JANRKM010000268.1:0-4844 GCA_033763475.1 Kofleriaceae bacterium
TCCGAGGCGGCAGGTCTCATGCTGGCCGTCGACCGGCTAGCGACATTGGCCGTCCTCGGAGAGGCGGTGGAGGAACGGTTCGTACTGACCGCCTTGAGGCCCTTACGGTTGCCCACGGCAGCAAGGTGCACCAGTGAGCGAAACTGACATCAAGGTCGTCATGAGCTCGACCGAGCGCCGCGGTGCATGGCGCGTCGGCGAGAAGCTCAACGTGTCGGTGATGTGGGGCAACGCGGAGCTCGATCTCCGCGAGGCGATCCTCGAGCCGGGCACCACGACGATCGAGGTCCAGATCAAGATGGGCAACCTCGAGCTCATCGTGCCGCCCGATATGCCCGTCGAGGTCGCGGTGAACCCGATCATGGGCAATGTCAGCCAGGCACGCGCCTTCGGTGCGACGGTGCATCCGACGCGCCCCGGCATTCGCATCGTCGGGCGCGTAAAGCTCGGGAACATCGAAATCCTCGACGCGCTCCCCGGCGAATCGATCTCCGACGCCAAGCGCCGCGATCACTTCGAGCGCCACCGGGATCACCACGAGCGGCACGAGCGGCATGAGCGGCGCCGGCGCAAGCGACTCAAAGCGCTACATGCCGAGCGCGAGATGTGGATGCGCTCGCGCAACCCGTCGCAGCGCTGGCAGCCGTGGTGGCTGATGGCCCGCATGCGGCGCCGCACGTTCTCCTGGCTCGCGCACGCGTTCGTCGCGGGCGTCCTCGTCGGGGTCTATGTCTGGGACGATCCACGCTGGTGGCACATCGTGCTCGCGCTGCTCGGGCTCTTCATGGTGTCGGGGGTGATCGCGTGGCGGCTCACGCACCCGCTGCTCCTCGTCGTCCGCGCCGCGCGCGACCTCGGCGACGGCCGCCTGGACACGCGCATCGACGTGAACCAGTTCCGGGGCGAGGTCGGGCTCCTCGGCGCCGCCCTCAACGATATGGCGTCGAAGATCCAGCAACAGCTCACCGATCAGCGCCAGCTGCTCGCCGCGGTTTCGCACGAGCTGCGCACGCCGCTCGGCCACATGCGCGTGCTGATCGAGACCGCGCGCGATCAGGGCGACGCCAAGGCGCTCGGCGAGCTCGAGAAAGAAGTGCTCGTGCTCGACGACCTCGTCGGCCGCTTGCTCGCGCAGTCGCGCCTGGAGTTCGGCAACCTCGATCGCCGGCCGATGGATCTCGGCGAGCTGGTCTCCGACGTCGTGACCGCTGCGAACCTCGCGCCCGAGATCATCGAAGCCTCGGGCGATGTCACCGCCGCGATCGATCCGACGCTGATTCGCCGCGCGGTGGCGAACCTCCTCCAGAACGCACGCGTGCACGCGTCGGGTGCCGTCGCGGTGCGCATCGAGCGTCGTGGTGGGCAGGTGGCGATCGAGGTCGACGATGCCGGCCCCGGCGTTCCCGCGGATCGCCGCGCCGATGCGTTCCGCGCGTTCGTGCCATCGTCGGCGGGCGGGCTCGGTCTCGGCCTCGCGCTGGTGTCACGGATCGCGGTCGCGCACGGCGGCGGTGCGTGGATCTCCGATCGTCCCGGCGGCGGCGCGCGCGTGGGCTTTACGATCGGCGTGCACGCCTAGCGGCACACGCGACCGGCATGCGAAAGACTCCGCGCTCTCGGTGAAACGCGTAGCGAACACCCCAAGCAACCCGAGCGACGTTCGGCGTGTCGGAGTGCACGCATGCGATCAGAGCGGGTGGGGCCCCTCGAGTCATGCAGGCCTTGTCGTCGTCGACGCGGCCGGCACGTGGCCTCGTGCGCACGCATCGGCTGCCTCCTCGTCGTTTGCATCGGCGGCGTCGCGACGGCGCAGCCCGCATCGGCCGTACAAACGACGACGAGCGACGTCGTCAGCGTGAGCGGCAGAGTGATCAACTCGCTCGGGCGCCCCGTCCGCGGTGCGCGCGTGAACGTCGAGGGGGCGACCGATACGGTCACGACGGGTCGCGATGGCAGGTTTCGAACCTCGGCCCAGGTCAACGCGACGCTCGTGATCGAGGCCGACAGCTACGAGGTCGGCCTCGCGACCGTTACCGGCGAGCTGCTCGAGGATGTCGTGCTCCTGACCACCGCGCAAACCTCCGAGACGATCGAGGTCCGCGGTGAGGCGCCGGTGGCCGCAGCTGGTGCCGCCAAGCTCGATCGCCAGGAGCTCCAGCGCGTGCCCGGCGCGGGCAACGACATCGTCCGCGCGCTGACCGTCATGCCCGGCGTCGTCAACATGCAGGTGCCGCTCGGTCTCACGGGCGTCGTGATCCGCGGTTCGGCGCCGCAGGACTCGAAGATGCTCGTCGATGACTTCGAGATCCCCGTGTTGTTCCACAACCTCGGCTTCCGCGCGGTCGTACCCTCCGAGGCGATCCAGTCGCTCGAGTTCGTGCCCGGCGGCTTCGACGTCGCGTTCGGCCGCGCGTCGAGCGGCATCGTGCTGCTGACGACGCGACCGGGCGACGAGAAGCGGTCCACGCTGGGCGAGCTCTCGCTGATCGACGGCGGTCTACTCGCCCAAGGTCGCGCCGGCGCGCGCACGAAGTACATGTTCGGCCTGCGCCGCTCGACGATCGACCTCGCGCTACCGTCCCTGATCCCCGCGAGCGCGGATCTGTCGATGACGACGGTGCCGAGCTACTACGACGGGCAGTTCCGGATCGATCACCAGCTCGATGCGAAGTGGAGGCTGGCGCTCTCCGGCCTGGGCGCGATCGACACGTTCGAGCTCTATGCGAGCCAGAACGTCGAAGCGGAGTCGAAACGGTTCTACAACCGCACGCGCTTCCTCCGCCTGACGGGTTCCGCGACCTATCACGACGGTCCGTGGAGCGCGAAGCTCGCCCTCTCCGGGATCGCCCACGAGTTCGTGTTCGACTTCGGCGCGTATCAGCATCTCCGCATGCAGCAGCCGGCGGTCACGGCGCGCGCGGAGGTCGCGCGTACCTGGGACAAGGCGCTCGGGCTGACGAGCCTCGAATGGCGTAGCGGCGCCGAGGTCCAGGTCGGCCGCACGACGCTCGACCTCGCGTCGCCGCCGGACATCCGCGATGGCGAGAACTATCGCGGCTACGATCCACGCGATACGTCGATGAAGTTCGACGGTACGTACTGGGTGCCAAACCTCGCGGCGTGGACCGCGCTGTCGGCGAACCTCGATCCGCGGATCCGGCTTTCGCTCGGCGTACGCACCGACGCGTTCTTGCGTGCGAACGAGGTCGCGGTGCAGCCGCGCGGCGAGCTCAAGATCAAGCTCTCGCCGCGCCTGACCGCACGGTTGTCATCGGGCGCGTACCGGCGGACGCCCGACTTCCAGACCGAGAACATCTACGCCAACGCGCAGTCCGAGCATGCGACCCAGAACATCGTCGGCCTCGAGTACGAGCCGCGCGAAGGCGTGCGCCTGCAGACGTCTGCCTATTACACCGATCGCACGAAGCTCCTCACGCGCGCGACCGGGACCGACGCGCTGACGAACGTGGGACGCGGTACGACCGTCGGCGGTGAGCTGCTCGCGACCTACCGCGGCGGCCCGTGGTTCGCGTGGTTGTCGTACGCGTACTCCAGATCGACGCGCGTCGATCGTCCCGGCGAGCAGGAGCGGCTGTTCTCGTACGATCAGCCGCACAGCCTCAATGCGGCGCTCAGCTGGAAGCGCGGCCGATGGCAGCTCGGCGGCCGGTTCCAGCTCTACTCGGGCCTGCCCTATACGCCGGCGCTCGGGTCGATCTTCGACAGCGATCGCAACGTCTACATGCCCGTGTACGCGGACACCAACTCGGCGCGTGCCCAGATGCACCATCAGCTCGACCTGCGCGTGGACTATTCGTGGAAGTTCGGGCCGGTCGCCCTCACCGCCTTCCTCGACGTGCAGAACGTGTATCTGAACGAGAGCGTGGTGACCTACTTCCCCGACTTCGACTTCACGCATCGGGGCGCCTTCACGACGTTGCCGCTGATCCCCTCGTTCGGCCTACGAGGTGTCTTGTGAAGCAGCTGCTCGTCATCGCCCTCGTGCTCGCCGGTTGCGGCGCCGATATTCACGAGGGCTGGGAGCTCGACCACGACCGCATCATCGCCGTGCGCGCGACGCCGCCGCGGATCGCGCCTGGCGAGCAAGCGACCATCGATCTCCTGCTCGGCTCGACCGCCGAGCCCGTCGCCCAGCAGCCGCCCGACGCGGTGGTCGTCATTTCACCACCCAGTCTGGCGAACGTCGCGACCACCGACGGCGAGAGGTGGTTCATCACCGCCCCGGATGACGCCACCCTCGCCGCTGCGCGCGAGGAGCTAGCGCTCGCCCCCGATGCGCCGGTACCGCTGCTGATCGGCGTGGCCAAGCAATGGCCCTATCCGGTGACGTCGGTGGATGGGCTGACGTTCCAGGCGACCAAGACGATCTGGCTCGGTGAGCGCGCCGTGAACCCCGTCATGCCCAACCTCCTCATCAACGGCGTCGATGCGCCTGATGGGAGCGAGCTGGTCGTGCCTGCGAATACGAAGGTGCCGCTGTTCATCGACGCGGCCGACCCCGATCACATCGTCGCCTGGCTGACCTCGTGCGGCGAGATGCACGACTTCGATGTGCCTTCGGCGTATCTGGTCGTTCCCCCGGAGTCGAACCAGGAAGGCGAGCTAGCCGTGGTCTTCCGCGATGGGCGCGGCGGCGTGGCGTGGCGGGTGTGGCCGATTCGCGCGGAGTGACGCGGCGCCTCGGCTAGTACCCCGCCGCGGAGGATCTGACCGGTTCACGCAGCCACCCTGAGGTGCCGTCGCGTCCCAGCAGTTGGAGTTGGATAGGCACGGCCGAGCTTTTCGCGAGCGCGGTCGACGGTGAAGAGCCAGTTGATGCGGGC
>JANRKM010000269.1:0-16847 GCA_033763475.1 Kofleriaceae bacterium
CGCTCCGCGAGCTCGAGCGTCGTTTGCCCCGCGCCGCAGCCGATATCGAGGATCCGCTCTCCCACGCGCGGTGCGAGCGCCTCTAGCGTCGCGCGGCCGACCGACAGCAGCTGCTTGTCGAGCCGCTCCTGCATGGCGACCCACACCTCGCCTTGCGGTCCGTTCCAGCTCGCGATCTGTTCTTCGTTGGGGGGCATCGTGCGCAGCGTACTCATACCTTTGCGTTCCGGCGAGGCTACTCTTGCCGGATGATGACGCTGGAATGGGTGCGGGCGCTGGCTCGCTACAACCGCTGGATGAACGACAAGCTCTACGCGCTCGCCGCTACGCTGCCCGACGAGGTCCGCAAGCGCGATAGCGGCGCGTTCTTCAAGTCGATCCATGGCACGTTCAACCACCTCCTCGTCGCCGACAGGATCTGGCTCGGACGGCTCACGGGTGTGACCCTCGCCGATGGCTTTCTCGGCCCGGGAATTCGTGCGCTCGACCAGGAGCTGTATGCCGACTTCGACGAGCTGCGCCGGGAACGCGCGCGCACCGACGCGGATCTTTTGGCGTGGGTCGCGGAGCTCACCGACGCACAGCTCGGGGACACGCTCGCGTTCGTGCGCCTCGGTGTGAAGCAGGAGGTTCCGCGCTGGTGGGCGGTCGCGCAGGTGTTCAACCATCAGACCCACCATCGCGGCCAGCTCACCACGTTGTTCATGCAGCAGGGCCACGATCCGGGCGTCACGGATCTGTACGCGATGCTGCGCGAGGAGCGTGCATGAGTGACCGCTTCGGCCTGTTCTATGGCCCCCGCGGCGATTGGGTCGGAACGTGGAACGAGGGACGCATCCGCGTCCGCGTCGAGGGGGCGGTAGACGCGCCCAACGCCGGGCAGGTGGCACGCCTTACCGCCCTCGTCGACCGCTGGGCGGAGGTCTCCGCCGAGATCGCCGCGTTCGGGCGTGCGCTCGACCGCGTCGTCCTCCAAGCGCCGTTGCAGGGTGGGTTTGCCTCTTCCAGCTGCGGATTCGACGGCGAGTTGTTCTACGAGGCGATCATGGTGCGCGAAGAAGACGTGCGGGTCACGTTCTACACGGGCTACCCCGACGGCTACGCCACGTTCGAGGCTCGGCTGCACGAGGGGCGCGTCGTGGAAATCACCGCGTTTGCATCGTGACCCGGTGATCCGCGTGCTCCGCGCGGTCCCTTCCTTGCAGCCACTAGGTCCATCGCCTCCCCTAAGGAGAACACGATGGCTTTGGATATTCTCAAGGAGAAGGGCGTCGCCCTCGATCGCCAGGTCTTCACCTGGCGCGAATTTGGCGACCGCCCGTACAGCAAGCTCGACGATGACGCCTTCACGCGCGTGCGCGTGATCCTCATGAATGGTGTCGAATCGGAGGCGGTCAGGTTCAGTCACGCCGCTGCGCGCATGAATCGCGACCTCCGTCTCCCCCTCGCGCGCATCCGCCGCATCGAGCATCAACAACAAAAGCTGGTGAACTGGCTAAATCCACCAGACCAATCTCCGCTGGAGACGACCATTGGTTTCGAGCAGACGGCGATCGAAGTCACCGCGTCGGTCGCGCAGGCAGAGCCTGACGGGTACCTCGCGCAGATGTATCGCTTCGGCATGCTCGAGGACTTCGATCACTTGTATCGATTCTCTGCACTGATGGATCGCCTCACAGGTGGCGACGTGAACAACCTGTTGCAATCCTATACCGACGTGATTCCTGGGCGCCCGACGGCAGTCGAGCATCGCGCACCCGAGGATGACCTTCGCAATCCGTACGACCGACGGAAGGCCGCCCCGATCTCGAAGCTGCACGCGCTCACGATCGTCTCGGCCGAGCACCAGGTCCACGACTACTACATGAACGTCGGACCGACGTTCTCCGATCAGATCGCTCGCCAGCTCTACGCGGAGATCGTCGACGTCGAGCAACAGCATGTCACGCACTACGAGTCGTTGATCGACCCCGACGAGACGTGGCTCGAGAAGTGGCTGTTGCACGAGTGCAACGAGGTCTACACGTACTGGAGCTGTCTCGGGCAGGAGCCCAATCCGCACCTCAAGAAGGTGTGGGAGCGCTTCCTGGATTACGAGCTCGGTCAGCTCCACTTCGTCATGGATCTGATGAGGCAGAGCGAACGCCGCGATCCCGAAGAGCTGCTACCGGCGAAGCTGCCCGACCCCGTGAAGTTCGCGAGCCACCGCAAGTTCGTGCGAGAGGTGCTCGAGAGCGAAGGTCACCTGCGCTCGGCGGGCGCACAGATCGTCCCGCCCGAGCAGGAGAGCGCAGCGTCGATCGCCTACCGCGAGCAGATGAACTCCCAGGGGATTCCCTCGGAGCTCGTGTCCGCGGACTACCAGTTCACGCCGGGGACGGAGCTCAACCGTGCGACCGCCGCGATGGTTCCTTGAAAGGAGACAGTCATGGACAAGCCAACTGATATGGGAACCAACCGGACGGGCATTGCCACGTCACCTATCGATTCGAAGAAGTTGATCGAAGCGGCGGAGCGCGCGAACACCATCGGGCTCGGTGATGGTGCCGCACTCGAAGCGGAGCGCATCGAGTGGGCGCGCAACGCCGACCCGATCGGCACCGTACCGCCGCCTGGAACCGTGAAGGGCATGGCGAAGGCGACCTTCGAGCTGTTGAAGGGGCACAAGGCAAACGTGCTCATCGACAAGCTCGGCGAGCGGCTCGCCTACGAGCGCGCGGGAACTCGTCTGTACGACGCGCTGCTCGCGAAGTTCGAAGCGGCGAGCGTCCATGCGGGAGGGCCCACGCGATTCGACCTCGAGACCATCCGCGACGAGGAGCACGCACATCTGGTGCTCGTGCGCGATGCGCTGAAGCGGCTCGGCGCCGATCCAACGGCGATGACACCGGGCGCGGACATCGTGGCCACCGCCGGGCTCGGATGGGTCCAGGTACTCGCGGATCCTCGTACCACCTTCACGCAGTGTCTCGACGTCCTCCTGATCATCGAAGGCGGTGACGTGGAGGGTTGGTCGCTCCTCGTCGAGCTCACCGGCGCGCTCGGGTTCGATGAGCTGGCGGGTGAGTTTCGCCAGGCAAGCCTCGTCGAGGAAGAGCACGAGATGAAGATTCGCAACTGGCTCACCGCAGCCATCCTCGGCCAGGCAGGCGCGGAGCCCACGGCACCTCAGGCGACGACGTAGTCGTCCGTATCGAGTGCCTCCGGAGCACCGGTGCCTGGCGGCGCGCGCGGTGCATCCGCGCTCTCCATGCGCTCCACGTCTTCGCCGAGAGTCCGAAGACCACGCCCGCGCGAGCGCAGAGTAGAAACGACGAGCGGATCGGGCCGTGGCAAGAGCGTCTGCGCAGCGCTCCTCGTGCTCGCGACGCGGGTGGCTGCGGCCGACGAGCTGACCACGGCACCCGACGAGACCATCGTGGTCAACGGGGTCCGACCTGCGCGGCCTCTCGCGGACGTGCCTGCGACGGTGCGCGTGGTCGGGCGTGCGGAGATCGAACACTCCCCGGCCCGGTTCGTCGACGACCTGCTGCGCACGTTGCCGTCCGTCGGCACGTTCCGGCGCAGCTCGAGTGCGATCGCAGATCCCACGTCCCAAGGTCTGAGCTTGCGCGGCATCGGACCGTCGGCTGTCTCGCGGGCGCTCGTCCTGCGCGATGGCGTTCCTGCCAATGATCCGTTCGGCGGCTGGATGTACTGGCGTTCGATCTCGGCGCTGGACCTCGATCGCATCGAGATCGCGCCGAGCGGCGCCTCGGCGATGTTCGGCGACTTCGCGCTCGGTGGCGTACTCGACCTCGTCTCGCGGCCGATCACGGATCGCAGCGCAGAGGTGCTCGTCGCGGGCGGCACCCAACGCACCGCGCGGGCGGCTGCACGCGTGACGGATCTCATCGGCGCCTTCGGCGTGGTGCTCGACGGCGACGTGTTTCGTAGCGACGGCTATGCGCCCGTCGCGCCGTCGCAGCGAGGTGCGGTCGATGGCTCCGCAGGATCGCTCCATGGAACGGCGGGTCTCCGCGTCCGGCATCGACGGGGGGACTCGACCACACACCTCACGAGCAGGTGGTTTCGCGAGTCGTTGGATGCGGGAACACTGCTGACGACCGCGGACGTCGAGACGTTCACGTTGGGCGCCGGCTACCGACTCGAGCGAACGGTCGGCATGGTCGCGCTCGAGCTCTTCGGCGGCGCGCAGGAGCTGCGCCAGCAGCGCGCGCGCGTCACCACCGATCGCGCGACCGCCACTCTCGCGAGCAAGCAGCACACGTCTGCGCGAAACGTCGGTGGGCTGGCGACGTGGACGCAGACCATCGCAGGGCGCCACGCTCTCGTCCTCGGTGTCGACGGCCGGTACGTTCGCGGTACCGCAACGGACGTGTTGAGCCCGCCCATGATCGGGGGCGACACCGTGGTCGAGCGCTCCGCGGGCGGCGAGCAGCGGTTCGCGGCGCTGTTCGCGCAAGATACATGGCACGCGAGCAATGCGATCGATGTCTCCGCCACGCTGCGCATCGATGGCTGGCAGAATCGCGCTGGCACCCTCGCCCTCACGCGTGGCGATGGTCAGCGCACGTCCGCTGCTCTCGATGGAACCGACGCGTTGCAGATCGATCCACGCGTCGGCGTCCGCGCACGGCTCAGCGATGTCGTCTCGGTGCGGGGCTCGGCCTATCGCGCGTTCCGGGCACCGACTCTCAACGAGCTGTACCGTCCGTTTCAGGTGGGAACGGTCCTGACGGAGGCGAATGCCGCCCTTCGTCCCGAGATCCTGTGGGGCGCGGAGCTCGGGCCGCAGTTCGTCGTCGAGCAGATCGACGTGCGCGCGACAGCGTTCTACAACCTGATGACCGATGCGATCGGGAATGTCACCCTCGCCGAGCCGCTCGCGAATGGGGCCACGCGAATGCGGCAGAACTTCGGGACCGCGCGCATCGCTGGCCTCGAGCTCGAGTTGAGCTGGCGCGCATCGCCGTCGTGGCTCGTAGCCATCGCCAACACGTATGCACACTCGACGGTTGTCGAAGCTCCCGCGGCTCCGATGCTGGTCGGAAAGCGCCTCGCCCATGACCCGCGCTATCGCGCCACGGGCAGTGTGACGTACACGGGGGCGCTCGACGTCTCGACCCAGGTTCGGTATCTCGGCCGACAGTTCGAGGATGATGTGAACACCTTGTCGATGGGGGCCGTCGTGCTGGTAGACGCCCGGATCGCACGCTCGGTCGGTCACGGGATCACGGTGTTTACTTCGGGCGAGAACCTCTTCGATCGCAGGTACGTCGTCGGCCGCGCGGGCGTCGACACGCTCGGCTCGCCACGAACCTTCGAAGTCGGTGCGATGTTCGCCACGCACTAGCGCGGCGAGTCCACGCTCACGATGGTCCGCTGCGCCCCCCGCGCCATGGTGCTAGACCGTGACATGGCGGGTTACCCTCACCTGACGTGGGATGGGGCGACGTGGCGGCCGTTCCACGACACCGATGTAGCCCTGCCCCAGGTGGTCATTGCCGGCGAGTTCACCGAGCTTGCGGAGCTCGATCCAGCGCTCCCGGTCATCGCTCGCGCCGACCGCGTGGACCGCGTCACCGAAGCGCATCGGCAGTATCGATTGCGCCACTGAGTGCTGACTGCGCAACGATCGTCTGTGCATGTCCGAGCACGTCACGGACGAGATCGGGTCATGCGCGCTGATTAGTTGACCCGATCAGCGGGTGCGTGTACTGAACATATGTTCATGCCGACGCTCATGCCTTCTCTCTCCCTGGTGGCCCCCGCAGTCTCGTCGGAGAACGACGCCGTTCCCGTCGAGATCCGCGCGGTCATCGACCTGTTCACCACCCACCTCGCCAAGGTCGCGTTCCCCGATGTGGATGCGGCCTCGCTGCGCAAGCTCGCGGACGACCTCCGCGCGGCGGCGAAGCAGGTGGCGGTTGCGCGCGACGCACTCGCGGCTGCGAGCGCCGCGATGGACGCGCGCCTCGCGACGCTCACCGAGGCTGCATCGCGTGCGGTCGCGTACGCGCGCATCTATGGCGAGGCGCAGGCGGACCGCCACGCGATCATCGCTGCGCTCGACAACCTCGAACCACCTGCGGCACCGTCGCAGCCCTCGGCGAGTGGCAAGCGTCGCGGGCGTCCGCCGAAGAAGCGCGAGAGCGCGGAGCTCTTCGATGTCGCGCCGAGCGAGGTGCCGGCATGATGGCTTGGCAACAGGCGCTGCGGAGGCGCGTTGCGGGCGAGCTCCATCCGCCGATCAAGCTGCTGCCGCCTGCGCGCTGACGCGTGTGCCAGACCGAGCAGAGGCGGGAAGTATCGGTTCGACGCGTCACCGAGGCCGCACGCCCCGTTTGGTACCGTAGGTGTGGAGGTCTTCGATGTCGAAGTCAGTCACGCTGATCGTGGTGCTGGCCATCGCAGGGTGCGGCGACGATGCAGGTGGGCCGCTCGATGCGGGCGGTGATCCTCCGCTCGACGGTCCGTCGGTCGTCGTCGATCCGGACAAGGTGTACGACAGCGATCTCGTCGACGGGCACTATCCTCCGCCGGATCCGTCGAAGCTCATCATCATCGACGGGCCAAACGTCGGGCCCGGGCTGTCGTTGACCGACATCCAGGCCTCGCACCCCGGCATCGTCGACGCGGATCGTCTCTATATTCGCGCCGGCCACTACGCCTGGATCGAGATCCGGAACCTGCCGGAACGCAGCGCGGAGCGCCCCCTGGTGATCACGAACCTCGGCGGGCAGGTGCGCGTAGGCGGCATCGCCAACGGCAACTCGATCACGATCAAGGGTGGCTCGAACTGGGCGTTCACCGGGCGCTACGATCCGATCGCGAAGACGGGGGACCCGGCGTTCCCGGGGCACAAGTACGGTTACGAGAACAGCGCGGGCAAGTACGGCATCTTCGTCGACGACGAGTGGGTGCACGCGAACAACAGCTGCGGCATGTACGTTGGCAACTACCCGCCTGCGACCGAGCTGGCAACGGACTTCGAGCTCGAGTTCCTCGAGCTCACGCGCAACAGCTACTGCGGTCTGTCCGTGAAGAACGACGAACGCCCGACGGGGACGATGGCGAACGTCCGGATCCACGACATCTACTCGCACGACAATCACGGGGAGTGTCTTTATCTGGGCAGCACGCAGAACCCCGAGAACCAGCACGTGTTCACGAACCTGCGCGTCTACAACAATCGCTTCCTGCGCTGCGACTACGAGACTGCGCAGTTCGGTCAGCTCGATGAGGGCTCGCAGATCCATCACAACGTGTTCGCGTTCGGTGCGCTGAAGCGCCTCGATCAGTTCACGCAGGGGCAGGACAACAACGTCCAGATCTCCGTGCGCAATGGTGCGGTGTCGTTCCATCACAACGTGGTGATCGGCGCGGGCTTCGCATCGGCGATCGTGTTCCGCAACAAGTCCCTGCGCGAGCGCGGCGACGAGCGCGTCGACCTCGTACTGCACGACAACTACTTCGAAGGGAGCCTCTGCCTCGGCAACTACTTCGGTGCCGCCGCGTCGACGGCGCTGCAGCAGATGTTCCCGGCCGACGCCGCCTCGGTGGCACCGTCGAAGGTGCGCATCGAGAACAACTACTATCGCGGCATCACCTGGGGCTACAACCGGATCGCCCCCGCACAGCAGACGCCAGCGCTGCCCGAGATCATGAGCTCGGACGCGATCAAGATGCCGATCCACGCGACGGGCAATCGCTGGGAGGGCAATGGCACCCTGTACCCAGGGCTCGCGGTGGGCGTTGGCACCGGGACCTCGACGAGCAAGGGCACGCAGTTCAACGCGACCGACAACGAGCGCACCACCGTCGAGCCGTATCGATTCGTCGACCTCGCGTTTCCGGGGACCGAGCTCGCGAAGCTCGAGCGCTGGCTACCGCAGCGTGGTGGTGGCGCGGTGGCTGACTATCCGGCGGACTTCTTCGTCCAGCATCAGTCGAAGTTCTATCGCTCGCTCGTCGCCAACGACAGCAAGGTGCCGCCGGAGAATCCCGCGACCTGGCAGGAGGTCGCCGGCATGCACGACGACGTACGCCAGGCGGTCGACTCGCCGTACTATGCGAAGGGTATCGGCCTGCTCGACGACGCGGGCAACATGCCGCCGGTGGTCTCGGCGGGTGACGACATCGCGGCGACCTGGGCCGACGGTGCGGGCGAGATCACCGCGACGGTGAGCGACCCCGACGACGCGATCGTATCGATCGTCTGGGAGCGGATCAGTGGGCCGGCCGAGGTCGTGCTGGCGCAGATTCGCTCGGCGCGCTTGAAGCTGAGCGAGGCGCCGGCGGGCACCTACGTGTTCCGGATCACCGCCACCGATTCGCAGGGCGCGTCGAGCTTCGACGAGATGCAGCTGGTCGTGAAGCGCTGACTACTCGTCCTCGAGCTCGCTCGTCAGATCGACGACGGACTCCGGCGTGGTCTCGGCGGCCACGCGCGGAAACGGCAGCGGCGGGGTCTTGCGGACGCGCACGGCGGCAGAGGCGAGGCCGAGGCGACCCGGGACTACATCATCATCTCGGGCTCCGACGGTCCGTGCGGACAGCGCGAGCCGCGTATTCGCGCTCACGCAGACGCGTGCAGCGCCTCGATCTCGGCGCGCTCTTCGTCGGTGGGCAGCAGCGGATCGGGTGGATCCTTCTCCAGGATCGGATGTCCTTCCGCGACGGCGCGCTTGGACTTGCCGACGGCGGTGAGCACGCCCGCGGCATCGAAGAGCTCGGTGGCCGGCAGCAGCGCGGCCTGCGCGAGGAGGCGCGCCTGGCGCACGGGAAGATCGACGGCATTGCTCGCGGCGAAGAGCTCGTCGCGAAGCGCATCCGCGGCCGGACCTTCGAGTGGCGGATCGACGAACACGCTCGCCCAGATGCCGATCGCAGTCCGCAGCGAAGTGACCGCAGGGACCACCGAAGCGTAGCGCTCGCTCGCGAGGAGGCGCTGCGCGTAGCTCGACATCAGGCGGCGCTCGAGCTCGATGCAGAACTTCTCGAGCTCGGTCCGCGTGATCTTGCGGATCGCCGGCACCTTGAGGTCCATGAACAGCGTGTCGAGCAGCGGTGAGCGCGCGCCGCCGGCCAACGTGATCGCAGCCTGTAGGCGCTCGACTTCGTCGGCGACGGCAGCCTGGAGGAGCTTGCCGCGGTCGTTCTTCTGCGCTGCGAGATCTGGCAACCGCAGCGCCCGCGAGAGCAGCTGGCCGAGCGTCTTGGTGTCGATCTGCGCCGAAGCAAGGCGAGCGCGGGCCGCGGCCAACCACTGCTGTTCGTCGTCGAGGCCCGCCAGCTGGGACAGGGCGGTGGCGGCGGCATCGAGGCGTGGCGCCAGCTGCTCGGCGCTGACGAGGAGCTCGAAGGCTTCGGCGAGCGTGCGCGACATCGCCTTCATCTAACACATCGTAGAATCGATCTCGATGACCGCCGCCGAGGTCGAGCAGATGCGTAGGGACGCGCGGCACGCGCTCGAGGCCCAGAAGGATCCGGCTCGTGCCCGCGCCCTGGCGCTGCGCGCGACGGAGATGCTCGCCGTCATGGAGGCCACGCCCGAGAAGGAGGCTGATCTACACGCCGGGCTCGCCGCGTTGTGGAGTGACCTCGACGACGCCGAGCGCGCAGAACCCCTGATCGTGAGGGCCCTCGAGCTCGAGGAGGGCTTTGTCCCACGACGGCTCGTGATCTTTGGTACGCGGCATCTGTTCTACGCGAAATTCTTGTTCGATCGCCGGCGGGTGAGCGAAGCGGCGACGCACGCGCGCGATGGCCTCGCGATCTACGCCGCTGGTGTGCCTGTGGGCGATCGCGAGCTCGCCTATCTTCGGCGGCTGATGGCGCCGATCCTGCGCGCGAAGATCCCGAAACCGTCGTGACTACCAGCTCGAGCCCGCGCCGCCGCCGCTCCGAGCTACGGCTGGAATGGACGTGGCGTGTTGCCGTCGAGCACCGTCGTGATCGCGCCGACGTCGAGGGGCGCGCGGGCCGCGGCGGCTTCCTTGGTGCGAGTGCCGACGTGGATGAACCCGAGCATCTCCTCGGTCGGGCTCATGCCGAACAGCTCGGCGAGCGCCTTGCCGCGCGTGAAGGGCACGCTCTTCCACACCGCGCCGACACCGATCGCATGGGCGGCGAGGATGATCGCGTAGCCGGCGCACGCAGCGGTCACGGCCTGCTCCCAGACCTCGATCTTGCCCGGCTTGGGCGACAAGAACACCGCGATGATCGTCGGCGAGCGCAGCGCCTTCGCGGCGGTGGCTTCGAACGCGGCGTCAGACAGCTCCGGTTTGCGCTCGCGCGCGCCCTCGGCGAGGGCCGCACCGAACTGCAGCCGACCATCTCCGGTGATTACCGCGAACCGATACGGACGCAGCTGGCCGTGATCGGGCACCGAGCTGACCGCGGCGAGCATCTTTGCGAGCTCCGCGTCGGTGGGGCCCGGATCTCCGAGCGTCGTCGCGCTCCGGCGAGTGGTGACGAGCTCGAGCAAGGCAGCCGCCCGCTCCGGGGTGAGGTCAGAGGGAACCGGATCCATCGGCGCCACCATAGCGCGCCTCGCTCACCAGAGGAGGTCCTCACGCACTCGCGAAGATCGAGACCACGCTCGCGTGATCAGTCGAGGGGGATCGCGAGCCCGAGATGCTCGCGCATGTGCAGTAGCGCCTCCGCATTGCCCTTCGCATCGTCGACGGGGTGATGCGTGTGCGCGGTCTTGCGGAGGTGTTTGAACGTCTTCGTCGTGTCCTTGACCAGGCCCTTGTAGAGCGAGCCGAGGTTGGTCGAGCTGAAGCCGAAGGGGTTCGCCTTCAGGAAGTGGTGGAAGTACCAGTTGATGAAGGACCAGTCGAAGCCATTGTTATCGGCGATGAACATCATCCGCTTGCCGGTGTTCGCGCGCAGCCACGCCGCGAACGCCTGCATCGTCACGCCCGGGTCGTCGAACGCCAGCGTCTGTTCGCGCGTGAAGCCGGAGACCGCGAGCGCCTCGGGGATCCACTTCTCCGAGATGGGCTTCAGACGGCCGTAGAACGTACGCTCGAGCGAAGGTTCGACGATCACCGCACCGAAGCAGATCATCGAGTAGTCACCGGGAATCGGACCGTCCGATTCGATGTCGACCATCACGTACGTCATGCTCCGAGCCTACTCGTCGACGACGGGCGCGAAAACGATCTTCCGTGACAATGCGCTCCTCGTGGCGTGCAAGCGCTGCTTCACGTCTATGATGCGCGCGTGACGTTCATCCCGGTCGATCGCCCGCGCATGTTCGTGTCGCGCGACGGCATGCTCGCCGCGATCCAGGAGCCTGCGCGGATCACGATCATCGCGCTGCCGACGTGCGAAGCGTTTGGCACGATCGAGACGAGCGCCGCTACTGCCGTCGCGTGGCTCGGCGACAAGCTGCTCGTGCTCGCTGGCGTCCGCGCCCGCCTCGTCGATCCACGTGCGGCGAAGCTCGTCGTCGAGCGCAGGTTCGACGAGCCGTTGGCGCTCGTGGCGTACGCCGATGCCCACGTGCTCGCCACGTCCGCGACGGCGACCGTGGTGCTCGACGACGAGCTGCGCATACGCCCAGTGCGCGTGCACGAGCGGGTTGTGCTCGGTGCCGCGGTGCACACGTCGCTCGTGGGCGCAGCCGGCGACGCGATGATCGAGATCGATCCCGTTGCGGCGCTCAACAGGCGCACCTGGCGCACGACAGGGACGCTCACCGCCATCGGTGGCAACCTGCGGAACGTGTGGCGCACGATCGCCGAAATGCCGGCGCGGATCACGGTGACGCCGCTCGTCGTGCTGGGCCAGCCCACGCAGCACGAGCTCCCCGAGCCGCTCGTCGCCGTGGTGGGCCATCCGCGGAGTGACGTGCTCGCGTGCCGCGGCGCCTCCGGTGCGCTGTACGCCGTCGATCTCACCGGCAAGGCTGCGCCGCGCACGCTCGCCGTCGCGCACGCGGACGCACTCGCGCTCGTGGTTGGCACCGAGACGTACGTCCTCGTTGGCCGGACGCAGCACCCCACGCAATGTCTGTCGCTCGCGCCTTCGACGTGGCGCGACGAGCTGATCGCGTGGACGCGCAGCGGCGTCGTCGAGAACTACCCGGTCATCGCCGCGATCGCGGAGCTCGCGAACCAGCTCGAGCTCGAGGAGGAGCTCGTGCCCGCGATCACGCTCTGCTACGGCGCGTATCTGTGCGGAGCGCCGGGTGTGCCGCCGCACGATCTCGCGGAGGTCCTCGGTGGCCGCTGGCCCGACGAGGTCCGGGGCGCTGGGTTTCTTGCCGAGTCCGGGCTCCTGCGGTTCACCCCCGAGTGGATCTCCCTCGCCCCGGCGTACTGTCGCAAGCTCGACGACGTAGCATCACCACCGACGTAGGGTACCGGGAGAAAGCGTACGAGCCATGGAGCACGCCGTTACCACATCGCCACGATCGTACCGGAAGTGCACGGTCGGGGCGCTTTTCGACGTTGCGGCGCCGCTCGATCTTGCGACGGTTAGTGCATGAGCGCCGCGATCGTTCGCAGCCTCGTTCCGGCGCGCATGGATCGCTTGCCGTGGAGCTCGTTCCACTGGCGCGTTGTCGTCGCGCTCGGCATCACCTGGGTCCTCGAAGGCGTCGAGATCGGGCTTGCGAGCGCGGTCGGCGGCATCCTCAGTAACCCCGAACATCGCGGCGCGACGCTCAACTTCGGCACCGCGACCGTCGGCTATGCGGGCGCCGTGTACTTGATCGGCGAGGTGGCCGGCGCACTCTACTTCGGACGCAAAGCGGACAAGCTCGGGCGCCGGCGGCTGTTCATCGTGACGCTCGCGCTCTACCTGATTGCGAACGGCGTCACCGCCTTATCGTTCACCCCGGCGATGTTCCTCGTCACGCGGTTCTTCGCCGGCATGGGCATCGGTGGCGAATACGCGGCGATCCACAGCGCGATCGACGAGCTCACGCCGGCGAAGTATCGCGGGCGCGTCGACATCGCGATCGCAGGCACGTACTGGGGCGGTGCGATGCTCGCGGCGGGCGCGCAGTTCGTGTTGCTCGACCCGACGCGGGTGCCGGTCAACTGGGGCTGGCGCCTCGCACTCTTGATCGGTCCCGTGATCGGGTTCGCGATCTGGCCGCTGCGCAAGTACATTCCCGAGAGCCCGCGCTGGCAGCTCACGCACGGCCACGCCGCGGAGGCGGAAGCCACGGTCGATCGCATCGAGGCGGAGCTGCGCGCGCAGGGCATCGAGCTCGCCGAGGTCAACCCCGAGCACGCGATCGTGATCGAACAGCGTCCTCCCGTGAGCATCCGGTTCGTCGCGAAGACGCTTTTTCGCAAGTACCCGCGGCGCTTCGTGCTCGGGGCGACGCTGATGATCACGCAGTCGTTCCTCTACAACGCGATCTTCTTCACCTACGTGCTCATCCTGGAGAAGGTGTACGGCGTCGCGTCGGGCAGCACGGCCTACTACTTCTTTCCGTTCGCCGCCGGCAACCTGCTCGGACCGCTGCTGCTCGGCCGGTTCTTCGACACCATCGGCCGACGCACGATGATCGCGCTCACCTACTGCTCGTCGGCCGTGCTGCTCGCCCTCAGTGGCTGGCTCTTCGCGCACGGCCACCTCACCGCGCAGACGCAGACGATCCTGTGGTGCGCGACGTTCTTCATCGCCTCCGCCGCAGCGTCATCGGCGTACCTGACGACCAGCGAGATCTTTCCGGTCGAGATCCGCGCACAAGCGATCTCGTTCATCTTCTCGATCGCACAGTGCGTCGGCGCCGTCGGCGCGGCGGTGTTCGGTGCGGTGATCGCTGCGGCGACAAAGGAGATGATCGTGGACGGCCAGGTCGAGGTCGTGGTCGCGGATCTCACACCTCTCGCTGTGGGCTACGTCGCGGCCGCCGTGATCATGTTCACCGGCGGCGTGGTCGCGTGGTTCCTCGGCATCGATGCCGAGCAAAAGTCACTCGAGGATGTCGCCACGCCACTCACCGCGGTCGAGTCGCCCCACGTCACCCCGATCGAAGTACCGGAAGGTCCCCATCCGCCGCAGCACCGGCGCTAACTCAGGGGGCGCGGGTGTAGATGCCCTCGACCGCGCTCGCCGGTGCGATGACGTCGTCGAATACGAACAGCTGCCACGACCGCTTGTCGGCGGTGACCTCGAGCGAGTCCGACGAGCGATCGCAGGTCGCGGTGATCAACGTGCCACTCGGCGCGATCGCGCGGCAGCCCGCGTCGTCGAGGACGAGCCCGTAGCCACCATCGAGATCGTGCAGCCGCGGGCCCGGGCCGTCGGGCTGCTCCTGTGCGAACCCGGTGGCGAACACGGCGAGGCGGTGGCCATCGCGCGTGACGGCCAGCTCGTGCGTGTGGCGCTCGAGGACGAGGAGATCCGACAGCTGCGTGCGCTCGACGATCGTGTCCGTGCGCTCCGCTTCACGCGTCGGCGTCCACGTGACCTCGCGTGCCGCGACCCGCAGCGTCCTGCCGTTCGCACGCTTCCACGTGCCCTGTGCGCGCTCGAGCACGCGGCGCTGATCGGTGGGCTTGCCGCTCGGTGCGCCGTAGACGAGCGCGCGATCGAGGCCATTGTAGGACATTGCCTCGGGGAAGCAGCGCGAGGCACGCGCGAGGGCAGGGCCGCGCTCCACGAGGCACGCGGTCACCGCGGCCTTACGTTCAGCACTCGCCCACTTCGTATCCATGGCCGTCGTGCAGGTCGTGACGAGGCCTCTCTTCACGAATTCATCGATCCTCGCGCGCGGGGCCTCGCGCTGGAGGTCGCGCAGCACCGTCGCCAGCGCATCGGCGACCTCGACGCCAAAGGTTTCGCAGCTGGTCGGTGCCGGCGGTACCGGCGGTGCAGGCTCGCGCTCCTGCCGTGCCTTGTCACGACACGCCGTGACGAGCACTGCCGCGACGAGGACGTGGCGCATGCACCGACGGTAGCTCAGAACCTGAAGCCGAAGCTCACGCTGCCCGTCGAGACCTGAAGATCATCGGCGGTGTAGTCAACGACGAGGTCGCCAGGAATGTCGAGGCTCGCGTCGTTCATGCGGCGGCGGTGCGGCGACGAACAACGAGAAGCGCCCCTAAGCAAGACGCGGACACATCCAGCGTACGCGGGATAATCCCGAGCGCCCGCGCATCGGGGAGGCGCTATACCGAGAGGCCGTGGACGCGCGTGTGTGGTGCTCAGTCCTGCTCCTGTCGTCCGCCTGCGTTGCCGACGCCGCCGATGAGTGGATCCCCACCGAGGTCGACCAGGACGCGCTGATGGACAAGGTCAGCGACAAGACCGTGAAGCTCGTGTGCTCGCGGTTCGAGAGCTCGGTGCACCGCCTGTATCGCACGCCGTTGCTGGTGAAGGCCGCGTGCACGGCGCACGCCCTGCAGAGCTCACGAGACGTCGAGGAATGCGCGACGCTCACCGACCAGTGCATGAACACGCTACCGGCCGTGGTCGACGAGCAGCTCAATTACATGCTCGAGCAGGCTGGGTGCGGCGACATCCAGCCCGATCACAAGGGGTGTCGCTCGACGGTGTCCGAGCTGATCGCGTGTCTCGGCGATCTGGGTGACGAGGTCAGCCAGATCAAGCTCGAAGCCACCTGCGCGGCGTTCGGGTCACGCATCCCGGAAGACTGGTGGAAGGTGAGTCCGCCGGTCTCGTGCGTGGACGTGTTCACGCGCTGCCGTGGCTAGCGCCCAAGAAATGTTGCGCAGAATCTCCGACACGCGCGTCTCGCGCTTGTCATGTCCAGCCGAGCTGCCTCGATCGTCCTCACGTTGTTCCTCGCTGCCTGCGGTGGTGGCTCCGCCGAGCCCGACGTCCCGTTGCCCGACGGCGGGCGCGGCAACGACGGTGGCAACGGCGCCGACGGAGGCCCGCTGCCATTCACGTGCGCGCACACGCGCGTGATGCCCTCGTATCCGTGGGGCGTGAATACGGGCGCGTTCCTCGCGCAGCAACGCGTGACGTTCGGCATCCTCGCGGACAACACCGACACTGCAGGCTCGCGGCTGACGCTCGAGGTGTGGCCGCAGGGTGGCGCAGAGCCGTCGATGCCGCTGTCGCACACGTTCTCCCCGACGGATCGTTACAAGACCTGCGAGACGTGCTTGTTGATGGGTGAAGGCTGCAACTTGCAGGACAACACGTGCCGGACGTACTTCTTCGCGCAGGAGGGCCGCGTCTCGATCACGGATGCCGGCCGTTCGCAGGCATCGGGCAAGCTGCGCGCGACGGGCAGCGGCCTCACCTTCGTCGAGTGGTCGATGGACGCCGACGCGCCGGTGCCCGGCGGCCGCTGCATCGAGCTCACGAGGTTCTCGCTCGACACAGAGTGGGGCGACGGCGGCACGTGCTCCGGTGAACCATGCGGCTCGGGCTGCTGCTCGGATTCGCCATTCTGCAGCCTCGGCAACAACAACATCGGTCGCTTCTGCTCGGACTTCTGCGGCGAGAGCGGTGACGGCTGCACCGGCCCCAACGACTGCTGCGATGGTTACTCGTGCTTCCTCGGCACCTGCATCGTCGCGAGCTGTGGTAGCGATGCGTGCACGGCGGGCCTCGACGAAGGCGGCGGCTGCTGCGATCAGGCTGCGTATTGCGTCGAAGGCCGATGCACCTCGACCTGCGGTATGGCGGGCAACGGCTGCGGTGGCGATCTCGATTGCTGTACCGGCCTCACCTGCACCAGCGGCACCTGCCAGTAACTAGCAGGACGCTGACAAACGCGGCGCAGCCGCGTTTGCAGCGACCTGCCCCGTGCCCGTGCCCGTGCCCTTGCCCGTGCCCGATCTGGACGGTCAGGCTCCGGCGAGCCGGGCCAGCATGGCGACGACCCGCTCGAGCAA
>JANRKM010000270.1:0-58172 GCA_033763475.1 Kofleriaceae bacterium
ACATAGACCGCCAAGGCACCGGCCTGTCGCGGCCGGCGCCGCGCGAGCGATCGGGCACGGGCACGGGCACGGGCACGGGCACGGGAGCAGGGCGCGAGAACCGCCGCGGTGCGGCGTTTCTCAGCGCCCTGCTAGAGCAGCACGCTGCCGCACGGGAACTTCACCATGATCGTCGGGTTCGGGGTCAGCTTGAGCTCGTCGCACGCGCTGCCCTCGAGCCGGATCGTCGTCGGGCCGACGAGCGACCAATCGCTCGGGTACGACAGCGTCTGCCCGTTGAGCGTCACCGTGCCCTGCTCGGCCTTGGTCATGTCGATCGGCTGCGTGAGCTCGAGGTCACACGTCAGCACGCCGTTGATGATGGTCTGGAAGGCAGCCAGGAGCTGTGCCTTGCTCGCGACAGTGTAGTAGTCCGTCGAGCCCAGGTACTGATCGGCACCCTGGCCGACGTTCGCGACGTGCTGGAAGTGGGTGCTGTCGATGTTCATCGCGAGCACGTACACCGGGATGTGATCGTAGGCGCCGACCGACGTGTTGTACGCATTCCTCGCCGCGCTCACGACGAGCTCTTCACGCAGCGCTGGCGTCGCTGCACCGTAGCCCACGCCGGTGCCGCAGTTGGTGGGCAAGCCGTCGGTCGCGAGGATGATCGCAGGCGGCGAATTCGCCGGCGGCGGGTTCGCGACAAAGTCCGCGACCATCGCGTCGATCGCGGCGAACGTGGGTGTGTTCCAGCTGTTCGTCGGGTTGGCCATCGCGAGCTGCGTGTCGATCGCCGAGGCATTGTTCAGCGCGCGCGACGTGGTGAACAGCTGCAGCACCGACGTGTCGTTGACGGCCTGGAACTCCTTGTCGCAGGTGTACTGGTTGTGGCCGAAGTACGCCTTGCCCTGGAGCTCGGTGACGACACCCGTCGGCCCCGTGAGCGCGTCGCGCATCGCGGTGTAGCGGCAGCTCGGGTTCGACGGGCACGTCGACTTGTCGATCACGGTGGTGTTATCCGTGATGAGGCCGTAGAGCATCGAGCCCGACTGGTCGAGGACGAGGCCGATCGAGGGGGTCTGCGGCTTGGGCGTGAACACCACGTCCGCACAGGCCGCGTCGGGCCCGCCGGGATCGATGTTGCCATCGTCGATGCAGCGGCCATCCGGAGTGCAGATGTAGCCATCACCACATTCCGCGCTGCCCGGCGTACATACCGAGTCACAGAACCCATCTGCCGAGCAGTGCCACCCCGCAGGGCACACCGTCGGTGCGCCTGGTGCCGGGTCGCAGACCGTGCGGCACTCGGGGAGGTTGGGATCCTGCTCGCACTTGCTGACCCCGGTGTGTCCGCGAGGACCGCAGCCCACGATGTACAGCGTCGTGATGAAGGCGAGGGATAGGCGAGACATGGGACTCCTGGGGTCGACGCTGCGAGCACCGCACGGAGGGCGGCGGGACCGGGCCAAATGGATCCCAAGGATAGTACAGGTGGGGGCCTCCGTAGGTGGCGAGATCGGTAGCGGCTGTCCTCACACCACGCCGCCGCCAAATCCCCTCACTGCAAGGCGACTGCGCACCGACCCGCTGCTATACGATCGACCAATGGCACTCCCGCTTCGCGCAGCGCTGCGTTCCGCCGGCCGCTTCATGGTCAAGAACCCCACCACCATGCTGAGCATGGCGCGGCACGCCCTCGGGATGCGGATCGCCGTCCCGCTCGACGCGCTGCGCTGGTTCATCGCGAACACGCCACCCTCGAAGAAGGCGCCGCAGGACGTGACCATCTCGCCGCGCCCACCTGCCATCGGCCTCGGCGCCACCGTCGACCTCATGGGCACCACCGTCCGCGCGGGCGCGTCGATTCGCGTCGACAAGCTCGAGGTCAACGACACGCAGTTCAAGGTCACGCTCCGCCTCTCCGACGTCACGATGAAGGTCCTCGGCGAGTCGTTCACGCCCGTCGCTGGCCTCATCAAGAGCGGCGCGCTCGACCTCAGCAAGCCCGGCAACCTGGCCAAGTTCATGCCGAAGCGTCCGCCCGTCCTCGTCGAGGCGCACGACGACATCATCGTCCTCGACCTGATGCAGAACCCCAAGTTCGCCGAGAACGATCGCGTGCGCGGTATCCTCGGCACGCTCACCCCGGTGGTGAACGTCTCGGGCATGTCCACCGAGGGCGACTTCCTCATCCTCCAGCTACGCGCGAGCCCGTTCGGGCTTCCGCGCGCCCTCAACGCGGCTCGCGCGCTCGCAGCGGGGTAGTGAAGCTCCTCGCCCTCCTGCTGGCTGTTACCGCGTGCCAGGGCCAGAACCAGGGCACGACGGGCAGTGGTGCAGGCACCGGCAGCGGGAGCGCGCCTGTTCCGACGCCCAGCGATAGCGGCTTCGGCAGCATCCCCGACGACGCCGAGCCCGCACCGGCACCGCAAGACGCTCGCGCCAAGCTCGAGGAGCCCGAACCTCCCGATCCGGGCAAGCGCATCGCCGAGCTCGGTGCGATTCCCGCGTGGCAGGCCGTGATCGATCGCGCCCAGTATCTCGGCCGTCGCAAGCAACGCGGCGTCGTCTACGGCCGCGTCGGACCGGCGATCATGGAGCCAGGGCCAGCTCCTACGGCCCCTGCCGACGCAGGCGTGCCCGTCGACGCGGGCGTCGTCGCATCACCGTACGTCTGGCTCGTCGACGACACCGAGGGCAACGGAACCCTGGGCATCCGCGTCCTCCTCGAAGGGCGGGCGAAAGAAGGCGACCGCGTCGCGCTCGGCGGAGCATGGGAGCTCGACGACAAGCGCACCTGGTTCTGGCGCGTCGACAAGGTCGAGCCCCTTCCGCCGGGACCGACGACCGACCTCAAGGATCCTCCCGCCGCCGTCCCCAGCCACGCCATCGTCAATGGTGACCTGCCGCAGGGCGCGCGGACGATCACCGTGGCCAAGGACAACGACGCCGTCTACTTCCAGATCGTCGGCCCGAGTCCGATCACGGAAGGTGATGGCTGGCCCGTTGCCAACGAGCTCGGCGACACCACGTACGCGCTCCTCTCGCTGCCCGGCGAGCGCCCGAGCTACGGGGGCCAGGACATGCGTAGCCCCGACGAGCGCTGGCAACTCAAGAAGGGGCAGACGTACTGGGTCCGCATCGGCAAGATCCGCAAGCGCGGCCCCGACCAGCCCGTGCTGATCAACGCGCGCACGGCGCCCGTTCGCGTGAACTGATCGCTACTCGTCGCGGTGTGCGTTCGCCTTCTCGTCGAGGCGGTAGGCCTTCGCGTCGCCGATGTAGGCCTGCTTGGTGAGCTGGTAGTCCGTGATCGCGATGAACACCAGCGGCGTCGTGCCGGTGTTGGTGGTCTGGTGGAGCGCCCAGCGCGGGACGAGGACGCTGTCGCCTGCCGCGATCTCCACGGCCTGCGCATCGACCTCGACGCGCCCCGTGCCCTCGAGGATGTAGAAGAAGGTCTCGTGCGCGTGGCGATGGCGCTCGTTGGACCTGCCGGCCGGGATGACGACGCGGCGCGGGTCGAGAACCTCGGCCACGAGCGGGATGCGCGAGACCGCGAACTCGATGTTCTGCGCGTCGTCGCGGTGCTGGTACAAGGCCGGGGCGGCGGCGTCTGCGCGATGGCGGATGTCGGTCGCGCGCGCGACGAGGGGCGAGAGCGAAACGCCGTCATTGATGCGCGCGACGGTGACGTCGAGGCGGCGACGCTGGAGCTCGGCGGCGAGATGCTCGAAGAAGTCGAGGCGGAGATCGAGGGCGCGGTTCATCGCGCGCACGCAGGTCTCGAACCATCGCGGCTCGTGCGCATAGGACAGCATCATTTCTTCGAGTGTCCGAGCGTGGTCGTCATCGCAGGCAATGTGAAGATGGAAGAACTCCAGATCTTCGTTGCGGATACCGGATGACTGGAGGCCTTTCACGAAGATTTCGTACATGCGCGGGACAATGCTCTCGGTGCCGAGGGAGAGGAAGGCGCTGCCTGCGAGTGGGTCCCCCGCGAGGCAGAAGGCGAGGTACTCGCGCACGAAGAACTGCGTGTAGGGCGCGGGTTCGACGTCCTCGGGGCGCTCGATGTCGAGCGCAACGCGCAGGAAGCTGCGGAAGATCTCGGCGTGACGCTTCGCCGGGTCACAGCCGCCGCCTTCCTCCCAGAGATTCTCGGAGAGGCGTGCACGATACAGGTCGCTGTCGCAGGTGGCCATCACGGCGGAAATGAACCGCGTGAAGCTGCGTGAATAGAGTTGATACTGTGAAAAAATGTATTGCATGTCTCGCTTGTTGAGACTGCCATTCCGGAATGCCTGGAATAGGTGGTTCTCCCAGATCGGGTGGTGATCGCGCAGGAAGTGGAGCTGCGCGAGCTGCTCGTCGGTTGTCGTCGATGACGGCAGGGGTGGTGGGACGAGGGTGATCCGCTGTGGCGCGCGGGCGGTAGACATCGTTGACCTCGCAGATGGGTTTCCGCATTAACCGCTAACAGCGCCGAATGCTCGACGTCAATCGATGATTAATCGATGGTTCGGGCGCGTGGGCGTGCATACGAGAAGCGGTCACGGCTTCGTTTGGGGGCGTGCCCGCGCCTACGGTTTCGGGGCGTGGCGCTGTTCCTCGTCGAGAATGGGGCCGGAATGTGTAAGCGATCCGGGGATCGTGAAGATGGGGTGCTCGAGCTTGGTAAGCATCGGCACCTTTTGATAATCAATGTATGCGATTGTGATGAACAAATAGTTTCCGTTTTGGCTTTCGGATCAAAATCGATATCGATACGGTGATCGCGATGAAGGAACCATTGCTCGCCGCGCGTGACGAGGGAGCGGGTGGAAAGCGCATCGAGATCTCCAACGCGCTCTCGATCATCCGGCCGAAGCTTGGCGACCGGGCAGGCGTCGCGCTCTATCGCTTGCTGCGGCTCGTCGCGCTCGAGGACATCATCGGCCGAGGCGCCGGCGCGACCGCGTACGTCGCCGGCAAGAAGCTGGGGCAGAACCTCGGCATCACCAAGCTGGAGGACTTCCTCGCGCTGTGCAATGCGATCTCGCTCGGCGTCGTGACGGTGCCGGTGCTGACCGCCTCGCGCATCCACGTCGACGTCTACGAGTGTGTGACGTGCTCGGGGATGGCGCCGGTCGGGCGCACGCTGTGTCAGTTCGAGGCCGGGCTTGTTGCCGGCGTCGTCCAGGCAGTCACCGGCAAACCGACCAAGGCCAAAGAAGTGACCTGTATCGGCGGCCTCGGCCACGACAGCTGCGGGGTCGAGGTCCTCCTCTAGCGGAGCAACCAACGCATGAACAGCGGCGACACCATCGGAAAGTATCGACTCGTCAGACGGCTCGGCGCCGGCGGGATGGGCGAGGTGTGGCTCGCAACGGCCATCGGCCATAGCGGGTTCTCCAAGACCGTCGTGCTGAAGACGTTGTTGCCAGAGCTCGCGCGCGATCCGCTGTTCATCGACATACTCGCGAACGAGGCGCGCATCTGCGCCAAGCTGAGCCATCCGAACCTCATCGAGGTCTTCGACTTCAGCGAACACGACGGCACGTACCTGCTCGCGATGGAGCACGTGACCGGCCACCCGTTGCACCACATCATGCGCGCGGCGCGTGGCCGCAACTGGGCACTGCCCCCGTGGTTCACCATGCGCATCGCGTGGGAGTGCTGTCGTGCGCTGCACTATGCGCACGAGCACGGCGTCGTCCACTGCGATCTCAGCCCGAGCAACGTGATGGTGACGTTCACGGGCGTCACCAAGGTGCTCGACTTTGGCGTCGCGCACGCCGTGTCGCGCGGCCCGCGCTGTGACCGCCTCAAGGGCAAGTTCGCCTACATCGCGCCCGAGCGGATCAAGTCGCTCGCCACAGATCAGCGCACGGACATCTACTCGCTCGGCGTCATGCTCTATCTGATCGTCACCAGTCAGCTGCCGTTCACGGCGACGAGCGATGCGGAGCTACTGAAGAAGATCGTGAGCACGCGGCCGCAGCGACCGAGCGAGCTCGCCCCCGTCGACTCGCGCCTCGAGCGACTGATCTTGCGCGCGATGCAGCCCGATCCCGCGCGCCGGTACCAGAACATGGACGAGGTGCTCGCCGAGCTCGAGCCCTGCCTCGAGGGCCAGCTCGGTGCGTATGGCCAGCAGGATGTGGCGAACCTGGTGGGCCGGCTGTTTCCGCCGCCGTCGCCCGAGCCGGTCCGCGTGCGTACCGCGACACCGCCAGGCGTCGAGATCGGCGAGGACGACGTGACGCGCCAGCCCGGGGGCGACGATGCATTCCCCGCGGCGATCGCGCAGGAGCTGCGGTCGGTCGACATCGATCTCGACTTCGAATCGGTCGTCTCGCGCGCGGAGACCCCGCCCCCGATCCCGGGGAAAGTCGTGGCCCGTATCGCACGCGGCTCGTCGTCGTCCCCGCCGCTGCCGCGCCCCGAGCCACCCGCACCGTACGAGCCCCTCAGCACGGTGCAGAGCCTGTTCGGCGAGCGTCCATCGTCGATCGCCGTGGGCCCATCGCGCATCTTCGCTCGCCCTGATCCCATCGCGCCGCCGGAACGTGGTTCCGAGCAAGAGGAAGCGGCGGAGCCGCCGGTGGTGTCCCGCACGATCACGCCCGGTGGCTTCGGCGCGTATTCCGGCACGCGGCTCCCCAACGCTCCTGCGTGGCCTTGGACGGCATCGCGCACGAAACCCGACTGAGCTTCTCGCAACAATCGAAAGGTCCCCACGTCATGGCTGCAACCCAGGTTAGTCGCGGCAGCAAGATCACCGACGCACTGCGCGTCCTTCGCACCAGCACCCCCGATATCGTCGGCGCGGTTGTCGTCAATATGGAGGGCTTCGTCGTCGCGTCGCTGTTGCCCTCCGACGTCGATGAGGAGCTGATCGCCGGTATGGCCGCCTCGCTCCTCGGTGTCGGCGAGCGCATCTCCGCCGACCTGATGGGCGCGAACATGGAACAGATCTATGCGCGTTCGCCGAAGGGCTACATCGTGCTCCAGGCGATCAGCGGCGAGGCCGCTCTCGTCCTGCTGGTCACGCGCGAGGCCAAGCTCGGCCTTATCTTCCTCGAGATCAAGCGCATCGCGAGCGAGCTCGCGCGGATCGTGTGAGCCATGGCCTCGGTGCTTGTCTTGCGTGGTCTACTCGGCGCCAGCCTCGGGCTCGGCGCGGTCGATCTCGTGTGGATCAACGGTGTGCTCGCGCCGCAGCTCGCCCCCGCGGCCGAGCCCGCCACGCTCTCGGCGACCCCGGCCGTCGAGGTCGCGCTGCCGGCACCTCCCGAGGTCGTCGCCCCGCCCCCCACCGACGTGACGAGTCGCGTGTACTTCGCGACGCGCTCCGCGAAGCTCGACGAGCGCGCACGGGAAGAGCTCGCGCGCATCGCGGCGCGAGCGGGGGCAGATGCCGAGGTGTCGCTCGAAGGTCACGCCGACTTCCGCGGCGAAGAGGCGTTCAATCTCTCGCTCAGCAAGGCGCGTGCGCTCGCGGTGCAGGCCGAGCTCGTCGCACACGGCGTCGCGCAGGCGCGCGTACACGTCGGGTTCGCGGGCGAAGGAACGGCCTCGGGAGGCGAGCTCTGGCGAGATCGCCGGGTCGATATCCACGTGCGAGGTGCGCGATGACTTCTTCCCAGCTCATCCTGATCGGCAGCGTGCTCGGTGCGATCGTCTTCTTCGTCGCCGGCGCAACGCTCGCCGCGCTCCGGCGTCCGCCGGCGCTGCCCCTGCCTCCGCGCGACGACGACGCGCGCGTGGCATGTCTGCAGCAGGCGTTGGCCGACGCGGAGGCGATGACGCAGCGCCAAGCGCAGGTGATCGCGGAGCAGCATCGCTTGCTCGAAGCAGAAGGACAGGCCGCGCGCCAGCTCGAAGAGGCACGCACGGACTCGGTCGCGGCAACGACCGAGCTCGAGCTGATGCATCGGCGGCTGTGCGACACCGAGCGCGCGCTCGCGGACAAGACACGTGCGGTCCACGATCTCGCGACCGAAGCGGAGCTCCTCAAGGGCCGGCTGCGTGATGCGGAGGCGCAGCGTTCCGACTACGTGCGGCTGCGCACGGCGGCGGCGGAGGGGGAGTACTTGAAGCGCGAGGTCTCCCGGCTCGAGCAGGAGTTGCGATCGGTGCGTGCCGACGCGCTCGCCAGCGTGCGCACCGTGCCGCGGCCCCGCGCGCGTGGGTCGTCGTCGATTCCGCCGGTGCCCGGGCGACCGATCGGCGAGTCGCTAGCGAGCGTCATCGACCGCTTCGCGACGGCCGGCACGCGGAGTGTCACCGTTGCAGACGGGCAAGGCTTTCCGCTCGCGAGCACGGGGGCCGATGGTGTGGCGCTCGCCGCCTACGCTGCGCTCGTGCTCGAAGCTGCCGGGCGCGCGAGGGAGTTCCTGCCCGTCGGTGCGCCGGCCGTCGTCGAGATCGTCGACGACCGCGGCGTGCGCGTCGCGGTGTGGTCTCTCCAGGTCGAGAGCGAGCGCCTGATGCTCGCCCACCTCGCGGTCGCGGCCGTCGACACCGCGCGACTCGAGACGACCCTCGGAGAGCTCGGCAAGATCCTCGCACCGGCGCGTCGCGAAGAGCGCCCCACCACGTAAGCGGATGCGGCTGCCCGTTCGACGCAACATTGGCCTCGGTACGGGGGCCACCGCCGGCCTCGCCATCGTGTTGTGGTTGCACGCTCCGGGGCAGGCCCATCTCCGCGCCCCCGGCCCGATGAACCCCGGCCACGCCGAGCTCGCGTGCGACGCATGTCACCGCCCGGCGCCGGGCACCCTGCGACAGCAGCTGCAGAACGCCGCGCGCGACCGGCTCGGGCTCGCTGCCGCCCCCGTGGACATCGGGTATCGCGCCGTCGGTAACGAGGAGTGCATGCAGTGCCATGTGCGCCCCGACGATCGCCACCCGGTCTATCGGTTCCGCGAGCCGCGGTTCGCCGCCGCACGCGCGGAGCTTCACCCCGAGCACTGCGCCTCGTGTCATCGCGAGCACGCGGGCGCGCGCGCCACGGCATCCGCGCAGACCGCATGCCGCACCTGCCATGCCGAGCTCGTGGTCGAACGCGATCCTCTCGATGTCCCGCACCGGGCGCTCCTCGCCGCCGGGCGCTGGGACAGCTGTCTCGGCTGTCACGACTTCCACGGAAATCACGGCCTTGTCGCTCCCACGCGCCTCGAGCAGGCGCTGCCCGCGTCGGCGGTGCGCGCCTACTTGCGTGCAGGGCCGTCGCCCTATCCCCCGGCGCTCGTGCACGCCGTCTCCCCGGAGGGCACGCCGTGACCAAGCCTCGCGCTGCCAGGCATCGCTGGCGCTTCGTGCTCGCCATCGCGGGCGCAGTGGTGACGCTGTGGCTGTACCTGTTCGTCAGCGCGCCACCGCAGCTCGCCTCGACCTCGGCGTCGGGCGCGACGCTACCCATCGGCGACGTACTCGCGATGCTCGAGCGCGAAAATGACGCCGCGCGTGCGCTATGGACCGAGGAGATCGTCCAGCGCGGAGCGTCCGTCGGCCTCACCTTCGACGAGCGCTGGCGCGACGACGATGTCCACGCTGGCCCGTTGCCCGCGCTGTTCCTGCGCGAGACCGCGCGCAACCTCGAGCGCACACCGCTCGGGCTCAGCCTGTTCCTCGGCTCGCCGTATCCCGTGAGCTCGGCAAACAAGCTGACCGGGATGCAGGAGGTGCACTTCGCGCAGCTCGTCGCGACCGGCGCGCCACAGACGTTCTTTGAAGCATCGACGGCGCGTTGGACGGCGATGTTCTCCGACGTCGCGGTCAGCGACGCGTGCGTGACCTGTCACAACGAGCATGCTGATTCACCCAAGCGCGATTGGCAGCGCGGCGAGGTGATGGGCGCGACGACGTGGATGTACCCGGACGCGCACGTTTCCGTCGAACGTACGGTCGAGCTGGTCGCGGCGCTGCGTGCGTCGATTCGCCTCGCGTACCGCGCATACCTCGAGAAGGTAGCGACGTTCCCGCGCGTGCCAACCATCGGGATGCGGTGGCCGTGTGAAGGTTTCTCGCTTCCGACCGAGGAGGTGTTCATGGCCGAGCTCGCGCGGCGCACCTCGCAGGCGACGCTGCTCGCGCTCCTCGAGCCTGGCCGCGGGTTCGGCGATGCAGCCTCCGCGGCGCCCCTCGCGTGCGCTCGACCCGCACCTGCCAACACGCTCGTGGCAGCGTCGCTGCTCGTGGTCCGCAGCGAGCGCTCCGTCCGCGTCACCGTCGAACAGGACGGCCGCCGGCACCTGCTCGCGCGGTTGCCGCCCGATGGCGTGACGGCGGTGAGCACGTCCGGGCCGGTGCGCCTCGGTCTGAGTGCCGGCGATGGCGTGACCGTCGAATATCGCGGTCAGCCCGTCGCCGTTCCGTCGGCGTCCGCGGAGATCGAGGTCGTCCTCGAGGCGCCGGATCCGGGGAAGTCGTGACGCGGGGCGAGCGGAGGGTCGTGGGCTTGGGGGGCGTGCTGCTCGCTGCGTATGTTCTCCAGGCATGGGTGGGCTCCACGCCTGCGTGGCTTGCGAGCCTGCAAGCTTCCGATCGCTATCGGGTCATCTCCGGGGGCGCGCTCGCGCTCTACATCCTTCGGCAGACGTTCGTCGGTAGGCGACGCCGGCTCGATCCCGCCGGCGCGCTCGCGCGGCATCGGCTCGGCGGTGCGCTGGCGCCGCTCGTGCTGTACCTCCACGCGGCGCGCTTCGCGTACGGGTATCTGTTGCTGCTCGCGTACGTCTACCTGACGACGGTGCTCCTCGGGCTGCTCTATCGGCCGATGCAGACCTCGCGTGCGCGGAGGCTGTATGTCGGCTGGTTCCTCACGCACGTCGCGGCGGCAGCCAGCCTCGTCGTCCTCGGCGGTTTTCACGTCGCCATCGCGCTCGGCTACGAGTGACCGCTTGCTAATGGTTCACTCATGCGTTAACTATTTCGCATGAGCGCAATCACCAAGCCGCCGCCGAAGGGCTGGCCGCGGATGTCATCGGGGGTCTTCTACAAGAATGCAGGCCAGGCGATCGACTGGCTGTGCAACGCGTTCGGCTTCGAGGTGCGCCTCAAGGTGGAAGGCGAGGGCGGCCGCATCGAGCACTCCGAGCTCGTGTTCGGTGATGCCGTCATCATGGTGGGCGACGAGGAGACCCAGAAGATCAAGGGGCGCGCCTCGATGAGCCCGCAGTCCGTGGGCGGCGCGAACACCCAGAGCCTGATGTTCTACGTCGACGATTGCAGCGCCGCGTGCGAGCGCGCGCGCAAGGCCGGTGGTGTCGTCACCTACGAGCCGACGGTGTCCGACTACGGCGAGGACTACTGGGTCGACAAGAGCTGCCAGATCGCCGACCCGGAGGGGCACCTGTGGTGGTTCTGCGAGCGCGTGCGCGGCTGACATGACCATCGACGCCACCCTGGAAGCTCTCGCGGATCCGTCGCGGCGAGGCGTTGTCGACCTCTTGCGCAAGAAGCCGCGCCGCGCGGGCGAGCTCGCCGATGCACTCGGCATGTCACCACCGGCGATGAGCCGCCACCTGCGCGTCCTGCGCAAGAACGGGCTCGTCGAGCTCGACATCGACGAGCTGGACGCGCGCGCCAAGGTCTATCGGCTGCGCCAGGAGCCATTCACCCAGCTCCGCGCGTGGCTCGAAGGTGTCGAGCGTTTCTGGTCGCTGGAGCTCTCAGCCTTCAAGGACCACGTGGAGCGCACGCGAGGCAAGAAGCCGTGATCGCGGGCGACAAGGTGCGCGTGCAGACCTTCGTGAAGGTCGCGATCGCCGATGCGTTCGAAGTGTTCACCGTCGAGATCGATCAATGGTGGCGGCGCGGGCGCGCCTATCGTATCGGCGGCAAGCACCCGGGCACCTTGCACCTCGAGCCCAAGCTCGGCGGGCGGCTGTTCGAGCAATACGGCGCGAGCGGCACGGGCCTGCACGAGATCGGAACGATCGTGGCATGGAACCCGCCGGCCCACTTCGCGTTCACGTGGCGCGGTATCAACTTCCAGGCCGACCAGTCGACCCTCGTCGAGGTTTGGTTCGAGGAGGGCAACGGCGGCACGCGCGTGACGCTAGAGCACCGCGGCTGGGCAACATTGCCGGATGACCACCCCGTGCGCCACGGCAAGCCGGTGCGCGAGTTCATCGGCGACATGGGGAGGTGGTGGGGCGCGCTCTTGACGTCGCTGCGCGAACGCGCCGAGGACAGGCCGCGATAGCGTGGCCAACTCCTCGTCGTGGCCATCAGCTGGAGAGCTACGCCACATCGCGAGCGAGCTCGATGATCTGATCGAGCGGCGTACGACGGCCGCGCTCGCGGCCCGGGCCGAACGCATCGCCGAGCTCGTCGCGGGCCCGCGCCGTGGCGGCCTCGTGCACGGCGCGCTCGCATGCCGGAACGGGTGCGCCGATCTGCCCACGGATCGCCTCGGCGGCACCCAGGTACACGATGGCGCGCGCGGGCCGCTCACTCGCGAGCGCGACCGAGGCGAGCGCCTCGAGCACGCTCGCGCAGCGCCAGCGATCGCCCAGGCGGCGGTGGACGCGAAGTGATGCTGCGAGCTGCGCGCGTGCCTGGAGCAGCTCGCCGCGTGCGAGCGACGCCTTGCCGATCAGATCGAGTGACCACGCGATGCCCTCGTGGAATCGCGCCGTGACGGCCTCCGCGAAGGCCTGGCCGAGGACTTCGCGCGCGCGTGGATCACCGGCATGGTGGAGGATGGCGCCGCGGTTGAGGAGCAGCCACACCGTGACCTCGGGATCGCCGAGCGAACGAACCTCGTGGGCCGTCGTGTCGTGCCACCACGCGTGCTCGTCGGGACCTGGCCGCCCGGCGGCGTCCCCGAGCCACGCCGCGAACACGAGATAGTTCCGAGCGCGCGCGGCCTCGACGTGGTCGCCGAGCTGCATCCAGTGGACGAGGCTGCGCCGGTGAAACGTCTTCGCGCGGGCGTAGTCACCACGCTCGCGCGCGACGCTGCCGAGCAGCTGATCGGCGTTCGCTTCCGAGCGCGCGTCGCCCGTCGTACGTGCGATCCGGCGGGCGCGCTCGAGGAGCTCCTCGGCGTGCGCGTACTGGCACATGAGCAGCGCGAGCCGCCCCGCACCGTGCAGCGCACTCCCCAGCTCGGTGGTCTCCGTGCCGTCGCCGCGCCCGATCGCGGTCTCGAGCCAGCGCATGCCCTCGGCGTAGTTGCCGCGCAGGTACCAGTGATAGGCAAGGCGACCGGCGAGCCGCATCGCTTCGGTGGGCGACACGTCCAGCAGGTGTGCGAGCACCGCGCGCAGGTTTGCGTGCTCGGCGTCGACGAGAGTGAGCCAGGCTTCCGTCGTGGGATGCACCGACGCGTCCGCAACCGCGTCGGCGTGTTGCACGGCGACCTGCCAGAGCGCCGCCTGTTCGCCGAGGGAATACGACGTCTCCCAGCACAGCTCGCGCACCGTATCGAGCATCTGCAGTCGACGCGGCGAATCGCTCGACCAGAACGCGAGGTGCGTCTTGACCAGCCGCAGGATGCCGTACATCGGATCTTCGCTGAGGTGTGCGAGGCGGCGCTTCGCCTGCTCGAACGTGAGGCCGGCGGGGAGGACCGCGAGCTGGCGCAACATGCGGCGCTGATCCGGCGGCAAGAGGCCGTAGCTCCAGGTGACCGCATGGCGCACGCGCGCGCCGGCATCCGCGCCGTGCTGGAGGGCGGCGCGGATCTGCGCGATCGACGACGAGGCGAGCTGTCCGGCCGCGAGCACGATGCCGAGCGGAAAGCCTTCGACCTCGCGACAGATCGCGACCACATCGTGCACATTGCTGTCGTCGAGAGTGAAGGCGGTGGTCGCGCGCGCGCTGCGCACGAACAGCTCCACGGCGCCGTAGGTCTCCGCCTCGTCGGCGGTGAGCGCACCGGGGCGCGGGAGGTCGAGGGGCTCGATCGCATGCACGCGTTCGCCGTCGAGGCCGAGCGCGAGGCGACTCGTCACGAGCCACGTGGTCGCGGGGCATCGGCGGCGCAGGCGCTCGACGATCTCCGCACATCCGAGCACGTGCTCTGCACCGTCGAGCACGATCAACGTGCGCCGCGGAGCAAGGCTGTCGACGACGTGTTCGAACATCGACCGCGTCGCATCCGGCGCGATGCCGAGCCTCGTCGCGATGGCCGCGAGCACCGGCTCCTCGCCTTCGCCGGTTTCGAGCGGCGTGAACCACGTGCCGTCGATGAAGCGCTCCGCCACACCCTCGCACACGGCCTGTGCGAGCACGGTCTTGCCGATGCCGGCAGGGCCCGTGAGCGTCACGATCGTCCCGGGAGCGAGCAGCCGCTCGAGCTCGCGATACTCGAGCTGACGTCCGATCACCGGCTGACGCACCCCCGCGAGCCGGATCGAGCTCGGCGTCGGCGTGTGCTGAGGCAGGGTGAGCGCGGCGATCAGTTCGGAGCGGGAGACTCGAGAGTCCGGTGACCGGACATTATGCAACGCCACGGCGAGCTGTGCCGCCTGCTCCGCGACGTTCCCGAACCGGCGTTCCGGCACCCGCTGCGTCGAGCGCAGGAACCACTGGTCGAACGCGTCGGGCAGCCAGCGCCAGCGCAGCGACGGCTTTTCCGGCACGCTCGACTCGATCTCCTGCAGCACGTCCTCGGCGTTCGCCGATGTCCAGTACGATTCGCCCGTGAGCAGCGCGAGCACCACGTGGGCGAGGGCCCAGATGTCGGTGGCCGGGCCGATGCGACTGAGCTGACCGCGCACTTGCTCGGGCGCCATGTACATGGGCGTCCCGCCGAACGCATCGCGCAGCCGCTCTGTCGGTCCTGCGGTGTCGACGACCATGCCGAAGTCGAGCACCTTGGTGATCGCGGTCCGCTCGTCGAGCGCGTGCAGGAACAGGTTCGCCGGTTTGAGATCGCGATGCACGATGCCCACGCCATGCGCGAGCTCGAGAGCCTTGGCGGCCTCGCTCACATAACGCACGACGCGCGACGGCTTGACCGTTCCGTGCTCGTCCACGAGCGCCTGGAGCGTGCGGCCCTCCAGCCGTTCGAGCACGAGGTACGGCCGCCCTCCCTTGGTCGCCCCGGCCGCCACGAGCTTCACCACGTGGTCGCTCGAGATCACCGAGAGGGCTGCGGCCTCGCGCTCGAACCTGCGCGCCACATCGTCCCGCCCCTCGTTCACGCTCTGCCGCTGGCGCCAGTGATCGTTCCAGTCGGAGCCCGACGCGAGCTTGATCGCGACGCGCGCACCCGTCTCGACGTCGCGCCCGTCGAGCACGACGCTCCAGCTTCCCTCGCCGATGATCGAGCCGAGCTCGAAGCGATCGGCGAGCAGCGTGGGCTGCGTCATGCCCGCACGTTAACGCATTCGCGGCAGACGTGGACGCTGGTCAGCGCGAGCTTCATCACGACGGGATCAATCCGTCGTGCGGCGCCGCCTGCGCGTGCGAAGCGCGAGCGCGACGAACCCGGCCAGCAGCAGCGGTGACGCCGGACTCGGGGCGGCCGCGCAACAGCCGGCTCGTCGAGCTGCCGCCTCGGACGGGCGAGCGGCCAACACCGTCACGCTGGCCGGCTCGACACGTACATGGCAGCCCTTGTCGACGGTGAGGATCGCGGGACGCACGGGCGTCTCACCACCAGGGGTGATGGTGACCGCGCACGCATCGCCATCGCGCGTGGCGGAGATCGTGGCTTTGCCCTCGGTGGCCGGTGCATCGAGGACGACGTGGGTGCCCGCGGGGGCTCGGTAGCGGAGCGTTCCTTTCTGCGTCGGCCAGATGATCGACGTCTCGCGTGGTGCGACGAGCTGCACGCCGGCCCAGCCACTACCGGTGAGCGCCTTCGCCGCGACCGGCACCTGCCCGGCCTCCGACGCGTTGATGACGTGGATCGCCTGGGGGGTCGGGCCGGGGATCTCGAGCGCGAGCGCACTGGCCGGGAACCGCGCCGCCTCGCAACGGCCTCGCGCCACACCCTCGCCGAAACAGTCCTTGCCCTCGGGCTGACCGATCGCGAGCGAGCCACCGGTGCGCGCGACGGTACGCAGCGTGAGCCGCGAGCTGCCGACCACCTTGGTCGCGACGTCGCCGTCGAGCGCGAGGCTGCCGCGGACGTGGAAGCGCAGGAACAGCGGCCGGTCCTCGCTCCCCGAGCGCGCGCGATCGACGACCACGAGGGCGGCATCCGTGCCCTCCGCACCGGGCACCAGCACGAAGTCGCGGCGCGCCTCGGGAACGTCGCTGCGGCGATGCTGAAATCGATAGGCATCGGCGTAGTTGCAGCGTGCGGCGAGCACGCCCGACGTCGAGCGCGTGATCCACTCCCAGTGCATGCCCGTGCCCCACGACGCCTGACTCGGGATGTAGTTCGCGGGCAGCTGGCGCGACGCCACGGTCGGCGCGTTGCTGGTCAGCGTCGAGAGCGAGCCGTACGGCGATGGATCGACGACGAGGTCATCCTTGCCGCGCGAAAGGACGAACGTGCCCGCCTTGGGTTGCCGGTGATCGACGTCCAGGCCGCCCTGACATTCGCTCGCGAACCACACGGCGCGCGCATCCCACCGCGTGCGGGCGAACAGCGCCCCGGTCGCGGGCGCGACGTACCAGGCCGGCCACGTCTCGCGTGGGATCAGCGCGTATTCGCCGACGCCGGCGAGTGCGTCGTACAAGAAGTAGTTCTTGTCGACGAGCCCGAGCCGCCCGAGCTCGCCGCGCGCCCACTTCTGATCCTGGGGACGCGCCTCGCCAAGCGCGATCGCATTCAGCACCATCACGTTCGGCTCGAGGTGCGGCTCCTCGGCTTCAGTGTCGTGCCCGACGAGCACCCGATCGGCGGGCGTCAGGCCGTACACGTGTCGCCGCAACAAGCTCGCGAGCCACACGTCGACGCCGGTAACGTCGATGCCCGCACGCCTCGCGATCCTCGCCGCGAGTGCATAGTGCGCCACCGCGAGCGGCCCGTATTGCCAGCCTTCGGCCCAGTCCCCGCCTTCGAGGATCCCACCCGGCGCCAGTGCACGCTTCATGTCCTTCGCCCACAGCTCGTCCGCGACGTATTGCCAACGCGCGGCGCCGTCTTGCTCGGCCGCTTCGTTGCCCTGCGCGATCGCGATCATCGTCGACGCGGCGAGGTAGCCAGCGTGGTAGTTCGTACCGGCGGTGCGCGCGCGATAGCCCTTCCTGTCGTACCAGCGCAGCCACGCGGCCCAGCGCTCGCGTGCGTGCTGGCGCTGCGCGGGCGACAGCTGGTCCCACAACCAGTCGTACGCGAGCGCGGTGTACGGTCCGAGGTTGCGGATCGCGTAGCCGGAGTCGCGCTCGCCGGCCGCATCGCCGCCCTTGCCGTCCCCGACGCGATCGAGATCGTCGAGCAACGCGGTGAAGAAGCGGATGGCCGTCTTCGCGTGGTCGGGCTTGTCGGTCGCCGCCCAGGCGACGAGGCACGCCTGCAGCGTCGACGCCCACTGCGCCCCCTGATACAGCGCATTGTCACTCGCGCCGGTGGTTCGAGCTTCGTTGCACAGCCGGATCGCCCCGGCGACCGGGCCGCGCGCTTGCTTTGCTTGTGCCCGCCAGGCCGTGCGCAGCTCGTTGTCGAGCAGCATCCGCGGGTGCGGACCACGCGGTTCTGGCGGAGCAGCGCGCGACTCGGCCGCCGCGATCAAACTTCCAACGACGACGAGGACCGCGGCCTGCCGCATCCTCGCACCGTAGCGCCCTCCGCAGCGACTGGCCGTTCGGCCCAGCAGCTGCGTCGTCTTTCGATCAGTGAGACCAGCTCACGATGAGGCGCCCAGCTTGCACCGCGCCTTGTTGCCCGCGGCCGTACGCTCGATCTCGTAGAGCGCCGTGACCTGAGTTTGTTCCCGAGGCTCAGCGGCTGCGCGGTGACGCTTGCACGGTGGCACTCGCGGGCGGCGGGCGCTGACCCGTGGCGGTGGGCACCTCATCGACAGGCTGCGTGACCAGGATTCGCTGTTCGCTGGCCGGCTCCGGTGTCTCGGCGACGGTGGTCGCTCCACGATGCGTGAACCACCACGCCTGCGCGCGATGCTCGGTCCACGCGTGTTCCTCGGGGATCTCGATCTCGCGCAGCGCCGCCGCGAGCGCGCGCGCATTGGCGGGGCGCCGCTCGGGATCCTTCTCGAGCAGGCGCAGCACGATCATCTCGAGCTCGGGCGGCAACCAACCGCGCACGCGCGGGCGCAGCGCGGGCACCGCATCGTTCACGTGCGAGAGGATCGCCGACTCTTCATCCGGGCGCGCGAAGACCTCCGACGCCGTGAGCAGCCACCACGCCACGCAGCCGAGCGCGTAGAGATCACTGCGCTGATCGGCGCGCTGGCCGGTCGCTTGCTCGGGCGGGATATACCCAGGAGTGCCGATCACGGCTCCATCGCGGGTCAGCTTCGTCGATGCCGGCAGGCTCGCCTCGAGCGGCGGCAGCGAGATGAGCTCGAACGGATCGGCGATCGGGTCGTCGATCGAGTGCACGATGCCAAAGTCGAGCACCTTGGCGATATCGACCTCGTCGGCCATCCGGCACACGAAGATGTTGGCGGGCTTGATATCGCGGTGAAGCAGCCCGGCTTCGTGCGCTTCGGCGAGCGACTGACACGCTTGCACCAGCAGGTGGATCACGCGCGAAGCCGGCTGCGGCCCGTGCTCGCGCACGAGCTTGTCGAGATCGAGACCGTCGAGCAGCTCCATCACATAGAAGAAGGTGCCGTCGTCGGTGATGCCGTAGTCGAACAGCGCGATCGTGTGCCGCGAGCGCATCGACGCCAGCGTCTGTGCCTCGCGGCGAAAGCGCTCGCGTGCCTTGCGCCGGTGCATGGGGTCGGTGAGTGCATCGGGACGCACGAGCTTGACCGCCGCTTGGCGCGCGAGCAGTCGATGCTCGGCGCGCCAAACCTCGCCCATGCCGCCGACTCCGAGCCGCGCGACGAGCCGGTAGCTGCCCATCTCGCGGACCTTGGCCTCGGCATCGCGCGCACGCTTGCGTGCGGTCGTCACGTCGCGCCGCATGCGTACGAGGTTCCACGCGAACATCACCGCGACGCCGAGCGCGATGAACAGCGCGCCCCCCGACGCGACGAGGCTCTGCATCTCGAGGCGTTTCGTTGGCCCGAGCAGCGTCTTCACCGGGACGAGCGCGGCGAGGTACCAGTCGAGTTGCTGCGCATCGATGCCGGCGCGCTTGCCACCGACGGGCGCGACCGAGGCCAGGTAGTCACCGTTTCCCGTCGCGATCGTGATGAACGTTAGCTTCCGAACCTGGCGCGCATCCATCTGCGTGATGAGGCCCGCGAGCGCGGGATCGCCGTAGTCCTCCTGGCGGAGCAACCGCCGCTGCTCGATCGCTGCCATCGGCACCGGCGCCGACGGGAACGCGAGGATCGTCCCATCGCCCGAGAACACGACGCTGCGCGCACCTTCGAGCGGCGCGCGCGCGATGAACTTCGACAGTGCACTGACGTCGAAGTCGACCGTGATGACTGCCAGCAACGCGCCATCGCGCGCGTAGACCGGCTCGGTGCACGTGATGCCGGTGGACTTCGACGTGAAATAGACGCGTGGCGGTGTCCATGCGCGGCGCTTGGCGGTGATGGCGAGCGTGTAGTGATCGCGCTTGCGAACGTCGTAGTCGGTCTGCTTGCTCTCGAGTGCGCGCACACCGCCGTCGACGATCTTGTAGTTCGTGCGCGTCGTGCTCGCCGGGCCGAGCACGCTCTCCTGCACGTGGATCTCGTGCGCACCTTCCGGAACGAACGTCCCGCGCAAGAGCCCATTGGGGAACCCGATGCTGACGTTCGCGATGCCGGGACGCCCGACCTGGAGGTCGACGAGCCGCGGGCCCACCTCGTCGATCGGCAGCGTCGGGTCGGCGAGGGCGCGCATGCGATCGAGGACCGGCCCCGCCTGATCGAGAGCGAACGCGACGTCGTGCTCGACGTCCGAGGCCTGCGACGCCAGCTGGCGGCGCGCCATGCCATCACTCGCATCGCGCGTCGCGCTGCGGCCCAGTAGGAGCACCACCACACCGGCGGCGATCACCATCGTCGGCAGCAAGATGAGGACGCCGAGTGGGGAGGCGAGTGCGCGCGCGATCCGTGCTGCGCGGGGCTGCTCCCCGACCGTGAACGGTGCGCCAGCGGTACCCGTTGCCAAGGCGGCGCCAGTGTACCAGCGGCGCGCCGTCAACGCTCAGGTCGCGAGGGGGACCGTGCGCGCCGCTACGGGGAGGACGAGCGCCGGTGCGACGGTCTCGAGAAGTGACGGGGCGGGTGTGCGCGAGCGTCCACGCGAGACGGTGTTGGGCGTGGCGAGCAGCTCTACCGCGCCACCGTCGCTGTCGGCCCGCGCAGCGTACGCGCGCGTTCGATGAGCGACACGAGCTCGGCGCGATCCTTGTCGTCACCCTGTGCGCTGCGCGCGACCTCGGCGATCTGGCCCAGCGACCAGCCCTTGGCCTCGTCGGCGCCGCGCAGCACGTCGGCGAACGCGGCGACCGCGAATGCGAACTTGAAATCTGGCGCCGCCTTGTCGAACGACGTTACGGGTGGTGCGGTCATCGGGAAGGTAGCCTCGGTCGCCCTGTCACCGTCGGGCGCTTTGTGGCGGATCCGCACCACGCCGAGCGGCGAGGGCGCGAGCATCGCTTTGGCCGTGAGCTGAACCTCGTACATCGCGGTGACCTGGTGGCCCGCCCCGATCTCGCCAGCGTCGACCTTGTCATCGCGGAACTGCTCGTCCCGGATGGTGCGATTCTCGTAGCCGACGAGGCGGTACTTCGCGACCACGTTCGGATCGAAGTCGACCTGGAGCTTGGCGTCCTTCGCGACCACCTCGAGCGTCGAGCCCAGCTGGTCGGAGAAGATCTTCTTCGCGGCCGCCGCCGAGTCGACGTAGTAGTTGTTGCCGTTGCCGCGGTTGGCGAGCTGCTCCATCGCGGTGTCCTTGTAGTTGCCCGTGCCGAAGCCGATCGTCGACAGCGTGACGCCGGCCTTCGCGCGCTCCCCGATGATGCGCAGGTGCGCCTCGTGGCCCGCAGGGCCGACGTTCGCATCACCGTCGGAGAGCACGATCACGCGCGAGATCGTGCCGGGCAACAGGCCCTTCATCGCTTGCTCGTAGGCGAGGTCGAGGCCCGATGCCATCGCCGTCGAGCCACCGGCCGAGAGCTCGTCGATCGCGGCGAGAATGCGGTCGCGGTTCTCCATGCCGGTCGGCGGCAGCACCACGCGCGTCGAGCCGGCGTACGTGACGAGTGACACGCTGTCGCGCGGGCCGAGGTTCTCGGTGAGGATCCTCAACGACTGCTGCGCGAGCCCGAGCCGATCGGCACCCGACATCGAGCCCGAGACATCGACGAGGAACACGAGATTCGCCGGCTTGCGCTCGTACTGGGCCTTCGCGCGCGTCGCGACGCCGACGCGCAGGATGTGCGTGTTCGCTGCGAGTGGCGACGGCGCCGCGTCCATCACGACCGAGAACGGCGTCCCCGAGGCAGGCGGCGGGAACGTGTAGTTGAAGTAGTTCACGAACTCCTCGACGCGAATCGCGGCTGTCTGCGGCAGCGTGCCTTCCTGCAGCTTACGGCGCGCGAGGGTGTACGAGGCGGTATCCACGTCGGCGGCGAACGTCGAGAGGTGATCCTCGCTGGCATCGACCCACGGGTTCTGCCCCCAGTCGGTGTATTGCTCACCGCTCGTGGGCTCCGCCCGCGCGACCGTGACGCTGGGGTAGGGCGGCGCGGCGGCTTCGGTGGCCGCGACGTAGCGGTGCGACTTCGTGCTTGCGCAGGCGGAAAGCAGAACGAGCGCGATCGAACGGACGTGACGCATGTGGGTCCTCCGGCAAGGCGGCCACACATCGAGGTGCGCGGCCGCAAGATGCCTGTTCAACGCCGTGACAAGGCGAGCCCTTACAGCATTTTCGACGTGTAAGATGGAGTGATGGGCCGCGTTGGGTTGCTCTTGCTCGTCGCGCTGGCTGGGTGCGTTAGCTCCAACGCCGTGCCGTGCGGCAACGGGACGTTCTGTCCGGAGGGCCAGCGCTGCAGCGAGGGGCGCTGTCTGTCGCCCGACGAGGTGGTGCCGTGTGACGGCAAGGCCGACGGCGAACCCTGCTCGGTCGACCTGTTGCCGGGCGAGTGCCAGAGCGGCGGCTGCGTGCTCTACAAGTGTGGCGACGGCCTCGTCACGTCTCTGCTCGGCGAGCAGTGCGACGGCACGAACCTCGGCGTGAGCGAGCTCAACGGCGTCAAGAACTGCATCGACCTGGGGTTCTATCTCCCCGACGGTCTCGCATGCCGGGTGGATTGCGGTTTCGAGCGCCGCGGTTGCGAGATGAATGGAGGCGGGTGGTGCGGCGACAACGAGCTCAACGGCCCCGAGCTGTGCGATGGCACGACCAACAAGACGTGCATCGCCATCGGGTTCGATGCCGGCGGCCTCACCTGCAACGAGCTTTGCGGGTTCACGATCCGTGACTGCACGCGGTTCGGCTGGAACCCGGAGGCGCTCGATGGGCTCGTGGCGCTCGCCGTCGGCGGTACGAGCGGTGACGATCAATGGGCTGTCGGTGACGGTGGGCGCGTGATGCGCTACGAGGGCGCATTCTGGAACCGTGTGCTCACGCCCGTGGATAACCCGCTGCAGGCGGTGTCGGCGGTCTCGCGCGACGATGCGTGGATCGTCGGAATCGCGACGGAGAACCCGGCGCGGCCCGCGGTGCTGCTCCGCTGGAATGGCGTCGCGTGGAACAAGGTGATGTCCGCGCCCGTCGCGGACTACGTCGACGTATGGGCCGGGGCCGCGGACCGCGTCTATGTCGCATCGCGCGATCAGGGGATCCAGTTCTGGGACGGCACGGCCTGGGGCGAGCTTGGCGCCGTCAGCGGTACCCCCATCGCGATCCGCGGGGTCACCGTCGGTGGTGTCGACACGGTCTATGTCGCCACCGACGAGGGCCCCCTGTGGCGATGGAACGGCGTCACCTGGGTCGCCGCGGCGCCGACGAACGCGCGTCTGCGCTTCCTCGACGTCAATGCACCCGACGACGTGTGGGGGGTGGGCAGCGACGATATCTCGCCGTCGAATGGCGTAATCGCGCACTGGAACGGCGCGACGTGGGAGACCTGGCGCGCGAACGGCGAGATCTACAACAACATCGCGTCATCAGGGCCGTCGGATGCTTGGGTGGCTGGCGCCGATAACACGATGAACCACTATGACGGCGTCGCCTGGACGAAGACCCTGCCGATCGGTGCGAGTCCGAGCGGTCTCGCGGCGGTCTCCGGGTTCGCGAGCTTCGGCGCCAACGAAGTGATTGCCGTCTCGACGCTGTCCATCGCCTACCGCTATCGCGGCATGGCGTACGGTCGCTTCGCGCAGCTGCCGACGTTCGACCAGAACCTCGCGATGTGGAGCTCGAACCCCAACGACCTCTACGTCACCAACGTGAAGGGGGAGATCTGGCACCTCACCGGCTCCACGTGGACGCGGGAGTACACGATTCCCGAGACGGGGACGAACCAGCCCGTGTTGGCCGGCACGATCTGGGGTTCTGGTAGCGACGACATCTACGTCGGCACGCGCGATGGCCGCGTGGTCTTCTGGGAAGGTACCCGGTGGGCCGAAGATCAGGCGTTCTCGGCCAGCATGGTTGCGATCGACATCGTATGGGGCACCGGCCGTGGCGACGTCTGGGCGTTCAGCTCGGCGGGCGCCTTTCACAAGGTCGGAGCGACCTGGACGCGCCACGTGCTTTCCGGCGCGGACGTGACCAGCGTTTCGGGCACCGGTCCCGAAGACATCTGGGCCGTGACGCGCGACGCGACGCCGAAACTCTGGCACTGGGACGGCACAGCGTGGAGCGAGGTCAACCACACGATCAGCCGCCCGATCACCGCCGTCGTCGCGGCGGCACCCGACAGCGTGTTCGTCGCCGCGCTGGACGGCCGCATCGGGCACTGGAGCGGGACGACGTGGACGGAAGACATCGTGCCTGCGCTCGCCAAGATCACGTTCATGGCCGCGAGCGCGCGCGACGACGTGATCGCGGCGAGCGAGCGCGAGCTGTTCCACCACGACGGCCGCACGTGGTCGCCCATGCGCCCGCCGATCGACTTCGTGCCTAACACGCCCGACTACGTGCCGATGATCGGGATCCAGGTGACGCCAGGACGCATCGACATGCTGCTCGAGCGGCTGAAGGTGCGGACGCTGATCCGTACGCGGCCGGTGGCGTGCCGCAGTCTCGAAGCGGGCAACTGCAGCAATGGCATCGACGACGACTGCGACGGCGCGCTCGATACGGCCGACGCCGAGTGTCCGTAGGCCGGACGGTCAGCCGAAACGGCCAGTGATGTAGTTCTCGGTCCGCTCGTCGCCAGGGTTGGCGAAGAGCTTTGCGGTGGCGTCGTACTCGACGAGGATGCCGCAGCGTTGGTCGTTCTTCGAGTCGAGCTCGACGGTGAAGAACGCCGTGCGATCACTCACGCGAGCCGCCTGTTGCATGTTGTGCGTCACGATCACGATCGTGTACCGATCCTTCAGCTGGCGCATCAACTCTTCGATGCGCGCGGTGGCGATCGGATCGAGCGCGCTGCACGGCTCGTCCATCAGCACCACCTCGGGCTCGACGGCGATCGTGCGGGCGATGCAGAGACGCTGCTGCTGACCGCCGGACAGGCCGAGTGCCGAGTTGCGGAGGCGGTCCTTGACCTCGTCCCACAACGCCGCCGAGCGCAGTGACTTCTCGACGGTCTCGTCGAGCTGCGCCTTGCCGGTGATGCCGTTGACGCGGGGGCCAAACGCGATGTTGTCATAGATGCTCTTGGGGAATGGATTCGGCTTCTGAAACACCATGCCGATCCGGCGCCGCACCTCGGCCGCCGAGACCTCTGGGCCGTAGAGATCGATGCCGTGGTAGCGCAACGTGCCGCCGACGCGCGCACCGGGGGTGACGTCGTGCATGCGATTGAACGCGCGCAACACCGTCGTCTTGCCGCAACCCGAAGGCCCGATGAACGCGGTGATCTGGTTCTTCTGGATCTTCATCGTGACGCCGCGCACCGCGCGATACGCGTTGTAGAAGATCTCGACATTGTCGGCGTCGAATACGACGGGGATCTCGTCGAGCACTGTCGAGGATCCGCGCCGCGAGTCGACCTGGAGCCGTTGAACGTTGGGCCTATTGCTCGGTTCCACCGTCTCGCCGCGCATGGGGTTCTCCTGAGGCATCGACATCACCGCTTGAGCGCGAACCGCGCCGTGAACACGCGGGCCACGAACGTGATCAGGAACGCGACCAGCATCAGGGTCAGCGCGGCGCCCCACGCGCGATCCTGGGCGGCAGAGAACGCGGAGGTCGCATTGCCGAAGATCTGCACCGAAAGCGCGGTGTTGGCTTCGTGGAACAAATCCGGGTTGAAGCGATGCGCCGCTCCGACGGCGAACAGCAGTGGGGCCGTCTCCCCCGCCGCGCGCGCGATGGCGAGCAGCGCGCCCGACACGATACCGGGCAGCGCGGCGGGGAGCACCACGGTGACGATGGCGCGGCTCTTGGTGCTGCCGAGCGCGTACGCTGCCTCGCGCAGGGTAGCCGGCACGAGGCGCAACATCTGCTCCGTCGAGCCGATGACGACGGGGAGCATCAGGCAGGCGAGGGCGAGCGCGCCACCGAACGCCGAGTAGCCGAACCGCATCGTCCAGGTCAGGTACACGAACAGGCCCATCACGATCGAGGGCACGCCCGTCATCACCGTGGCCATGAACCGGACCACGCGCGCGAACCTCGAGGCCTGCCCGTATTCGTGGAGGAACACGGCGCCGAGCACGCCGAGGGGCACCGCAATGAAGGTCGCGCCTCCGGTGACGAGCAGCGTACCGACGATCGCCGGCCCCATGCCCGGTCCATGACGGCGCGAGACGACCGGAATCTCCTTGGTGAAGAAGTCCGGGAAGCTGGTGGTCGCGATGCTCGCGCCGCGCGTGATCACGGAGTAGATGACCGCGATCAGGGGGATCGCGACGACGATGACCGCTGCGATCATGAGGCTCGTCATGATCGCGTTCTTGACCGAGCGCAAGTTGTGCTGCGGCCGGAGCGCATCGGGCGCGAGGGTCGTGTGGGCGAGCATCACGCGCCTCGGCTGCGCTTCATCGAGCGTTGGACGATGCCCGTCGCGACGAGGTTGACGACGATCGTGATGAGGAACAGCGTCACCGCGAGCGCGATGAGCGCCGACTTGTGCATGTCGTCGGCTTCTCCCCACTCGTTGGCGATCACCGCGGGCATCGAGTTGCCGGGCGCGAACGGGTCCAGGGTGACCTGTCCGAGCGCCGAGCCGATCACGAGCGCCGCCGCGATCGTCTCGCCCATCGCGCGGCCGAGCCCGAGCATCACCGCGCCGACGAGGCCGCCCTTGCTGTGCGGCAACACCGTCGCGGTGATCATCTCCCACCGCGTGCAACCAAGGGCCAGCGCGGCCTCCTTGTCCGAGGCGGGCGTCGTCTCGATCACCTCACGTGCGAGCGACGTGATGATCGGCGTGATCATGATGGCGAGAATGACGCCAGCGGTGAGGAACGAGCGACCGAGCCCGAAGTGGTGTGACAGGACCAGCACGCCCCACAGGCCGAACACGACCGACGGCACCACGGCCAGCAGATCGATGAGGTAGATCATCGGCTTCTTCAGCCAAGGCGGCGCGATCTGCGTGACGAACAGCGCCACGCCAAGGCTGACCGGGACCGACAGCACCACCGCGATGGTGGCGGTGTAGAGCGTGCCCCAGATGAACGGAAGCGCGCCGTACTGCCCATCCGGCGCCGACCAGCGCGTCGACGTGAAGAAGCCGAGCCCCATCTCGCCGAACACGGGCATCGCGCGCTCGAGCGTGACCACCGCGATCAGCCCGAGGACGAGCAACACGAGCCCCGCTGCGCCGAGCGCCGTCCAGCGGAAGGCCTTGTCGGCATGTGCGCCGCGTCCCCTGAGATCGAGCACGGCCACGGGTTACGGGACCTCGACCTTCTCGATCTGCGCGAGCGCCTTCTCTCGCAGCGCCTTGGGGAGGGGCGCGAAGTCGATCTCGGCGAGCAGGTTCTGCCCATCGGTGAGCATGTACTTGAAGTACGCCTTCACGGCGGCGCCCTTCGCCTTGTCCGTTTGCTTCGCGTAGATCATGCACCAGCTCTGCGCGGTGATCGGATAGGCGGCGGCGCCCTGCGCATCGAGAGAGGTGAACAGGAGGTCGTCTTGCACCTCGATGGTCGCGCCCGCGGCCGTCGTTGCTTCGACGGTAGGGAGCACGTAGTTGCCGGCCTTGTTCTTGATCGCCGCGTAGCGCAGCTTGACCTCTTTGGCATCGGAGAGGTCGACGTACCCGATCGCGCCGTTCGTCGACTTCACGAGCTGCGCGATGCCGCCGTTACCGTTGCCAGCCTGCGTGTCTGCCGACCACTCGACGGTCGGGCCGCTCTTGAGCTTCCAGGTCGTCGGTGCCGCGACGCTGAGGAACCTCGTGAAGTTCTCCGTCGTGCCCGAGCCATCGGAGCGATGCACCACCACGATCGCGGTGGCCGGCAGCGTGACGCCCGGGTTGTCGGCGGCGATCGCCGGATCATTCCACATCGTGATCTCGCGCTGAAAGATCTTCGCGAGCACGTCGGCGGACAGCTGCAGCTTGTCGACGCTCGCGAGGTTGTAGCTGACGGTGATCGCGCCCAGCAGGTTCGGAATGTAGAAGAACGCGCCGCCCTTCACCTTGCTGACGTCCGCGGCCTTGTACGGGGCGTCGGTGCACGCATAGTCGACGACCTGGTCGGCGAAGTCTTGCCGACCTTTGCCCGAGCCGCCTGCGCCGTAGTTGATGCGTACGTTCGAGTTGGCCGCGGTGAACGACTCGATCGCGACCTCTTGGAATGCCTTCTGAAACGTCGCGCCGCTCGCGTTCAACGTCGCCGCGGCTAGGGATCCGGTCGGTTCTCGGTTTTTGCACCCGAGCAAGCTCACGGCTACGAGTGCACCGATCCAATGCGGATCACGCATGGCGTTACCGTAGCAAACCGTCCGTGACGGACCCGGGAACCGAAGGTGACGGGACGGTGACCGGCCGACCAGGTCGGAGTACGCTGCATCGTGTGAGCGTTCCGGATTCTTTTCATCTCGACGACGCAACGCAGCTCGCCGAGCGTGTCCGCACACGTGAGGTGCACCCGCGCGAGCTGGTCGAGCTCGCGATCAGCGCGATCGAGAAGGTCAATCCGAAGCTCAACGCGGTTGTCCATCGCATGTACGAGCAGGCGCGTACAGCTGCGAAGGGCGAGCTCCCGGACGGGCCGTTCCGCGGTGTGCCGTTCGTGGTGAAGGACCTCGACGGTTGGCTCGCCGGTGAGCCGTACACGCAGGCGTGCCGGCTGTCGAAAGACTTCGTGCCGACTCGGGATGCCGAGGTCATCGCGCGGATGAAGCGCACCGGCGTCGTGATCGTCGGCAAGACCAACTGCTCCGAGCTCGGCATCCTCGGGGTCACCGAACCCGAGCTGTATGGCCCATCGCGCAATCCCTGGGACCTCAACCACACGCCGTGTGGCTCGAGCGGTGGCACGGCCGCCATCGTCGCGGCCCGCGCGGTGCCGATGGGTCACGGCGGCGATGGTGGTGGCTCGATTCGCATTCCCTCGTCGGCGTGCGGGCTATTCGGCCTCAAGCCGTCGCGCGGGCGCAACCCACTCGGCCCCGAGATCGCGGAAGGCTGGGGTGGCTACGTGCAGCCAGGCGTGCTCACGCGCAGCGTGCGCGACTGCGCCGCGATGCTCGATGCCACCCAGGGCCTCGATACCGGTGCCCCTTACGCCGCACCGCCGCGTGAACGCCCCTACGTCGAGGAGATCCAGCGCGCGCCACGCAAGCTGCGCATCGCCTTCTCGACGGGGCCGCAGCTCGGCCGCGAGACCCACGCCGACATCAAGGCTGCGGTCAAAGACGCCGCCGCGCTGTGCGCCAGCCTCGGCCACGAGCTCGAAGAGGTCGCGCTACCGATCGACAAGGCCGCGCTCGTCTCTGCCTACTTCACTCAGATCGCCGTCGGTACTGCGAGTGCGATCGAGGCCACGGCCCGCTGGGTCGGCAAGAAGCCGACGCCGGCGGACTTCGAGCCGACCACGTGGATGCTCTTCACCATCGGCAACAAGCTCACGGCGATGGAGCTCCAGCACTCGCGCGACGCGTGCCAGGCGGCGGGCCGCGCAATCGGGCAGTTCTTCACCAAGTACGATCTGTTCCTCGACGGCACGCTGTCCTACCCGCCCGCCAAGGTCGGCGAGACCGCCCTCAAGCGCGGCGAGCGCATCGGCCTCGCCGCCCTGCGCCACGTATCGCCCAAGTTCGTGCTCGACAAGGTGCTCGAGCAGCTCGGGGCCGACGCGCTCGAATATACGCCCAACACGCAGGTGGCGAACCAGACGGGCGTGCCGGCGATGAGCGTGCCGCTCTACTGGAACACCGCGGGCCTGCCGATCGGCGTGCAGTTCACGGCGCCGCTCGGCGACGAGGCGACGCTGTTCCAGCTCGCGGCGCAGCTCGAAGCGGCGCGGCCCTGGGCGGGACGGGTGCCACCGGTGTCGGCGCGCTAGCGCAGCGTCGAGGCGCTCAGTTCGACGGCTGCACGATCGGCCGGTGCCGTACGTCCGTCGCGCGCACCATGTACACGACCTCTTCCGCGAGGTTCTTCACGTGGTCGCCGATGCGCTCGAGGTAGCGACACACCGACGTCAGTGGCAGCACGCGCGTGACCGTCGCGGGGTCGGTCGCGACGTGCGCGAGCAGCTCGGCAAACAGGCTCGCGTTGAGCTTGTCGATGTCGGCATCGGCGGTGATCACCTGGGTCGCGGCGTCGGCATCCTTCTTCACGAACGCATCGAGCGCGGCGTGGAGGTTGCGTTGTGCGAGCGTGGCGAGGCGCGCGAGGTCGACCTTGGAGTCGAGTGGCGGGAGGCGGTTGAGCTCGAGCGCGCGCTTGGCAATGCCCGCGGCGAGATCTCCGATACGCTCGACGTCGATCACGAACTTGAGCGACATCGTGATGAACCGCAGGTCCGACGCGACCGGCTGGCGGGTGGCGAGGATCTGGAGCGCGAGCTCGTCGATGTCGTTCTCGTCCTTGTCGATCGCGGCATCCGCCTTGACGACATGCCGGGCGAGATCGTCGTCGCGATCGGCGAGCGCGCGCATCGCGAGCGCGATTTGTTCCTCCGCACGAGTCCCCATCAACGCCAACCGCTCGCGCAGGGTGCGAAGCTCCTGCTCGAACTCCTTACTCGTATGTGCTGCCATCTACGCTGTGCTCCTCGGGAGTCGCAGCCAGAAGATACACCCTTGTGGTTCGTTCGGCTCGACGCCGACCTCGCCGCCCATGCTTTCGACGAGGTGTTTGACGATCGAGAGGCCAAGGCCGGTACCCCCGGCCTCGCGGGAACGGCTCGGATCCGCGCGGTAGAACCGCTCGAACACGCGCTCGCGGTGCTTGGCCGCGATTCCCGGGCCGTCGTCCCGGACTTCGATCCGGACGTGGTCGCCGGCGGGCTTGGCCTCGACCCAGACGCGGCCACCGAGGCGCGTGTATTTGACCGCGTTGTCGATCAGGTTGACGAAGATCTGGTCGAGCGCTTTGGGGTCGGCCTTGACGGCGAGCCCATCGGGGATGGCGACCTCGACGGAGACGTTGCGCGTCGCGGCTTGCGGCTCGACAGCGGTGAGCGACTGCTCGGTGACCGGCGCCAGCTGCACGCACGAGAGCTCCATGCGGTACTGGCCGGCGTCGAGGCGCGACAGGTCGAGCAGATCGGCGAGGATGCGCGCGAGGCGTTCCGCGTTGCGGTGCAAGCCGTCGATCAGCTTGGGAGCCATGACCGGGTCGTCCTTGGCGCCGGCGAGCAGCGTCTCGGCGTTGGCGCGGATCACGGCGACCGGCGTGCGCAGCTCGTGCGAGACGTTGGCCACGAAGTCGCGTCTCACGGTCTCGAGGCGGCGCATCGCGGTGACGTCCTCGAGCAGCAGCACGCGGCCCTCGGCGCCGAACTTGTGGGCGACGCGGATCAACGTGCGTGGTCCGGTCGGCAGCGAAACCTCGGCCTGCGCGGCCTCGGGGCTGGCGATCAGCTCGAACACCTGCGGCACGCGCACGAACTCGATCAGCGGCTCGCCGACGGGCGTGCTCGCGACCCCGAGCATCTTGCGTGCGGCATCGTTGAGTAGCTCGATCCGGTTCTCGGCATCGACGGCGATCACGCCCTGTGTGAGCCCCTCGGCGACCGCCGAGAGCAGCGTCCGTTCGCGCGCGAGCGCCTCGTGCGAGCGCGTGGCATCCTCGGCGAGGAAGTTGATCCACTCGCCCATCTCGCGCACTTCGTCGCCGGGCGGTGCGTCGCTCGCCGGCACGCGACGGCTGGTATCCCGGACGACGTTGCGCGTGGCTTCGTTGAGCTCGTGCAGCGCGCGGCGCGCCATCGATGTCGCGGCGAGACCCGAGAACAACGCGATCGCGAAGGTCCCGAGCATCACCAGCGCGATGTCGCCGCCGTTATGGATGGCGACGACCTGGTTGCGGCCGACGACGGCGCAGGCGAGTCCGACGGCGAGCGCGAGCGCGGCGGCGAGCAGAAACAGCCGCGGCCGCACTCGCTGGATCAAGCGGTCGCCTCGTCGGGCTGATCCTTGAAGCGATAACCGACGCCACGCAGAGTCTCGATATACATCCCGGCGTCGCCGAGCTTCTCGCGGAGGCGCTTCACGTGCGTGTCGACGGTGCGCGTGGTGACATCGGCCTCGATGCCCCACACGTCGGAGAGCAACGCGTCACGCGTCTGCACGCGGCCCCGGCGCGACACGAACGCGTGAAGGAGGCGGAACTCGAGCGCGGTGAGCCCGATCTCGGCGTCGTCGACCCAGGCGCGGTGCGCGTCGCGATCGATCTTGAGCCGGCCGAACTTGATCGTCGACGGCTCACCCTCGATGCGATTGGCGCGGCGGAGCAGGGCGCGGATACGGAGCACGAGCTCGCGCACGCTGAATGGCTTGACGACGTAATCGTCGGCGCCGACCTCGAAGCCGACCACGCGGTCGATCTCCTCGCCCTTCGCCGTGCACATCACGACGGGGATGTCCTTCGTGCGCTCCTGGTCGCGGAGTCGTCTGCAGATCTCCGTGCCGGAGAGGTCGGGGAGCATCAGATCGAGCACGATCACGTCCGGCAGCGGATCAGCGGTCGCGCTCGCGAGGCCTTGTCGCCCGCTGTGCGCGAGCCGGACCTGAAAGCCTTCGGCGCGCAGGTTGTACTCGACCGTCGTTGCGAGGTCGACCTCGTCCTCGATGACAAGTACGAGCATGGGGCAAGCCTTAGCACGGGCTCGGTGACGCGGGTGTGACAGGGCGGGGAAGCCCCGGCAACGGTTGAAGAGATCGCGTTCGGAGATTGGCCTAGGTAGGCAGAACGATCGTCGGTTCGTCCGGGTGCGGGCGATACAGGAGGATCGTGTACCCGAGCACCTGCGCGACCTCGCTCTTGGTCTTCTTGGCGAGGGCGTCCGCGGCCTCCTGGCGATCGAGCTCCGCGTTCTCGCCGACCTTGATCTTGATCAGCTCGTGATCGAGGAGCGCTCGATCGACCGCGGCGACGAGACCGTCATCGATGCCGCCCTTGCCGATCTGGACCACGACCTTGAGCTCGTGGCCGAGGGAACGGAGGTATCGACGCTGCTTACCGGTGAGCACGGCGGCGTTGTAGCCCGCGCGAGCGTAGGCCCACAAGGCCGAGGAGGCCCAGCCCAGCGAACAGGCTCGCCCCACCGCCCGTCGAGCACCCGCCCTCCTCATCCAGGGGGGAGGAGATGCTGGACCCGGGCGGAACCTTCGAGGTGCCGTCGTCCTCGCCAACGCTGCCGTCCCGTGCCCCGAGCCGCTCGGTCAGGAGCGCCACCGAGTTCTGGGTCGCGCGGCACGTGCTGCCGTTGATGCCGCACGGACGCTCGGCCTTCTCGCCGCACGCTGCGTCGACGTCCTGGAACGTGCGGTTCCCGTCGTAATCGAGGTACGTCATCGGGTCGGCCGGCAACATCTCGTGGTCGAGGCCGTACGCGTGGGCGATCTCCTGCGAAATGATCTCGCAGGTCATCTGCGGGTCGTCGGGCAGGATGTCGGTGAACGCGAACACGATCGCGTTCTCGATGATCCCGCAGCTCGTCGTGAAGGGGGCCACACCGGCGGTGTTGGGCGTGAGGCCGAGCTGCGACGGACGACCACCGAACACCGCTTCGATGTGCGCGACGTCACCCGGATCCTCCTCGGTGATCTGGACGTCCCAGCGCGAGAACATGTCGCGCACGCAGGTGACGGTCTTACTCCACACGTCCTCGGGTGCGGTCCACGGCCCGAACGTCGTCGCCTGCTTGGCGATCGTCGTGCGGTCGCTGCGCGCGTCGTTAGTGCCCGGCGACACCGTGATGCCATTGCGGTTGAGGTAGATGACGCGGCTCTTGGCGACGCGTAGCGCACCAGCTGCCATGGGCGTCGGTTCGTCGGGAACTTCCTGGCGCGCGAACACGAGGTCGTTGACGTCGGGCGGGCTGACATCGAGGCCACCGGGGGCAGGAACGACAGGGGCGACAGGCGTCTCTGCGGCAGCCCACATGGGGACCACCAGCAGCGCCCCGACCACCAGTTCGGGAAGGCGCATGGAGGCGCAACGCTACGAGGCACCGTCAGGCTTGGCCAGGAAAATCAACAATCTCAGAGATTTGCGCAGGGGGCGGCCTACTGACGTTTAGGCGCGTTTAGGCGCGGCAGGCGGCTTCGACGTCTGCGACTTCCTTCGGGCACGCTGCGGTCAGCACGTCGTGACCATTGTCGGTGATCGCGACGTCGTCCTCGATGCGGACGCCGATCCCGCGCAGCTCGTCCGGGACGTCCCGCGCATCGTGCGCGATGTAGAGGCCCGGCTCGACGGTGATCACCATGCCAGCTGCCAGCGGGCGTGGCTTGCCGCCCTGCGTGTACGCGCCGACGTCATGCACATCCAGACCGAGCCAGTGCGACGTGCCGTGCATGTAGAACCGCTTGTACGACTGATCGGCGATGCGATCATCCGCGCTGCCGGAGAGCAGGCCGAGCTCGACCATACCGATGGTCAGCGACTTCACGCAGAAGTCATGGATCTCTCCGATCGTGCGGCCAGGCCGAGCGAGCTCGATCGCCGCCTTCTGGGTCGCGAGCACCGTCTCGTACACCGCGCGCTGCGGCGCCGAGAATCGGCCGTTCGCCGGCCACGTGCGCGTGATGTCGGACGTATAGTGCTGGTACTCGCAGCCCGCGTCGACGAGCACGAGATCACCGTCGGCGATCCGGCGGTTGTTCTCGATGTAGTGGAGGATCGTCGCGTTGTCGCCGCTGCCGACGATCGTCGTGTAGCCGGGGCCCGCCCCGCCTGCCCGCCGGAACGTGTAGTTGATGATGGCCTCGAGCTCGTGCTCGTAGACGCCGGGGCGGCCGGTCCGCATCGCGGCGACGTGCGCGTCGCTCGTGATCTTGCACGCGGTCCGCAGCGCGCTCAGCTCCTCGGCGCGCTTGTGCAGCCGCAGCTCGTGCAGCGCGTGCCGCGGATCGACGACGGCGCGCGGCGGCCACTTGCCCTTCTTCTCCCACTTGCGCAGGCGCACGAGTGCCGCGCCGACCAGGTGATCCATCGCCTCGTCGAGCCCGAGGCTGTAGTGCAGCTCGTCGGTGTTCGCGATCAGCTCCCACAGCTTGTTCGGCAGCTCGGCGGACGTGTACGCGGCATCGGCACCGAAGCGCTCCTTCGCGCCCTCGAGCCCCGCGCGGCGGCCGTCCCAGACCTCCATCTCTGGATCGCGCGGGCGGACGAACATCACCACGCGCTCGGTCTCGGCGCCGGGCCGCAGGATCAGCGTGGTGTCGGGCTCGACGAAGCCGGTCAAGTAGACAACGTCCGAGTGCTGGCGAAACGGATGGAACGCATCACCGTTGCGGAGCCGCTCGGGTAGCGACCGCACGATCGCCACCGCGTTGGGCCCGATCGCCTGCATGTACGCCTCACGTCGAGCAGCAAAGACAGCAGCATCGAACATCCTGCTGGGTATAACACCGCTCCGATCACTGCTTGCGACGCGGCTCGGACCACGACCGTCCTTGACGAACCAGACCAGATCTGACCATGCTATAGGGGTATGATTCTAAAGAATATATCGGAGGCGAAGGCCGAGCTATCTGCGCTTATCGAGGCGGTCGGCAAGGGAGAGGAGGTGCTCATCGGCAAGGCCGGCGTGCCCGTGGCACGGCTGGTCCGCTACACCGGAGTGGCGATGCCGCGGTCGCCCGGAGCGTTGAAGGGGCAGATCGAGATCCACCCCGGCTTCGACGAGTTGCCCGCGGATCTCGCAGCGGCGTTCGGCGTCGAGCCATGAAGCTACTGCTCGATACCCACTTCCTCTTGTGGTGGCTCGCCGACGATCCCGAGCTGGGCGAACGAGGGCGCGAGCTAATCGCGAGCCCCGAGAACGTCGTGTTCTACAGCGCGGCCAGTGTGTGGGAGATCCGGATCAAGGAGGCGATCGGCAAGCTCACCCTGCCCGACACGTTTGCCGACGTCCTGGCGAACCAGGCCTTCGAGCCGCTCCCGATCACGAGCGCGCATGCGCATGCGCTGCGCGACCTCCCGATGCACCATCGCGACCCGTTTGATCGCATGTTGATCGCCCAGGCACGGGTCGAGCGACTCGCGATCGTGACGCGCGACCCGTCGATTCCCAAGTACGACGTGACTGCGCTCATCGCCTGAGGCCTCGATGATCGAGCTTGCCCTCGCGCGACGCGCAGAGGCCGAGGAACATGTTGTATGACCGGGGCCGTGAAGCTAGCCCGCCGTGACCGCCTCGTAGCGTTGCTCGTCGTCGCGCTGGTCGCCTGCAAGCGCGGCGCTCCTCCACCTCCCGAATCGACGGGCAGTGGCAGCGGCAGCGCGGCCGTCGCCACCAAGCCGCTGCCGGATGCCGCGCCCCCGGTCGAGCCGGTGTACCGCACGCCCGAGTCGGGTACCCATGTCGACCCCGCGGTGATCGGCATCGGCAACACGTACATGGTCGTCTCGGAGTCCGAACACGCGACCAAGGTCGGCAAGGAGATCCTCGCCGCCGGCGGCAATGCGACAGATGCCGCGATCGCGACGGCGTTCGCACTCGCGGTCACGCATCCCACCGCAGGCAACCTCGGCGGTGGTGGGTTTGCCGTCGTGCGCGTCGCGCCGGGCAAGGTGGTGTCGCTCGACTTCCGCGAGACCGCGCCGGGCACGGCGACCACCGACATGTTCGTCGACAAGGACGGCAAGGTCACCAAGGCATCGCGCACGGGCTACCTCGCGTCGGGCGTGCCGGGCTCGGTCGCCGGCATGTGGGAGCTCCACAAGAAGCTCGGCAAGCTGCCCTGGAAGGACCTCGTCGAGCCGTCGGTCAAGCTCGCGCGTGATGGCTTCACCGTCGACAAGGTGCTCGCCGAGGCCATCCAGCGCCGTGCGATGGACCTCCTCGAGTTCAAGGCGACCGGCGACATCTGGGTGCCCAACCGCGTTCCGCGCGCCGCGGGTTCGACCGTCACGATCCCGCAACTCGCCGTCGCGCTCGAGCGGATCCGCGACCACGGCGCCGACGGCTTCTACAAGGGCGAGACGGCGCAGGCGATCGCGGATGAGATGAAGAAGAACGGCGGCCTCATCACGCTCGCGGATCTCGAGGCGTACAAGGCGATCTGGCGCGATCCGCTCCAGGTCTCGTATCGCGGCAACACGATGTACGCGATGGGACCTCCGTCGTCGGGCGGCATCACGCTCGCGCTCGCGGCGAACATCCTGCGCACCATCGAGCTCGCGAAGCTGCCGTGGCACGGCTACGAGCACATCCACCTGCTCGTCGAGGTGTGGCGGCGCTCGTTCGCCGCGCGCAACGAGCTGCTCGGTGACCCGGCGTTCGTGAAGAAGATGCCGGTCGCGAAGCTAATGTCGCAGGAGTATGCGGACCAGCTCGCGAAGACGATCGCGAGCGGGGCGACTGCGTCGAAGGACGTGCCCGCGCTCATCGAGGGCGACCACACCACCAACCTGTGCGTCGTCGATGCCAACGGGATGGCGGTCGCGTTGACCACGACGCTCAACACGGCGTGGGGCAGCAAAGTGACCATCCACGGGTTCCTGATGAACAACGAGATGGACGACTTCACCGCCAAGCCCGGTTCCCCGAACGCCTTCGGGTTGATCCAGGGCACCGCAAACCGGATCGAGCCCGGCAAGCGCATGCTGTCGTCGATGTCGCCGACGGTGGTCGAGGATGGCAAGGGCGACGTGTTGATGGTGGTCGGCGCGCAGGGCGGCCCACGCATCATCACGGCGGTGTGGCAGACGCTTTCGAACGTCGTCGATTTCGGCAAGACCGTCGACGTCGCGGTGGCGCTGCCGCGGATCCACCATCAGCATCTGCCCGACAAGGTCTTCGTCGAGCCCGACTCGATCGATCGCGAGACCGCGGACAAGCTGAAGGCCGCCGGCTATGCGCTCGAGTACGCGGCAACCGCGCGCGAGTTCGGCGCGGCGAACGCGATCGTGCGCACGCCCGCGGGCTGGGCGGCGGCGGCGGATCCACGCGGTGGTGGCGCCGCGATGGGTGACTGAACCGCGGTACGATGGGGTCGCACCCCCCGCCGCCGAAATCGTCCGACCAAGGGAATGCCATCGACCGCCCCCCGGTTCACCAGGCTGGCAATCGGCGCATCGAGATCGTTCTGTATCCGCCTCGCGCGGGCATCGATCAGAAGTAAACTGGGCCAATGACCGCGTCGGCGCACATGCAGTCACCCGATGCGATCGCGGAGCTCGCACGCATCTGGCGGCGGTACGAAGGCGATCCAGACGGTGCGATCCACGCGATCACGGAGACCGCGGCGCGGGCGCTCAACACCGCGCGGGCGAGCGTCTGGCTCCTTAGCGAGGACAAGACCGAGCTCGTGTGCGTCGACCTCTACGAAGCGCACGAGAACCGGCACAGCGCGGGCACCGTGCTGCGCCAGGTGGACTTCCCGCGCTACTTCGCGGCGATGCTCGAAGAAGAGACGATCGCGGCCGCCGATGCGCACACCGACCCGCGCACGTCGGAGTTCTCGACCGTGTACCTGGCGCCGCTTCACATCGGCGCGATGCTCGACGCGCCGATCCGCACCGGCCTGCGCCTGGTTGGCGTGTTGTGCCACGAGCACATCGGCGATGCGCGGGCGTGGGGCGTGGGCGAGTGCAAGGACGCGGCGTTTCTCGCGAGCCTCGCGTCGCTCACGCTCGAGCTCAAGAACCGCGCGATGCGCGAGGCGCTGCTCGCCGCCACGCTCGAGTCGACGGGCGAGGGCATCCTCGCGTCGGACGATCGCCGCATCCTCGCGTTCAACCAGCGGTTCCTCGACATGTGGCAGCTCGATTCGAAGGCGATGCGGTCGTACGAACGCGTGCGCAGCTACATCGCGAGCCGCACGTCGATCAGCGGGCTCGTGGGCGCGGCCAACGAGGCCTTTGCGGGCGCGGACGGCGAGACCATCGACGTGCTCGAGCTCGACGACGGGCGCGTGTTCGAGCGCGCGAGTCGGCCGCAGCTGATGGGCAAACAGGTCGTCGGGCGCGTGTGGAGCTTTCGCGACATCACCGCGCAGCGCCGTGCCGAGGCCGCGCTGCGCGCCAGCGAGGCACAAATGCGCGACCTCGCGATCCGCGACGGGTTGACCGGCCTGTTCAACCGGCGCCACGTGCTCGAGCTCCTCGACGATGCGGTCGAGCGCTCGGCGAAGGTCGGCGAGAAGGTGTCGATCGGCATGGTCGACCTCGACTACTTCAAGAAGATCAACGATGACCATGGCCACCTCGTCGGGGACGCGGTCCTGCGCGACTTCGCGAAGCAGCTGACGTCACGGTTCCGCGCGAGCGATCACATCGGGCGCTACGGCGGCGAGGAGTTCCTCGTCGTGCTCCGCGGCGCGAACTGCGAGGCCGCCCGCAAGATCTTCGAGGAGGTCCGCAGCGGCTTTACGGCGCGCGATTTCGGCGAGCTGCCCCGCTATTCGTTTAGCGCGGGCATCGCGGAGCTCGGCATCGACGGCGCCAACGCGACCGAGCTGCTCGGGCGTGCGGACACGCGGCTGTACGAGGCGAAGCGCCAGGGCCGCGATCGCACCATCTAATGACGCCAGCTAGGACGAGCGCTGCTTCTCGACGAAGTTGACAAGATCGGTGTCGGCGGCTTCGACCATCGCGTCTGCCCCGTCGACGGCCGCGCCTTCTCGCGCGAACACGAGGATGGGGATCTCGTCGAGCTCCTTGGCGGAGCGCAGGTCGCGCACGACGTCGTTGACGCCGTCGCTCATGAGGTCGAGCAGGATCGCGCGGGGGCGGAGGGCGCGGGCGAGGCGCGAGATCTGGACGAGGGCGCGGGTCATCGACACCACGGTGTAGCCGCGAGCGGAGAGCAGCATGTCGAGCTGCTGTAGGCGGCCGCGATCGTGCTCGACGATGAGCACCACGCCCCGATCGGTCTCGGCGGCAGCGGGCGGGGGCATCGACACGAACGGCAGCGGCTGGCTGATGCTCTTGTTGGCGTCGCGCGATCGATAGACGGCGAGGGCGACCTTGTTGAGCAGCTCGTCGACGTTGAACGGCTTTTCGACCAGATCGCTCGCGCCCAGCGTCGTGAGGTTCACGTTGAGGCCGTGGACCGCGGTCATGATGAGCACCGGGACCTGCTCGTAGGCCGGGATCTCGCGCAGGATCTGGAGAAACTGGCGCCCGTTCATCCCCGGCATCATCAGGTCGAGGAGGATCGCGTCGGGCCGGGCGGCGTGCACCCGCTCGAGCGCGCTCTCGCCGTCGACGGCGAGATCCACGATGTAGCCCTCCTCGGTCAAGACTTGCCCGAGCGTCTCCCGCACCATCGGCTCGTCATCGACGACGAGCACGCGCCCTTCCTTCGTGTTCGGTGGCATTTCCTCGTGGACGCAGCGTACCACTCTGCGCGTCGCGGGGTGTACCATCGGGCCGATGGCGTCGATGCCGCAGCTCGCGACTGCCTACGAGGCACTCCGGCCGAGCATTCTGCGGCGGCTGCTCGAGATCCGGTCCACGTTGGACCCCTCGCTCGGTCGTCTCGACGAGGAGACCGCGACCGCACAAATCGGCGCGGTGCTCGACCACGTGGGGAACTACATCGCTACCGGCGATCTCGGCCTCCACCGCGCGTTCTTGCACACCTTCCTGGCGATGCGGGCCGCGGAGGCGCAGAGCCCGGCCTCGGTGCTCGGGATGCTGGTCGCGATCGGTGACACCTCCGCGCAGGTCGCGCAGGAGGCGCTCGCGGGGACCACGGAGGGCGCCGAGCTCACCCTCGTGCTCACTCGGGCCACGGCGACGACGGCGCGCTCGGTCAACGATCTGATCGCCGACGAGCTGGGCCGCCGGCTGACGCAGTGGCGCGAGATGCAAGTGCGGGATCGGGAGCAGTCATGAGCACGCCCTTCGCATCGATCAAGGTCGCCGGCGACACCAACGTCGGCAAGGTCCGCACGGCGAACGAAGACTCGATGATCGTCGACGCGCAGCGCGGGCTATACGTCGTGCTCGACGGCATGGGCGGCGCCAACGCCGGCGACGTCGCATCGCAGATGGCGCGCGATGCGATTCATCAGTACGTGAAGCACACGCTTTCGACGATGGATCCGAAGCTAGTGCTGTCATCGGCGATCCAGGCCGGCTCGGCGGCGGTGTTCGCTGAAGCCCAGGCCAACCGCGAGAAACACGGCATGGGCACGACGTGTGTCGCGTGCCTGCTCGTCGACGCGCAGCGCGCGATCATCGCGCACGTCGGCGACAGCCGCGCGTATCTCTTGCGCCATGGTCGCCTGCAGGCCCTGACCAAGGACCACACGATCGTCGAGGAGCTGGTGTCGCGCGGCATGCTCTCGGGCGAGGACGCGGAGCGGCATCCCTACAAGAACGTGCTGTCGCGCAACCTCGGCGCCCGGCCCGAGGCGCGCGTCGACGTGCTCGATCTCGAGCTCAAGCCCGGCGATCGACTGCTGCTGTGCTCCGACGGGCTCTACGGCTACGCCTCTGCCGAGGCGATCCAGTACCTGCTCGGATCGGGTGATGCGCCCGAGCACGTCGCGCGCGATCTGATCGAGCTCGCTCTGCGCGGCGGCGGTGGCGACAACGTCACCACGATCGTGCTCGAGGTGCCGCAAGTCATTCCGAGCACGACCCAGTTCGTGCGCACCAACGGCGCGATCGCGTGGTGGCAGCGCCGGCAGCGGTTCCTCCACCTCGCGCGCGAGAGGGGGCTGACCCGCAACCCGATGGTGCGGGGGCTCGACCCCGACGAGGCGATGGAGCTGGTCGCGCTCAGCCTGTGCCAGGCGGTGTTCCACGATCTCGAGAAGTCGACGGGCGTGAACGTGTGGACGTTCGCGCAGAACCTCGCGAGCGGCTGGTTCGAGCGCGGGGGGGAGTGGACCCCGCTCCGCCAGATGATGGATATCCTGTCCGAGAGCGCGAACATCGTCGTCGACGAGCTGCGCACCATCGAGCCCCAGCTCGGGTTCCTGCTCGAGATCGCCGTCGGACGTGCGTTCGTGGTCGCCGAGCTCGCACTCGGTGGCTTGCTCGCGGACCGGCTAGCGCAGATCGACGCGAGCCTGATCGCGATGCACACCGCGTCGCAAGCGGTGGAGGCGGTCGACGCCCTCGACACGCTGGGCGACCCCGACACCGGCGAGCGCTTCATCGAGCGCCCGACGATTCCGTTTCTCCGGCCCGATCGCCCGGTGACCAGCTCGGGCGAATCGGCGGAGGTGCTGTCGGCGATCGAGAAGACGCTCACCATCGCGCGTGCACGCACGACACCGCGCGCGGATCTCGTGAAGCACGTGCTCATGGCGATCGAAGCGCTCGCTACCGACGGCAATGCGGTGGCGAATGCCGAGAGCGCCGCGCGCGACATCTACGGCATGCGCAGCGTCGATGAGGCCGGCATCATGCCGCTGTTCGATGCGCTCGATCAGGCGCGCATGATCAGCGTCTCCGCCGTTCACCAGATCCAGTCGACCGACCCTGTGCGCGCGCGCGTGCTGCGGGCGATCAGCGCGGCACATCAGCGCCTGGTGGGTGCGAGCACCGCCCTTGTCCTCGAGGCGTGCCTACCGTTCTCCGAGAAGCTGCGCGACGCGCAGAACGCGACCGCCGAGTTGCGAGACAAGGTCGCGCAGGCGGAGAAGAAGCGCGCGAAGCTCGAGCGCACGTTCGCGACCGGTGTCGACCCGAGCCTGCCGTGGGGCCACCGCGGCAACACGGAGTGGTGAGATGAGCGAAGCCGACATGGCCCTTGCCGTTGCCGTTCTGCGCGATGAGGTCCTCGACACCGCCGAACACGGCGACCGCGATCCGCCGGGCTCCGAGGTGTTCGATGCGCTGCTCCGCGCGCTGTCTATTGGCGGCGAGTCGGTGCCCGGGCTCGACCTCCAGCTGCAAGATGCAGTGTCGCGCCGGCTCGCCTGGGGTGATCGCGAGGACGCCGTTCTCCAGGACTCGGAGCGCGTGTTCGACCGGCTGCTCGTCGCGGTCGAGCGCGCTCTGCGCGATCCCGCGGATCAACTCGTCGTGCTCGAGGCTGCGCTCCAAGTTTCGGTCACCGTCGCCCGCGTTGTCGCACTGGCCGCGGTGACCCGGGCGACGCGCGATCGCGCCGCGCGGTTGCGCGAGGAGATGGCGCAGCGCCAGCTCAAGGAAGTCCTCGAGAAGCAGAAGGCGAACATCGCCCGCCTCGAGGGAGAGCTCCGCAGCGGCTTCCGCTGATCCGCCGGGAACGCCGGTTGCAGCACCCCTCGGTGCAGGAGGCTCCCCGTGGCAATCCAGCACAACGAGATTGGCGTAGTGGAGGTGGAGGCATTCGAGCTGCAGCCACCGCCCATCGTCCAGGTCAGCTATTTACTGAGCTCGAGGCCCGAGCGGGTGTTCGACACGTTCCTCGATCCGATGCAGATCCAGCCATGGCTTCACCGTGGCGTGGGGGAGGTCAAGCGCCTCGTCCTCGAGCCCTACGTGGGTGGCTCACTCGTCGTCGTCGCGCGGCGTTCCGACGGCTCGTTCCTCGACGGGTACGGTACGATCCGTGAGCTCGAGCGCCCCACCCGGATCGCATTCACGTGGGAAGCGCCGAAGACCGACTTTCCCGAGAGCCTCGTTACCGTCGACATCGCGGAGCGTCCTGACCGCGGCAGCTCGCTGGTCTTGACCCACGTCCTCGATCCGAGGTGTGCGGATGCCACGGCGCGCGTCGAAGCGACCTGGCGCGCCGTGCTCGATGCTCTCGTGGAGACGCTCGGCTATCCGGCGTGCGACGACCCCTCGATCGACGAGCCGACCTGACGCGGTCAGCGAGGCTGGTTCGGCAGCTGCGTCACGAAGCGGCCGCTCGCGCAGGCGCGATCCACTTCGGGCAACAACTCGGCGCGTGCGCGGATGATGTTGCTCTCGACCTCGTTCTTGTACAGGAACAGGCGCAGGAAGCCGAGGAGCGCGAGCACCGCGACAATGACGGGCACCACGCGGGCTTCGGAGATCGCGATCGCGGCGCCCGCAACCGCGGCGGCTGCGGCGAGCTTGGCCTTGGAGATCGAGATCCCCCATTTGGTCACCACGGCCTGCCCTGTGGCGTCGTAGGTGGGCGCCGTTGCCTGCGCGACCGCCGCCGGATCGTCGGTACCTGTCATGCCGCCGATCTTGAGGGCTGCGGCGATCGCCTCGCCAAAGGTGCCCTCCATACGCTTGGCGATCATCTCCGCCTGATACGGGTTGGCGCGCAGGAAGTTCACCAGCATCAGCCGCGCCTGCGGGTAGCTGAGGTTGCTCGAGAACGTCTTCGCCACCGCGATGCCGATGACGGTGGCACCGACGACGACCAGCGCGTAGCTGCCCAGCACCTTGAGCGTGTTGGACTCGGCGGGCTTCTCCTTCTTTTCGCCCTCCGTCGATTCATCCTCCTGCGCCATCGCGAGCTCGTAGTTCGCGACCAGGAACGCGAAGCCGAGAACGAGGGCGGCCAGATGCGGGCGTCTCACTCGTAGAGAGTAGCTCACGGCGCGGTCGGGATGTCTGCGGTGATCGCGTCGAGCAGCGCTTCGAGACCATCGTTCCGGTCGACGAACCGGTGGACGAGCTCGCTCGACCCCGTGCCGGTACCTCGGACAATGCGACGCGCACCCGGCTGGAGCCGGCGGATGCCCTCCATGATCGGGGACACGCGGGGATCGGAGGCGTCGAGCTCGGCGATCACCGCGTCGAGCACGATCTGGTGGTCGTTCACCTCGTTGACGATGTCGGCGTCGGTCGCGAACAGGACGTCCCAGCCGCTGGTCACGTAGAGCGCCATCGCGCCGCGCTGACGGTGATCATCCCCGACGACGAGCACGCGCAGCCGCTTGGCGGGCTTCTCGTTGGGAATGGCGTTGCGCTGCGCGGCAGCGACGATGTTGTGCCACTCGTCGGGCGGCTCGATCAGCAGAAGGCCCAAGGTCCAGCTCGGTGCGCACGCTTCACGCACGACGTCCCCGATGACCTCGAGCGCGGTGCTACTCGACGGATCGTAGAGCGAGATCGAGATCCGGGTGCCGAGGGGAAACCAAGCGGACGTGTCCAGACACAGCCCCACTTCGGAGACGTCCTTGGTGCGACAGACGGCCGTCTCTCCACCGAGAAGCGGTTGCGCCTTGGCGGCAAGGTCGATGCGATACCGAGGGGCGCGTCGAGACAAAGGCAACACCCATCCTGCCACGACAGGGTGCCGCTGTGGGGCCTCGGGACGGGGATCGGGCGTGTAGCGCGATGTAAGGTTCGCGGTGTGCCAGGTTGGTTCAGGCGGCGCGAATTGACCCGGTTGCCGCCTCGGGCGAAGGTCAGGCCATGATCCCGACGCGGTACGTCGCTGCGACATTGATCGTCGCAGGGCTGGCAGGGCAGGTCCAGGCGGAGCGAAAGATCGAGATCGTCACGCGTTCCGAGCGCTCGCTCGAGAACAAGCTGCTGCTGGCCGGCCTCGTCGGCGGTGGCGTGCTCGCGGGCGGTCTCGGCGTTTACTTCCACCTCGAGTCGCGCGACGCCTCGAATGCGGTCGCGGCGGACACCTTCACCTCGGAGGCGTGGAGCACGGCGGACCAGGCGAACGTCGACCGTGCCGACGACAACCGGCGCAAGGCAGCGCTGGCGTACGGCATTGGCGGCGCGTTCGTCGTTGCCTCGATCGTGACCTTGATCGTCACCGAGCCCAAGGCCGAGACGATCGTGATCACGCCGAACCGCCCCACGCCGATCGTGACTCCTGCCGAGGGCGGTGCGATGCTCGGTGGACGGTGGAGCTTCTGATGCGGGGGGCCGCGCTCCTCCTCGTCGCGCTCACCGCGGCCTGCACCCCCGACATCGTGCCGGGTTCGTACTTTTGCGGACCCGAGCAGGCGTGCCCCGAGGGCCAGACCTGCGACGGCCTGTCGAACATCTGCGTGTTGCCCACGCAGGCCAAGCCGTTCGCGTGCACGAGCGGCACCGAGAGCGAGCCCAACGATGCGTTCGCGACCGCGCAACCGGTCCTCGTCGGCGCGTCCTGTGCGTCGAATCCCACCGAGGTCCGGGGCTGCACGGCGGCAGAGGACGGCCAGGATTTCTATGGCTTTACCGTGCCGGGCGGGTGCACCACGGTGTCGGCGAGCGCCCGGATGGCGTTCCCGCTCGCGTTCGAGCCGCTCACGCTGAAGCTCGTCGACGAGGCCGGCGCGACGGTCGCCGAAGGCAGGCCGTGCGACAACGACGCGCCCGACGACGGCGACGTTCGGCTGTGCATCGAGGCGAACGTCGCCCCGAGCGGCACATACGCCGTCGTGGTGGCCCGCACGGGCGAGGACACCTGTGACGGCGCGTGTGCGTATAACCGGTACGACCTCGCGGTTCAGCTCCGAGCATTCGCCGCGCCCTAGCCCCAATGCCGGTCAGGTTCGACGTCGACCTGAACCTGAACCTGAACGCACCTTCGACGTTGACGTCGACAGGCAACCGGTAGCCCCCGGCATCGACAGGAGCGCCGTCGATCAAGCGCGCTTTTATACGCATTGCACGCGGCTCTGCGATGGAAGCTGCCGCCGCTCTCGACACCATGCGTGTGCTGAGCTCATTGGGCGAGCCTCGCTACAGATGACCTGACCCGGTCAATGCCGGCGTCCAAGGTGGTGTTCAGGTTCAGGTACACGTCGACGACTGTGTCAACGTCTCCTTTGAACGGTATTAGCCCTAGCCCAAATGGGCTAGCGTCGAAGGCGCGTGTTCGATCTCGCGTGGAACTGGCTGTGCGTGCCGTACCTGGCATGTGCGGTCGTGCTCCTCGCGGTTATCGTGAGCGGCGCGCTGATCCGTGGTGACCACGTGATGCGGCTCGGCGTCGTTGGTGCAGCGATGACCACGCTGCCCTGGGCGACGTGTTCGGCGGTGTCAGCGTGCGCCACGGATCCGGACGCCTCGGCCCGGCTGTTGCGGCTAGGCCTAGGACCGGTCGCGCTGATCGGGCCCAACCTGCTGTTCGTCTTGCTCGGGCTGTCGGGGCAGCTCGAGCGTTTCCGCTGGCTCGCGCGCCTCGCGGGCGGCATCGGTATGCTCTTGATGACGCTGTGCTGGGCGACCGACTGGATGTTGCCCGGCGTGCAGAGGATTCCGTCGGGCATCTGGTATACGCGCTCGGGCCCGTTGACCGGGCTGCACGTCTCGCAGCTCGCGGTGTGGCTCGGCGCCGGCATCTTCGTAATCCGGCGCTCGACCACGCGCGGCGAGAAAGCGCGCCTGGTGCGGCTAATGCTGTGGCTGCTCGCGCTCGGTGCGGTCGGTTCGCTCGACATGCTGCTCGTCCACGGGATCTGGGGCAGCTATCCGGTGGCGTGGTTGCCGGCCCTGATCGCGGGCTGCGTCGCGCTGTACATGGTGGTGCGCACCGACCTCTTGCGCCCACGCGGCTTCGACGCCGGCGTGTTGATCGAGGTGATCACGTTGCTCGTCGCCGCCGTCGTGGTCGGCGTGATCACGTACATGCTCGAGGGTTCGCAGCCGCTCGTGATCGCGGCGGTGGCCAGCATCGCGTGGGCGGGCGCACTGGTCGCGGCCTGGACGATCGCGTCGTTCCGACCGGCGCGTGTGGCGCGTGATCGTGCGCTCGACGAGCTCGTGTCGCGCCTCGCCGACGTCGAGGACGAGCGCGAGATTGCGGACCGCATGAAGCCGATGCTGGCGAACCTCGCGGTGATCGTCCGCGCGGTGTGGAGGACCGAGGGCGACGTGCTCGTCGAGATCACGACCGGCGAGCGGTGGGCGCTCGATCGCGCGTGCACGAGCTGGCTGGTCAAACACGGGCAACCGCTCGCGCCGAGCGACCTGCTAACCATGCGGCTCGGCGAGTTGCGGCCGGCGCTCCAGGACATGGTCAAGGCGCACCACGCGTCGCTCTTGGTCCCGCTCATCGATCGCGACGAGCTGGTCGGGCTCGTCGAGGCCGACCGCGACGAGGTGCTGCGTGAAGACGAGCGCAGGCTCGTGACAGATGCCGCACGTGCGGCCGCGCGTGCGCTTACCTATGCGGCCCTCGCACGCGAAGCGACGCGCGAGGGGGCTCTCGCGCGGGAGGTCGAGGTCGCCGAGGCGATGCGCCTGCAGCTGGCGACGAGTCGCGACGACGAGCTCGGAGCGTGGACGGTGGCCGCCGCGTATCGCACGGCGCTCAAGACCACGGGGGCGGGATGGTCGACCACGCTGCTCCCCGACGGGCGGCTCGCGCTGCTGGTCACCGAGGCGCGCGTGCAGGGTGTGCCCGCGGCGCTCGCAACGTCGGCCCTGAGCGGCGCGTTTGCCGCCGCCACGACGCATGCCCCCGAGCTCCGCCTCGACCAGCTGCTCGCCAGCTTGCGCGCGAGCGACGACGGCGTGACCCGCGGTGGCGAACAGGTCGCGGCCTTTGTCGCGCTCCTCGACCCCACGAATCACACGATCGAGTGGGCATGCGCGGGACATCCCGGCGGGGCGCTCGTCGGGCCCGTCGCCTTCGACCTGGAAGCCTTTCCGCAGGGCTCGAGCGCCGGCGTGCGCGCCCAGGCGACGACCCTTCGCGGGCGTGGCCAAGCTCCGCTACTGGCGGACGCGCTGCTGGTGGTGACCTCGACGGCAGTGCGCGAGCCGAACGATGACCGGTGGGCGACCGTCCTGCGCGAGCACGCGCCAGCGGGAGCGCGGCTCGCCACGGTGCTACTCGACGATGCAATGAAGCGGGGCAAGGCCGACGAGGACTTCCTCGCGGTCGTGGTCCGGCAACGGCCGGTAGGGTAATTGACGAGTGCCCGCCTCACCGGCGCAGGGCTTGTGAGCCCGGTGTGCTTGCGCGCTCGTCGGGATCCGGGAATGCTCGACACCGATGCGCGTCCCGGTGGTCGTGTTCCTGGCCGTTGCCGCGTGCGGCGATAACGGGCTGGCGTTCGTGGAGCACGACGCAGCGGTTCCGATTCCGCTTCCGTTCTCACCCGGATGTTTCGAGGTCGACCAGACCTCGGAGAACGCGTTCACGACTGCCCCAGATTTCGGCGCGCTGACGCCGGGCACGCTCGCAGGCTGGGAGCCAGATGGTCGGTGGTCGTTCACGGGCACGCGCGTGGGGAGCGTGTCGAGCGTGTTCCTCGAGCGCCGCGGCGAGCAGGTCGTCGTCGACGGTGACGAGGAGTCGCTCGGGACGCTCGACGCGGACGCGCTGGTCCATCGCGGGTGGGTCACGTCGCGCTTCGGTGTCCGCTACCAGGTATCCAAGCGCATCGCCGACCTGCATCCCGACGGCAGCTTGCGCCTCGATCGCGCCGTGTGTGACGGCGTCGCGTGCTCTGTTTGTACCGCGCGCGTGGTGCGCGCCACGTACAACCGTGGCGAAAGCACGAGTCAGGGGCTCACCTTGCTCGGCGAGTTTCGCGGCGCCGATTGGGAGGACGGGTTCACGTTCAATGTGCGCGTGCTCGGCAACCTCGCGTACGTGATCCGCACCGACGGTCTAAAGATCATCGACACCTCGGATCCAGCACATCCGGTCGAGGTCGGGCACTGGCGCCGCAGCGGCGAGGGGTACAGCAACGACGTCAAGGTCCTGGATCTCGGGACCAAGCGCTACGCCGTGATCGCCGACGCGCCGGTCGACGTCGTCGACGTCACCGACCCTGCGAACCCGACCAAGGTGGCGGACATCCAGGAGGACGCGCATACCGTGTTCACCGAGGAGCGCGACGGCAAACGCTACGCGTATTTCGGCAATACCGATGGCCGTGCGCCGGTCTACGACGTCACCGATCCGACGATGCCCGTCCGCATCGTGCGTTACGACTTCGGCGCCAACTATCACCACGACCTGATGATCGACAACGGCATCGGGTATTTGAACGGCTGGGACCGCGGCCTCGTCGTCGTCGACTTCACGACGCCCGCGACGCCATCGATCATCGGCAGCTGGTCGCCGACGCCGACGCACTCCAGTCACTCGAGCTGGGCGACGACGGCGGGCGGCCGCAAGATCGCGCTGCACGGGGAGGAGAGCTACGGCGCGTATCTCTCCATCGTCGATGTCGACCCGCAGTCGCCCACGTTCATGCAGCCGATCGGAATGTACAAGACGCGCGATCACGTCTCCATTCACAACGTGATGGCGCGCGGCGAGCGTGGCTACGTCGCGTACTACCAGGATGGCGTGCGGGTCTTCGACCTCTCCACGCCGACGAATCCGACGCTGCTCGGTTACTACAACACCTGGGACCCGCAGAACCCCCACAACTCCAGTGACTTCTTCGAGGGCGCCGTCGGGCTCGACCTCGATGGTGTCCGTGACCTCATCTTCGTCGCCGACTCGCCGCGGGGCCTGCTAATCCTGCGAGACGACACGAACTAATCTTTTTCGATCACAAACCAGCGGGCGCGTCTCTACCCCCTGAAGGGAAGGAACGCGCATGAACACTCGCCTCGATCATTCACTCTTGGTTGCCGTGATGTTGGCGGCGACTGGCTGCGGCACCGTCGACCCGGAGGACACGGGCATGGAGCCGGACGAGCCCGATGCGCCGGATACGACGGCGCCCTCCGTCGTGGGCACCACCCCGACAGCCAATGCCACGGGTGTGGGGGCGCTGGCGACGATCACGGTGACCTTCAGCGAGCCGATGGATCCGCCCACCGTGGCGGCGGCCTACACCTCCGCCGAGCTGCCGGCCGACAAGGTCGAGTTCCACTGGAACCCGGAGCAAACGGTGCTGACCATCCAGCCGCAGGGCGAGCTCGAGTACGCCGAAGGTATCGGCACCGATCCGAACGCCCTGGCGGCGAAGCAGTACGCGGTGGCGATCGGCACCGGTGCGAAGGATCTCGTCGGCAACTCGCTGGCAGCCCCGATGGCGCTCAGCTTCGCGACCAAGAAGCGCATGCTGGCGTCGTTCCCGATCGACGCGGATCTGTCGCGCGTCATCCGCGACGCCACCGTGCTCTCGGTCGCCAACCCGATCTGGATCGGCGACAACAACACCGGCCAGACGTATCGCTCGTACCTGACGTTCGACCTGACGACGTTGCCGGCGAACAGCGAGATCGAAGCGGCCGAGTTCTCCGCGCGCCAGGCCGCGCCGTCGGGCCTGCCGTATGGCATCGGTGGCGTGGTCGCCCAGCATGTCACCTACGCGTCGATCGAGGTCGCGGCGGCGGCGCAGGCGATGTCGCTGCCGGGCATGTTCTCGGAGGATCCCGTCCTCGAGACGAAGCGGCTCGACATCACGTCGCAGGTCAGCGACGACGTGACCAACCGCGTAGCGCGCGGGAACCGCTCCCAATTCCGCTTGCAGATCGATACGCCCACCGACAGTGATGGCAACATCGACACCGCCGTGTTCACGAAGGACACGTTCACGCTGCTCGCGCTGTACCTGACGCCGTAGCGCCTACGCCTCGGGCTCGGGCGCGCGGTCGTCGTCGAGGACGAGCTTGAGGCCCGCGGGCAGCGTATCGCCGAGCGCGACGAGCTCCTCGCGCGCTTCGAGGGCGACGACCTGCTCGATCAGCACGACCGCGCGGTCACCGCCTGGCATCGCGCGCACGGCGTCGGCGAGCTTGGCGCGCGTGGCGTCGTCGAGATCGCGCGTGCGATCGCCGGTGCGGCGGCCGAGCTGCGCGAACGCGAACGCGGTCTTGTCAGGCTCCGGCCAGTCCCAGCCGAGCATCGGCCCGAGCCAGTCCTTGATCTTGCTGGGCGGTACGACCTGGTTGAGCGGGCCGTACAGCGGCACGCGTGCGCCGACACGCGAGAGGGCCCACAGGTGCACCGCGTCCTCGCGGCCCTTGCGGGTCTCCATGCGGCGTACGAGCTCGTCGCCGAGCTTTGACTTGTGCGACACGGCGAGGCGCTCGAGGCTGGCGACCACGCGCCAGATCTCGGCCATCTCCTGCTTGCTGGCCTTCGCGTCGGCGAGCTTCTTCGCCTGCAGCGGGTTGGGCAGCAGCAGCTTGTTGAAGCGATCGTAGAACTGATCCTGCTGGCCCTTCGCGAGGCCGCCGGCGATGCGGCGCCACACGATCCACCACGCGAGCTTGTTGGGCTCGGCCTTGGGGAACGCGAGGCCCTCGTTGAACACGCCCCACATCACGCGCGCGCGCCACGCGTCGAGCGGCGCGCCGGTGCCGGGGCGAAGCAGGAAGCCCGCGAGGTTGAGCCAGCGCTGCTCGTGGTCGGCGGTCTTCTTGCGCGCGGGGGCGACCTCGACGAGCGCGTCGAACAGCGCGCGCGCCGTCATCATGTTCCACTCGTCGCGGCGGGTCTCGAAGAGCGTTTCGAGATCCTTGGTCAACGTCGCGAGGCCTTCGCCGGTCTCGAACGCCTTGGTCAGCCGCGCCTTGGCGACATCGATCGCGGCATGCGGCGCGGCGTCGGCGGCATCTTCCGCGGCGGGCGCGGCGCCACCCGAGCGCATGTCGAACGCCAGCTTCCAGGTCTCGTTCGGTGGTTCGACGTCGACGCAGTAGATCTCGAGCGCGCCGAGCTCGGTGATGTGCACCTCGAGGCGCACGGTGACTTCGCCGCGGCCACGCGCGCGCAGCACGGTGACGATCGGCGGCAGCTCGAGGAGGTCGCTTCCGTCGTCGGCGGTCTCGGCCTTGCCGTCGCCGATCGGAACCAGCGTGCCCGGATCGTCATGGCGCGTCGTCGATGAATACAGCCGGAAGCTCACCGGCCGGTTGGTCACGAGCTTGAAGTCCCGCGCGAGCTGCACGCGGGCACCATCCTCGAGGCCGGGCGGGGCGAGGCACACAGCGAATCGCGCGGGCTCGTCGCCACCACCTCGCGCTCCGACCTCGATCGATTGCGCTCGGGTCTCCATCGTCGGTACGCGGCGGCGGCCGCCCGTGGCATCGACGCCGACGTAGAACGCGCGCGGCGTGCCGCCCTTGATGCGCGTTGCGAGGCCGCGGCGCACGAGGCCGTAGTAGGCAGCGCCCTGCGCCACCGCCATTTCGGGCATCTGCGAGGGCAGCTCGCGCGGCGGCGTCCCCTGCCACTGTCCGATCTGCTCGAGCACGCGCGCGCGGAGCGACGCCGGCGTCATCGCGCCACCATTGAACAGCACCGCATGCACGTGCGTCGCTTCATGGCGTGCGAGGAACGCGGCGAGATGGCGCGTCACCGCCGGGTCGCTCGCATAGGGCAACCCGAACTCCTGAAGCCCACCGCGGCCGCGCATCAGCGGCGCGTCCTTGGCGACGATGGGGAAGAAGCCGTCGAACAGCACCTTGTGGAGCTCGGCGCGCGAGACGTCATCGCGGATCGTGCCGCCGATCAGCTTGGCGCCGCGGCTCTGCACGGTGATGGGCGCGGACTCGGGCGGGTTGTCGCCGAGCAGCGTCTCCTTGGCCAGGCGGCACGCATGGACGAGGCCGTGCCACTGCAGCGCGTCGAGCTTCTTACTGCTCTTCGCGACGACGCGCTGCTCGACGATCTTCGCGAGCGTGAGATCGAGGTTGTCGCCGCCGAGGAGCAGGTGATCGCCAACCGCCGTGCGCGTGAAGCCGTCGCCATTGGCGTCGACCTCGATCAGCGTGAAGTCCGTGGTGCCGCCGCCGACGTCGAACACGAGCACGCGCTCGCCCGCCGACAGGCCCTTGTTGCCGCGGTGCTGATCGATCCAGGCATAGAACGCGGCCTGCGGCTCCTCGAGGAGGACAACGGGCGGGAAGCCGGCCTTTGTGGCCGCCTGCAACGTGAGCTCGCGCGCGGCTTCGTCGAACGAGGCCGGCACGGTGACCAGCACTTCCTGCAGGGCGAACGGCGCATCGGGGTGCGCGTGGTTCCACGCTTCGCGGATGTGCGCGAGCACGTGGGCCTGCGCGGCGACCGGCGAGAGCTTGGGACCGTCGTTGTCGCCCCACGGCAGGATCGCGGCCTGACGATCCACGCCCGGGTGACATAGCCACGACTTCGCCGACGCGATCATGCGCGACGCCATCCGCGCGCCCTGGCTGCGCGCGAGCTCGCCGACCACGGGGCGGAGCTCCGACGACGTCGCGGCCTGCGGATCCTTGCTCGTCGCGGCGACCGGGCTCCAGGGCAGGGCGGTCTCGTGCGGCGCGAGGTCGATCTCGCCCGCGAGATACACGAAGGACGGCAGCTGGCGCCGCGGCGCGACCTCGCCAGGGGCTACCAGCTGCGGGACCTCGAATACGCGCACGCGCGGGTCCGCGGCCATGGTGTCGACATAGGCCACCGCGGAGTTGGTGGTCCCCAGGTCGATGCCGATCAGGTAACGCGCGGGCACTACGATGCGTTCCTACCGCATCGGCCCGCCGACCGCAGCTCAGGCCGGCGCGAAGGTGCCGTGAAACGTGATGGGGATATGGTGGTCGAGCCAGATCTTCGCAACCGGCCCGTCGGGGAGCCGGGCGGCGTCGTAGACCGCCACGAACGCGCGGTCGTGGGTGTGGCAGAGCGACATCACGTGCCCGTCGACGAGCAGTGGCTCGGTGGCGCGGACGTCGGGGCCCACGTCGTGGGTGACGATGGCGCCCTTCGCGTCGACGCTGCCGATGGCGCGTAGCGTGTCGAACACCGCGTACGTGACGTCGTGCTCGCGGCCCTCGCGCCCGCGCGCGATCGTGGGAAACTCGCACGGGCGCTCGACGCGTTGCTCCGAACGGAGCGTCTTCGCAGCTAGGTCGATGGTGGCGCGGTGCAACATGCCGTTGTCGAGCGTCGTGCGCTGCACGCCTTGCCCGATCTCGCCGATCTCGGAGAACGAGTCGAAGGCCTTGTAACGCACGTAGTCGACGACGAGCTCGTTGCCGCGCGTGAACGCGTTCGCGAAGTGCCATTGATAGAAGGCGTCGACGGTGAACCGCACCGGCTCCGTCGGGCGATCGATCGGCACCGCGATGATCTCGGTGCCGTGCTCGGGTTTCCACTCGAACATCTGATCGAACGGGCCGACCTGCGCGAGTGCACGGGGAACGTTGACGCGCGTCGGCGATACGAAGAACACGAGATGCGTATCGGTCGCGATGAAGTCGTGGAGCATCGGCGGTCCCGCCAGGTCGATCGCGCCGAGATGCCGCGCGGCGCCCACGTCGGGAAGCTCGTACATGTGCAGGCGCGTGATCCGGCCGTACTGGAGCCCGAAGTTGTAGGTCGCCTTGCGCGACGCGACGCGGTGGGGGTGCGCCGAGAACATCGATGTGATCACGTCGAGATCACGCTCGCCCAGCGTCGACAGATCGTTCGGATCGATCTCCGTCGGCTTGCCGGCCTCCATCAGCGCGAAGACGCGGCCCTGCCACACCATGACGCTGGTGTTCGCCGTGTTCTTGCCGCGCCCGCGGAGACTCGCGGCGATGCGGCGCCGCCAGCCCGTACAGCAGCTTGCCCGCCGCGCGCTCCTGGACGAGCCCCCGTGTCTGGTGAATGCGTGCAGCACCGAATGCGCGGCCACCTTCGAGACGCACGGCGGTCATCCCGCCATCCGCTTCGAACGGGTGCTGATAGCGCGTCCCGAACTGCCCGAACTGCGCGGGCCCGTTCCGGTAGAGCGTGCCGCGCAAACCGTGCGGGAGCGCCCCCTCGACGACGAGCGGCTCGAAGCCGTGCTCGCGTCCGAGATCTTTGGTCCACATCAGCGATTCGATCGGCGTTTCACCGAGTGACGACGAAACCTGCGTTCTGGCTGCGACCATGTGAACATTGTAAACATGGACCTGTTGACCGGCAAGGAAATAAGTGAACAATGTAAACATTGCCGACCAGGACCGCGTATCACCACGGAAACCTCAAGCCTGCGCTCATCAGCGCAGCGCTCAAGGAGCTCGCGCACGAGGGTCTCGAAGGCTTCTCGTTGCGCGGTGTCGCGCGCCGCGCCGGCGTCTCGGCACCTGCCGTCTACCGGCACTTCGAAGATAAAGAGGCACTCCTCGTGGCCGTTGCGAGCGAGAGCGCAGAGCGCCTTGGTGCCGCGATGGTCGAGGCCGTCGCCCGTGCGCCCGATGATCCGCTCGAGAAGTTCCGCGCCACCGGCATCGCGATCGTGAAGTTCGCGGTCGCCAACCCGGAGCACTTCCGCGCACTCGCGATCCCCGACCTCGACAAGCGCACGCCCCCCGCTCAACGCGAGCTCGCTCGCGCCTGGAACGAAGAGCAGCGCCGTCAGCTCCTCGCTGCCCAAGCGAAGGGACAGATCGCGGCGATCCCGATCGACGATCTGATCCTCGCCGCGAGCTCGACCGTGATGGGCCTCGCGCATCTCATCATCGGCGGCAGCCTGGGCAAGATCGACGAGGCATCCGCCGTCCGGCTCGCCAGCAACGTCACCGAGGTCCTTGGCATCGGCCTCATCCCACGCGAACCCGCGGGTCGACGAACCCGTACCACGAGGTAGGCTGCCCACGTGTCCGACGAGAAGCTCCCCGTTCCCGTGCAGCGCGAAAACCTGATCGCGCTGCGCGATCGCCGCGAGCACGTCATCGCCGCGCTCACCGAGCACTTCACGCGCGATGTCCTCGACGTCGACGAGTTCGATCGCCGCATCGATCTCGCCCACCAGGCCCGCACCCTCGCGGAGCTCGAGGAGCTCGTCGTCGATCTCGCGCCCCTTTCCGTCTCCACGACCGCGCTGGCGCCTCTCCCGCCCGACGACGCGCTCGCCACGTGGCCCACGAGGAAGCGCTGGACCGCGATCATGGGCGGCTTCGAGAAGAAGGGCCGGTGGACCGTGCCACGCACGATGCGCGCGGTCTGCTTCTGGGGCGGCGGCAAGCTCGACTTCCGCGAGGCCCAGTTCGCGCCGGGCATCACCGAGCTCCACGTGACGACCATCATGGGCGGCCTCGAGATCATCGTGCCGCCGTGGCTCGGCGTCGAGACCGACGCCACCTCGATCATGGGCGGCTTCGAGGAGCTCGAGCGTGGCCACGGTGCACCCGATCCCGGCCGCGCGCTGCTTCGCATCACGGGGCTCGCGATCATGGGTGGCGTCGAGATCGAGACCCGTCTACCCGGCGAGAGTCGGCGCGCCGCGCGAAAGCGCATCAAGAAGGAGCAGAAGGCGCTCGCCGCGGCTCCTCGACGTGCAATCGGCGACGGCCGCTCCGACGATCGCTAGCGCAGGTTGCGCAGGCGTTGGCAGGGCGTAGCGCCCGCGGGCAAACACGCGTCAACGAGTGAGCGGTTCGCGCACCTGCACACCATGTGCACGCGTGCGTCCCTGTTCGAGCAGGGACTTCATGCGCAATAGATCCTCGTCGATGCGGGCGCGAGGCCCCATGCCGAGGAGCTTGGCGACCTCGTGCCCGACGACGCCCCCAGGCGGGCGATACGTCATGTGCAAGTGCACGCGCGTTCCGTCCTGAATTTTTTCGAAGCGCACGACGCCCGTGTGCTCGATGCGCTGACCGGGGACGGTGGCCCAGCCGATCTCGTGAGGACGCTCGAGGTGGGTGGTGATGGCGTCGAACTGCATCGGGGCGTTGGCGGGTCCGTCGACGGTCCAGCGCGAGCGCAGTGGATCGTTGCGGTCGATCTCGATGCGCTTCACGTGCTGCATGAACCGCGGGAAGCCTTCGAACCGGCTCCACAGATCGAACACGAGATCGATGGGCGCCATGACCGTGATGGTCTTCTCGATCGTGATGCCATCCTTGCCCGCCGCGAGGCGCACGAGGCGCCCGAGCGGCTGGTCGAAGGCCGCGCGCGCCGCGAGGCCGGTGCCTGCGAACGTGGCGAGCGCACCGACGACGCCGCGCCGCACGAGGCCGAAGGTCACGAGGCCCGCGCCGCCGAGCAGCGCGAACCCACGTGCGGACGGCGTCCAGCGCTCGCGGCGTGCCCTCATGCGCTCGCTCACGAGGCTCGGGTGTTCGGCGGTCGCGTGGCGGTCGAGCTCGTCGATGACGTCGTGAATGCCGGGCACGTGGCGAATGGCCCGGATCGCTTCGTCGACCTCGCTCGCGAGGATCGGCCCGCGCAGCGTCGCGACGGCGCCCTCGACGGCGACGTCGATCGCATGTGCATGCGAGACCATGCGGCCGAGCTTGCTGCGCACCCGCGCCTCGAGCACGTGGTCGCCCGCATCGGGTCGCGCCGGGCCGCGGGTCCGCTCGAATAGACCGTGCGCACGGTGGCGCGTGTCGGCCGAGGCCTCGTTGGCAAGCCTGCCGAGCTCGCGCCCGAAGTGCGTGGTGCGGTCACGCAGGCGCGCGCGCCGCTTACGCCCGCGCTGCGGGTCGAGGAAATACATGAGGAGTGCGCCCACGATGGCGCCGCGCGGAAGCGATGCGAGCTTCGACATGCCGCGAGATGGTCGCAAGCACTGCGCCAGCCAGCGGGCAGATAGATCCGTCATCTCCCGACGCCGGGCGTGTCGCGTGCGCGCGCTATCTCGTGGGCGCGCGTGGGCCCGGGCCGGACTACTCGCGCTCGCGGACCGAGTACTCGAGCTTCCAGCGGCCGTGGCCGTCGCGCGCTACGCACCACAGCTCGAGCGTACCGAGCTCGGTGACGTGGGCCTCG
>JANRKM010000271.1:0-2609 GCA_033763475.1 Kofleriaceae bacterium
GGGCTCTCGGTGGGCGACTGCATCGAGCTTCCCGAGGGCGTCGCGTGGCGCCTGTGCTGCCCGGCGAGCTCGGGGCTCGCGCGCCGATGCGGGCCGCCGGCGAAGCCGCTCGCGAACCAACCTCCCTGCAAGCGGGTGATCGTGCCATGAAGCGATTCGCAGCGGCTCTCGCGTGCCTCCTGATCGCGGCGCCCGCGCTCGCGGCCACGTACTCGGGCGGTGGCGTCGGCACGCCGAGCGCGGGCACGGCCGTCGCCGCCGCGCTCGACTTCCGCAGCTTCGGCCAGACCGGGAGCGCGAGCGCCGGATCGCCCGGCACGCTCAACGTCAAGTACGGCGAGCCCGTCTGGTTCTGGGCCTGCGACACCACCGTCAACGGCACCGCGATCAACTGCACGAACTGGGTGCCCGAGACCTTCGTCTCGTGGGACTTCGACGACACCTCGCTCGGCACCGTCTCGCGCGGTGGGCGCACGGTCGATCTCGGCAAGGCGGTCGGTCTGATCGCGACTCACGCATTCAAGCCCTCGACCTTTGCCGAGACGTGCAACGGCGGCACCAACTCGCTGCACGCGGTCTCGGGAAGGATCGACTCGCTCGTCGGCGGATCGCGCGCGACCGGCACCGTGACAGTGAACGTTTGCGTCGAGAAGCCGGCCACGACCTACGGCAACCCCATCGCCTACTGCGACGATGCGAACTGCGCCGATGATGCGGGCGTGCCGGCCGGCGCGACGCACGGGGGCAACGGCACCGACCTCGCCACCATCCTCAACTCGTGCGACGCCGCGCCGAAGTGGATCGTGCTCGAAGGCGGCGTCACGTTCTCCACCGGCTCGACCGGCATCACGATGGGCGCGAACAAGTGCCTGATCCAGAGCTACGGATCGGGCCGTGCGAAGCTGAAGTTCACCTCCACCTCGTCGAGCAGCACCGCGATCAACGCGAACGATGCGAACTGCGCGGGCATCGTGTTCGACAACGTGACGTTCGCCGGCAGCGGCAGCGGGCCGCGCTTGATCGGGACCACCGAGCAGGACGTCGGCTGCTGGAACCTCCTCGACTCGGCGACCTCAACCACGGCCGGTGAGGAGTTTGCGGCGCTCAGCATCGTGGACATCGGGGCACCGAACCCGAACGGCGTGATGAGCGAGGCCGCGTTCATCAAGTTCGACTACGCGAGCGCGCCGGCCGCGGGGCTCGCGCAGACCTTCATTTACGGCAACTACGTGGCGTTCGTCGGCGGCGAAATCAGCCACATGAACGCGCACCCGAGCGCAGAGCACGCAATCCGCCTCCCGCAGTGGAACTACGTCGTCATCGACGCGATGCGGCTGGCGGATCAGCAGTACTGCCGAAGCAACAGCCTCGGATGCTCTGGCGAGAGCGGGGCCACGGCGAAGTCGCTCATCACGCTGCGCCAGGACTGCGGCGGCACGACCTCCTGCCCGAACAGCCCGAGCGCGAGCGTGTTCTCGATCTCGCGCAACTACCTGCTCGCCTACCACGACGTGGCGAACGACCGCAGCGGCACCGACCCCATCGAGATGTGCACGCCGGGCACGGGCGGAAGCGAGCAGACCAAGTGCTACGACGGCGACCTGATCGACAACGTGTTCACCTACGAGGACGGGCCGGGCGCGAACCCTGACCAGTACGTGAACCTTCAGGGCGGCGGGTCGGCGGGCGCGGAACTGAAGCGCCTGCGCTTCATCGGCAACATGGCCGACCTCTCGTCGATGACCTCGACCAACAGCCGCTTCATCACCATCGGCGGCGCGGACGACGTGGCCGTGATCGGCAACGTCATCGTGGACACCGACACCGCGTCCACCGCGCGCGTGATGGCGAACGGATCAACGCAGCTCGACGTCGTGAAGAACAACCTGTGCGTGGACTCGGGGAACCTCTGCGACATGTTCCCCGCCTTCGCGGAGGACACGTCGAACAACGTCGAGGTGACCTCGGACCCGTTCGACCGCGACGGCGTGGCGCCCGGCAAGTACCTGACCTTCGACGTGCCCGACGTGCTCATCACGCACGCGTCGGCGATCGCTGGCGCTGGCGTCGTGAGCGCGCGGCCGACGGACGTCGAGGGCGAGTCCATCCCGCAGTCGAGCGACTACGAGCCGGGGGTGGACGACGAATGACGGCGCAGCCGTGGGAGAACGCAGCGATGGCAGACCCCGAGACCGCCAAGGCCGCAGCCGATGCCGCGAGCGACACCGGCTTCTGGGCCGCAGCGACGGCCGGCTTCGGCGCGCTCACGGCCTACCTCGGGCGCAAGACCGGGCGCGCCTCGCGCGAGGCCGAGGTCGCCGAGCGCATCACCAAGATCGCGGCCGAGACGAGCGGCAACTCCACGATGGCGATCGTCGGCGCGATCAACGGGATGCGCGAGTCGCTCGACGCGGCGATGGACCGGATGCACGAGCGGTTCGACCGGATCGACCAAGAGGTGTCGGCTGCGCGCCGCGAGAGCGCCGAGCGCGAGGCGCGCATCGCGCGCGCGGAGGGCCGCCGATGATGGCGACGTTCCTGGAGGCGGTGGCGATCGGGCTCGGCCTGGGCGCGGGCATGGCCGTCGCGGCGTTCGTGGCGCTGGCGGG
>JANRKM010000272.1:0-42675 GCA_033763475.1 Kofleriaceae bacterium
TCACCGTCGACGCGCCCAAGGGAACCACCGTCACGAACCTGACGAGCAAGACAGGCTTCGGCGCGGTCGGCAACATCGTGCTTCCCGGTTCGCTCACGCCGGTGCAGCTCCAGTTCTCTCTCAAGGGTCACCGCGACGTGATCGTCGACGTAGTCCCCAACGCCGACCAGGTCTTCAAGCCCACGTTCTTGAAGGGCAGCGGCACCACCCGCCAACCCGTTGCCGGTAGCTCACCTGTAACCACGCCGACGACCCCAACGACCCCGACGACGCAAACGCCGACGGAGCCGGCCAATAAACCGCCGACCGAGCCCGTCAAGCCGCCGACCGAGCCCGTCAAGCCGCCCCCCGAAGACGACTGCCCCGAGCTGCCGTGCCTGAAGGATCCGCTGAAAGCGAACCCGGGCGGCGGATGACGATTACGACGGGGCGCGCGCGCGTCGGCGACCTCGAGCTCGCGTACGACGTGTTCGGCACCCGTGGTCGCCCGCTCGTGCTGGTGATGGGCATCGGCGCGCAGCGGATCATGTGGGATCCGGCCCTGTGCACGCAGTTCGTCGATGCCGGCTTCCACGTGGTGCGCTTCGATCACCGCGACATCGGCGAGTCCTCGCGGCTCGATGCGCCTGTGCCCAGGCCCGGCCGCGTGCTGCTGCGCCGGATGTTCGGTGTCCACGTCGACGCGCCCTACAACCTCTCCGACATGGCCGGTGACGTCGCGGGCCTCATCGCCACCCTCGGCCTCGAGCGCGCTCATGTGGTCGGCACCTCGCTCGGCGGCATGATCGGCCAGCACCTCGCGATCGAGCACGTCCGCTCGCTGACCACGATCATGACCACGCCGGGCGGCCGTCGCTATCCGCCGCAGCCGCGCGCCCTCAAGGCCCTGTTCCCGGCACACCCGACCAACGCCGAGGAAGCCGGGCGCATGGTCGAGACCCTGTTCGCTACCATCGGCAGCCCCGTGTGGCCCGTCGACCGCGACCGCCTGCGCGCCATCGGCGCCATGGCCTACGAGCGCGGCCTCTCACCGCGCGGCTTCATGCGCCACTTCGCCGCGGTGATGGCGAGCGAGGATTGGCGGCCCAAGCTCCGCACCTCGACCGTCCCCACGCTCGTCATCCATGGCACGCGGGATCCGATGTTCCCGCTACGCGCCGGCCGCGCCCTCGCCAGGATGATCCCCGATGCCACCTGGCTGCCCGTCGCCGGCATGGGCCACGACTTACCGTCGCCGATGTGGCCCGTGTTCGTGCGCGCGATCGCGCGCCACGCCGAGCGCGCCGACGCGCGTGCTACGGTGTGAGCATCGCGCGAGTGTTGGAATGGTAGACAACGGGGCCTTAAAAGCCCCTGCCCAAAAGGCGTGCGGGTTCGAGTCCCGCCTCGCGCACTCAACGAGAACGGCGTCGACTTCGCACGTTTAGCCCGCGATGCGTCGGCTGCAACGCATGGCAGTTCGGACACAGAATGCGCAGGTTCTCGAGACGATTGTCGTCATGCTCGCCATTAATGTGATCGAGCTCGACGGGCACACGTCCATCGGGCGCCTGCTCGGCCCAGCCACACAGCTCGCATGCGCGCTGTTTAAGCCCTGCGCGGATCAAGCGCTCTCGCAGATCGCGCGACGACGTCCACCGGTTAGCCACCAGAATCTCGGCGAGCGAACGAGCCCGAGATGGGCTCCGGCCACGGTTCCATCCCTGGCCCGTGAAGTGCGTCGTGTCGATGTCGAGCCGCGCGATCTCGCGTGTGACGTGCTGATAGTTGCCGCCAGCAGCGACGAGCCCGAGCGCACGAAGCACACCGGCTATGCTGCGCGAGCTGGCGACAGCCCTCCGCAGATCATCGTCGGCCCATCGTGTAGGGGCACGGCGTTCCGGGAAATGCGGGACGTCCAGACCTAGGGTCCGAGCGCGTGCCTTCACGCCGCGCCGACTCTCCGTCGAGCCGAGACGCGCCGCGGCCATGCAGACGAGCTCGCGATCGCGTCACGCAGCTCGTCATCGGTCCACCGCCGCCGCCGACTCCATGCCATGCGAGAAGTTTCGCAGGCTCGTCTGACAGCGTCGCGTGAACTACCGAAGGTGAACGACGTGCGCCAGCAGCTCGCCCGCGAGGTAGTGGCTGCCCCTGGCGGGCCACCGCTTGCCGTGCCGCACGAAGCTGTTCACGACGCGCAGCTCGCTGTCCCGGCGCAACGACGGGCGCGTGGCGTCGACGAAGCCACGACGAATGACGCCGCCACCGAGGTAGACGAATTCAGTGACGCCGCGTGCGTCGCGCGCGATCACGACGGCGACGAGGTCGCCTTCGGCGTCGCTGGTGACGTGATCGAATACGAGGAGGTCGCCGGGCTGCGCGGTGGCGGTGGGGGCGGAGAGCCGCGTGGTGCGCTCGGCCCACGCGCGGAGGTCCGCCGTGGTAAGGGCCTCAAGCGGAGCGCCGAGGTCGCGAGCCCAGCCGAGGGCGGCGGCGATCGGGTCGCGCGGGTCACGCCGACCGACGAGGGTGCGCAGGTCGTCCGGCGTTCGGACAGTCGGCAGAGGGGCCGAAGCGGGGAGCGCGTGTGGTGCAGGGAGCGAGGAACGGGCGCCCTCGCGTGCAGCGGGCGAAGCGGCGATCGCGAGAGCCGCGGCGGCAGAGGCTTCACGGATCCTCGGCGCCGTGGCGATCCGAATGGCGGGACCGATGCGGGTGTCCGGATCGCGACGTCGCGCCCGCGTGGGGGGCGGGGGCTCTCCGGGGAGTGGCGGAGGCGGGACCGACGCCGTGCCGAGCATCGGCGACGCGAAGCGATAGGGCCGCTTGCGGACGCCGCAGCCGGCGCTCGCAGTCAGGCCGAGAGCGGCGAAGACCAGGGCGGCGATGGCGCTCGGGCGCATCTTGCTAGAATCGGGCGGCGGCGGAGGCGTTGCCAAGTTTTTGGGGTCGGGCAGGGCTCCTCGCGCGTGCTAGACATCGCCCGTGTCCCGCTACGATCTGTTCCGCAAGCGGATCGCGCCCATCGCGTTCATCCTCGCGCTCGGGCTGCTGATCCGCCAGTCGTGCCAGCAGGCGGAGCGGTTCCACGCGACCATCGTGCTCGACTACGGGACGCAGGAAGCCAAGGTGCGCGCGGTCGATGCGCGCCTGGTCGTCGACGGCGAGGCGTTCGGCGAGCTGCGGCGCGCGGCGCTGCCGAACATGACGATCGGCGTCACGAAGTTCGAGGTAGCGCTACCACAGCGCGACGCTGAGCTTCAGATCAACGTCGACGTAGGCGAGGCCGCGCCGCGGCACATCGTGCGGTTGATCCACGCCGAAGAGAACGCGACGGTCACCGTGCCACTCGCCGACGATCTGCGCTGACCAGGCGGACGACCGTCTCGATCTGCGCGGTCCCTGGCATGAGGTCGAACGGCTCGATCACGTCGGGGAGCCAGCCGTGGGCGGCGAGCGCGACGAGGTCGCGTCCCAGTGCCTCGGGCCCGCAGCTGACGTAGACGACCGTTCCAGCCGCGAGGTCGATGACGAGATCGAGGGCACCCGTGGACAGGCCCTTGCGTGGCGGGTTGACCACGACGACATCCGGTGTGGCGCCGAGCTGTGCGCGGAGCGCCGACGGCAGGTCACCGGCGTCGGCGGCAAACGCGGCGAGCGGGAGGCTTGCGCGCTCGGCGGCGCGCCGCAGCTGCGCGACAGCTTCGCGGTCGATCTCGACGGACACGACCTCGGCGCCCGCGCGCGCGAGGTGGAGGCCGATGCCGCCGAGGCCCGCGAACAGGTCGATCGCCGTCGTGCCCGCGCGCGGGGCCGCGAGCTCCGCGACGCGGGCGTACATCGCGCGCGCCTGGGCACGATTGACCTGCACGAACTCGCCGGCGCCGACGACGACGGGCACGCCCGCGAGGTCTTCGACGAGATGACCGTGGCCGAGGAGCACCTGCGCGCTCGAGCCAGACGGGATGATCGCGCCGTCACGCCGGTCGTTCTCGACGGCGACAAGCCCGCGCACCGCCGGGTGGTTCGCGATGGCATTGGCGACGTGCTCGAGCTTTCCGCGCGGCGTGCCTGGTGCGACGACGAGCGCGACCATCGCTTCGTCATTGGCCTCCCGCACGATGACGTAGCGAAGCTCGCCGGTGCGTGCGCGCTCGTCGTACGCGAGTAGCCCGGCGCGCTCGGCCGCCCCGCGTACCCAGGTCGCGACCTCGTCGATAAGCGGCGCGACGACCTTGCAGCCCAGCGTGTCGATCACGTGGTGGCTGCGCGGTGCATAGGCGCCGAGGATCAGATGGTCGCCTGACGTGCCTGCGACGTACTTGCCTTTGTTGCGATAGCCGACGATCTGCGGCGACGGCCGCACCGGCGCGACGGGCACGCCCTGCGCGATCGCGAGGATGTCGGCGAGCGCCGCCTCGACGCGTCGGTGCTTGGCGGCGAGCTGTGCCGGGTAGCTCAGGTGCTGCCAGGTGCAGCCACCACAGCGCCCGAAACCCGGACAGGCCGGCGGGGCGCGGTCGGGGCTCGGTCGTCCGATCCGCCGCACGATGCGGCCCCAGGCCTCCGCCTTGTGTGGACTTCTGTGATCGATGGCCACCTCGGCCCGCTCGCCGGGCAGGAGGTCGGTGACGTGGACCCGCAAGCCCGCGTCGACGCCGACGCCGAGACCGGCCTCGTCGAGCTCGCTCGCGGTTACCTCGCACCGGTTGCTGTTCATCCGCACGTGGTCATTACCATGAGACCCGTCGCCCGCCGCGAGGCCGAGCACTAAGGTGTTCTCCGGGAGGGAGCTACGCAACAGACTCGGCGGTTCCATCCACCCGTGCGCGGCAAGGGCTGCACCGTTCACGGGTGACCTGCTATTAGAACGGGATGTCGGATCAGGGTCCCCTCGTCGTTGCCGCGCTGTCGGGCGGCGTCGATAGCGCGACGGCAGCGGCGCTGCTCGTCGAGCAGGGTCATCGCGTCGTCGGCATGACCATGCGCCTGTACGACGCCCGCGGCACCGCGGCGTCCTCCGGTGGCCGGTGCTGTGGCCCGCGCGATGTCGAGGATGCGCGCGCCGTCGCGATGCACCTCGGGATCCCATTCTACGTCGTCGATCTCGCCGTCGAGTTTGGGGAGGCCGTCGTCGACGACTTCGTCGAGGCGTACCTCGCCGGCGACACCCCGAACCCCTGCGTGAAGTGCAACCAGCACATCAAGTTCACGCCGCTCCTCGAGCGTGCGCGCGCGATCGGTGCCGACGTGCTCGTAACCGGCCACTACGCGCAGATCTTCGAGCAGGGCGGGGAGCTCGGCCTCCATCGTGGCGTGGATGCGGGCAAGGACCAGTCGTACTTCTTGTTCTCGATGCCAGCCGCCGAGCTCGCGAGCGTGCGGTTTCCGCTCGGCGGGATGACCAAGGATCAGGTCCGCGCGCATGCGCTGCGCCTCGGCCTACCCAACGCGGTGAAGCCCGAGTCGCAGGAGATCTGCTTCGTCCCCGACGGTGACTATGCGGGCTTCGTGTCGGCGCAGGCGCTCAAGCGCGGCAAGCGGCTCCCTGTCGCGGGCGCGATCGTCGACGCCGATGGCAACACGCTCGGTCGACACGAGGGTACCCATCGGTTCACGGTCGGGCAGCATCGCGGCCTCGGCAACCTGACCACCAAGGAGAAGCTGTTCGTGACGGCGATCGATCCCGCCAAGGGCGAGGTCACCGTCGGCCCGCGCAGCGCTGCGGAGCGCAGCGAGCTACAGTTCCGCGACCTCCGCTGGCTCGCCACGCCGTCGATATCGTTGCGCGCGAGCGTGCAGGTCCGGCACCGCGGCACGCCCATTCCGGCCGACATCGAGGTCGAGGGCAACGTGGCCCGCGTGCGGCTCGCCGAGCCGACGGTTGCGGCGAGCGGGCAGGCGGCCGTGATCTACGGCGGTCAGCGCGTCCTCGCGGGCGGCTGGCTCGGACGCTGAGCGAGCGCTACGCGAGCGGGTGAGCTCCCCACGGGAACTCGCTGTCACTGCGCAGCAGCTCTTCCTCGTCGTCGATCTCGTCCTGGTAATCCTCGTCGAGCCGCTCGAGGTGTTGCTTGATCGAGAGCAAGTGACGTTGCTCGTCTTCGCGGTTCGCGAGCACGATCGCGCGCGTGTCCATGCTGAGCGGATCGTCGAGCGCCTTGATGTACGCGCGGTTCGTGATCCGCTCGTTCATCCGCATCGCGCGCAGCGCGCCGACATCACCGGTCGCAGCACGCAGCGCGGTGAGTCCATCGAGCAAGATGCCCTTGAGGTTGCCGCGGTCCCTCGGCAGGCCGCCTAGGCGAAGTACCGCCCGCGAGAGATCCTCGATGTGGCGCTCGTGATCCTGCTTGAACAAGACGAGGTCGCCGCGCGCGCTGACATCCCTGAGCTTGTCGATCGCGGTCTCGTAGGCTCGCACCGCATCGAAATCGAGTTGGATCAGCTCGTTGAGCTGCTCGATCAGATCATCGTTCTCGTCTTCGCGATCCACGATCTTGCTCGTCATGGCGGCCTCCGGGGAGATGTTGGCCCTCCCAGGTGCAGCGGCAATGCCATCGGCGCACTACGCTAGGTGCCGAGAAGCATGCGGACCTCGGGGATCGCCGCATACGCGACCTTCCACGCGGGGTCGATCAGGGCGTCGAGCTTGCGCTTCGCGGATGCGCGCCCCATCGCGCGCACCTGCTCCGCGCGGTCCGTCGCACCGACGATGCGCAGCACCTCGACACACGCCGCATAGACCTCCTCCTCCGAGCCTTCGATCACCTTCTGGCGCTCGAGCAACTCGAGCGTGCGTTGCACGAGTGCGCCGGCGGTCTCCGCGCGGCCACCGAGCTTGGCGAGTGCGACCGCCTGCCGCGCGAGGCCCATGATCTCATAGCCGATCAGCGATGCTTGCCGGGCAACGTCCACGCCTCCTGCCGCATCTTCGACCGCGGACGCGTACGTCCCGCGCCGGAGGTGCGCGCCAGCTCGTGCGACGAGGGCGTTGGCCTCCAGGTAGCGCGCGCCCAGTTGCCGCGCCTCCGCGAGCGCTTCGTCGAGCATCGGCATCCCCGAGTGGTGCGCGATCGAAGCGCTGCGGCGCAACTCGCACACGCCGGCGTAGATCATGCAATCGGCGCGGCTCCACCGCGACGCGGTCTTGATCAAGATCTCGAGGGCGTCGGTGAACGTCGCCGCCGCCTGATCGTAGAGCCCCACCTCGAGCTGGATGATGCCCGCGACGCTCAGCGCATCGCCCTCGCGCGCGCGGTCGCCGTAGCGCCGGCACAGCTCGAGCGAGCGACGCGCCGACGTCATCGCGGCGTTGAAGTTGCCGAGGCACATCTCGATCACGGCGACGTGATTGGTCACGATGCGCTCGAGCCATGGATCACCGGTCTTCGCGATCAGCGCGAGCACCGGCCGGTACGCCTCGCCTGCGGCCTCGTAGTGCGCGCGCATGAGGAGAATGCGGCCACGCCCGACCATCGCCGCCATTTCGTCGGCAAGTGCGCCGTGCCGGTGGAACACCGTGCGCGCGTGCTCGACCACCACGAGAGCTTCGTCGAACCGCCCGAGGCGCTCGAGGATCTCCGCGCGCACGCGCAGGGCTTCGCCGCGCATCCGCTCGTCGCCCGCCGCGACTGCGTGATCTTCGGCGACCACCGTCGCAACACTCGCGTTCGCGTGATCCCCGACGCGCAGCATGCGTTGCGCACGCCGCAGTGCCACATCGGCGAGCCGCGCCGCATCGCCTTCACACAGGCGCTGCAGATCGTCGAGGTCGTTCGCATGCGAGGTCAGGTCGCCCTGCAGGCGGTGTGCTTCTTCGCGCCCCGCGAGCGCCTCGCGCCTGCGCGCACGTGCGGTCGGCGACATCGGCGTCGGGGAGAGTTGGGACTCGAGCGCGAGCGTGCGCGAGAAGCAGGTCACGGCCGCACTCGCATCGGAGGCGTGGAGCGCGATCCGCCCTGCGCGGAGCCAGAACGCCGCGGCGCCTGCGAGCTCGCCACCACGCTCGAGGTGCTCGGCGATCACGGCGGGCGGCTCCTCGCGGCCCGCGAAGAACCGCGACGCGAGGAGGCGGCCGATCCGCGCGTGCGTGTCGCGCTGCCCGCGCTCCGACATCGACTCGTAGACAACCTCACGCACCAGATCGCGTGCGAACTGGAGCTCCTCGGCCTTCGCGGCGCTCGGCTTGCGCACGAGGATGCCCGCCCGCAGCAACTCCTCGAGCTCGTCACCGAGCGACTCCGCATCGAGGAGCTCCTCGAGCAGGCGCACGCGCACGACGCCGCCAAACACCGACCCCAAGCGCGCCGCCATGCGCGCGTTGGGGCTAACGCGATCCAGGCGCGCCGCGATCACGTCGCGCGCCGACCCAAGAACTTCCTGGCCGGCCTCGCGCACCGCCTGAGCGAGCTCCTCGATGGCGAGTGGGTTTCCGCCACACCGCGCGAGCAGCGCTTCGACGTTCGCGACGGTCGCGGCGTCGCCGAGGCGATCCGTGACCAGCGCACGCAGCTCGTGGCCGGCGAGGTCTCCGACCGAGAGCATCACATCGACGGCGGGTGGTGGCGGACCGTCCGGGCGCGCGGTGAGTACGAGCAACTCGGGGCCGCGCGCGGGCACCGCGAGCGCGTGACGCAGCACCTCGAGGCTGGCGCTGTCGCCGAGGTGTACGTCCTCGATGACGGTGAGCAGCGGCGCCTCGCGATCCGCGAGTGCGCTGCGGAACACCGAGAGCCCGGCAGACAGGCGAGGGCGCAGGTCCGCGATCTCGGGCGCCATGAGGTTGGCGCCGTCGCGCAGCTCGAGCGCGTGATCGAGATCCTCGACGACCGCGCGGGCGCGATCGGCCGGAATCTGCGCGTTCGCGAGCATGCGCTGGAGCCGCGCGTTCAACTGCTGGCGTGCGCCGCGGCCGCGCGACGGCGGCACCCCGAGCACTGCCTGATAGAGATCCGCGATCAGCGAGAACGGCGCCAGGTGATTGGTCGCGCTGGCCGCGATCGACACCACGCGCAACGTGCGCCCCTGGGAGCGCCGTGCGACCCACTCGGCGACGAGGCGACTCTTGCCAGTGCCCGGCTCGCCGCTGATCAGGGCGACCAGGCGCCGATCGGCTGCGATCGCGCGCTGGAACCACGCGTCGAGCTCTGCGAGCTGCGCCGTACGGCCGACGAACAGCCCACGCCGCTCGAGCCGCTCGCGCTCGCCCTCGAAGTCACGCGGGCCGACCACCTCGATGGCCTTGCTGCGCTCGACGTGCGGCGGGGCAGGGACCTCGCGCACGGCGTAGAGGCTGGTGCTGATCCGGCCGCCGGCGCCGACGAACAACGGCCGGGCGGCCTGTGCGCCCTCGGCGAGCTGGCGCGCCTCCGCGATCGCCTCGGGCGGAATGCGGTCTGGGCCCTCGTCGCCGCTCGGGACCACGGGCACGCCGGTATGCCCACCGATCCGCAGCGTCAGGCCGCCCACCAGCGCGCCGTCGAGCCTGCGCATTCCGGTGCCGTCATTGGCATCGCGCGCGATGGCCTGCGCATCGAGCGCCCAGCCCATCGCGCTCCCGACGTCGTCTTCACCCGCGACCTCGAGGCCGAAGGCGACGATCAGGGCGTCTTCGGCCTGCTCGAGCACCACGCCGCCGCGCTGGTAGGCGAGCTCGCCGAGGCTGCGCGCGACGGCGTGCATGACCTCGGGTGGCGCCCCCGCGAGGGTCGCCGCGACCACGACAACGCGCCGCCGCCCGCGCGGAGGCAACGCGGCGCTCGCGCGTGGGTCGCTGAGTGGATGGTCGGCGAGCGAGCGCAGGTCGTCGTCGATCGGCTCGTCCTGCCGCACGTCGGCGGGCGCGACATCGGGCTCGAGCGCGAGGTCGTCGAAGCTCGTGTGCTCGAACGGTGCGCTCTGGTGCGTGACCTCGTCGTCGAACCGCAGCGATGCCGGGGACACGCCTGGCAAGAGCTGCAGTACTTCGTAGGACTGACGGACCAGCGGCTCCGTCGGCACCGTCGGCTCGCGGTTGAAGAACGAGGGTGCGTCATCCGCGAACGAATCGGCGAGCCGGCCCACGCCTGCCGCCGTACCCTCGTGCTGGAAGCGCGCCGCCATCCCGCTCGTCGTCTGCGAGCTGTCGAACGCACCGTGCGAGGTGGTGCTGGGCTCGACCCCGAACGGGTGTGCTTGCTGCGACGTCGCCGTCACCTCCTGTTCGGTCGGCGTCGGCCATCGCCCCGGCGTCGCAAAGCCAGGCGTGCCCTCGCCGATCTCCTCGGGCGGCGCCGGGACGTTGGCGAGCGACACCGTCGACGCCCGCACCGGAGGCTCGGCCGCGGGCGGATCCGGCAACTTCTGCACCACGCTGGACGTGTGCTCGTGGCCCCACGTCGACGCGCCCCGCTGCGGTGCGGTCTCGAGCTGGCCGAGCCACGCGGCCAGCGCGTGCGCGCCCGCGCCGAGCGCCGTCCGCGCACAGGCCACCAGCAGATCCGCGGCCGTCCCCCGATCCGCGGGCGCGCGCGCGAGCGCCGTCGAGACCGCCTTCACGATCTCGGGCGGCACCTTCGGGTTCAGGCGATCGAGTGGTGGCGGCACCGTCGTGCGGACCGCCTGCAGGATCGCCTTGACGTTGGTGCCGCGGAACAGTGGCATCCCCGTGAACAGCTCCCACGCGATGATGCCGAGCGCGAACACGTCGGCGGCGGCAGTCGGCGGCTCGCCCCGCGTCTGCTCGGGCGCCATGTAGCGAGGCTTTCCGCGCAGGCGCCGGCGCTCGAGCGCTGTCGCGAACGAGGCGCGCGCGATCCCGAAGTCGAGGATCTTCACGTAGCCGTCGCTCGACAGCATCACGTTCGACGGCGATACGTCGCAATGCACGATGTTGAGCGGGTTGCCGTAGACGTCGGTCCTGCGGTGCGCGTAGTCGAGGCCGGCGGCGACCTCGCTCACCACGTATGCGGCGACCGCGATCGGCATCGTCATGTCGCGCTGCAGGCCCTCTGCGACCGCCGTGCGTAGGTCCTTGCCCTCGATCAGCTCCATCGCGAGGAACAGCTCGCCGTCGGCCTTACCGAAGTCAAACACCTGGACGATGTTGCGGTGGGTGAGCTCGACCGCGATGCGGGCCTCGTCGATGAACGAGCGAATGAACCGGCCCTCGCGCGCCGAGGTGGGAAGGATCCGCTTGAGCGCCTGGATCTTCTCGAACCCCGCGATGCCAACGGTCTTTACCTTGTAGACCTCGGCCATACCCCCCTGCGCGATCTTCTGGAGTACGTGGTACTTCCCGAAACGCTCGCGCAGCGCTTCCACCGAACCGAAGGTACCATCAATCGTGGCCGAGCCATCCCAGTTCGAAGCGCTCGAAGCGGTCCTCGGTCACACGTTTCGTGACCGCACCCTGCTCGAACAAGCGCTGCGCCACTCGAGCTGGTGCAACGAGCAGCCGGCCACCCCGACGCCCCTCGAGGACAACGAGCGGCTCGAGTTCCTCGGGGATGCCGTGCTCGACCTCGTCGTCGGCCACCGCCTGATGACGCGCTACCCCCAACTTCGCGAGGGCCAGCTCTCGGTCACCCGCGCCCAGGTCGTCAGCGAGGCCGGGCTGTCGGAGGTCGCCGGCCAGCTCGGCCTGGGCCAGTGGCTCTTGCTCGGCAAGGGCGAGGAGAAGTCGGGGGGACGCACCAAGCCCTCGATCCTCGCGGATGCCTTCGAGGCGATCCTCGCGGCGGTCTACCTCGATGGCGGTTTCATCGCGGCCTGGGAGCTGGTCGGGCGCCTGCTGTCACATCGCATCGACACGGTCGAGTTCAAGGGCTTCTACGACTTCAAGACCCGGCTCCAGGAGACCTCCCAGGCCCGCCTGAAGGCGACGCCGACGTACCGGGTGGTGAACGAGCTCGGACCCGATCACGACAAGCGGTTCGTCGTCGCGGTGACCATCGGGACCGACGAGTGGGCGCGTGCGGTGGGCAAGTCGAAGAAGGAAGCGGAGCAGATGGCCGCGGCCGAGGCGCACTTCCGCCTCGAGGGCAGCGACGTCGGCATCCGGCCGAAGAAGAAAAAGAGCTAGCGGCGCGTGCGCGTCAGGACCAGTACTTCGTCGCGGCTCGGCATCCCCGCCCACGGGCCGAGCTCGCGCAGCGACAAGGTTGCCGCCGCGGCCGCGAGCTCCATGCACCGTGCGAACGGCAGGCCGCTCAAGAGCGCCGCGGCGAACGCGCCGTGGAACACCGAGCCAGCGCCGTAACTGTCGAGCATGTCGTCACTCGGGAACGCGGGGCAGCGCGAGACCTGCTTACCGAGGCGGCCGATCGCTCCCTGTACGCCGAGGGTGATCACGACGGCATGCGGCCCGAGGCGCAACAACTCGTCGAGGGCATCGGTGAGCTCTCCGCGCGGCGCCAGCTCGGAGGCCTCGCGCTCGGAGGCGAGCAGGATGTCGGCCGTCGCCATGAGCTCGGCGGTGCCGTCGCGCAGCTCGCTGACGTCGAAAATGACTGGGATCTTTTGCCGCTTCGCGGCCATGGCGGCGGGGAGCTGCATGTGGGGATCGCTGCCATCGATCAATAGGGCCGAGGCGCCGTGCAGTGCGGCGCCGAGATCGATCGAGGCAGGCTCACCGCGGTCACCGCGATAGTGGGTGCGCAACTGACCATCCCCGGCGACGGTGACCAGGTCGCATGCACTGGTACCGACGGCACGCATGAGCTCGGTGTCGATGCCGGCATCCCGAAGGGCGGAGCGGGCGAGCTGGCCGAGAAGATCGGCGCCGTGCGTGCCGACAATGCGTGCTCGACAGCCGAGGCGCTGCGCCGCACGGAGCGCAACGGCCACGCCGGGAGCCGGACTGGTGGCGAGTGCGGCCAGCTCGGTAGCCGCCGCGTCCACCCCGGGCAAGTTCGGTCCAAGCCCCGAGATCGCGACACCGATCCGGCCGAGTCCGACCACGAGGGGGGCTTTCACCCGGTCATCATAACTCACCCTACGCGGGGCAAGGTTATTGCCACGTGCTACCGGGTGATCGACCGAAAGCCCGTGCCAGACCACACGTTTCGGGTAATAACCGTGCCCTCCGACGTGTCCTCCGACCCTTCTCGCTCAGGGCCCAGGCAACGGTCCAGTCCCGCCGGTGGTCTATCCGCCGATCCGTCACATGCTGATCGTGCGAACCGCCCCGGAGAGCTCGTGAGCGATTTGGTCGAAACTGCCCCCGTCCTCCCCGCGCCCACGCTCGCAGAGCCTCGGGTCCGTGCCTCCGCCTCCCTGGCCGATGACGCGCAGCTGATCGCTGCGTGTCGCCGCGGCGAGGCCCGCGCGATGGAGATGCTCTATCACCAGTTCAAGCGCCGCGTGTTCGGCATGGCCCACCGCATCGTCGGCCCCTCGGATGCCGAAGAGGTCGCGCAGGAAGTCTTCGTACGGGTGTTTCGTGGCCTGGCCAACTTTCGCGGGGACAGCCAGCTCTCCACCTGGATCTACCGCCTCACGGTGAACGCCGCGCTCTCGCACCGGGCGAAGCGCGGACGCCGGCACGAGGTCAGTGATGACGGGCTGGGCGAGCTGCCCGCGCCGCCCGCGACCGAGCGCGACCCGGGCCTCGCCGCGCGCATCGAAGGGGCGCTCGCGCAGCTCCCTGCCGGGTACCGGGCGATCCTCGTGCTCCACGACGTCGAGGGCTTGTCGCACGAGGAGTGCGCCGAGATCCTCGAGTGCCGCGTGGGCACCTGCAAGTCGCAATTGCACAAGGCGCGGGCACGCATGCGCGAGCTGCTCGGGCCGAACATCGTCAAGGAGCGCACGTGAGCTGTGACGACGTACGGACGCGGCTGACCGCGTACCTCGACGGCGAGCTCGAGGGGGAGCGGGGTAGCGTGGTGCGCGGGCATCTCCGCGAGTGCGCTGCGTGCCGCCAGGTCGCGACCGACGAGGCCGCCCTGCGCGACGGTCTGCGCATGCTGGCGCCGGTCGATCCGCCGGCGAGCCTGTGGGCGGGCGTGCAGGCCCAGCTCGCCGCGGCCGAGGTCGCAGATGCCAAGAAGCCGGCGTGGAAGCGCGCGCTCGCACGCTGGACGCCGTCGATGCCGCAGTTCGCGTTCGGCAGCGCGCTCGCCGCGGCCGCCATCGCGGTCGTGTGGTGGCGCGTGCAGCGTACCGAGGAGACCGTGCCGGTCGGCGACATCGCCGTCATGGAGCCACTGCCGGTGATCAGGCCGGAGTTCAATGCCTCGCACGAGACGTCGACCTCCGATGTCACCGCGGCGCTCGCGGCCGAGGCCCAGCAGGTCACGGATCGCTACGCAGATACGGCGGAGGAGCTGCTCGCCCTCGCCACCCAGGCGCGCGACCAGTGGCCCGAGGACCGCCGCACCCTGTTCGACGCGCGCGTCGTCGAGCTGCGCGCCGCCATCGCCGATGCCGCCCCCGGTCGCCCGCAGCAGAAGGCGTGGCGCGCGCTGATTCGCTACCTGCAGGGAGCTGCCGTGCGCGACGAGATCGCGTTCGCAGGAGTTGCCCCGTGAAGCAGTGCCTGCTCATCGCCTCGCTGCTCGCCAGCGCTAGCGTGGCCTCCGCCGAGCCCGGGGCCGCCCCGGTTGTCGAGCGCGCGCGACTCGAGGTGCAGCCCGGCGGCAAGCCGATCAAGCAGCTCTCGATCGAGAACCCGCTCGGCGACGTCAAGGTCGAGGGCTACGACGGCGCGTCGATCCAGATCGAGACCCGCAAGCAAGCGCCCGACGACGAAGGCCTCGATCGTTTGCGCGTCTCGCTCGTGCCCAACCCCGACGGCACGGTGCGGCTGACCGCCACCGCCGACGGCGGGGCCGAATACCGCACGCTGCCGCGCGGCGCGGTGCGCATCGATCTCATCATCCGCGCCCCGCGCGATGCGCGCATCGACGCGGTCGCCAGCGCCGGTCACCTCGAGGTGATCAACATGGACGGAGGCGGCGAGCTCGACACGGCTTCGGGGCGGATCTCGGTCCGCAACATGGCGGGCGTGCTCACCACCAACACGGTCAGCGGCGAGACCTCGCTCGCGCAGGTGTTCGGCACGATCGACGCCCAGGCGCTGTCGGCCGATCTCTCGCTCGACACGATCGCCGGCGAACGCCTGATCGCCTCGGTGAACCGCGGCAAGATCGCGGGCCGCCGGATTCGCTCGCGGCAGATCGAGCTGACCTCCACGGACGGCCGGATCGTCCTCGAGGGCGAGGCGATGCTACATGGCCGGATGGTCATCGCGAGCCTGAACGGTGACGTCGAGGTTCGCCTCCGGCGCGCGGTGCCGGTGCTCGTCCGTGCGCGCGGCACGAAGGTCGATCTCGGCAGTGCGATGACGAATGCGAAGGCGCAGCAGGACGCCTGGCTGGAAGCGCAGGTCGGTCGCGTCGCGCCGGGGGCCACCCCGGCACTCGTTCAGCTGTCCTCGCGTCACGGCAACGTCCAGCTCGTGTTCGTGGAATAGCAATCGCACGCAGGCTCGCCGTCCCACGCGAAGCGCGGTACGCTGGGGTACATGGACGATCCGGTGCCGCCGCGGGTACGCGAGTACGCCGACCAAGCGGTGACCTACGTCCGCCGCTCACTCGGAGTGACCCTCGAATACGACAGCGACACGCTGCCGTTGCTTGACCACTACTTGCGGACCGTTCCCGAGGGACAACCCGAGACCATGCAGCTCGTCATCGCCACGGCGGGTGCGTATTTTGGCGAGGTCGTGCGCCGCCGACTCGGCGGACGGTGGGAGCAGGGAGGCGAGGATGTCGAGTGGCGCGTGGTACTGCCGACCGGCCTCAACTTCGCCCCTGCGGGATTCGTGGCTGCGGCGATCGCGCAGGCCGACCTCGACGACCTCGACTCCGAGTTCGACGCCCCGGCGCGCATGCGTCCGTTCGTTCAGCGCGCGCTCGAGCGGATGGGCGAGGTCTCCGTCGAGGACTACTACTCTCTGTGCGGTCGACTCGACACGCTGGAGCACGTCCACGAGGTGCTGGTCGCGGTTGCCGCGCAGATGATGGGCAACGTCGAAGACGAAGAGGGCGATGCCGGTGATGCTGGCGATGCGCCCGCCGAGCCCGAGCTTCCGGAGGCGGTCCGTGACGAACCTTCCGGTCGCGTCAATTAGCAAGGCAACCGGGCGCGCAGCACCGCCGAAGGGCGGCGTGAAGGTAAATGAAGCATTGAGGTCATGCGCCGGTAGGAGTATGCCTCTGCCTTATGGCCAGGGGGACCTCCCGCGCTCCGTCGCAGAACGCCTATCGCGGCTCGTTGGGCCGCACGCAGACCATGATCGCGCACGTCACCGGCCCACGCGGTGATACCGCCCCCTCGACGGTGCACACGACGGTCGACGCTGTCTCGAATCCCGAGCTCGCCGAGAAGCTGCTCGCCGGCACCTTGAACACGGGCGTGCCCGTGCCCGTGCTCTATCACGACCCCGCGGCCGAGCTGATGGTGCTCGTGCTGGCTGACGTCCACCGTCACCGCGAGCTCGACGAGCGCATCAGCATCCTCACGCGCATGCGCGACGAGAGCACACCGATTCCTGCGTACGCGAAGGACTTCGTCGCGGTCTACGGCAGCGCTGCCCTCCGCGAGCTCGTCGAGAAGAAGACACGCGAGGCCCTCACCGAGACCTCGGCCGCCGAGACCAAGGCCGAGCTCGAAAAGCGCACGCGCGAGCTCGAGCGCCGTGCCCGTGATCTCGAGGAGCGCACGCGTTCGCTGGAGGCGCGGACGCGCGAGCTCGAAGCGGCGAAGGCCGAGATCGAGCGCCTGCAGGCCGAGGGCGAGCAGCTGCGCAGGGAGGCGCGCGCCCGCGTGCTCGCGTCCGTACCACAGCCGCAGCCGCAGCCCCAGCAGGTCCCCGTGCAGGTCACGGATATCGAGATCGTCGACGCGGTCGACGTCGTCGAATCGACCACGATCGGCCCGGCTCCCACGGCCCCGGACATCGAGACCCGCGAGGTCGAGCGCCAGGAGCTCGACGAGATCGGCGAGCAGGCCGAGCGCTTCCACGCCAAGTCGGCGGAGCCGATCGTCGATGTCGACGGCGAGGACAACGACGCGAACCCCACCGATGATCCCGAGGAGGACGACGATGGCGGCAAGAAGATTCCCGTCGACGTATCGGTGGTACTCGCCGTGCCGCCGCGCAAGCGCGCGCCAAGCGCGAGCGAGGACGACGACGAAGAGGAGCTTCTCCCTGTCAACGGCCATCCCGGGCATCGCCCGAACGAGCAAGCCGCGGCCGCGCCAGAGGCCGAGCTCGACGAGGAGCCGACAGGCGCCGCGATCATCCCGCAGGGCAGCGACCCGCTGACCACGCAGACCACGGAGCGGCCACTCGACGCGAGCGACCCGTGGCTCGACAAGGTCATCGCGCGCGAACAGTCGGCGATGATCGCCGAGCCCAAGGGGCCGGTCCGCCTGGCCTTGATCGCGGGCGATCAGCTCGCGCGCGGCCTCGGCGGCAACCTCGACGTGCGCGTGCTGCTCCAGCGCACGCCGCACTATCCGGTGGTGACGTTTGTCGTCGGTCCGCCGGCCGCGATGCGCGTCCCGAGCACGAGCCAGCTCGCCGTGGTGCCGCTCGACCTCTCCGTCGAGGGCCACCGCGCGGTGATGACCGCGCTCGCCCGCAAGTTCGAGCTCCAGGTCGACGTGGTCGTGCGCGGGCGCCGCATCCGCCGCGTCGTGCTGACCGCGCCGCTCGCCGAGAACATCGGCTACCTCGTCCGCTCGTCCGACGATCACCTGCGCGCGGTCACCAGCAGCGGCGCGGCGTCGTATGAGCGTGGCCGCGAGCTGGTACTCAGCGTCGGCTACGACATCCTCGGCACCGAACACCCCGACAATGCCGAGTTCCGCGACGACAAGCTCGCGCAGCTGTCGACGGCGCAGAACCTCCGCCGCGCCCTCGCCATCGCGCGCCGGTTCGCCCGGCCGGCCCGCGAGGACTACCTCGTGTGCACCCGCGGGTTCCCGCTCCCGCGCTGGCGCGAGCTACGCCGGCACGTGCTCGAGAGCGCCGTCGCATGGGGCCTATGGATGGGCCCCGAGCTCGCGCAGATGGCCGTCAGCGAAGGGCTCGCGCGGTCGCGCCGCGAGCTGATCCTGCGCCTCGACGCTGGCTTCGAGAAGCTCAAGGCGAACGAGACCGCGTTCGACATCGACGCCGAGGCTGCCGCCGACAATGCGAAGGCGATCGGCGAGGAGGCGAGAGCGCTCGGCGTCGAGCTGCCCAAGCTCAACGGCAAGGCCGCCAACCACCGCGCCCCCGCGCAAGTGCCGGTGACCAGCGAGGACATGCCCCAGGTGTCGGGCTCGATCGGCGGGACACCGCCGTCAGGCATCCCGCGCCAGAAGACCGTCGACGAGCTGCTCGCCGAGCTCGACGATCGCCAGCATCGCGTTGCCGCGGCCCTCGAGCTGTGCGATCGCGGAGACGCGCGCGCGGCGGCCCCGGTGATCGCCGCCGTGACCAAGATGAGCCGCGCCGAGGCCGTCCGCGTGCTCGGCATGAGCGTGAAGTTCGGGGACGCCGCGGCCCAACCGCTCATGGCGGGCCTGAACAGCAGCAAGGGGTTCCTCCGCCATGGCTGCGCCCTCGCGTTGGCGCTGCTCCGCACCGAGGACGGCATTCAGGCCGTGATCGACCTCCTGCTGAACGAGCCGACCGAGATCTGGCGCGAGGTCGCGCGTGCGATCGGCCAGGTCGGGCCGCAGGGGCTGCTCCCGCTGGCCGCAAACTTCGGACGCCTCGGCGACCGCGCTACTCCGCAGATCGCCGAGCGCGTCGCGTGGGCGATGGCCCATATCGCCGTTCGCGGCGGCAAGGCCGCGGTCGAGACGATGGCCCACGGCCATAGCGTCGTCGCTCCGGTCGCGCGCCACGCCCTCGAGCTGCACGGCTCGGCAGCCAACGACCACGTTCGCGTCCGCCCGGGTGCGGATGGTTCGCAGGCGGGCCGGGACGTCACCGTGAACCGGGCGTTCTCGCGGCGTTTCTTCGAGGCGCTCGAGCAGGGTCTCCCCGACGCGGCCGCGGCCGGCCTCGAGGCGCTCGACGCGTCGAGCCCCATGGAGCTACTCGACGAATCCGACCTCGTCCTCGAAGATGACGAGGAAGCGGAGCTCGACGAGTCGGATCTGATCCAGTAACCCCCAGTTCCGACTGACTTCGGGTATCATCACGACAGCTGTTCCATGCGCATCGGAATCTTTTCGGACGTCCACGCAAACATCGAGGCGATGAATGCGGTCGTCGACGCGTTTCGCTCCGAGCGCATCGACAAGTACGTCTGTATTGGTGATGTCGTCGGTTACGGCGCCTCGCCGAACGAGTGCTGTGATCTCGTGCGCAAGCTGACGTCGGCCACCATCCTCGGCAACCATGACGCCGCTGTCGCCGGCCGAATGGACTACTCGTACTACTACGACGCGGCCCGCCAGGCGCTCGACCTGCACGCGCGCCAGCTCACGCCGGACAACCTGTCGTGGCTGCGCAGCCTGCCGTACGAGGTCCGTGACGGAGAGATCACGTTCTGCCATGGCTCGCCGATCGCGCTCGAGGAGTTCGAGTACATCTTCTCCGTCGAGCAGGCGACCAAGTGCCTCGAGATCTGGGACGACCTCGGCGCCGTCACGTTCATCGGGCACTCGCACCTGTGCAAGTCGTTCGCGCTCACGCGGGACGAGGTGTTCGAGGTGGTGGCGACGAAGTTCGTGATCCGCCCCGACCACCGGTACATCATCTCGGTCGGCTCGGTCGGCCAGCCGCGCGACTACGACAACCGCGCGAGCTACACGATCTACGACACCACCGAGAAGACGTTCGAGTTCAAGCGCGTCGCGTACGACATCGACACGGCGGCGCAGAAGATCTTCGCGGCCGAGCTCGAGCGGAACTTCGGTAACCGCCTCTTCCTCGGCGTCTGACGCCGCCGGGGCTCGGCGTCTCGCCGCTGCGTGGGACCGTGGCGCGACCGTGGCCGGCGGGAGAGCGCATCAGAGCTCGCCACCGAGCGCCGTGCGAGCAAACATGAGCCCCGCGTTCTTCGCGGCTTCGTACTCGTCGGCGTCGATCACGCCGTCGCGCTTCATCGCGCGCAGGATCGTCGCAACGCGCTCGGCGGAGTCGGGGTCGAGGCCGCCGTGTTTACGCACGCGCCGGCTCATCGTCGTCGGCTCGGAGGTCATTGCAGCGAGGAAGGCGGCCTGGCGGTTCGTCAGCTCGCGCGGCGTGGTGTCGAACCAGTGGCGCGCGGCAGCGCCGATGCCGACGATGCGGGGGCCGAGCTCCACGATGTTGAGGTAGCGCTCGAGGATCTGGCGCTTGGACAGCTTCGCCTCGAGCCGCCAGGTGAGGACCGCTTCCTGGAGCTTGCGATCGAGCGTGCGCCGGTGGGTGAGGAACGCGTTCTTCACCAGCTGCTGGCTGATCGTCGAGCCGCCACGCGCGAGCCGCCGCTCGCGCAGATCGATCTCGAGGCTGCGCAGGATCTGGTCCGTGTCGAAGCCCCGGTGGTCCCAGAACCGGCCATCCTCGGCGGAGACGAACGCGCCGCGGACGCGATCGGGGATGTCCTTGAGCACGACGTAGCCTTCCGCTTCGGTGCCGACGCTGGTGAGCGAGCCGACGTCGGCGGCCGGGGCCTCCGCGAGGACCTCGCAGCCGCCGAGCAGCGACGGCGCGAGCGTGGCGGCCTGGCCTTCGGGCGCGGCGAGATCGAGCGCGAGGCGGGCGCTGCCGCCGATCGAGCCCTGCAGCACCATGCCGTCGAGCGAACCGCGCACCTCGGCGGGGACGGAGGCCAGGAGGTCCGCACACGGCGCTGTCTCGAGGCGCGCGTCGAGCTGCGCGGCGAGTGGGCCGCTGCGGCGTAGCCAGCCACCGAAGTGCAACCGGATCGCGCCGGTGTCGACGGCGACGTCGGTGAGCGTGACCACGTCGGGCGCGACGGCGAGCGTGCCCCGCAGCGTGGCATCTACGGGAACTGGCGCGGTGGCGACGGCGCGGTGATGGATCGCTGCGCGCTCGATCGTGCCGTCGACGCGTAGCTCGTGGGTACCGGCGCGCGAGCGCAGGGCGAGGGTGCCCGAGGCGCGCGCGCCGTCGATGACGATGCCGGACGGAGCAAGTGCCGCGAGGCCGGCGAGCGGGACATGCTCTCCGTGCAGCGCCAGCGAGACCTCCGAGCTGGTGCGCGATAGCGCCAGCTCGAGCGAGACCGGCCGCGCGATGCCCTGATCGTCGACCGCAGCCTGCGCCTCGAGGGGGCCACCTGCGGTCAACCGGCCGGCGGCGACCTCGCGCAGGTCGATCGTGCGGTCGCGGGCGGTGATCGTGCCCGCGCCACCGACGGCGAGCAGGCGGCCGAACGTCATCGTCGAGAGCGATAGCTCGGCGGAGCTACGCGCGAACCCGACGTCGATCGTGACCGCGCCCGCCGAACCGCGAGCCTCGAGCGCGCCGGTCAGGATGCGGACGCCGCCCGCGTCGGGAACCAGCTCGACGTCGCGCGCAGCGAGCTCGCCAACCCCGGCGATCCGCGCGGACAGCGCGCCGGACGAGACGACGATGCGGCGCAGCTTGCCACCCGCGCCATGCCCCGTGCCGCGGCCACCCTTGATCAGGCGGCGCGCGAGGCGCGCGGCGTCGGAGTCGCCGTGGGCATCGATCTCGAGCGCGACCCTGGGCGACGCGACCTCGATCTCGTCGGCGCGCAGCTCGCCGTCGAGCAGCGTGGGCAATGCCACCGACGCCGAGATCGCCTCGGCGGCAAACACGTCACCGAGCGCGACCTCCGAGAGGCGGATCGAGCCGGTGAGGCTGGCGTCGACGCGGCCGATCCGCACCGGCACGCCGCCTGCCGCGCCGAGGTGCGCGGCGAGCGCTTCGGTGCGGTTCGCGACCCAGGCTGCCGCGCCGACGGGCACGCCGACCGCGACGAGCGCGGTGGCGGCGAGCACGTACCGGTCGCGGCGAGACACCAACATCAGTGGTGCGAGGCCATGATATCGCGACGGTCGTCACCGACGAACGCGCGCTGAAGGATCCGGCGCTCGCCGGTGCCACGGCGGGTCGACAGCGTGGCGCCCGCGAGCATGAGGTCGCACAGCTCACCGAACGACATCCCACCGGCAGCGGCGATCTTGGGCAACAGGCTGGTCGGTGTCAGGCCGGGCACCGTGTTGACCTCGAGGATGAACTCGTTGCCGGAGTCGCTGATGATCATGTCGACGCGCGTCGCGCCGCGACAGCCGAGCGCGTTGCTCGCACGCTGGGCCTGGGCGAGCACCCCGCGGTAGCGCTCGGGCGACAGCCGCGGTGGCACGAAGTAGTCGGTCGCGCCCTTGGTGTACTTGTTCGCGTAGTCGTAGAAGCCCGCGCGCGGCGCGATCTCCACGGCCCCGATCGCGCGCCCGTCGAGGACGGCGACCGAGACCTCGCGCCCGACGATGTAGCGCTCGACGACCAGCTCGTTGTCGAAGCACAGGGCCTTCTCGACGGCGGGCACCAGCTCGGCGAACGTGGCGCAGATCGTGATACCGACCGAGCTTCCCTCGTTGACCGGCTTCACCACGCTCGGGAAGCCGAAGTCGCCGTGCACGCCCTGAAGATCGACCGCGTCCTCGGCGGTCAGCGTGTAGTAGGCCGGGGTCGGCAGGTTGTTCAGGCGGAACAGCTCCTTCGCACGTCCTTTGTGCATCGCGAGAGCGGACGCGAGGACGTCGGAGCCGGTGTACGGAATGCCGAGCGTCTCGAGCAGCCCCTGGATGCAGCCGTCCTCGCCAAATCGGCCGTGCAGCGCGATGAAAGCGACATCGATCTTCTCCTGGCGGAGGGCGACGTCGACGTCTCGGTCGACGTAGATCGGAACGGCATCGTGGCCGCGTTCGCGAAGCGCGGCGAGGACGGCCTCGCCCGTGCGCAGGGACACCTCGCGCTCGCTCGACAGGCCTCCGAGCAACACTCCGACTTTGCGGGACTGCATCTCAACGCTCTCCTTGGAACTGGTTTCTATCGACGAGAACGCACAGCCCTCCCGTCGTCATTCCGACCCTAGGGGCGCCGCAGCGCGTGGGCAAATTTCCGGCGTCTTGACGGACCTTTGACCACACGGTACCAACGCCCCCGATGACGAAGACCAGCACGGCTAAGAGCGACGACAGCGCCAAGAAGAAGGCGCCTGCCAAGAAGGCCGCCGCGAAGAAGCCCGCGGCGAAGGCAAAGGCCCCGGCGAAGAAGCCCGCGGCGAAGCCTGCCAAGGGCAAGAAGCCGGAGAAGCCCAGGGCCGCGACCGTCGAGGCGGTCTTCGGGTCGCCGGAGACGATTGAAGTCGTTGTCGGACCCGGCTCGGTCGAGCTCATCGAGGACGCCGAGTTGATCGCCGAGACGCCCGCCGAGGCGACCACCGCAGAGAACGACATTCCCGAGCTGACGCCTGAGGAGCAGGAGCTCCAGGCGCTCTATGGAGACGTGTCGGCACCGGCGAGCGCGCACGGCGAATACAGCGATCAGAAGACCGCCGACGAAGACCGGCCGATGCTGCCGGAGATCAACGCGCGCGACGAGCGCAAGGCGCAGTGGCAGGACCGCCGCGACCGCCGCCGCCAGCGCCGCGAGGATCGGGATCGCCAGCGTCAGGAGCGTCGGGACCACCGCGCCCAGAACGGCCAAGGCGGCGAGCAGCGCGGCGGCGGCGAGCAGCGCGGCGGCGAACAACGCCACGAGCAGCGCGAGCTCCGGTTCGAGCGCCCGCAGGGGCAGCCGGGGCAGGGCCAGCCGGTCCGCCAAATCCAGCCGCCCGTGCAGATCTCCGCCGACGCGGATCCACTGGCGCGCGTGGGCACGCCGCTCGGCGATGCCGCGGCCACGGTGTTCGCGCAGCTTCGCAACGGGCAGCCGCTGCCCGTGCGCCAGCTCGCCGCGATGATGCGCAAGCGCAACCTGGTCGAGGTCGACCCGGAGCAGCTCGCGCCGCAGCTCAAGGCGGAGCTCCTCGGCGACGAGCGCAGCTACCGTGCGCTCGGTCTGCGCCCGCGCATCGTGTACCGCGGCCGCGACCTGTTCGCGCCCGGTCCCGTCGCGATGAGCCAGACCGCGGACGCCGAGGCGGGCATCGCCGCCGCGCTGACGCGCCTCGCCGGGGCCACCCACCGCGCGCTCGCGATCCGGATCGCCAAGGCGAGCCCGGCGGGCTTCGAGCGCTTGATCCACGCGTACCTCGTCGCCGCGGGCTACCGCGAGATCACGTGGGTGAAGCGCGTCGGCGGCATCAGCTACGCCCAGGCGACGGCGCCCGGCATCGGCCGCTCGGTCCTGATCAGCGCGCGCTCGGGTGACCAGCCGATCGATCGCCGGGGCATCGGCGAGCTGCGCGTCGGCGTCGAGGCAAAGGACCTCGTCGCGGGAATTCTAATGTCGGCGCCCGAGCTGTCCGAGGACGCCGAGCGCGAGCTCGAGCGCGCGGGCCGGTCGATCGCGGTCGTGTGTGGAGACCAGCTGGTCGCCGCGCTGATCGCCTCGGGCGTCGGTGTGGTGAGCGCCGCCGCGCCGCTGCATTACGTCGACGATCAGCTCCTGGACGAGCTGCTCGCGGGCTGATGGTCACCTGGCACTGGCTCGGGCGCGCGGGCTACCGGCGCGTGCTCGACGAGCAGCTCGCCGCGCGCGAGCGCGTGTGGGCCGGTGCCGACGGCGTGGTGCTCCTGTGCGAGCACCCGCCGACGATCACGCTCGGCCGCTCGGCGAAGCGGGAGAACATCCTCGCGAGTGAAAGCGAGCTCGCGGCCGCGGGCGTGGCCGTCGAGCAGATCGAGCGTGGCGGAGACGTCACGTATCACGGCCCCGGGCAACTCATGATCTATCCGGTCGTGCGGCTACAGAAGGGCGTCGTGGAGTATCTCGAGCGCGTCGCGAGCGCGATCAGCGAGGCGTGCGCGGCTCTCGGTGCGCCGGGCACCGCGTGGCAGCGCGAACCCGCGGGAGTGTGGAAGGACGGCGCGAAGCTCGCGGCATGCGGCATCCACGTCGCGCGCAGCGTGAGCGTACACGGCTTCGCGCTCGACGTCGCGACACCGCGCGAAGCGTGGGCGCGGATCCGTCCGTGTGGGCTCGCGGTGCCACAGGTCTCGCTGACCACACTGCGAGGAGCTCCGATCGAGGTTTCCACCGTCGCTGCGGAGGTAGGCCCGCGCGTGGTGACAGCGCTCGCACGTTAGTGGTTAACTGCCGGTCTATGAGGCCGACGCGAGTCTCCGTCCTCTACAACACCGACTACGACGCCGAGCTCACCGGCCCCGGCATCGACGTCAGCTCCGTCGAGATCAGCGCTCGCTCGATCGCCGACGCGTTGAAGACAGCGGGGTTCACTGTCGAGCTCCTGGGCCTCGCGGGGCTCGAGGTGTTCGACATCCTCGCGCGCCTCCGGACCAGCGGCGCCGACATCGTGTTCAACCTGTGCGAGTCGATGGCGGGCGATCCGCGCAACGAGCCCACGTTCGTGGGCCTGCTCGATCTGTTCGGCATCCCGTACACGGGGTCGGATCTGCCGGCGCTCGCGGCGTGCCTGCACAAGCGGCGCAGCAAGGACATCCTGCTCGGGCGCGACATTCCGACGCCGCCGCATCGCTTCCTCTCCACCGTCACGGCGCTCGAAGATCCGGCGCTCGACCAGCTGGACTACCCGTGGTTCTTGAAGCTCGCGCACGAGGACGCGTCGATCGGCATCACGGAGGAGAACCTCGTGCGCACGCCGGCCGCGCTTCGCAAGCGCGCGCGCGCCATGATGGTCGAGTTCGACCAGCCGGTGCTCGCCGAGCGCTACATCGAGGGCCGCGAGATCAACGTGACCCTGATCGGCAACGGGGCCGACCTCCAGGTCCTCCCGCTGCACGAGATCGACTTCTCGGCGATGCCTGCCGAGCGGCCGCGCATCGTCAGCTACGCCGCGAAGTGGGAAGAGGATCACGTCGACTACGCGGGCACCAAGCCGGTGCCGCTGCGCGACGCGACGCCCGCGTTCATCGCGAAGTGCGAAGCCGTGGCACGCGCCGCATGGGATGCGCACGGCCTGCGCGACTACGCGCGCGTCGATCTGCGCGTCGATCGCGACGGCAATCCGTGGGTGATCGACGTCAATCCGAACCCCGACATCTCACCCGATGCCGGCGTCGCGCGGTCGGCCAAGGTCGCAGGCATGTCGTACGTCGACCTGATCACGAAGCTGACCGAGATCGCCTGGAAGCGCATCTGCAGCACGAAGAAGTGACGCCACGTGATCAGATCGCCGCGGCCCTCGCGGACGTTGGGTTTCATCACTGGGTGCGGGTCGAGGTGCGCGGCGTCGACGTCGCTGGCACCGCCGTGACCATCAGCCTCGCGCTGCACTTTGCCGTCGCCACGCCCGTGTGCTGCGACGAGCCCAGCTGTTACGTGCCGTTCCTCGGACAGCACCGTGCGCGCGTTCCCGGCGCGATCGAGCGGGCGCTCGGTGTCACGGCGCCGCAGGTCACGATTCGCGCGCACCTGGTGCACGAGCCCGGCTTTCGCTACATCAATCACGCAACGGGCGCGCTGCTCGCCAGAGGCGCCGACCGCGAGGTGTGGTTCACACCTGACACGTTCGCGGGCCCGCCGTAGGGTTCGGCGTCAGCGTCGGCGAGCGCTACTCTTCGTCGCCGTCGTCTTCGCCGGCGAGGCGGCGCAGCTTTTTCTGCAACCCGAACCGCGACAGCCCGAGCAGGCGTGCGGCGACGGTCTGATTGTTCTTGGCGCGCGTCATCGCCGCGGTGATGTACGCCTGCTCGGTGGCGGCGAGCGCCGGCTTGAGCCGTAGATCTTCGCCGAGTGCGGGCTTGGCCGGCTCCGGCCGCGCGGCGACGGCGCCGATCGCCTCGGGCAGGTCGCCAACGTCGATCACGTCGCCTCCCATCGCGACACCACGCGCGAGCGCATTCTCGAGCTCGCGCACGTTGCCAGGCCAGCGATGGTGCGAGAGGGCGCGCAGGGCGGCGCGGGTGAGGCGCGGTGCCGGGCGGCCGGGGCACAGCGCGGCGAGCAGGTGCTCGACGAGCAGCGGCACGTCGCCCTCGCGCTCGCGCAGCGGTGGCATCGGGATCGTGATGACCTCGAGGCGGAACCGGAGGTCCTCGCGGAACCGGCCAGCTGCCGCGAGGTCGGCGAGCGAGAGCTGCGAGGCGGCGACGATGCGCACGTCCACCTTGCGGATCTGGGTATCGCCGACGCGGCGAATCATGCCGTCCTGGAGGACGCGCAGCAGCTTCGCCTGCATCGCCGGGCCGGTGTCGGCGATCTCGTCGAGGAACAGCGTGCCGCCATCGGCGACCTCGAACAGACCGCGGCGATCGCGCTCCGCGCCGGTGAACGCGCCCCGCACGTGGCCGAACAGCTCGCTCTCGAGCAGGGTCTCGGGAACCGCGGAGCAGTTGATCGCGACAAAGGCACCGGCCTTGCGCGGACTGTGGTCGTGGAGCGCGCGTGCGACCAGCTCCTTGCCCGTACCACTCTCGCCGACGATCACGACGGGGAGGGTGGTGGCGGCCGCACGATCGACGAGCTCGAGCGTGCGCAGCATCGCGGGCGATCGTCCAATGATGCGCTCGTAACGCTCGCGCAACCGCTCGCGATCGGGCAGCTCCGCGCGGACGCGCACCAGCTCGGCATCACGCTCGGCGAGCTCGGCGGACAGGCGCGCATTGAGCTCGTCGACGGCGCGGGTGGTGGCGCGCAGCTCGCTGGTGAGCCGCGCATTCTCGATCGCGATCGCGGCGATGTCGGCGAGCTCGCCGAGCACGCTGGCCGCACCGTCGTCGAAGGCGCCGCCACGCAGCCGGTGGTCGACGTAGATGCAGCCGATGACCGAGCCGCGCTGGCGGAGCGGCACGGCGAGCACCGAGCGCAACCGGAGGGCCGCGACCGAGGCCGCGGCACCAAAGCGCTCGTCGATGCCGGCATCGACGGTGAGCACGGGCTCGCCGGTCTGCGCCGCGCGCTCGGCGATCGAGCGACTGACCGTCGCGGTGCCGGCGGTGCCGAGATCGTTGCTCGAGAAGTTGCGCGAAACCATCGTGGCGAGCTCGCCGCCAGGCTGGCGCAGGAGCAAGAAACCACGCTCGGCGAGCGTCAGCTCGATCGCCGTATCGATGACGTCGTCGAGGATGCGCTCGATGCTGGCCTCGGTGTTGAGGCGGCGCGAAAGCGTGAGCAGGCGGCGCAGGTGTGGCGCTTCCCCCGGGCGGGCCCGCGCGGGCGCCGTGCGTGGGTCGGGTTCGTGCCCCGGCAGGCGCTCGCGATCCGGATCGGTCTCGAGCGCGGCACGGAAGGCCGGTGCCGCGGCGGCGAGCCACGAGGCGTGCGCCGCGCGGGCGCGCTCGACGAAGGTCGTGGTGCGCGCGCCATCCCGGGCGCGCTCGGCGAGTCTCGCCGCGACGGCGTAGCCGCGAAACGCGCGCTCGAGCCGATCGCCATCCGCGGCGCGTGCCGCGACGTCGCCACATGCCTCGGCAAGCTCGCCTGCATGCGCGTTGGCCTCACCATGGAGCAACAGACGCCCCCGCGCGATCGTCCAGCGATCGCGATCGTCAACGCTCGCGCACAACGCCTCGACCTCGGCGTCGGCGCGCTCGCGAATTCCGGCCTCGGCGAGCGCGACGTAGGCGCTGATCTGCGCGTGGGCATCTCCGCGCTCGCCGCCGATCGCGAGGGCCTCGCGGTAGCTGCGGATCGCGCCCCCATCGTCGCCGAGCCGGCGGCGCGCATCGCCGAGGACGAGCAGGGCGAACGCGCGGAGGTGCGGCGCACCGTCGGCGCGCGCGAGCGCGGCTTCGGCGGCCACGCGCGCATCGTCGACGAGCCCGACGGCGAGCAGCGCGTTGCCGCGGTTGAGCTCGGCGGCACAGAGCTCGGTGGATGCCCCGAGCTCGGCGAACACGCGCCCGGCGGCGGCAAGGCGGGGCAGGGCTTCGCTGCTGCGCCCGCGCTCGGCGAGTACGGTGCCGAGGTTGAGCTCGGCAGTCGCCGCGGCGTGCAGCTCGCCCGCATCGGCGAGCCGGCGCGCGGCCTCGCGGTAGCGATCGGTCGCGAGCCCGAGTTGCCCGCGCTGCTGCGCGACCATGCCGCGCAGCGAGAGCGCGCGGCCGACGTTGGAGCTGTCGTTACTCGCCTGCGCACCGAGCTCGAGCGCGGCAAACGCAGCGTCGGCTTCGTCGAGGTTGCCGAGATAGAACGCGGCGAGGCCCGCGGCCTCCGCGCGCAGCGCCGCGAGCGGCGACTCGCCGGCCTGGGCGATCGCGCGCGCGTCCGCATACCGCGATCGCGTGACGAGCAGCCGCGCGTAGGTGCCGGCGGCCTCGGGATGATCAGGATGCAGCGCGTGCAACCGGGCCAGCGCGGCCTCGGCGACATCGAGGTTGCCCGCGCGCTGGGCGGCGCGCGCAACGACGAGCTGCGCTTGCACTGAATCGGCGCCCGCGGCCTCCGCGTCGCGCGCGAACGCCGTCGCGTCGTCATAGGCGCCTTGCGCCGACGCCGCGCGCGCCGCGATCAGCCCCGCCCGCGCAGGTGCGTGCACGAGCGCGCGCCGGGCGAGAGCGAGGGCGCGATCGGCGCGGCCATGCGCGAGCAGCTGTTCGGCCACATCGCACGCGAGGATCGCGCGCCCCGCGTCGAGGGTGGCGCGCTCGAGCAGTGGTGCCAGCACGGCATGGCGGCCGCCGCGCCCCTCGAGCGTCTCGTCGCCCGGGCGGGTCGCAGCGGCGAGCGCGACCGCGGCGAGATGCGCGAGGGCAGGTGCCCCCGCGGTGATCTCGACCGCCGCGAGGGTGGCGCGCCCGAGCTCGATGGTGTCGCCGTGGCGGCGCGCGAGCCCCGCGCGCTCGAGCTCGACGATGTCGGCGAGGCCCACAACGGTCTTGCCGGCCTCAGCGCGCAGCGTCGTCAGCACGTGCTCGATGCGCGCATGGCCGCCCCACGCAGCGAGCGCGGTGGCCGCGCGGCGCGCCCCCGCGGGCATGGCCCGGAGCTGCTGCGCGCGCAGCTCGGTGGCGCCAGCGGTCGTCCGCGTCGACCAGTCGATCGCGAATGGATCGCGCTCGCCCGCGATCGAACGCACGAGCTCGATCGCCGTCAGCGGTAGCCCTCCGCTCGCCGCATGGAGGCCAGTCGCCCACGCCGCGCTGGGCGAGCAGCCGAGCATCGCGTGCGCGAGCGCCCGGGTGCCCTCCACATCGAGCACGGGCGCGGTGTGGACCACGACGCCCGCACGCGGTGCCGGCACGCGTTCGGCGATGACGAGGACCGCGCGCTCGCCGGGCGAGCGCACCAGGGCCGCCACGAGCTCCACCTGGCGTGCATCATCGGTGGCATCGAGAAGCACGGCGCCGACGCTGCGGCGGGCGGCACGGGCGAGCTGCTCGAGCCACGCGCGCGCCGACGCCGCGGCCGGAATCCCGAGCGCGGTGCCCACCTCGTCGATCGTGCCGCGCACCACCGTGTTCGGGCGCTGGTGCGCGACCTGCTCGAGCTGCCAGGCGCGCGCCGCGCGCTCCGCGAGCTGGCGCGCGCCGGATGCCGTGCCTCCGACGACGACGATCGCCGAGGCCGCCGGATCACCGAGCGAACGTCCGATCGCCTGCGTCGCCTCCGCCGCGCCGGGCCACGTCGCCGGCGCCGGCGGAGGGCCCACCTTGGGGCGCGCGCGCCGCGAAGAGCCCGGCGCGATGGCGGGCGCCAGCTGGTCGAGCTCGTCGAGGAGCGCGAGCGCCGATGCGGGCCGTGCGTCCGGATCGCGCGCGACGAGACGGTTGATCAGATCCGCGAGCGGGGCAGGGACGCCGGGCAACGCCCGCGGCGCGGCCCCCGCGAGGATGCGCGCCGCGAGCTCGCCGAGCGTGGCGCCTTCGAACAGCGGCCGTCCAGAGACGAGCCGGATCACCGTCGCGCCGAGGCTGTAGAGGTCGCTGCGCGGCTCGACGTTTCCGGCCAGCGCTTCGGGCGCCATGTACGCCGGCGTGCCGCGCGCACCGCCGGTCGCTGCCAGCCCGAGATCGACGAGCACCGCGCGCTCGGCCTCGACGAGCACGTTGCTCGGCGAGACATCGCCGTGCACGAGCCCCGCCGCGTGGATCACCGCGAGCGCCCCCGCGAGATCCGCGAGCAGTGCCCACACGCGCGGGCCCAGGTCGCCGGACCACGCGGTCCCGTCGCTGCGCGCACCGTCGATCCACTCGGCGACGAAATAGGGCGCCCCCGCGGCGAGGTCATCGATCGCGGCGCGCGTCCGGCCGACCTCGAACACCTTTGGGAGTGACGGATGGCGAAGCCTCGCGAGCTGCTCGAACTCGTCGAGCAACATGCCCTCGTGACTACCGCGCGGGACCACCTTGAGCGCGCGGGGCTCACCGCTACCGAGCTCGATCACGCGGAACACCCGACCGAACGAGCCCCTCCCGACGGCCTCGACGACCTGGAACCGGTCCGCGATGATCGCCTGAGCTGCCAACGGCGCTGTCACCTGCCCATGTCAACGATATTGGCACACATTGTCAACGATGTTTACGGGGCTCGACACGCCGTCGAGAACCTTCAACATGTTATCTTCCTGAGAGGTGCCCGACGACGAACGGACCCGGCGTCGTCTCTCTGACGAGACGAAGGGACGCATCGCGGATCTGGCGTCCGGGTGGACGGTGGATCCGCCCGTGCCCGCATCCGTACCCACGTCCCCTCCAGAACCGCGGAGTAAGCCGAAAACTGCGCCCCCGCCAACTCCTGGCTCCGACACGCGCAAAGCCGTCGACAGCGCGGGCCCGAACGCGGCCAAAGACGACAAGCCCACACCGGCGGCCACGCCGGCGTCGGCGCCGTTACCGGCGGTACCCGCCCCCGCACGCCTCAAACCACCGACCGCGCCGCCGCCCGCAGCGCCCGCCGCTGCCGCGTCCGGTCCGCCGCCGCCCCCGGCGACATCCGCCGAGCCCGTGCGTGCGAAGGGGCCCACGACGCCACCACCCCTACCGCGCGCGAAGGGCGCCACGCAACCACCGCCGGTGCCGCCCGCTGGGCGGGCCAAGGCGAGCCAGCCGCCGCCGGTCGCGGTCACCGTGGAGAGTGTTCCGCCCGAGCGGGACACCATCGCCGATCTGTCCGACGCGGTCGAGGAGGCGGGGAAGCGCACGCCCGTGCCCGTGGGCGAGTTCGAGGATGGTGCCTCAACCCGCCTCGACGCCGACAAGCTGCGCGTCGCGCATGCACAGGCGACGATCAAGCGCGACGCCGCGAACGCGGTGCTCGGCATCGCGGAGCCCGCGCTGACCCAGGTGAAGGGGACGCCGGTCGAGGTCTTGTTGACCGAGACGGCCGAGGCGCTGCGTGGCGATCCGACAATGACGGATCCCGCGACCGCGCAGTTCGTGCGCGGCGATCCGACGCAGCTCGGCCGCGGCGATCCGACCGCAGCGACGTCCCCGTCAGCAGCGGTGCACACCAAGGGTGGCCGCCTGCGCACGGTCGCGCAGCTGCGACGGCAGCGCGGCGTGTACGGGGACGTGCGCTATGTGGCGACGGCGCTGTTCGGCGTGCGGCGCGCGCGGGCCGAGCTCGCCGAGCTCGACGCCAAGCAGATCGCGCGCCAGCAGGGGCGTCGCCGCTACCTGGTCACGCTCGGACGCACCGCGGTCAGCAGCGACGGCTTCGACCATCCCGCGCTCGCCGCCGCGCGTGAACAGCTCGCTTCGATCGAAGACGAGCGCTCGCACCATCACGCGCAGGTCGGCGCCGCGGATCGAGAGCTCCAGCGCGTCACCACGGATCGCGAAGCAGCGAAGAAGCAACACGCGACGGACCTCGCCGCCATCGACGCGGAGCTCGCCGAGCTCGCCAAGAGGCTCGAGCCGCTGCACAAGGAGCAGGCCCAGCTGACCCGCAAGGCCGCCGACCTCCGCGAGGCACAGCGCCGGGCCGATGCCGCGATCGCCGAGGCGACCGCGAATCTCGTGTCCGTGAAGAGCAGCAAGAAGGATCCGGCCACGCTGCAAGCCGAGCTCGCCACGCTCAAGGCCGATCGCATCGCGGTGCAGAAGGACGAGCCCGTGCTCGCGGCCGAGCTCGACGCGCTCAACCCCAAGATCGCCGCGCTCGAGGCCAAGCGTGTCGAGGCGACGACGAGGCGCAGCGAGCTGCTCGAGGCCGAGCAGAACGATCAGCGCCGCACCGAGGAGCTGCTCGCCGCGATCGGCGCCAAGCGCAAGGTGATGGACCGCGCGGCGAGTGATGCCGAGACCGTGCGCGACAAGATCCTCTTCGAGCTCGGCGAGCGCCTCTACGTCGATCGCCCCGACGGCCTGGCGGCGCAGATGGCCCCGATCGACGCGATCGACGTCGAGCTCGGCGTCGCCGATCGCCGGCTCATGGAGCTGCGCGAGATCCTGTCGTCGATCGATCGGTGGAAGCTCGCGCGCGGAATCGCGGTGCTCGTGCTCGTCCTCGGCGCGGTCGCCGCCGGGATCGTGTGGCTGGTCTCGGTCGCCTGAACGCGCGTCGCGATCAGCCGATCATCCGCCCCACGTGGTCGAGGGCCGCGATCACCAGGACCACGCGCAGCGTCCCGAGCAAGAGGCCGATCGCTCCGAGGGTGATCGCGCCCGCGGCAACCAGGCGGAGCCCGCCGGGAGCTGCGCGCTGGCGATAGCCCACCCATCCGGTGCCGATCGCCGCCAGGCCCAGCCCGAGCGCCACGAACAGGCCAGGGGAGGGCACGAGGGCGGCGATCACCGCCCCGATGGCCAGCCCGAGCGCGAAGCGCTGCATGGAAGCCACGCTAGCGGGGGCCTGCGTTCCGGGCCAGTTCTGTGCTAAAGGGGCACCCGCCATGTCCGACGAGATCGCCGAGATCCGAGCCGGGTTCTGCGCGATTGTCGGATTGCCGAACGTCGGTAAGTCGACGTTGCTCAATCGGATCCTCGGAAGACACCTGGTCGCCGTTTCCGCCAAACCGCAGACCACCCGGGATCGCATCCTCGGGGTTCACACGATCGACCTACCCGACGAGACACCCGCGCGCGCGCAGATCGCCTACGTGGATACCCCAGGCGTGCAGGACGGCCGCGGGCCCCTGCGGCGCTACATGCGCGAGGCCTCGCTGACCGCCGCGTCCGATGCCGACGTGGTTCTGATGCTGGTCGACGCCACCGATCGCCGGGGCCGGATGCCAAATCGCCTCGACGAGGAAGACGTCGCCGCCCTCGGGCATGCGAGCAAGGCCAAGCCCGTACTCGTGGGCCTCAACAAGGTCGATCGCGTCGCCAAGCCCGAGCTCTTGCCCGTGATCGAAGCGTGGACCTCGTTCGCCGAAGGCATCGACATCGTTCCGATCTCGGCGGCGACCGGCGATGGGGTCGAGGTGCTCGAGCGCGCGATCGCCAGGCTGCTCCCCGTGGGCCCGCCGCTGTTCCCCGAGGAGATGGTCACGGATCGCTCTCCGCACTTCATCGCGAAGGAGATCATCCGCGAGCAGCTCTACCACCAGCTCGGCAAGGAGCTGCCGTACGCGTGCGCGGTGCAGATCGAGACCTGGAACGAGAAGTCCGACACGGAGCTCTCGATCGGCGCGGTGATCATCGTCGAGCGCGACTCGCAGAAGGCGATCGTCGTCGGTAGAGGGGGCTCGCGCATCCGCGAGCTCGGCATCGCCGCGCGCAAGGCCGTCGGCGACGCGCTCGGCAAGACCGTGCATCTGTCGCTGTTCGTCAAGGTGCTCACCGAGTGGAGCCGCGGCGAACGCGAGCTACGCCGCCTCGGCTACGGCGGAGAAGGCGAATCGCATGAGTGACCCACTGCTCGCCATCGTCGGTCGGCCGAACGTCGGCAAGTCGACGCTGTTCAACCGCCTCGTCGGCGGCCGCCCCGCGCTCGTCCACGACACGCCGGGCCTGACCCGCGATCGCCGCTACGGCGAGACCGACTACTTCGGCTCCGAGCTGCGCGTCGTCGACACCGGTGGCCTCGATCCCGAGGCCGCCACCGAGGTCATCGGCGCCGGCATTCACCGCCAGGCGCTCCGCGCGATCGATGAGGCCGACGCCGTGTTGCTCGTCGTCGACGGGCGCGCGGGGCTGTCCGCGACCGATCACGACCTCGCGAATCAGCTGCGCAAGACCGGCAAGCCGGTGTTCCTCGCGGTCAACAAGCTCGACCACGCGGTCCGCGATGACCTCGTGCACGACTTCCACGCGCTCGGGCTCGGCAACCCCTACGCGATCTCCGCAGCGCACGGACGCGGCATCGACGCGCTCTTGGAAGCAATTGTCGCTGCCATCGTCCCCGGGGCCCGCACCGACATCCCGGCCGACGACGAGAGCGAAGCGGAGGATGTGTTCGACGTGCTCGCCGACGACGCGGACGAGCACGAGGAAGCGCAGGGGGAGAACGCCGGCGAACAGCCTGCTCCCCCCGAGCCGCTGCGCGTCGCGTTTGTCGGGCGCCCCAACGCCGGCAAGTCCTCGCTGACCAATCGGCTCCTCGGCGAGGAGCGGTCGTTGGTGCACGACGTGGCTGGCACCACCACGGATCCCGTCGACACGCCGTTCTCGATCGGCGGCCGCGACTACGTGCTCGTCGACACCGCGGGCATCCGGCGCAAGGCGAAGATCGACGCCGAGATCGAGAAGATCGCGGTGTCGATGGCGATCGGCCAGGTAGATCGCGCGGACGTCGTGGTGCTCGTCATCGACGCCGAGCTCGGGCCCGCCGAGCAGGACGCGCGCATCGCTGGCATGATCGAGGAAGCCGGGCGCGCCCTCGTGATCGCCCTCAACAAGGGCGATCGCATCTCCGGTGAGGCCGCGAAAGCGACGCTCAAGGAGCAGACCTCCGACACGTTCCACTTCCTCAACTGGGCGCCCGTCGTCACGCTCTCGGCGCTTCGCGGCGACGGCGTGGATCGCCTGCTCGATCTCGTCGACCAGGTCGCCGCCGAGCACAAGAAGCGCGTCCCGACCGCGCAGCTCAACCGGTTCTTCACCGAGGTCATCGAGGAGACGCCGCCGCCGCTGTACCAGGGGCGCGCCGTGCGCATCAACTACATCACCCAGGCGACAGCGCGGCCGCCAACGTTCGTGCTCTGGGCCAACAGCCCGGATGGCCTCGCGCCGTCTTACAAGCGGTTCATCGCGAACCGCCTACGCGAGCGCTACGGGTTCCGCGGCTCGCCGATCCGGATCGCGATCAAGGCCAAGAAAGATCGCCACGACAAGGGCTAGGGCAACTACGGGCAGATACCCTTCAGTGAATCAAGGAGACGTTGACATAGTCGTCGACGTGAACCTGAACCTGAACACCACACCTTGGACGCCGGCATTGACCGGGTGGGCTTGCCCGGAATCCGTGGACACCGAGTTTTCACGCTGCACGCTCATACTCCATCAACGTCGAAGGTAGCGTTAAGGTTCAGGTTCAGGTCGACGTCTACGCGAGCTGACGGGCATTGGGGCTAGGGCGTCGCCGTTCGCTTATCAGAGCGCGGGGCGCTGGCCCGTGTACGAAAGCGTGATCTTGCCGTTTGCATCGACGGTGTCGGTGATCTCCGCCGCGGCGAACGCGCGCTTGCGGAGCGCGTCGTAGCCGCCCGTCGCGCGGACGATACCGAACGCGCCGCCGATCTCGTCAGCCATCGACGGGTTGTAGAGCGCGTCGGGAAGCACCGGCAGTCGAAGCGAGAGGCCCGTGTGCGGCGCGAGGACGATGCGGCGGTACTCCGCGTCGAGCGCCGGCGTGCCGCCCATCCCCGCGCCTCGCGTGACGTCGTAGGTCAGCAGCACCGCGTCGGCGACGCCGGTGATGCCGGCGGTGTCCTCGACCCAGGTGACCGTCGTCGGCTTGTAGTCGATCTGGCCGACGTAGGGAATGAGGTTCGCGCTGGCGTCGACGTTCACCGTGCTGCCCACGAAGGGCGTGCGCTCCGTGATCATCTGCGTGCCCTTGTTCGCGGTGTTGATCCGCGTGACGAGCAGCTGATCGATGCCGGTGACATCGGGGAGGTTGACGTTGGCGGGCGTCTGGTCGACGCGCTTCTCGCCCGAGCTGTACAGCGCGAACATGCCGGCGACCAGGCGTTGGTCGACGTTGACGGTGGATTCGAGCGGCACGTTGCTCGCTGCGATCTGCGAACCGAGGCGGCCCTTCAACACCGCGTCCGAGACGTCGATGTTCCCGGCATAGGGCTTCTGTACGAAGAACGACGACTGGTCACCGTCGGTGACGTAGAGGTCCATCACCGCGCGACAGTTGCTGACCGTGATGGCGATGTTCGGCGCTTCCCCGGCGCCCGAACCACACGGCGTCTTGACCGTCACGGTCCCCGCCGCGCCCTCGGGCACCTTGACCACGATCGCGCTCGGCGTCGTAGGCGTCGCGGGCTCCGCATTCCCGAGCTCGAGCAGGTCGCCGCCCTTCACGCCGACGTACGTGATCACGTCCGGCGCGCGCTGCCCCTCGGGCGGCACGGGGATAACCACCGGGTAGGTCCGGATCACGGTGACGTTGCCGGCCTGCATCTCCGCCGTCGCGAAGCCCGCGGCATCGGTGGTGGTGTCGAGCACGACCGAGTCATCCGCGTTCTGGAAGATCACGCGGACGCCGGCTTGGGGCGCGTTCGCGTCGTTCACCGCGACGCGCACCTGCGAGGGCGGAGGCTCTTCGGGATTGGTGGTGTCGTCACCGCCGCCGTCATCACCAACCGTGCCCGTGCACGCGGCGAGGAGGCTCATGAACGTACCGACAAGACCCTGGTGGAAGCGCATGCCTGCGACATTGTCCAAGAGGAGTGCCAACCGTAACTGCAAGCAATGCATGGGGCTGCCGCCACGTTAGGGGGCGAGCACCCACAAATTCGGCGAACGGCAGGAGTGCCCACTCCCACCCCGATGTAGGACGTACTAGAAGTATCCCCAGCGGGTGGTCGCGCGGACCCCGAGCGTGAACAAGGTGATGTCGCCGCCGAACGAGGCGAGGCGGGCCTCGAAGCCGTAGGAGCTCGCGCGCGACACGAGGATGTCGAGGCCGCCGCCGATCGTGAGCACGAAGTTCACGTCGCGCGGGATCGGGCCACCGGTGGTCCCGACGGCACCCACTCCGGCGAACGCGTAGGGAACGTACTTGAGCACGTCGAACCGGTAGACCGCGCCGACGTCCGCGAGCGCGGCGTAGCTGAGCGCTTGCTGCCCTTCCGCGTTGCCGCCGTAGAAGATGCCCCCCGCCAGCTCGCCGCGCACCGCGACGTCGCTCCCGAGCGCGTGCTCGTACGTGATGGCCACGGCGCCGCCCACGTCCGGGGTGATCGCCGGTGGCTCCATGTTTCCGGAGGCCTCGCCCGGCGCGCTGAACGTGGCCCAGCCGAGGCCCACGGACAGCGCTCGCTCGTTCTCCGCGTGCGCCCGAGTCACCGCGCTCGCGAGCACCAGCAGCAAGGCGGGCAGGGCGGGGCGCATAGGGGGATTCTAGGCAACGCAGCGCTGAAGTCTTGGGTCCAAGGGTGCGAATTGACGCACCACCGATCGCGGTGCTACATCCGCCCGACCTCCGATGGCCGACAACAACGAGGAACCCAAGGCAAAGCCTGCCGCTCCGCCCACGCCGGTACACATCGGTGGGGAGACGCTCGCCGATCGTATCGCGCCACACGTGAAGAAGATCATGGTCGCTGTGATCTTGATCGCCGTGATCGTGACGATCGTGCTCGCGTTCCGCTGGCGGAAGCACGTCGGTCAGGAGAAGCAGACCGAGAAGCTCGCGAAGGTACTCGACGAGGGCCGTGCCCCCGTCGGCCCCGAGACGTTGATGCCCGGCCAGCCGGCATCCACGGAGAAGCGGTTCACCACCGCGAAGGAGCGCGCGATCGCGATGCTCGACTCCATGGCGAAGGCCGGCGCGGAGGGCACGCCCACGTTCAAAGGCTCGCTCCTCCTCGATGCCGGCAGGACCGACGAGGCGATCGCGTCCTATCGCAAGGGCACGACGGCCAAGGGTCTCGACGGCGTGATCGCGCGCGAGGGCCTGGGCATCGCGCTCGAGACGAAGGCCATCGCGGAGGCCGACGCCGGCGCGCGCCAGAAGCTGCTCGAGGAAGCGCTCGCCACGTTCACGGCGATGCAGCCCGACGAAGCGGGTCCGCGCCGCGCGTACGCGCTCTACCACCAGGGACGGCTCCAGCAGGAGTACTTTCACAAGCCCGCCGAGGCGAAGGCGCTGTTCGAAAAGGCCAAGGAGCTCGGCGCATCGACCGAGCTGCCCGACCTGATCGAGCGCCGGCTCGCCGCCCTGTAGCCAAGCTCGTGCGACGCCTCTCCATCTTTTTCGCCGCTGTGGGCGCCTTCGCGGGATGCGTGCGCGTGCCATCGCAGCGCGCCGACGCGATGCGTGCCGAGCCCCGCGAGCCGCTAGGGGAGGACCGCCTCGCCCTGCAGTGGTCGTTTTCGACCGGTGATCGCCGGACCGAGGTCTCGCCCCAGGAGTTCGCGAGCCCGATGCTCTATGCCGACACGCTGTTCCTCGGCTCGGCCAACGGGTGGTTCTATGCCCTCAAAGCGGCCAACGGGGACGTGCGCTGGCGCAAGAAGATCGGCGCCGTCGCGAGCACACCGCTCGTCCTCGGCACCATGCTCTACGTCGGAACCGTCGATGGCGTGCTGCTCGCCCTCGATGCGCAGACCGGCGCGGAGAAGTGGCGCTACCAGAGCCGCGGTCCGATCGAGCAGCAGCCCGCTGCCACCACCGACCTGATCGTATTTTCGAACGAGGCCGATCAGGTCGTCGCGGTCGACGCGATCACCGGCAAGTTCAAGTGGCAGTACAAGTCCGAGACGCCCGAGGAGTACACGCTGCGCGGGCACGCCGGCGTCACCATCGACGGTGACCTCGTATATACCGGGTTCTCCAACGGCACGTTCGCCGCACTCCGCAAGGACAACGGCTCGCTCGCCTGGTCCGCACAGCTCAAGGGCGATGCGGATCGGTTCATGGATGTCGACGCGACGCCGCTCGTCATCGAGGACAAGGTCTATGCGTCGTCGTCGTCGGGCGGCGTGTACGCGCTCGACAAGGCTACCGGGCTCGTCCGCTGGCGGCTGCCGTTCTGGGATGCGTCGATGCCGAGCTCGACGGGTAACGTCGGTGGCATGACCTCCGACGGTCGTCGGCTCTACGTCAGCGTCGCCGACCTCGGCACCTACGCCCTCGACCTCGGCGGAAACATCATCTGGCGCGTCGGAGCAAAGGGCGGCGGGGAGCCCGCGACGCCGGTGGTGCACGACGATCTGATCGTCTACTCGCTCGCGAAGGACGGTATGTTCATCGCGAGCCGCAAGACGGGCGAGACGCTCGAGTACTTCGATCCCGGCGACGGGATCTCGGCCGAGCCGGCGATCACCTCGGATGGCCGCTTGTTCGTGATGTCGAACCGCGGCATCCTGTACGCGTTCGACCTCGACTGAGCGTCCCGCGACGGAGCGCTCAGAGCGGGTCGACGAACGGCAGCGCGGGTTTCGCGATTAGGTAGCCCTGCAAAAGATCGCAGCCCTGGTCGACGAGGATCTTCGCTTCGGCTTCCGTCTCGACGCCCTCAGCGATGAACGTGATCCCCTGCTCGCGGCAAAGCTCGGTCATCGAGCGGATCAGCCGCTGCTTCATCGGGTGCTTGTCGACGTCGCGCACGAGCGACATGTCGAGCTTCACGAAGTCGCAGTCGAGCAGGGTGAACGTGCCCATGCGCGCGTGGCCGCCGCCGAGATCATCGATAGCGATGCGGAAGCCGAGCTCGCGCAGCTCGGCGACGCGATAGCGCAGGTCGACCTCGCCCTCGAGCGACGTGCGCTCGGTGATCTCGAGGATCACGCGCGAGGCGACCTTCGCGAGGGGCGAGAACGGCGACGTCAGCTGCTTGTCGAACAGGTCGAGCAGGTGAAGATTGATGAACACCACGCCGCGCTCGGGGGGGGCGTTCGCGATGATCTTCGCGGTGTGCGCCCGAACGGCGCGACCGAGGGCAGGGACGCGCTCCAAGCGCTCGGCCGCGTCGAGGATCGCCCCCGGATGCGGTAGCGACTTGTCCGTGGAGCGGAGCAGGGCTTCATAGCCAAACCGAGCCCGCGTCCTTGCGTGGACGATCGGCTGGAAGTGCATCACCAGACCCGCGAGGCACTTATCGAAGCTCTGTTCGAGCTCGCGCAGCCGGTCACTCGCCTCGAGCGCGTCACGGCTGCCGTCGGGCAGCGTCCCGCGCGCGAAGGCAGGCGCCGCATCGTGGGTCGCCGGCGCCTCGAAGCCATGAGGCTCTTCTCCCGCGGGAAAATCTACGGTCGAAACATCACGACGCGTCCCCGGCACGGTGAAAACATCGTATCCAGCCGCGTGCGATGAAGCCAACGTGTAATTGCAGGTAGAGGGCTAAATCGAGGACGACGGTGTGCGCTTAGCACAGCCGGCGTAGGTGTTCGCGGAACTCGGCAACCACAAGGGATGCGGGGTGGCGATCGAGCTCGTTCGCGATCGTCTCGTCGATCACCGGCAGGTCGATCACGAGCCGGTAGAGCATCATGCAGGCCTTCATCGACAGCGGGACGAAGCGCGCCTCACCATACAGCACCACGTTCGAGGAGGCAGGGGTCGACCACTGCACGCCGAGGTTGGTGGTGTCGTAGCGGTATTCGAGCGTGTAGCCGAGGCTGCCGCGTTCGAGCTTGCGCGTGAACGCCACCTTGCCGGGCCGGCCTTCGGGCGTCCGCGTCACGACGCGCGCGCTCTGCACCAAAGGTAGCCAACGCGGAATCTCCATCGCGTCCGCAAACACCTCGTACGCCACACCGGCACCTACCGGCAGGGTCGTGGACACTTCGCTAGCGAGCGGAGAGACCTGGTCGGGGGCAAAAGCGAGAGCGGTGGCCATCGGTTGCGTCCTTGTTGAGCTGCCACCGGTTAGAGCAACCGCGATACCAGCCCCTCTCGTATAGGATTTCGGCTAGTTGGCACGGTTCAGGCCTCGCAGACCCGACCACCAGAGTTGCCGTCCGCAAGATCGGTGTCCGCTACTCCAAGCCCCACGGCTGGAGACTCTAGCCGCCTGCGCTCACTTGGCAGCGCGCTCGATGACGTAGAGATCGGATGCGTCCGAGCTCGTCGAGTAGGTGACCACATCACCCTCACTGGAGAGCGCGACGCTGAAATAGGAGGGGCGCTGGTCGGGCGAGATCCTCACCCCCGCCGTGCGCGCCGACGTCGCGAGGTCGATCAGGTCGACCTGGATCGCGTTGTCGACGAGGCGCGTCGTGAACACGCTGCGGCCATTCGCGTGGAAGGAGATCGGCTCCTCACCCACGCTGCCTTCGATTGCGCGCGCAGGCGAGCCACCCGCGACGTCGACGAGCTCGATGCCACCCGCAGCGCGCGCGAGCGCCACCGTCGCGCCGTCGGGCGAGATCGGGTGGCGCCCGTCGGTGTCCGCGGCGATCGGTTGCACACTCGGTTGCTCGAGATCGATGCGCCACAGCTGTGAGCCCTTGTTCGCCTCGCCGCCGCGCACGACCAGATAGCGCCCCGTCCACGACAGCGCCGGGCGATCGCCGATCTCGAGGTGCGCGATCGGTGCGATCGGAAGCGCGCTGGGCGTGCCGACGCCGGTCGGGACC
>JANRKM010000273.1:0-48486 GCA_033763475.1 Kofleriaceae bacterium
CGCCGACGCCGACGCCGACGCCGACGCCGACGCCGACGCCGACGCCGAGCCCGACGCCGACGCCGAGCCCGACGCCGACGCCGATGCCGACACGACGCCGACGCCGAGCCCGAGCCCGATGCCGAGCCCAACGCCGACGCCGACGCCCGACGCCCGACGCCGACGCCCGACGCCGACGCCCGACGCGGATGTCGACGTCGACGTCGACGCCGACGCCGGTGTGGGCCCGGCGGGGCCGCGGGGTCCTTAGCCCCGCTGGAGGCCGTAGAGTAGCCCACCGAGCCGGTCGCGCTCGGCGGCGAGGGGCGCCTCGGCGAGGTAGCCGAAGGCGATCGCGACGTCGAGCACCGCGTTCACCTCGCGGAGGCTGCCGAGGGCGATGCGGAACAGGTGCGGGCGATCGCCGCCCGTGCGCCCCAGCGCCTCGGCGGCGTTGAGGGCGACGCTGGCGAGCGCGGTGCGCAGCTGCTTGGCCAGCGGCGCGTCGTGGCGCCGCAGCGCCTCGAGCGTGGGCCGCAGCGAGTGGATGAGCGAGAGCGCGAGGTCGAAGGCGAGAAGACGCATGGCGAAGCTCCTGTGAGGGGTTGCGCCCTTGCAGCGAGAGCGCCGTGACACGCGCTGGGATGAACCGCGCGTGTTCTCCCGCGGTCGTCGTGCGCGTGGCGCGGCGGTCTCGCGGCGGGGCGTGAACCCCTCACGGAGCGAAGCCATGCGTCTGCTCGCCGAAGACCGAGGCCGCTCGCGAATCCACGAGCGGCCGCCGCGCAGGCAGCGACGCTCGTGCGAGCGCGCGCTCGACGAGGCCCCCGCGCGGGCGGCGGTGCGTGCCCCGCGTTCGACGCGGCCCCCGCGCGGGCGGCGGTGCGTACTCACCTGTCGAACGCGCCGTGCCTCGACGAGGCTCGCTGCCCGCGCGCGGCGCGCCGGTCCACGCTCGTGGCGCGAGCACCCGTCGACCGCGTGGGGCGTCGCTTGCGCGAACGGCGTAGGCCTCTCCGGTCACGGCGTCCCTTTCGTCGTGTTTTCGCCCTCCGCGAGAGGACGCGCGCCGCGCGCATGACGAACGCCGCAGACCACGGACGCCTCATCCCAGCGCGCGTGACGGTCCTCTCGCTGGAACGGGCGAACACGACGAAAGGAAACGCCATGACCCCCGATGCCGATGCCGACCCCGACCCCGTCCCCGACCCCGTCCCCGACCCCGACGCCGCCGGCCGCCGGCCGCCGATGCCGCCCCCCGACGCTAATGCCGATGCGACCGCCGACGCTGTGCAACCCCTGACGCCGTTCCGAACGCCTTCGACGAGGCCGCGCCGGACCGCCGACGCCAACGGAACGTGATCACCGCGGGCCGGCAGCCCTCGCGCGCTATCGCCGCCGCCGGCGGCCGATCAGCGCGCCGAGGCCGAGCACGAGCCCGACCGTGAGCGCACCGCGCGGATCGTTGGTCTGGCAGCCGCAACCACCGTCGGCGACCACGCACACGCTCGCGTTCCCCGCCGTCGCACAATCGAAGTCCTCGGGGCAGGAGTCGTTATTGAGGTCGCAGGCCTGCGTGCAGAAGTTACCGTCTTCGCTGCCCGCGCAGATGTTGCCCGCACACGCCGCGTTGTCGATGCACGACGCGCCGGTCTCGAGCTTCGCGATCGTGAGCATCTTCTCCTGCTTCGCCTCGTTGCCGGCGAGATCGCGCGCGATGACGGTGAGCATGCGCTGGCCCAGACCGACGTTGCGCACGGTGATCTTGTAGCGCTCGCCGTCCGAGGTCATCGACGAGACGGCGACCTCGGCGCCATCGATCAGCACGCGCACGTCGGCCATCCCCATGTTGTCGGTCGCGCGCGCGACCACCTCGAACGTCGGCGGAACATTGCCGCCATCCGACGGTGACTCGATGCCGAGCGTCGGACTCACGCTGTCGGCAGGCCGCGTCCCGACGTACGAGGTCAGGCGCTGGTACGAGTTCTGCTGCGACGAGGTGCAGGTGCACTGCTGCGGCTGGTTCGGATACGTGCCGCAGGCGCTGAACTGGTCGACGAAGGACTTGCTCGCCGCCTGCGTCACGGGCACGTACGACATGATGTCCGTCGCGAGCGTCTCGTGCTCTAGCGCGAGAAGATGCCCGACCTCGTGCGCGATGGTGGCGCACAGCTCGCGGTTGCGCGACGAGCCACCGTGGGCCTCGGCGAAGTTGAATGCGACGCCCGTCTCGGTCACGCCGCAGAAGTTGTCGGCCGCTGCGATGCCGAGGAGCCCGGCGCCCGCCGGATATCCGACCTCGCTGCCATCACCACCGACGACCGCTTCGATGAACGGCCCCTCGGTGGGCTCGGTCTCGACGAACCGGATGTCGAACGCCTTGTAGTAGTCCTTCACGCACGTGACGATCTCCGGCCAGTTGAAGCCCGTGGGCAGTGGGGGAATGACCGCGGACCTCGAGCTCCCGCCGTAGCTCACGATCGTGTTGACCGCGTTGGTCAGCGCGTTGGTCTGGACCGGGCCCACCATGTACGTGCCGCCGTTCTTGTTGAGATAAACGACGCGCTGGGCGCCCGGCGCGAGCTGGTAGTCCTGCACGTGAGAGACGACCGGCGCCACCTGCCGCGTGCCGCAGCTGTGTGGTCCACGTACCATCGGCGTGAGGTGCTCATCGGCAGCGGCGGATCCGGTCGTCGCAAGAACAACCGCGAGGCAGGACAGCATTCGCATGCGCGAGTTATCGCCGGTCCGAGGGGGGGCCGTCGACAGCCCGAGCTAACCGCCGCTCACTGACTGCGATGTCGATCCAGCGGCGCCCATTTGCTTCGCTTTGTTTCAGTCCGGGCGACTCGGGCGTGACATCACCGTCGGAAGATCGAGGCTCTGCCCCTTGTCGCGCTGGGGCACGAGGACCCGCCCGCCATCGACAGCGGTCGCGAGCCCCACGGTGAGTCGTGGCGGCACACCGGCTACGCCATCGACCCGGGTCGCGCCTCCGGGCATCGGGACGACGGGCCCCCGGGCGGTGGCCTCGTCGTGGTGCGCGGTCGCCGTCGGCCGGAGGCTCGACCACCACGCGATCGCCTGCTTCCGCGTCCACGCGTGCTCGGGCGGGATCTCGATCGCGTACAGCGCATCGGCGAGCGCACGGGCATCGGGCGGTCGGCTGCGCGGCTGCTTCGCGAGGCACGACAGCACTAGATCCTCGAGCTCCTTGGGAAGCCAGCCGCGGACCTTGTCGCGCAGCGTCGGCAACGGCTGGGTAACGTGCTGATGCAGCACCTCGTCACCATCGTCTCCCGGGAACACCTCGTTACCGGTGAGGAGGATCCATGCTACACAGCCTAGCGCGTAGAGGTCACCACGCGCGTCGAGCGGCTCGCCGATGGCTTGCTCGGGCGGGATGTAGCCGGGCGTCCCCACGACCACGCCGATCGCGGTGAGCCGCTCGCCCGTCGAGGTCGCGGTCACGGGAATGGGACGCGCGGGATCGTTCGCCACGAGCACGGGATCGAGCGGGTCCGACGCGTTGTGCACGATGCCGAAGTCGAGCAGCTTGATGATGTCCACCTCATCGGCGGCGCGGCACAGGTAGAGGTTCGCGGGCTTGATGTCGCGGTGCAACAACCCCGCATCGTGCGCTTCCGCAAGCGACTGGCAGGCCTGCGCGATGATGCTGATCACGCGCGCCGCCGGCTGCGGGCCGTGATGGCGCACGAGCTGCGCGAGATCGAGGCCGTCGAGCAGCTCCATGACGAAAAAGAACGCACCGTCGTCGGTGGTGCCGTAATCGTAGAGCTCGATCGTGTGGCGCGACCGCAGTGACGCGAGCGTCTGCGCTTCGCGGCGGAACCGCTCAAGCACGAGCGGTGCGTGGGAAGGATCGCTGAGCGCATCAGGCCGCACGAGCTTGATCGCGGCCTCCCGAGCGAGCAGCTGGTGCTGAGCGCGCCACACCTCGCCCATGCCACCGCTGCCGAGGCGAGCGACGAGCTGATAGCTGCCGAGCTTCCTCGCGCGCTCCTGCGCCGACCGCGCTTCCGCGCGCGCGACACCGACGGCGCGCCGCATGCGGAGGAGGTTCCACGCGAACATCAGGGCGACGCCGAGCGCGATCGCGAGCGCCGCCGCCGACGCGATGATCGCATCACGCCCGAACTTCTTCGTCGCGCTGAACAGCGCGCTCTCGGGCACGAGCGTCGCGAGATACCAGTCGAGCGACGAGCCCGCGCCGTTGCGCGCGACGACGGACAGCGACATGAAGTAGCGGGCCCCATCGGTGGCCTCGAGCTCGGCGAACTGCGCTTGCTCGCGGCCGCTCTCGATGCGCGCGAATAGCGCCGTCAGCGCCGGGTCCTTGTAATCCTCGTAGCGAAGCAGGCGCTTCTCCTTGGCCGCCTTCTCCGGAATCGGTGCGCCAGGGAATGCGAGGATCGTCCCATCGCGGGTGAACATCACGGTGCGCGCGCCGGGCAGCGGCGGCCGGCCGATCACGCGCGACAGCGCCGCGACGTCGAAGTCGAGCGAGACGACGGCGATCAGGGTGCCGTCGGCGGCGAGCACGGGCTCCGAGACGGTCACGCCGGTCCGGTGCGACGTCTCGAACGTGCGCGGGGGCAGCCAAACACGGCGCTTGGCCTCCACAGGCTTCAGGTACTGGGGTCGCTGGAGCGGCTCGTACTGCGACGGTTCGACGCTGAGCACCACCATCTGCCCATCGCGCAGCGCGTAGCTCGTACGCGTGCGATCCGCGACGCGCGTCTCCTGGACGCGAAGCTCGCGCGTGTCGGTCGAGAAGTAGCTGCCCCACATCACGCCGGACGGGAACACGATGCTCGCGTTGGTGATGCCGGAGCGCCCGATGACGATGTCGCGCAGGCGCGCCGCCGCGTCGGGGGTCGGCAGTGCTGGCTCGGCGAGCGTGCGCAGTCCGCTGAGCACGGGGTCGGACTGGTCGAGGGCGCTCTTGACGTCCGCGCTGACCTCGTCGGCCTGCGCGAGCAACTGCGACCGCGCCATCATCTCGGCGCTCTCGCTCGTCGCCTTGCGGCCGAGCAGCAGCACGACGACACCGACGGAGATCACAAGCACCGGCAAGATGACGAGCACGCTCGCGGGCGACGCGAACAGCGCGGCCAGCCGCTCGCCGCGGCGCCCAGGGCGATCGCCCAACGTGTTGACCTGGTCGGCCACCGCTGACGAGTCTACGCGAACCAGGCCGGCGGAACCGAGCTATGGAGGCACGTGATCGTGCGTGGGCTCCACGGGAACGAGAACCGCCCCTTTTGTGGTTGCGTTGCGGTTCCAGCTGCGAGTCCCTCCACGGGCGACCAGTCGGCACGCTGGCCGGGGCGGACGCCGTGTAGGCCGCTCTGATGAAACCCGATGACGTAGGTGTGGCCGGCAACGCGCGCGCCGAGGAAGTCCGCGAGGCGCATGGCCAGGTCTTGGCCGCGACGCGCGCCAAGCACCTCGCAGCACCTGAACCACAACAGCGCATCGGCCCCGAGCCGCTCGCGCACCGCAGCGAGGGCGATATGCAGGCGATGCGTCGGGCGCGTCACGTCGCCGTCGAGCATCTCGTCATCGACGAGCGCCCCGCCCCACTTGCCGTGTCCCCAGTACTGGATCTCGTCGATTGGCTCCTCGTGTCCCGCGATCCACGCGAGTGCCTCGTCCCACGACGCCACGCCTTGCGCATCGTCGATGCGCCCGAGGGACTTGTAGAGCGCCGCTCCCGCCGCCCAGACGGGCGATAGATTGCCTCGCTTGCCCACGCAGGTTCGATCGTAGACGAGCAACCGCACGACTGCAGCGTAGCTCCTGTACGCTCGCGCGCCATGGGCAGCGAGATCGAGCGCAAGTTCCTGGTCGACCCTGCATGGCATCCACCGGGCGTGGGCGTGCGGTTTACGCAGGGCTACCTCAGCTCCGTGGCCGAGCGCGTCGTACGCGTACGCCTCGAAGGTGAGACCGCCAAGCTCACCATCAAGGGCAAGACGCGCGGTGTCACGCGCGACGAGTTCGAGTACGAGATCCCCGCGAGCGACGCGGCCGCATTGCTCGCCATGTGCGAACAGCCCGTGATCGAGAAGCACCGCCATCACGTCGAGCTCGAGGGGAAGACGTGGGAGGTCGACGTGTTCCACGGCGAGAATGAAGGCCTCGTCTTGGCGGAGATCGAGCTCGCGTCGGAGACCGAGCCGTTCGTCGTCCCCGCGTGGGCGATCGAAGAGGTCTCTCACGATCCGCGCTACTACAACGCGAACCTCCAGAAGCACCCGTACCGGTCCTGGAACAAGTAGCTCGCTATTCGGTCTCGTGCTCGTGCGCGTGCTGTGCCGCCGTGAGCAGCTCCGGTGTCAGCTGCGACGGGTCGAGGACAACCTTACCGGAGTGCACGGCCTTGACCGCAGGACCCTCGATCTGGAAGTCGCCGGAGTTCTCGATGTAGACGACGAGATGGTCGTGCGCGACCTTGCGGACGGCACCGACCTCCTCGTCCATCGCCTCGATGAACACCTGGTCACCGACGTTGACGTAAAAGGAACGTTGCGCCATGTCCAGACCTTGCCTCCGGACTCGCGCAGCGCAACGCGCCTCTCACGGGGCGCTACTTCTTCGGAGCGAGCGGCTCGGCCGGCGTGAGATCGAGAGCCTGCATCGCATCCTCGAGGGCGACCTTCTTCTCCATGCGCTTGGTCTGCAGCTCGACGAGCTCGCGGCCGAGCTTGTCGCCGTCCTTCGCGAACTTGTCGAGTCGGTCCGAGAGTGCCTTGCGCAATGCGTTGGCCGCCGGATCCTTCTTGATCGCATCGAGGTTCGCGCGCGTCTCCTGCGCGCGCTGATCGAGCTCGGCGCGGGCCCGCTGCTTGCCGTCGATCTCGGTGTCGATCCGCCCGATCTCCTGGCGCAGCTTGACCAGCGGTTCGAGCTTGGCGCGAATCGCTCGCTCGAGCGTGCCCTGGGCAAGGATGCCCTCGAACAGCGCGAGCACGCGGCTGTCCCAGATCGAGAGGGTGGTGCGCGACGGGGTCTGCTCGACGACCTCGAGCTTCGCTTCCGCGGCTCCGCCGGCGAGCTTGATCGGAATTAGGTACGCGTCCGGCAGGTCCTCCGTGCCGGGCGGGCGCGGCGCGAGCGCGAAGCTGCCGCCGGCCTTCGAGTGGCGCACGTACAGGGTCACGTCGCCCTTGCGCGGCAGCTGGCTCTTCACCTCCCACTTCGTCGTGCGGCGCGCGAACGTCTCGACCTCGATCACGCCGCGCAGGATCCGCACGAGCCGCATCTCGTCGCCCGTGGAGAGCGTGAGGGACGACACCATGAGCCCCGACTCGACGGCGAATGGGATGGTCACCGGCACGCCCGCACCGACCGGTTCGCTGATGCCTTCACCAACGAAGCTGCCCCCCGAGTAGATCGAGATCGGGCCGGACTCGAGCGCGAACGGCGTCGAGTTCTTGAACCGGATCACGCGATACGGGTTCGCCTCGTACCCCTGCCCGCCGCCGCCTGGCTTGAACAAAAACGTCTCCTCACCCTCGACCTGCTGGTTGATGATCGCGACCATCGTCGAAGTGCCGTCGGGCACCGTGAGCTTCTCGTCGAGGTCATAGCGCGAGAGGCCGCTCACGCTCTTTGCCGAGGTCTGTGCCTTCATTGAGCGCGCGAGCTCCTCGGCGTCGACCGCCGAGGGTACATCTTCTTCCCACATGCCGGGCGGCATCTCTTCGCGCTCCATGTCGCCGAGGGCCGACTCGTACCTGCCGGCCGGGACGGGAACGTTCTTCTTGTAGTCCTTGTCGGCCTTCAGCGCCGGCGGCGGTGGTGGCGTTGCAGATGATTTGGTCGCGCGTGCGGGCCCGCTCGCTGCGCCACCCGACTTCCATGTCTCATTGGCGGGGGTGTACGTGGTCTCGCCGACCGAGACCTGCGCCCGCCGGCTCGAGCCGACCGACGACAGGTCGGTGCGCGCCACGTCGCGCGGCGTGTGCAGATCGTAGCGGAAAGCGATCGGCGCGCCGGAAGTCAGCGCGAGCTTCACGTCGCGCCAGTCCTCGCCCGTGGTGTTGTCGACAACGGCCCAGCCCTGCAGCAGCGCCTGGCCCTTGCCGTCCTCGGGCAACACGACGCGATACGTCGGCTTCCACATCGGCGCGCCGACCACGTAGCTCACGAGCAGATCGTGGCTGTGGCGGCCGACGAGGCGGATCGTCACGTCGACCTGCTGGAACATGCCCTCGCCCGCCGTCGCATCGAGGCTGCGCTGGAACTGCATCGAGATGTCCCCGTTGTGCAGCGTGATGCCAGAGACCTTCGACAGCCGCACGACGCGCAGCTTGTCGCCGTCGAGCAACGTGACGTTGTAGTCCTGGTCGTTGTCGGCGCCCTTGCCCGTGGGCCCCGCCGACGGCTCCGCCACGATCTGCTCGACGATCATGATCCGGCCCGAGACGTTGCCGTTCGACGTCGCGAGCGTGACGGGTGTGCCACGCAGCTTGTCGAGCACCTCGGACAGGCTGCCCGCGCCGGGCCCGAGCGTGGCGATCGCAGCGTTCGCCCACGCGCGGGGATCGAGCGGCATCGAGATCGAGACCGCGCGGCCGCCGTTGCGCTCGACCACCGTGAGGCTCTTCAAGAGATCGTTGACTTGATCCTTGCGCACGCGCAGCACGAGGCGATCTCCCTCGACGCGACCGCCGCGCTCGAAGTAGCCGACGCCATTGCGGTACAGCACGACCTTGGACAGCTGCAGCGCGCCGCCGGTCGTCGCGTACGGCGACCGCGTCGAGCCACATGCCGCGAACAGCGCGGCGACAAGCACACCTCTACTCAGGAACCCCGGATATGAAGCCATCGCGCTGAGGCTATCACCGCGCTAGTGTCGACACATGCGCCTTGCTGCGTTCGCCCTCGGTCTCGTGTGCGTCGCAATCTCGGTGCGCCCCGCAGAGGCATGCGGGTCTTGGAGGCTGCGCGACACCGAGCGCGGCACCGAAGCCGGCTACCTCATCAACTCGCTCACGATTCGCCGCAACAACAAGAGGGTCGGCGCGCTGTACTTCAGCGAAGCCAAGACCGGGTTGCGCGTGGTGAAAGATCGCAAGGTCGTGCTCGACATCAAGGACGGCAAGTTGCTCCGTTACGGCAAGCCGATCGCCGAGGTCAGCGACGCGGGTGTCACGTTCGGCAAGAAGGCCTACACGATCGAGCTCGCCGACGCTCCGTCCAGGCACGGGATGCCGACGTACCTGCTCACCGTGAAGCACGGCGACAAGATCGTGCTCACATCGGACGAGGCATCTGCGCTGTGCGCCGGTGGCCTCGCCTCGCCGCTGGCGCCGGAAGATGGGCGCTGGGAGGTCCGCCGCCGGGTCATCTACTACCTGGCCTGGCGCGAGCGTAAAGCATGACGGCGATGGCGAGCGCAGCGCGGCCGTCCCGTGACGATGGCTCCGAGATGAGCCCCGAGGGCGCGCGCGTGGTCTCGCCGGCAGCTCCAAAATCGCGCTACACCGTGGGTGTGCTGCTTCGCGAGACGTTCCCCGCCGGCCCCCTCGAATGCAACTGCACGATCCTCGCGTGCGGGGATACGAAAGACGCTGTCGTCATCGACCCAGGGGGCGAGCTCGAGCACATCGCCGAGATCGTCGCGCACTACGACCTGACGGTCCGCAGCATCATCCACACCCACGCACACCTCGACCACATCTACGGCACGCGCGACGTCAAGGAGGCCCATGGCGGCGCCATCTGCCTCCACAAGGGAGACACGTTTCTCTACGACGGGTTCGCGATGCAGGCCTCGATGTTCGGCTGGAAGGTCCGCGATGTCCTCCCCGTGGAGCGATGGATCGAGCACGGCGACACCATCCAGCTCGGCAAGCGCGAGCTCTCCGTCATTCACACGCCCGGCCACACGCCCGGCTCGGTCTGCTTCGAGATCCATGATCCCGACGCCGGCCGACTGATGTTCGCCGGCGACACGCTGTTCAAGCGCTCGGTCGGGCGTTCCGACCTGCCAGGTGGCGACGGCAAGCAGCTCGTCACCTCGATCCGCGAGCGACTGTACACGCGCGACCTCGATACGCTCGTCATCCCCGGCCACGGCCCCACGACCACGCTGGGCGACGAAGCGCGCGCGAATCCATTCGTCCGCGCCTGATGCGGTAGGCTGGGCGCGGGTGCGTATCCCGCTCTACCTCCGCGTCCTGATCGGCGTCGCGCTCGGCGCGCTCGTCGGGATCGTCTTTCGTGGGGGCGGCATCGTTGGCGACTTCACGACCGCAGACCTCGGCCGGTTCGGCATCCTGGTGGTCCGCCTGCTCAAGCTGCTGGCCGTGCCGCTGGTGGCGTTCGCGATCCTCGACTCGATCGCACGCACTAACGTCACCGGGCGCATGGGCCTGCGGTTGATCGTGATCTGCGCGCTCAACGTCTCGGTTGCCTTCACGATCGGGCTCACGATCATGAACACGCTCGAGCCCGGCAAGGAGTGGGTCGGGCATCTCGACGAGCTGACGGGCCTGTCCCACGAGGAGGTCCGCAAGGCGCCGCCGGGTACGTCGCTCTCGTTCATGGACAACCTCGAGAAGTGGATCCCCGAGTCGGCGGTGCAGCCATTCGAGGAGAACAACGTGATCTCGGTGGTGTTGCTCGCGATCCTGTTCGGCATCGCCTTGCGCGCGGTGCGCGAGGAGGAGGATCCCGACAACAGCGTGGGCATGGTGCTGCGGTTCGTCGAGGGTGGCTATCGCGTCCTCGTGCGCACACTCGGTTACGTGATCGCGATCGTGCCGTTCGCGGTGTTCTGCCTCGTCGCGCAGGTGGCCGGCAAAGCGAACATCGCGATGCTCGGCGTGCTGGCGTCGTTCCTCGGCGTCGTCCTGCTCGGCTTCATCCTGCACGCGGGCGTCTACTACACGCTGATGGCGTGGCTCGTCGGCAAGAAGCCGCCACGGGTGTACCTCGGCAAGGGCGCCAACGCGATCGTCACCGGGCTATCGACCAATTCGAGCCTCGCCACCGTTCCGATCACGTTGAGCTCGCTCGACGCGATGGGGGTCTCGCAGGAGTCATCACGCCTCGCCGCGCTGATCGGCACCAACCTCAATAACGACGGCATCACACTCTACGAGGCGATGGCGGCGTTGTTCCTCGCGCAGGCGATGGGCTTCGAGCTGTCATTTGGCGCACAGCTCACTGTCGTGGGCGCCTCGCTGATGGCAGGCATCGGCATCGCCGGCATCCCCGAAGCGGGCCTCATCGTGTTGCCGCTCGTGCTCGCGGCCGTGGGGCTCCCCGAGACGACGGTCGCGGCGCTGATCCCGATCGTTTTCACCGTCGACTGGATCCTCGCGCGCTGCCGCAGCGCCGTGAACGTCATGTCCGATATGCTGGTGGCGATCCTCCTCGAGCGCTGGCGCACGCGATGACCACGTCGACGCTGATCCTTCTCCTGATCGAGGCGATCTGGGTCGCGGGTATCGGCACGGTGATCATCCTGCAGCGCCGGTCGGCCCCCGCCACGATCGCGTGGGTGTTCGCCCTCGCGTTGATGCCGGTGGTCGGCTTCATCGTCTACCGGCTGATCGGGCCGCTGCGCCTCGAGCGCAAGAAGGTTCAGCGTAACATCAGCCGCAAGGCGGTGCGCGAGGTCCTCGTGGCGCAGGCCGCGCTCGTCGAGGAGAGCGAAGAGCATCAGCAGCTCTCGCGCGTGGGCATCGAGCTCGGCGAGGCATCACCGCTGCGCGCGGAGGAGGTCGAGCTCTACGTCGACGGGGCGTCGTGTTACGCGGCGCTCCTCGCCGCCGTCGCAGCGGCCCAGGACCACATCCACATCGAGTACTACATCTGGGAGCCCGACACGATCGGCGTGCAGCTGCGCGACGCCTTGATCGAGCGCGCGAAGGCCGGCATTACCGTGCGTCTCATCGTCGATGCCACGGGCTCGAACAACCTCGACACGAAGTTCCTCGCACCGTTGCGCGCGGCGGGCGTCGAGTTCGCGTGGTTCAACCCGGTGCGCCTGGGCTCGCTCCGGCTCCGCCGCCCCGACTTCCGCACGCACCGCAAGATCGTTGTCATCGATGGCCGCATCGGCTTCACCGGCGGCATGAACATCGCCGACGAGCAAAGCGCGTTGCTCAGCACGTCGTACTGGCGGGATACGCATCTGCGCATCACCGGTGCCGCGGTGTGGCCGCTGCAGCGGCTGTTCATGGAGGACTGGTACTTCGCCGCCGGGCAGCTCTGCCCCGTCAACGACCAGACGTATCCCGCGCCGACGCGGGAAGGCGGCCACCTCGTCCAGGTCATCGGCTCGGGTCCCGATTCGGCCGCGTTCGCGATCCACAAGGTGCTGTTCACCGCGGTCAACCAATGCACGGACCGGCTGTGGATGACCACGCCGTACTTCGTTCCCGACGAGGGCTTGCTCCTCGCGATCACGAGCGCTGCCCTGCGAGACGTCGACGTGCGCTTGATCGTGCCCAAGCGCGGGGATAGTCGGCTCGTCGACATGGCCGCGCGCAGTTATTTTCCCGAGCTCCTCGAGGCGGGCGTGCGGATCTACGAGTACGAGCCGCGGTTCATCCACGCCAAGACACTCGTCTGCGACGACGACGTGGCGATCGTGGGCACCGCGAACCTCGACAATCGCAGCTTCCGGCTCAACTTCGAGGTCAACGCGATCGTCTTCGGGCAAGCCTGCAACGCGACGCTCGCCGACGCCTTCACCACCGACCTGCGCGACAGCCGGGAAGTGATCCGCAGCGAGTTCGATCGCCAGCCGTTCAAGGCGCGGCTCGGCCAGGCCTACGCAAGGCTGATCTCTCCGCTCTTGTAGGCCGCACGCCCCGTCGACGCTCGTGCGCGCAGGCGCACGCACCCAACCCGCCTGATTGCGCGCGCGGGTCTCGACGCGTCCAGCCCGCTCGAACGGCTCGCGACGTGAATTACGCCTACTGAGAGATCACGCGTCCCGTCGATCTCGGGAGAACACCATGAGGCAACCCATTAGGACGATCGCCCTGGCCGCGGTGTGTATGACCGCGGGCGCCGCCAACCTCGTCGACGCGAAGCCGCAGAAGCCGGCCCAGGCGCAACCGCGGACGCCGAGCGAGGTCGAAGACGGCAACCAGTGTCCCTACGCGATGCGAGGGGTGAAGCTCACCGCCTCCCTCGACAAGGAGGGCGTGGTGTTCGAGTTCACGAACCCGCGCAAGGAGTACGTCAAGGACGTCCGCCTCCAACTGCGGGAGGCCGCAGATCTGATCCAGGAGCTCAGCCGGCTCGAGCCCGACGAGCACAAGATCGATCCGGACGTGCCTCGGCTGCCGCCGATGGCGATCGTCGTCAAGGACATCCAGTCTGGCGCACGCGTCGTGATCCACGCCGTGCGCGCGCAGGATCGCGCCGAGCTGCGCGAGCTCGCCGCCGGTTTCGCCGAGTTCTGGGAGCAATCCGACTGCTCCGTCGAGAGCGACTCGGTATCCGTCTAGCGACGGGAGATCATGACTGGCGCGTCGCGCAGCGCCACTACGGGCCGATCCGGCACGTAGGAGGACGCCACCCGCGTGAACGTGCTGGTCAGCGAGACCAGCTGCTCGCCGGTGTTGACCTGCCACAGCACCTCGAACGCCGGCAGCGAAGCGAGGCCCGCGGGCGGCTCCACGTAGTAGAGGTCGATCACACGGCGGGTCCCACACGGCACGCGGATGACAGGGTTCACCGCCGTTTCGGGCTGGAGCTGGAGCGGAGGCGTGCGCACGCCCGTCGGCAACTGCAGGAACTGCTCGCGCGTGTCGACGGTCCACGGCCGAGCGCCGTTGTCGTTGGTCACGATCATGCGAACCAGGAGCGCATCGACCTGTGCCCCACTGCTCGTCAAGACTCGCCGCACGCCCTGCGAGACGATACGAATATCGCCACGCCCGCCTGCCGCCGGAACGCCAACCCACAGCTCCTGCTCGCGGATCGGAACGGGCGCCAGCGCGTGTATCTTGCTGCCGCACGCCCCGAGAGCGAGCACGAGGCCCAGAGCCAGAGCTCTTCGCACCATGGCCGGAAGGCGCAGCACGCGACGTGCCATGCGCGGCACTGTGCGGTCATGCGAGGGCGCGCAGGTCGAGCTGACCAGCGGCGACCGGAGGACACCAGTAGTAGCCGCCCGACACCGGGCGCGAGAACGCGAACAGCCCGTCGACGATTCCGTCGTCGACGCCCGCCATGCGCTTCATCATGTTCTCGAACGTGTCGAGCGCGGCCACGTACGCCACGAAGTACAGCCCGTGCTCCTTGAGGCCACCGTACGGCATCGAGCGGCGCACCATGAACCCTGGTGGATCGAAGAACTCCTGCTGCGAGCGCTTCGTGTGTGCATGCGGCGGCGGCTCCGCGAGCTCGTCATTTGTCTCGATGTTGCGACCGATCAGCCCGTCGCGCACGTTCGCCGTGAATGCCTCGAGCTTAGCGAGATCGTGCACCCAGCGCTGGGCCGCGACGAAGCTCGAGCCGTCCGCTCCGAGCGCGGCGGCCGCGGCGGCCTCCCCTTTCGGGTTCTCCGTACCGTCCTCGTAGCCGGAGAGATCGCGACCGATGTCGAACTTGTACGCGGTCACGTCCTCGTCGATCACCAGCCCTGGACCGAGCGCGGCGATCGCGCGCCGGAGCACGCGCAGCGATCCACCCGAGTCGGTACCACGCCCCTGCAGATAGAGCGCCGCCTGCGTCGACGGAATCATGCCCGCGGGGCTCTCGTACGCAGGAAACGGACGCAGGCCTGCGATCGCATCCCCGACGAGCGGGCGCCCGAGGCCGACGACGATGGCATCGTCGACGCGCAACGCACGAACCCGTGCGAGGACATCGGCTGCGTTGGTCCCCGGTGCGAGCGTGAGGGTCACGTAGTGAGCAGCGCGTGGAAGCGGAGCGAGGATGCCGGATTGCGACGTCGTCATCGGTCTCGGTTCTTAGCGCGTTTCGGGGAGGTGGTGACGACTCCATCGATGTAGTACCAGCGCCCGTCGACACGCCGAAACCGTGACCGCTCGCGCTGCGCGAAGGGCCGTCCGCGTGTCACGCCGCGCGCAATGAACTCGACAATGCCCTCGTCGTCGTCCTCCTCGCCGCGTACCACCTCGAGGATCTCGAGGCCACGCCACTCGGTTTCACGCGACCATTGCTCCACCGCGGCGACGTCCACGTTCGCACGCGTGGATTCATCTTGCGTCGCGACGAGATACGCGACCTCGCCGCGGACGTACGCCGTGTAGCGCGAGCGCATGAGGGCCTGCGCCGTGGGAGCCGCGCCGGTCGCGATCCAGCGGGCACAACAAACCGCTTCCGGAACACCCGAACCGCACGCGCAGTGCATCGCTCAGGCAACGAGGGTGATCGACTGCTCGAATGCGAGGTCGCTATCGCGGTCGAGATGTTCGAGGGTGTTCTCGATCTGCGCGAAGTGCAGGTGCACCGCGTGCAGGCCCTTGACGATGCGTCCCTGCTTGGTCGCGAGGGTCACCCGGATGTCCGTGAGCCGGCCGGGCAGGACGGCGATGTTGATCGTCGACGCCGCGGAGAACACGCGCCACATGCCGAGGCCGGCACCGCCGCGGCTCTCGTCGAGCGGGACCGACGTCGCATTGCAGCGGCTCAGCACGCCGAGCAGGCGCTCGCGCGAGAGCGAGCCGAAGGTGTCACGTAGCCGCACGAATACGTCATCGCGCTCGACGCCATAGCTGATCTCGCAAGCGCGATCCTCGGGAAGCTCGACGTCCTCTGTACGCGGGACCGCCTGTTTGAAGTAGCCGCCCTCCATCGGCGCGTCATAGAGCCCATTGGTCATGAGCTCCTCGGCGACATCGTTGATCGTCGCGAGGGCGCGCTGCGAGAGGCCATGCTTGGCAAAGAACTCGCGCATGCGGTCGAGGCGCGCACCCCGGCGGCTCGCACGCGCGAGTAGCGCGACACGCCCCACACCGGTCACGCCGAGATCGGTGGACGGCGCCTGGGGAAGCCGCTGGAGCAGCGTGGCCAGGTAGTCGGCAGCACTGGGCGTCTCGAGCAGCGTCGTCACGACCAGGTGAGACACCCACGGAAACGCGTCCATCCATTGCACCGACCTGTCGAGGGCGTCCATCGCCGTGTCCATCACGCCGATGATCGGAACCTCGGGGACCTCGCCCTCGATCTGGAGGAACAGGTCGCAGTCGACAAAGGCCACGACGTTCTTCTTCGCGCATGCAGCGAAGAACTCGGTGCGGGTCGCGACGAACACGGAGGGCCCACACAACGCGGGTCGCAGGAGCGAAGCTTTCGCTTCACTGGCAAACACCACGGAGGTTGAAAACTTCACCGGATGACTCTGCAGAAGATGAAGCGGCAGGACAACATTACAGCCCCGTCCCTACCCGGGCACTAACGTTCTCACCGAGCGCATAGGCGGTGAGTCCGCGAGCGATCGGGTGACCGAGAACACCAGGTACGTTCGTGCCGACAGCCGCCGCCAGGATGGCAAGCCCTGGCAACAGGCTCCCCGAGGCAGCCCATCCGGCGCGGAGCCCAGCCAGCGTGAGTGCCGAAGCGAGGACGCCGTGCTCCATGGGCTCGATGCGGGAGGCGAGTGCCTGGACTTCTCCGAGGAGGCCTGCCGGGATCAGGCGGCGCAGCTTGGCCACATGTCCGTCGGTGTCGTCGCCGCGGCCGAGGCGCAGGATGGTGTGCAGCAGCGTGCCCAGCTCGTCCGGCGGAAGGCGAGCCGGAATGGCAAGCGCGGTGCGCACGAGGGTTAGCGCGGCGCCGGTCGCGAACCGTACATCTCGATGATCGGCCGCCGCGATCGATGAGCCGAGCACCAGCGACACCGGATTGGTCGGCTCGGCGACCATCGCGAGCGGCCGTTGCGTGGAGATGTAGACCTCGACGTCCGGGAAGCCGAGCGCGAGCCCGACCTCGCGGGCGAGCATCGCCACGGGCTCCGTAGGCTTCAGTCGATTCTTCCGGTTGACGCCGTATGCGTTGAGGTCGATGCCGACGAGCTTCGCGATCGCGTCGCCGAGCATCTGCAACACCTGCCGCAGCTCGGGTTGGAAGAGCCCGGCGAGCAGCACCTCGTCGTTCACGGGCGCGAGCTCGGGCGCCGCGGCGAGCAGCCGTAGCTCTTCGTCTCCCGCCGCACCGAGGAGATGTGCCAGCTCGGCCGCCGCGCGTGCGATGGCCAGCGTGCCCGGCTCGCCACGCGCCACGCTCGCGCGGGACAACGTGCGATACGCGATGCCATCCCCTGGATCCGCGGCGATCCGTGCGCGCATGATCCCCGCGAGCCGGCTCAGGTGCAGGCGCAGGGTCTGCTCGTTGCCCGCATCCCGATAGAACTGCACGAGCAAGCGCAGCGTCTCGGGGTTGGTCGACGCGCTCTCGATGGCAAGCGTCAACATGCGCTCCGTGCGCTCGCGGTCGTTGAAACCTTGCGCGAAGATCTGCGCGGCAACGGTGAGGTGCGCCGCAAGCTTGTCGGGATCGCGCTCCTTGGTGACTAGGCGCTCGCAGGCCTCGAGAGCGAGCTTCCAGTCGCCTACGCGGATCGCGAGCTCCGTGATCATGCGCAAGACGTCCTCGTCATCTGCCTTGTAGCTGGCGGCCCGCTGCAGCGAGGCGAGGGCCTGTGCAACGTCGTGATCGGCGAGCAAGACGCCGAGGCGGTAGTGCAGCGTGCGCAGGATCTTCGGGTCAAGCTCGATCGGGATTCGCGCTTGGACAGCGGCCACCGCCTCCTGCCACGTCGACGGCTCGGTGACGAGATCCGCAATGGCCGCGTGCGAGCGCACGTCGGCGGGATCGATCGTAAGGATCTGGCGGTAGTACTGGAGTGCGAGCCTGCGGTCACCTTGGTTGGCAGCGTGCTCGGCGAGGCTGCGCAGGAGCTCGGTCTGCGACTTCGGATCGCGCTCCACCTCGAGGCGCCGCCGCAGCAGCGCCGCGAGCTCCACATGTTGGCCGCTGCTCTCGAACAGCGTCCGAAGGCGCGCGAACGTGTCACGATGCGCGGGCTCGATCTCGAGCACGCGCCGGAACGCGACGATCGCCTCGTCGTTCGCCCCGGCGTGGTCCATCAGAGCGACACCGGCGAGGTGGTGCTGCGCGGCCGCGACGTGGCGATCGCTCGCAAGGGTTGCCTTGCGCGTGGCCACCCGGGCGACCTCGTGCCACTGCTTGCCCGCGACCGCGTGGTGCAGCCATGCGTCGAGCGCAGGCGCGTACTCGGGATCCGTCTCCACCGCGCGGGCGAGCGCGGCCACCGCCTCGGCCGGCTTGCTCGCGGCGGCGAGGGTCTCACCGACGCGGACGAGCAGCGCAGCCTCGACGCGCGGCTCGTCCGCGAGCGTGACCAGCCGGTTCTGAAGCTCCGCGAGCATCGGTGACCCAGCGCGACGCGCGAGTGCCTCGAGCTGGAGGAAGGCGCGGACGTGTCCCGGCTCCGCCTCGACGACCGCCCCATACAGCTTCACGAGCTCGGAATCGGGGCGCTTGTCGTGGCGCGCGAGGGTGGCCGCATCGACGAGCATCGGCGCCAGATCACCGACACCGTCCACACGCCTCTCGGCCTCCGCGGCGGCGGACAACCAGGCATTGATGATCGCCAGCTCGCGCTCGCGGACGGCGAACAGGTCGCGATACTTGCCGGCAGCCGCGAGCGAGCGCGCCAGGCGATGCACGAGATCGAAGCGCAGCGGCTCGGCCTGCGCCGCCGCCTCGTACGCGATCTGCGCGCGCCCGGGGTCGCCGCGCAGCTGCTCGACGAGCGCGACCAGCTCCTGCGCGTCCACCTTGGTGGCAGGGCTCGCGTTCTGCGCGGCACGCACCTGATAGAGCGCGAGCTTGACAAGAGCCGCGTGCTGGCGCTGCTGGCTCGCGATCCGGACGAGCGGCGAGGCTGCGAGAGGGTCGCCGGGCTGGAGCTCCAGCGCGCGCTGGTAGAGGGCCACCGCCAATGGCTCGCCGCGCGCCGCGGCCGCATCGGCATCGCGCAGAACGCGCAAGAATGAGGTCGCTTTCGCCGGAGGCGCACCGACGCGGCGGCGCGCGACATCGGCCAGCTCGGCGACACCGGGCCACGCTGCGTCGACGCGCGCGAGGAGACGCGTGGCCCTCGGCGCATCTCCGGCATCGAGCGCGAGCTGCGCCGCACGCACGCGGAGCATCGCCGGCTCGTTGTTTGGCGGCTTCCGCGGGGTGGTCTCGAGCTGCGTGGCGCGCTCTTCGAGCGCCGTCACCGCATCACCTAGCTCGCGTCGATACGCTGCGGCCAGCATCACCGCGAGGGTGCGGCGCGGATCGTCCAGGCCCTTCGCGGCCTGCTGGGCGACCTCGAGAGCGAGCCTCGGATCGGAGTCGAGCAACAGCCGCGCCCGCCGGAGCGCGAGGCTCGCCGCGGCCCACGGTGAGCGCTCGATCGCCTGCGCGCGTGAGAGCGCATCGAGCAGGAGCGCGCGATCACCGATCGTGCTCGCGAGAGCGATCGTCGAAGCGTGGGCGAGCGGCGACGACGGATCGGTCTCGCGCACGAGATCCCATGCGTCGAGCGCGGCCATCGAGACCTGCTCGACCTGCTCGCGGGAGGCAGCACGCGCGGCGCGGTCCCAGGCCTGGGCGATCCGGCGCCGGCTGATCACCGGGGGCGGCGCATCCGGTAGCGTCGCGAGCTCGGTGAGCAGCTTCGCGCGATCGGTCCAGCGTTTCAGCCTGCCGTAGACATCGGCCAGCGCCTCCGCGATCAACGTGGAGCGCGGGTGCGCGGTGCGCGCTTCGGTCAACACCTCGAGTGCTTCGTCGAGCTTCGAGGCCGCGAGCAGGTCGGACACCGCGGACAGCACCGGTCCCTCGCGTCCCGTGTCTGTCGCGCGTTGTAGATCGAGCTCGACCACTGTATCCAGCTCACCCGCCGCGACGTGGGCGGCGCGCAGCTTCGCGAGGGCGTAGTCATCGCCGGGATCCAGCTCGAGGACCTGTGACCACATCCGCCCGAACTTCGCGGGCTCGAGCTCGGCCGCGCGCGCGGCCGCATACGCTCGTTCGACGGGCGACGACTTGCCACGGACCCAGCGTGCGAACGCATGGATCGCGAGCGTCGGGTCCTTCGCGACGAAGGCCGACTCGGTCGCGACCCGCGCGACGAGCGGATCGCGTGCGGCGATGCGTGCAGCGAGCTGTGCGGCCTCCCCGAGCGCGGTCCTGCCTGCGTCGGTGAGCTCCGCCTCGTGGATCGACACCTGCGCGCGCACGGCGAGTGCGACCGCGGTCATCGGGTCCTCACCCTCGACGTGGTACGCGAGCTCGAGGAGCGCGAGCCCCACGCCTTCGCGCTGTCCCTCGAGAAGCCACTGCCGGACCGGTGCGAGCCGCAACGTCGACGGCGCGGGCGCCGGCGGATCGACAGGCATGGGCGTCCCCGCTCGTTCGGCGCGCACGCAACGCGCCGTGTACACCGCGCCGCGCAGCTCCGGGTCGGTCAGAGCCGTCGCCAGGTGCGCGAGGGCGGCATCGAGCTCCTCACCACGCCCGCCACGCATCGCAAGCTCGAGCCGCCCGAGCAACGCGCCGATATCGTCCGGCGCCACGGCCAGCAGCTCGTCGATGATCGGTGCGGCGGTAGCGACCTCGCCGCGCGCGAGCAGCAGATCGAGACGGTAGCGCGCGAGCGCTTCCCGCTCCACGCCGGTCGCGAACGCAAGCTCGACCTCGACCAGGCGCGTCACCTCACCCAGATCACCCTCGCCGCGCGCCAGCCGCCGAAGACTCGCGAGCGCCGTACGCGAGTGCGGATCTGCCGCGAGCGCGGTGTCGTAGTGCGCGCGCGCTTGCTCCGTGTTACCGAGTGCCTCGCACAACCGACCCGCCTCGATCGCCACGGGCGCCCGTTCGGCGTCGCTGCTCGCTGCGAGCTCGCGTTCGCACACCTCCAGCGCCGCCCCGAGAGCCTCATCGGAGAACGATGACTGCAGCTCGGAGAACGAGAGCATTACCACCACGGCGGAGTCATTGGGGGCGGCCGCGCGCTCCTCGGTGATCGTCAACGCGTGCGCCTCGAGGCGGGGCTCGGTATCCTTGCCCAGGCCCGGCGGCAAGTCATCGCGCTCGATCGCGGGCGCGGCCAACGGGACCTTCGCCGCAGCGCGGTCGTAGGCAGCCGTGCCGAGCGCCCTGTCAATGGCCGAGCTGGTCGTGACCTCGATCGTAGGTACCTCGATCTGCGCGGCGCGCCGCGGCGCGACGGCCTCCGGAGCCGGCTCCGTACCCGCGGGCACCTCCCCAGTCACAGGTGGAGTACCGAGATCGCCGTCCGCGCCGAGATCGACCCAGTCCTCCGCCGACTCGCTTGCCGGCGTGCTCGCCGCCGCGGCGGCCTTCGCAGGGATCGGGGCGAGATCGGTCTTCCGGCTGCCCACGTCCTGCGGATACGAGCTGGTCGATCCGCGTACTACGACACGACTGCCGGTGGTCGCCGGGCGACGAATGATCGCCGGGCCACGTTTCGTCGAGCGCGTACCGTCGACGGGAGCCGCATCGGTCGCGGCGCTTAGCTGCGCAGATATCGACGACGACTTGGTTGCCTCGCGCCGCTCCGCCTCCTGCAGCTCCGAGAGATCCGTCAGCGCGGTGCTGCTCTCGAACATGAGCGCCTCGCGCCGCTCCGCCTCCTGCAGCTCCGAAAGGTCGGCGCGCATCGTGTTCTCGCCGAGCTCGTCGTCGACGGTCGGCACCAAGGTAGGCGTCGGCTGCGCGGCGCGGCGGATGATTGCCGGCCCGCGGCGCGTGTTCGTTCGTGGCGCGGACGTGATGAGGTCGGACTCGGCGGTGGCCGTGCTCGTCGAGGTGTGGGCGCGCGCCGCGATGATCCCTGGGCTCGTGCCCGTGGGCACCATGCTGACGTCGGTGCTGTCGAGATCTTTGGGAGGGGCGGCGAGGATCGGCCCCGAGGCGGCCTTCGGGGGCGGCGCGACGCCGACGTCGCTACCGAGCGCTTGCTCGAGCCGCGCCTCGATCTCGGCGCGGCGTGCACCGACCGTCTCGACAGCGAGGTAGCGCCACCAGAGAGCCACCGCGCGATCGATATCGCCGGCGCTCTCCGCCAGCTCGGCGCGCAGCCGCAGCGCCTCCCCGTGATTCGGCGCGTAGTCGAGAAGCGCATCGAGATCCACGGCGGCGTGATCGTTGCGACCGAGCCGCTGCAGGCAGATCGAGCGCTCGAGGAGGAGCGGCACCATCTGGTCGCTGTTCGGTGACTCGCTATCGCTCAACCAGCGCAGGCGCTCGGTGATGACCTCGACGAGCTCGAGCGAGCTGCCGCGCTCGCGGAGCAGCTCGAGCAGCCGATCGAGCTCGTCCGCCCCGGGCTCGAGCGCGACGATGCGGCGATAGATGGTGCACGCGTAGTCGCTGCGGTAGGTGCTCCCGGGACGGTCGTAGACCTCGACGGCGTCACGCAGCAGCTGCAGGACGGTCTCGAGATCATTGCTGCGGCGCGCGAGCGCGAAGCTAGCCTGCGCCCAGCGCAGCAGGTCTCCGCCGCGGTGAGCGATTCGGCGCAATGACGCCAGCGCACGCCGATCGTCGGGCTGGCGGCGCAACACCTCCGCGACGACAGCACCCGCCTCGCGCAGCTGCCCCGCACTCTCGAGAATGTCTGCGCTGTCGAGCTCCCACGCCGACCGTGCGGCGGGGGCCTCGCACAAGGCCGCGCGCTTCGCCAGCAGCTCGGCTCGCGCGACCTGTTGCTGCTCGCTGAACGGGTCATCGTCCTGAACCGTAGCGGTCGGCGGAGCCTCGGCAGCGACGATGATCGCGTACGCGTCTTCTGGTGCAGCCTCGCGCGCCGCCGCGATCCGCTCGCCTGCGAGCGCCGCGTTGCCACCCGCCGCCGCCGCTGCGGCCGCGCGTAGCCCGAGCGCCGCGACGAGGGCCGGATCCTCGGATGCCTCGGCAAGCTCGCCATACGCCTGGGCGAGCCGCGCGGCGTCGTTGTTGCGCGCAGCCACGAGTGCTGCGCCGAGCAGCGTCCCGCGCTGGCCGGGCAGGTGCATCAACGCGGCATCGAAAGCCTCGGTCGCTCGCTTGTCAGCGTCGAGCGCGAGCGCGAGGGTCCACCCGCAATCGTCGAGAAGCGCACCGGCAAGCCGTGAGTCGGTGGTGCGCTTGGCGAGCGCCTCGGCGGCTTCCACGCGCATCGCGACGCTGTTCATGCGTGTCGCGATCGCGGCTAGGGCGAGCGCCGCGCTGGTCGTGGCGACCTGCGAATCTTCGGCGGCGAGCACGCGGTGGTAGACCTCGACAGCCTCGGCGAACCGGCCGGCACGCTCGAGGCTTCGGGCGTGGAGCCAGTACGCATCGGTGGTCTGATCGATCGCGGCGATGGCAGCGCGTGCGGCTACCTCGCCCGCGTGATCGCGAAGCGCACAGCGCGTACGCGCGACACCCTCGAGGGCGGTGCGATCCGCGGGCAACTTGCTCCACCAGTCGGCGTACACCTCCGCGGCCTGCGCGAGGTCATCGCAGAGCACCTCGAGCACCCATGCCGCTTCGCGCCACGCACGGCGTGCAGCGCTCGGCTCGGCGGTACGTGCCTCGATGCGCCGCTCGCTGGCGAGCTCGGGCCAGCGAGCTTTCTCGCGCAATAGCCCTACGAGCGCGTCGCGTACGCGCATGTCGTCCGGTGCGAGTGCGAGCAGCTGACGATACAGATCGATCGCAGCTTCCACGGCGCCTGCCCGCTGCTGGAGGCGCGCAGCCCAGTGTAGCGCCGTCTTCTTGCGAACCGGATCCGGATCACGCGCCGCGATGTCCGCGAGCAGCGCCGACCGTTCGTCATCGCGGCCCTCGTCGGCGAGCGCGCTCTCAAGCCGCCACGCGAGCATCACATCGTCAGGCACGAGCGTGACGAGCTCGCGCTCGAGCTCGAGCACCGCGTCGATGCGGCCGTGCTTGCGCGCAACGCGCACGGCGCGCTCGAGCACGCCACGATCACCGTGCGACGCGATCGCCTGTGCCCGCAGCTTAGCGAGCGCTTCGTCCGCATCCCCCGCGGCGTCCGCCAGCTCGATCCACGCCTCGAGCACCGCCGGATGTTCAGGCGTGAGCTCGGCGGCCTTTGCGAGTGCGGCCCGCGCATGCGTCATCCGTTGCGGCGCGCGGCTGTGGAATGCGAGGAGCTCCGCGGCCTGCAGGTACAGCGCGGCGGCGGCAGTCGGTTCCGAGGGCGCGGCCGCGTCGGCACCGGCGAGATACGCATTCGCGAGGTCGACACGGGCTGCCTCGTGGCTGGGATCGGCCAGCGCTTCACATTCGGCGGCCGACATCAGCAGCAGCGTGCCCGGGGTCCGCGCGTCGAACGACTTGAGCAACGCGCGGATCGACGAGCGCCGGTCGGGGCGCAGATGCGCCTCGGCGATCCAGAACGTCAGCATCGCCGTCGAGCCCGCATCACCTTCGAGTGCGCGCACGAGATCGGCGAGCTCGCGGTAACGCCCCAGCTCGTTCGCGAGCTCGATCATCTCGACGAGCACCACCGGCTCATTGGGGGCCAGCTCGCGCGCTTGCTGCAGATAGTCCCAGGCGTTGATCGGCATCGACGCGCGCACGTGCAGCGCTTGCCGCCGGCGTAACGCGACCAGCTCGCGGCGCCTTGTCGCATCCCCCGCCGTGCTTGCGTTGAGCGCGGCGCCGAGCGCGTCCATCGCCGCACCGAGGTGCACGGTCAGGCCAAACGTGTCCACGAGGCGCAGCCGCTCGCGCGCGATCCGCTCGGCCGCCCACGGTGCGAGCCGCGCGACCGACGCGATGCGCGCGGCATCGTCGAGTGCCGGCAATACACGCTCGAGGTCTGCCTCCGTCGCGACCTGTGCGGCCTCGGCGTAATACGCGATCTTGCGCTCGGGCTGCTCCGCCGACTCGGCGAGCTGGAGGTACACGCCGAGCAGCGCCTGCGTATCGCCAACCCGCGCGAGCACGCGCTCGAGCTCGAGCAATGCGCCTTGGTGGCCGGGGGTCGCGGCCAGCGCCCTGTCGAGCGCATCGCGCGCCTCGCGCTCGGCACCGCCGCGCAGCGCGAGCACGCGCGCTTTTTCGACGAGAAGCTCGGTGCGCTCGCTCTCGTCGCGCGCGTGTGAGAGCTCCCTCTCGATCGCGGTGAGCAGCTCGGGCCAGCGCTGGCGACGGTACAGCACGCGTCGCAGGCCCCACGCAGCGGGGGCGAACGTGCCATCGAGCTCGAACGCACGGCGATATGCAAGGACCGCCTTGTCTTCGTCGGAAAGCTGCCGCTCGTACAGCTCGCCGAGCTCGTAGGCCAGGTTCGCGGCACCGCGTGGATCGCTCGCTGCAGCGCGATCGATCGCCGAGGTCAGCTTTTCTGCACGCACGGCCGGTGTGTTGGCGGCCGCTTCTGCGATCGCGTGCTCGACGACCGTTGGATGATCGATCACGTCAGCAGCGTTCGACGGGGACGTCGGCGCTGACAGCGGTGGCGCACCGATCGTGGTCGGTCGCTTCCGTCGTTCGGGTACTGGAGGCGGGATAGACCGAGTCCCGTGCCGACGCACCGGCGGGGGGCTTGACGACGATCGGGTTTCCAAGACCTCGGCGACATCGCGCGGCTCGACCACCGAAGTATCGACGTCGGTCCCGTCGTCTGTATCTTCTGGGGACCCCAACGCTTTTAGAACAACACCCAGCGGTCTGAGTGTCAATCGAACGCCGGCTGGACGAACCTAGGTCGGACGAACTTAGGTCGGGCGAACCAGGATGTACATCGCGACCGCGGCGGCCACGACGAGGACAGCGACGAGCACGATCCTCATCGAGTTTCCGCCCCCCGGCTTCGGGGCAGCGGGCGGAGCCAGCTGCACGGCCGGCTTAGACGGGTGTGCAGGCTGCTGCGCAGCCGTCGGAGCCGCCGCTTGTGCAGCCTGCTGCTCCGTAGCCTTCGTCGAGATGTGATCGCTGCTCCGTCGTGCGAGCGAGACCGAATGATCCACGCCCCACGGACCGCTAGGCGTGCGCATCCCGCCCTGCGTCGCAGTGCCGTCGCGCGGGTCCGCCTGGGTCTGCGTGGAACCGGAGCCCACGGCGAGCTTCTTTGTCGCCTGGACGTCCCAATCCTCGCCCTTGCCGAGGATTTCCTTGATCGCGGCCGTCTCCTGCGGGAGGTGCTGCGCCAGCAACTGCGAAATGGTCGAGCCCGAGCCATCGAGCGCGTACGTGCGCATGATGTCGTTGAGCGTCGCGACAACTTCCTGTCCGGTTTGCGGACGGTCCTCGGGGTTCGGCGCGAGCATGCGGCGAACCAGGTGCGAGATATCCGGCGGCAGGTGCGGCGCCACCTCGTCGAGCGGCTTGTACGTGCCCGCTCGGATCTTCTTAACGATCTCTTTGGGTTCGGTGCCGCCGAACGGCATGTTGCCGGTGCACATCAAGTAGAACATCACGCCCACCGAGAACAGATCCGACCGGTGGTCGATCTGCTGGTTGGTCGTGTGCTCGGGCGACATGTACGCCCACTTGCCGGCGATCGTGGCGCCCGACTGCTCGGTCACCGAGGACATGGCGACGCCGAAGTCGAGCAGCTTCACCGTGCCGTCGTAGCCGAGGATCACGTTGTGCGGCGAGACATCGCGGTGCACGACCGAGAGTTGGTTGCCCGAGAGGTCGACGGACCAGTACGCGTGGTGTAGCGCGGCCGCGACTTCGCGAATGATATAGCAGGTATCGCCGAGCGGCATCGTCGTCCGCAGATCGCGGAGCTTCTTCAACAGGTCACGCAGGTCGCGACCATGGACGTATTCCATGGCGAGGAAGAGCGCACCCTGCTCCTCGGCGACATCGAGCACCTGGACGATGTTAGGGTGCGCGAGCCGGCCGGCGATCTTGGCCTCGTTGAGGAACATGTCCACGGCGAGGTGGCGCGACTCGAGCAGCTGGCGAAGGATGCGCTTGAGCGCGACAGGCTTCTCGAAGCCGCCGATGCCAACCTGCTTGGCGAGGAACACCTCGGCCATACCGCCTGACGACAGGCGACGGACGATCTTGTACTTGCCGAGGATAGTGTCGTCCGAGCCGAGCTGCGCCGATGCGCCCTCGCCGGCCTGCGCCACGCTCGCGTCCGTGAGTGCGCGCGAGAGAACTTCCTGGCGGTTCTGGATCAGCTTCGCACTCGGCTGCGGCGCGCCGATGCTCGCCTTCTGGAGCGGTGCGAGCGACTCGGGGCGAAGCGTGCTGCGCGTCGTCCCACCACACGTCGAGCACACCTGATCGGGCAGCCGGATGGGCCACTCGCCCTGCAGCGCGTGGCTCTCCATCGTGTTGCGGCCGCAGTCGGTACACGCGTACGGCACGTGCACCGACCACACGTAGATGTTCTTGGCCGAGGTGACCGACGGCCCCGCGAACTGCATGAACGACTCGCTGACGTCGACGAGCGTGATCGACGGAACCTGCGTCGACAGGCTCTTCATCAAGCGCGTCCACTCGCGCTGACCGAGTGAATCGTAGCGATCGACCTCGGCGAGATCCAGCACGACCTCACCTTCCGCGCCAACGAGGAACGGGCGCGCGCGGAACATCGAGCCGATCGTGCCGATGATGCGGAAGTACGTCACGGGGCCGTGAACGAGCTTGATGATGCGCGGCGGCTTCTCGCCCGCCGTGTCGACTGCGGTGTACAGGCCGAGCGAGGACAGCAGCTGCGCCGCCGCGGGATGGATGCTCGACGCGGCATACTTGCCGACGAACGAGAAGTAGCTCTCCGGTGTCTCGTCGAACTCGAGCTTGCCGCCGCACTTCTGGCAGTCCTTCTCGGGGACACCGCCCTTGGCGAGGGTGGCGCGCTCGGCGAGCACGTCGACCTGCTCACCGGACTCCGCGCCACACGAGGGGCAGGTGTACGGCGCGACGACGGTCAGCACCTTGCCGGTACCGCCGAAGTTCAACACCATGTTCAGCTGGTCGACGAAGAACGTCGGACCGCCGAGCAGGTACAGATCGGTGATAGACTTCGGCAGCGCGTCCATGGCCTTCAGCCACTGGCGAACGCCGAACGACGTCATGCGTGTCATCGCCGACACGTCGATGACGAGCACCTTCTGTCCTGCAGCGACGCCGAAGCCGGCGAAGTGCTCGTCGACGAGTCCGGCGACGTGGACGATCGATGCTTCTCCGGTGGACTTCTGGTCGACGCCAGCGGACTTGTTACGGCCTGGGATCGGGTCAGTGGGTCTTGAGCCTCGTGACATCACGTTACCTGGCCTTCACTGCAAGCAGGACAGAGTTGTTAAGAGTGGCCGCTCGGACAGGGTCCTCGTTAAGGGCTGTCCACGACCTGGGCTTGGCACCATCATAGAAGAACAGATGAAAGGCGAACGGGCGCTGCCCGGGGGCACGCTTCGCGACGCCCACGAGGATCTCGGTGTGGCGGTGGGCGACGACCGAGATCGCCACGAAGGACGCGCTCGAGAACACTTTCCACATCCCGAGGCCAGCTCCGCCCATCGACTCGTCGACCTCGACGCCCATGTCCGTGCGCGAGCAACGCATGAGCACCTCGGTCAACCGCTTGCGCGTGAGCGAGCCGAACGGGTCCTTCACGCGAACGATCGCGAGATCGTCACGACACCCGTACGCCAGATCGCAGGCGAGGTTATCGGGCAAGGTCACTTCGAGCGTACGTGAAATGGGATCCTTGAAGGCGCCCGCCGAAACCGGCGCGTCGTAGAAGGCATTCGTCAACAGCTCCTCCGCGGAGTCGCGGAGTTGCGTGATCGTACGACTGCCAACTCCCTTAGAGTCAAGAAAGTCGCCCATGCGCTCCAGTCGATCGGCGCGCTTGTTGGATTTCGCGAGTCGAATACGGCGACCGGCGACCTCCGGGCCGAGCCAGTCGAGAAGGCGCGGCTTCGCGTCGGCATTGAAGGTCGCGATCAGATTCTCGAAGTGCCAGCTCGCCATCGGGTGGTCGAACGTGCTCGCGCTGACGACGTGGGACAGCCACGGGTACGGCTGCAGCCACGCAACGGCCGAGGCCAGCGTGTCCGTCGCGATCCCGATGATGGCGGATGGCAGTGTTGCTCCCACACGCGCCAGCTCCGGCAGCGTTCCTGCGTCGACAAATGAGATCGTGCGCTCGTTGCGGGTCGCGCGGATAAACTCCTCGAGCGACGACACTGTCGTTCCCGCTTTGGCAATGGGAGTGCCCCCGCCCGATGCGATCTTCTCGCCGAGCGAGTGCAACGACGGATCTGACATCCAGACCACCGGCCTCACAGCAGGCGAGTATAGACCGAGCGGAAAAACGTAGTCGACTCTACCGAACCGCTTTCCGAGGGCGACGAAGACCTACACGCGCTCGCGAGCGCGTTGTGGAGGGCATGCGCTGGTCATCATCACGACGCGGTGATAGCGTTTTCTCGTCGGGGACGCATCTATGGGGCGCGGGACTGTGGTGCGGGGACAATAGGGATCGACTACGGCATCGGCCGCGATCGCGAACCGCGAACCGTCGGAGCCATACTCGACCACGACCTCGTGATCCGCATGGCCTCACGTGTGCCCCTTCACGTCGACCGGGCGTCGACCGGTGTATGGCCCACAATAGATCGACGAGGGCGTCGAGCTCCGCGCGTGGGAGCAGCACCACGACGGCGTTGTTGCCCACGCGGGACACTGTGTCTTGGTAAAGCCGCGCTTCGGTATCGAGTTGAAGCATCCACACCGCCTCCGCATCGACGAGTGGGACGCTCGCTACGTCGCGAAAACAACTCGATTGTTGCCCAGAGCTGCGCGGGCATCGTGGACCAGCACCATACCTAGCTGCGAGGTCTTCGCTCGTCGGTGGGTGCGGTTCTGGCCTACATAGATCACCGTGAGGATCGGACGCAATGCTTGTGCGAGCCAGTACGCGTTCGGTGGTATCGTCTGAAACTAAAGAATGATTTCACGCGAACCGAAGCCCTCGCGTGCACCTGCTCAAGGCGGTGCACGCCCGCAGGCAGCACTCGAGACATCGAGCTCCGGCGACGCGATGATCGTCAATGTCTCCGGTCTCATCGATGAGCGGTTCCCTGGCTTCGGTGATGTCGGCGAGATCAAAACGGTGATCATCAACGTCTCCGGCATGACACGGATGACGTCATTTGGTGTTCGGCAGTGGATCAACGCGATGCAAGCGCTGCCAAAGACCGTCTCGGATCTGTACCTGCTGGGGTGCCCGACGTTCTTCGTCGATCAGCTCAACATGGTCCTCAACTTCGGTGGCACGGCGAAGGTGCTGACGGTCGTCGCGCCGTATGCGTGCCCTGCGTGCGGCAACGAATCCGGCGAGATCATCGACGTGCTCGAAGAGCGCGCCCATCTCGCGAAGGGTGCGATGCCCGACAAGAATTGTTCAAAATGTAAAGCGCTGCTCGAGTTCGACGAGATGCCGGAGAGCTACTTCGCATTCGTCAGCAAGTACGCGGCCACGTCGCTGGCGCCCGCTGCCGCGAAGCTCCTGTCGCAGAAAGGCCTCTACGCCTCGGCGGAAACCGGTGGCGACAGGCCGCCCAAGATCATCAAGCTCGTCCACGGTTCGGTGACCTACTTCCGGATCGCCGGCACGATGGCCTCGAACTTCCGTGCGCGCCCGCTGCTGGTCGGCGCCGAGGGTGAAGTCGTCATCGACCTCGCGGATGTGGAGCGGTTCGATACAGGCGCGCACAAGGAGTGGCGTCGTCTCCTTCGCAGCCTGTCGGCTCAGGTCCCTGCGGTGACCCTCGTCGATCTCAGCGCATCGTTCTTCGCGAATGCCGCCGACACCCTGATGTTCGCGCGCAACATCGCCGTCGCGACCGTGCTCGTGCCCTATCAGTGCACCGAGTGCGGCAAGGGCTCCGAGGAAAGCGTCGCCGCCGCGTGGCCTCTGCAGCTCACCCCCCGCGTGTGCACCACGTGCGGTGGTACCACGCACCCGCAGTTCGACTCGCAGGCGTTCTCGCCGCTGCACAAGGTGAGCACTCAGGTCGCCGCTGCGAGCGCGAAGTTGATCGCCCAGCGCGACGAAATCCTGTCGCGTGCGATGACTGATGCGCGCGTCGCCGAGGCCGGCAACAGTGCCAGCGCCTCCCTCGGGGCCGATGACACCATCCTCGGCAAGTACAAGATCGTGCGTCCCCTCTCCGAGGGCGGCATGGCCGAGGTGTTCCTCGCCAAGCAGGTCGGTCTCGAGAAGCCCGTCGCACTCAAGCGCATCCAGCGCAAGCTGCTCGACACGCGCCACCTCGCGATCGACATGTTCCTCAACGAGGCGAAGATCGCGGGGCGCCTGACGCATCCAAACATCGTGCAGGTGCTCGACGTCGGCGAGGTGGGCGGCGCGCTGTACCTCGCGATGGAGTACGTCCACGGACGCGACCTCCGCGAGATCATCAGCAAGTACCAGAAGCAGCAGCTGCCGATGCCGCTCGGCGAGATCTGCATGGTCATCCGCGAGGTCGCCACGGCGCTGCACCACGCGTACTTCTCGACGGACATCGACGGCAAGCAGCTCTCCGTCGTTCACCGCGACGTGTCGCCGCAGAACATCATCCTCGGCTACGACGGCGGCGTGAAGCTGCTCGACTTCGGTGTCGCGATGTCCTCCGTCACCGAGCACGAAGCCGGCATGATCGTCGGCAAGTGGCGCTACATATCGCCCGAAGCGACGACCAAGACTCCGATCGACCATCGCGCGGACCTGTTCTCGCTCGGCGTCATCCTCTACCTGCTGTGCGCGGGCGTCGCGCCGTTCTCCGGGCGCGATCCCAAGGACATCGTCAAGAAGATCCGCGCGGCACAATATCGCCCGCTGCGGGAGGTCGCGCCGCACGTGCCGGTCCGCCTCGCTGGCCTCTGCGAAAGCTTGCTGCAACCCGCGCCCGAGCATCGCCCGCAGTCGGGCATGGAGGTCGTCGCGCAGCTCAACGAGATCATGCGCGAGGAGGGCTACGCCGTCGGCGCCGCGCAGATCGCGCAGCTGGTGACCACCGCGTTCCCGATCGCGCCGTCGCACGATGTGCCGCAGATCGAGATCTTCCGCCCCAGCCTGTCGGACAGCAATCTGTCGCGCGTCTCCGGTTCGATGTCGATTTCGCCCGCACAGCGTCTCTCCGCGCTCACGCGCTCGCCGGAGCTCGCCGCCGGAAGCAACGAGCCGCTCGTCGTGCCGCCGCAGCCATTGCGCATGCAGGGTGTGCAATACGTGGTACCCCAAGCGGTTGCGCAGGAGGCCGCGCGCCCCGATGCGCCCAAGAAGCCGATGTCACCGAAGACGATCGCGATGATCGCGTTGCTCGCGATCGTGGTCATCGTCGCGATGTACCTCATCGTTCGTCCCATCTGAGCCGATAGGGTGCGAGCGCGCCCATCGAAGAGGGGGTCGTTCGCATCCTTTACGACAATCGGAGTTGTTCCCGGCCGGTGTTCATGAACTCGCCGAGCGTGCTCACGACGTGCTCACACGCCGCGAGGAGCTCGAAAACGGCCTGACCACGTGTACTTGAGGCCGATCAGCGTGAATACATGAAGGCACGGGTTGGCCATGCGCTGAGGTAATTCGGCGTGCGCGACCGTCGCAACGGGCTACCGCCTCGCCACCACGAGACGCACGCCATAGCCTTGGAGGAAAGAGCCATGGCGCACGATCACGGCCACCACGGACATTCGCATCACCACCGCGCGCATGATCCGATGAACCTGACGCGCGCGTTCAGGATCGGCATCGGTCTCAACCTCACGTTCGTGGCCGCCGAAGCGATCGCCGGTGTCATCGCTGACTCGACGGCGCTGCTCGCCGACGCCGCGCACAACCTCGGGGATGTGCTCGGTCTCGCGATGGCGTGGGGCGCGACCGTCCTCGCGAAGCGCGCGCGCACGGCGCGTCGCACGTATGGCCTCAAGCGCACGACCATCCTCGCGGGCCTCGCCAACGCGATGCTCATCCTGTTCGCGGTCGGCGGCGTCACCTGGGAAGCGATCCGCCGAATCGGCGAGCCGGCAGACGTGAATGGCGGCCTCGTCGCGATCGTGGCGCTCATCGGTGTGCTCGTGAATGGCACCGCGGCGATGTGGTTCGCCACGGGGCGCGATCGGGACGTCAACCGGCGCGGCGCCTACCTCCATCTGATGACCGATGCCGCTGTCTCGGCCGGCGTCGTCGTCGCCGGTGTCATCGTGTGGTGGACCGGCTGGGCGTGGGTCGATCCGGCGACCAGCATCGTGGTCTCGCTGGTGATCCTCGTCGGCACGATCGGGCTGTTCCGCGACGCCTTGAACTTGATGCTCGACGCGGTCCCTGCCCACATCGATCCAGCCGCGGTCGAGAGCTACCTGTCCGCTGTGCCGGACGTCGAGGCAGTACACGACCTCCACATCTGGTCGATGAGCACCACCGAGGCCGCGCTCACCGTACACCTCGTGATGCCGTGGGAGGCCGCGTCGCCGACGTTCCTGCGCGAGCTAGAGACGGAGATCGATCACCGCTTCGGTATCGCGCACACCACGATTCAGATCGACCCCATGCCCGACGCCGACGGGCGCCGGTGTGCGAGCTGCTGACTACAGCCTCATGTGCACGACCTGCGGCGCGGCATCGCCGGCTTGATCGTCGTTTCGATGCCTGGTCTCCTGAGCACCATGCGTTTCGTCCTCGTCTTCCTCGTCGCGTGCGGTAGCGACCCGACGCCAAAGACCTGCGAGCAGCAGCTGTTCGGGCGGCCCGGGCCGAACACGGGGCTCACCGCCGAGCAATGCGCGCCGTCGTGCGCGTGCGCGGGCAAGGCGTTCGACGTTCCCGAGCCGACGCCCGCCCAGATCGCCGCCCTGCGCACGTGGGAGCTCGTCGATCCACCGCCGCTACTCGCCTCCGATCCGTATGCCGCCCCTGCGCCATCGCCCCCCGGCGAGAACGCCGTATGCGCGGTCGTGCGCGAGTCCGGCATGCGCTATCGCATCGCCGACTTCACCTCTGCCGAGGTGGCCACCGCCGCGGGCGCGATCCCCACGCACTTCGGACGCTGTGGCATGTGCTCGTCGCTTGCCGACCTCGCCGTCTACATGGAACAGCCCGACCTGACCGAGCCCGTCCGCGCGTGCGGTCTCATGGGCGGCACCATGGAGGAACAGCTGAGCTGCCTGCGCGCCCTCGGCTTCACCGAGCCGTGCGCGCAGATCTGGTACTTCAACACGCAACACACGCGGCAGAAGTGCCTCGAGCCCTGCCTCCTCGCGCTCGGCAAGCCGTACCACCTCCCCGACGGCTCGCTCAACGAGTGCCTGCTGTGTGACGAGGTGCAGAGCGGCGAGGTGTTCAAGGCCATCGCCGGACGCACCCGCCGCAATACCGGCGTCGCGTCCTCGATGTGCCGGCCGTGCAGCGAGGTCCAGCTCCTCGAGCACGTCTACTGAGATCAGTGGCGTTCGGTGTGGCGAGAGCGCTCGCTCTGCCGCCGTGACACTGTCGAAGGCAACAGATCGTAGTCGACGAGGTGCTCGCGGATCTGCGGCGCCGCCAGCTTCGAGAGGTCGCGCCCCAGCTCGTGGATCGTCACGTGCTCGCGATGCAGCGCCTTGGTCACCTTGCGCAGGGCCCCGAGCATCTTGGGACTCGCGCACACGATCAGGTGCGAGCTCTCTGTCGTGTGCATCAGCGCCGAAACACCGTCGACGATGTCGCGGGCGAACGCGGCGTCGAGCTCGTGCTCGTACAAGAGGTCCTCGTGTGGACGGTGTCGCCGCGCTGGATTCACGAGATCCGAGATCTCGAGGAAGCGCTCGCGGATCCCTTCTACGACGGTCTCGCGCAAGAAGGTGAACAGTCGCGCGCGCGACGCGTCGACGACCGCGACGGTTGCCTTGAACATGGTCTGTGCACGAAGCAATCCGCTCGCCAGCGCATGCGCGTCATACGTTCTGCCACGGAGTTTGTTAGCTCCCGACGGTGATCTTCGACTTCGCACAAGCCGCACCTAGGAAGTGGTCCTAGGCTTCGTGCATGAAGCTCGCGCTTGCAATCGTTCTCGCCGCCGCCGCGTGCGGTGGTCCGTCGAAGTCCACCAACAAGCCCAAGGCGCCCCGGACGGCGATGCGGCCTGCGGCAACGGCGCCGGTCGCGTCGACGGAGCCGGCCGCGCGGCCCGCGGCCAAACCTGCCATGCCGGCCCCTGCGCCTGCACCGGCGCCTGCCGCGCCTGCACCCGAGCCTGCGCCGCCCCCGGCGCCGCCGCAGCTCAGCGGCTGGTACGCGGCCGAGGGCTACAGCGTCGCGCTCGTCGATGGTGGCACCGCCACCGTCGAGATGCGCGGCAAGAAGATCAGCAAGAAGAAGGCGACGTGGGATGATGCAGCCAGCACGATCACGTTCGACAAGAAGACGAATCAGATGAAGGTCGAGGGTGACTACCTCTACGTGACCATCGGCGGCACCGAGCAGCGCCTGACGCGCCAGCCGACCTCGTTCGACGGCAAGACGTTCGCCAACGAGAAGGGCTCGATCCAGCTAAATGCCGATGGCTCGTGTGTCCATGGCCAGGCGGGCAAGCCGGCGATGTGCACCTACAAGCTCGAGAACGGCAAGCTCGCGATCAAGTACAGCAAGGAGACGAAGAAGAAGCCGGTGTCGTGGGTCGTGTGGTTCGAGTCGGACGGCAAGGTGCTGCGCACGCCGAAGGAGACGTTCACCGCGACCGAGTAGCGGGCTTCTTCGCGGCCTTCGCGGAGCCCCCGACGAAGGCCGCGAGGTGCTCGCCGGTGAGCGTCGCCTTCTGTGCGATCAGCTCCGCCGGCGTCCCTTCGAACACGATCTTGCCACCGTCATGTCCCGCACCGGGACCGAGGTCGATGATCCAGTCGGCGTGCGCCATCACTGACTGGTTGTGCTCGATCACGATGACGGACTTGCCGGCATCGACGAGGCGATCGAGGAGCCCGAGAAGCTGCTCGAGGTCGGCGAGGTGGAGGCCCGTGGTAGGCTCGTCGAGCACGTAGACACCACCGTCGGTGCCCATGTACGTGGCGAGCTTGAGCCGTTGGCGCTCGCCACCCGAGAGCGTGGTGAGCGGCTGGCCGAGGCGCAGATAGCCGAGGCCGACGTCGGCCATGCGCGCGAGGATCGCGTGCGCCGCCGGGATCTTCGCCTCGCCGCTGCTGAAGAAGGTGACCGCGTCTTTGACCGGCAGATCGAAGACGTCGGCGATGTTGAGCTTCCCGAGGCGATACTCGAGAACCGACGCCTGAAACCGCTTGCCCTCACACTCCGCGCAGGGCGTACTGACGTCGCCCAACATCGCGAGGTCGGTGTAGATGACGCCCGCGCCGTTGCAGGCAGGACACGCGCCTTCCGAGTTCGCGCTGAACAGCGCCGGCTTGACGTTGTTGGCCTTCGCGAACGCCTTGCGGATCGGCTCCAGCACGTCGGTGTACGTCGCGGGGTTGCTCCTGCGCGAGCCGCGAATCGGCGACTGATCGACGGTCACGACGCCGTCTCTGCCTGCGACCGAGCCATGGATCAACGAGCTCTTGCCCGAGCCAGCCACGCCGGTCACCACGACGAGCACGCCGAGCGGAATGTCGACGTCGACGTTCTTGAGGTTGTGCGTCTTGGCCCCGCGCACTTTCATCACGCCCGTGGGCTTGCGCACCAACGGCTTCACCGCCGCGCGATCGTTCAGGTGTCGCCCGGTGAGCGTCTTGCTCTCGCGCAGCTGGGCGACGGTCCCCTCGAACACCACCTCGCCCCCGGCCGTACCAGCCCCAGGGCCGAGGTCGACGACGTGGTCCGCGATCGCGATCGTCTCCGGCTTGTGCTCGACGACGAGGACGGTGTTGCCCTTGTCGCGCAGGCGCAGGAGGAGCTCGTTCATGCGCTGGATGTCGTGGGGGTGGAGCCCGATGGTCGGCTCGTCGAACACGTACGTCACGTCGGTCAGCGACGAGCCGAGGTGGCGCACCATCTTCACGCGCTGCGCTTCACCGCCGGAAAGCGTGCCCGAGGGACGCTCGAGGCTGAGGTAGCCGAGGCCGATCTCGACGAAGGAATCGAGCAGGTGGCGCAGCGACTTCAAGAGCGGCGCCGCGGACGGCTCCTTCAGCTCGCTGACCCACGCGGCGAGCTCGTTGATCTGCATCGCGCACAGGTCGGCGATGTTCTTGCCCTTGATCTTCGACGAGCGCGCGAGCTCGTTGAGGCGCGTGCCCTTGCAGTCGGGACACGTGGTAAACGTGACCGCGCGCTCGACGAACGCGCGGATGTGCGGCTGCATCGCGTCGACGTCCTTGGACAGGAACGACTTCTGGATCTGCGGGATCAGGCCTTGATAGGTCAGGTTGATGCCGTCGACTTTGATCTTCGTCGCCTCCTTGTAGAGGAGGTCGTGGAGCTCCTTCTTCGAGAACTTCTTGATCGGCTTGTCCGGATCGAAGAAGCCACAGCCGTTGAAGATGCGGCCGTACCAGCCCTCCATGCTGTAGCCGGGAATCGTCAGCGCCCCCTCGTTGAGCGACTTGCTGTCGTCGTACAGCGCCGTCAGGTCGAAATCGGAGATCGAGCCCATGCCCTCGCAGCGCGCGCACATGCCGCCGTTGACGGAGAACTCGCGCTTGACGCTCTTGCCGCTGCCCTTCTCGACGACCATCGCCCCTGCCCCGCTCACCGTCGGGACGTTGAACGAGTACGCATTCGCCGAGCCGATATGCGGCTTGGCGAGCCGGCTGAACAGCAGCCGCAACATCGCATTCGCGTCGGTCACCGTGCCCACCGTCGAGCGTGCGTGCGCGCCGAGGCGTTCCTGATCGACGATGATCGCGGTGGTGAGCCCTTCGAGGAGGTCCACCTCCGGGCGCCCGAGCGAGGGCATGAACCCCTGCACGAACGCACTGTAGGTCTCGTTGATCATCCGCTGCGACTCGGCAGCGATCGTCCCGAACACGAGCGAGGACTTGCCCGAGCCGGACACGCCGGTGAACACCGTGAGCCGCCGCTTGGGAATCTCGAGGCTGATGTCCTTGAGGTTGTTCTCGCGCGCGCCTTGGACGCGGATCAGGTCGTGGGAATCGGCGGGGTGCTCGGTGGCCATCGTCGGTACGTCCTACTGCAGCTGGGTGATCTGGACGAGGTTGCCGACGCCGTCCTTCAGCGTCGCGATCCACGCGTAGGTCACGTCGGAGAGCGGCATCGTGAACTCGGCGCCCTTCGCCCGAATGCGCGCGACGTCCGCCTTGGCGTCCTTCGTGTAGAACATGATCGCGGGCTGGCTCTGCTTGAACATCGCTTCCTGGAAGGCCTTCGCCGCCGGGTCGTTGTTCAGCGCGAGCTGCAGCGCGGTGCCGTTGGTGTCGCCGGGTGCCATCACGGTCAGCCAGCGAAAGCCCTCGTTCACCACGTCGTCCTTCTTCACGAAGCCGAGCACGTCCGTATAGAACTGCAGTGCCTTCTCCTGATCGTCGACGTAGATGGTCGTCAGCTTGATCTGGAGGCCCTCGCGCAGTGCGGTGCTCGCCGTCGGTGTAGTGGTGGCCTTGGGAGAAGCTGTGCCACACGCCGTGGCGACGAGCAGCAAGAGCGCGAAGATGTTCGAGGTAGCGCAACGCATGTACGTTCTCCTTCTAGGTCTTGTCGAGCAGCGCGACGAGCTGCTCGCACATCATCATCCAGCCATAACGCGCACCGCCCGCCTCCCGCGTCTGCTCCGGTGCGAATCCCGACTGCACGATCGCGAGGTGTGTCCCCGATGGCGTCGGCGTGAGAGTGAAGGTCACGACGAGGTCGAGGCTCGGAACCGACCACGTGTAGCTGAGCTTTCGGAGCGGCTCGATCTCGAGGAACGTGCAGCGCACCGTGCCGTCCCACTCGGGAAACGGCTGCGTCTTCAGCGTGAACGTCGCCCCTGGCTGGAGCTGCATCCCGAGCGTGGGCAAGAGCCACTCGGAGAGCAGCGCCGGCTCGGTCAGCGCGCGCCACACCTTCTCCGGGGCGTGCGCGAGCTCGATCTCGAAGGCGATCGTCCCGGGCCGCGACTTGTCCGTCTTATCGACGACGCTCATGTATCCATCTTCTCCAGGAGCTGCTCCAGCCGACCGATGCGCTCGGGCCAGAACGCGCGGTAGTGAGTGATCCAATCGATCAACGGCTTCATGCCGCGTGGCTCGACGTGATAGTAGACTCGGCGCCCTTCCCGCCGGTTTCCGACGAGGCCAGCCTCTCGCAGCGCGGCGAGATGTTGCGAAACGGCGGGCTGCGAGATGTGAAAGCGTGCCGTGAGGTCTTTCACCGCGGCCTCGCCGCGCGTGAGGGACTCGAAGATCCGGCGCCGACTCGGATCGGCTAGCGCCTGAAAGATCTTGTCCTCGGTCGTGCCTGCGCTGAGCACGTCCTATCCATAAGCCATCGCTTATCGATTGTCAACCGCGTGCGCACGCGGGCCCGACGTTGCCACCCCAGGTCTACGCGCGCCGGTTCGGCTCGCGCATCGTACCGACGAAGACTGCCGCGCCACTCGCGGCCGAAGCGAAGGCGCAGGGCATCGGGGCTCGTCTCGGGGCGTAGCCAAAAACTTGGTTCGCGCGCCGAACTCTGGCTTGTTTTTCAGCATGAACAAGCTGAGCAAGAAGCAGCGCCGCGTCGTTCGCAAGATGATGTTTCCGGTGGTCGCGCTGATCATGATGACGGCGACGATCGCGCTCGCCGGCACCGGGCCCGCCCCCACGCCTGCCTCGTCGTCGCGCTAACTCGTGTTAACTCAGCGGGACCGCGCGGCCAGCGCGGCCAGCGCGTACAAGACTGCACCGACGAACAGCGTGTCCGTCGAGCCGCCGACCCGCAAGGCGAGCACTGCGATCACCCCGCCCGCAACCGCCGCCGCTCCGTTGCTCGCCCACAAGCTCGCGATCCGACGCGCGGGCTGCCCGTGCTGCGCGAGCAATGCCGGGAACGGGCAGCCGAGGGCGAGCCCCGCGGGTGCCAGCATGCCCGCGATCAGCAGCAGGCGCACGACGTCGCTCGAGATTCCGTCGAGCCACGTCAGATCGCGCACGAGTACTGCCGTCGCGGCGACGGTCAGTCCTGCAGTCAAACACGCCCACGCGACGCCGCGCTCGAGACGTCGCCACACGCCGCCGAGCAGCAGCGCACCGACGGCGCTCCACGCGAGCAGCGCGAACAGGACGAACGAAACCGCGTACAGCGTGCCCCCCGCGGCGAGCGTGAACCGCTGGATCAACGCGAGCTCGACGCACAAGAATGCGGCGCCGAGTCCCGCCGCAACGGCCGCAGGGCGAACGCCTCCACTCTCGACCAGGAGCACGCCCACCAGCAACAACGCGCCCGCGAGCACCCACAACCGCCCGGGCTCCGCGCGCGCCGTCGCGACAAGCCCCTTCGTGTTCTGAAAGAAGTACGGGCGCTCGTCATGCACGGGCGACAGGTCGTCTCTCCCGGTGGCACCGAGCTGCGCCGGATCGAGCAACTGCGCGCCGCGCTCCGGTGGATCGCCCGGGCCCCACAACATCTCCACCGGCGAGACATCGAGCTCGTCGGCAAGCTCGAGCGGCATCGGGGACGTACCGACGACGAGCATGTACCGATACGCCGTCCCCGGCGTTGGATCGTGCATCACCGCGATGCCCTCGAGTGCGCGTGCGCGCGGCACACCTCGCGCTTCGAGGGCGGCCAGGACCGTGAGCAGCTGGCGATAGGCGTTTCCCGGATCGCTGTGGATGAGCACCAGCATGCCCGTCGGCGTCAGCCGACGCATATACAGCTGCACGGCCTCGACCGTGTACAGGTGCGCCTCCATCCCGGCGGGCTGCGCACCGTGCGCGTTTCCTGTCAGCGCGAGCGCGAGCTCGATGACATCGTAGCGCTCGTCGGTATCGGCGAGGTATCGGCGCGCGTCGGCGATGAACAACCGCACGCCTGGCTGCGCGTACACGTCCCCCGCAAACGCTCTCCACCGCGCGAGCACAGCTCGGATCGCCGGATTCACCTCGACCGCATCGACGTGCGAAGCACCGTACTTTTTCGCCAGCCACACGCTGGCACCGGCGCCCGCGCCGAGCACCAGCACCCGTTCGGGCTCGAGAGCGCGATACGGCAAGGACATGAGCAGCCCCCACGTGCGCTCGAACGCACCCGCCCGCGCATCGTCCTCGCGCACCATGTACGTCGGGCTCATCCCGTCCGTGAACACGCCTAACCGCCGCTCGCGCTCCTCGGGCGCGGGCTTCACATCCAACCGCCCGAGCGGGCTCCACACCGAATCGAGCACGTCGTCCACCGACGTGCCTGTCTCGACGATCGCCTTCTCGGCCGGCGCCGCCCGCAACAGCACGGCGAGCGGCCCGTCGGGCAAGGCCCCCGCACGCGCCGCCACCAGCAGGCTCACCTGCGCCACGGCGACCACCACGATCACCACGATCAGCGCGCGCCGCTCGACCAGGATCAGCGCGAGGACGCAGCACGCGAGCCCGAGCAGCAGGATGATCTCCGTCGGCGCGAGGGGGCCGATCAGCCGAGGCGCCACCAGGCACCCGCTGGCCGCCGCGAACAGATCCAGTGCATACGTTCTGCGCGCGGCTCCGCTACCACGCGCCGCATACGCATCCGAGATCAGCGCCCCCGCGAGCGCGAACGGCGCGAGCGACAGCGCGACGAGCCCGGGCAGCGCCACCCCACCGATCGCCGCCGCCGCCAGACAGCTCAGGGCCACGGCGAGCCCGCTCGCGGCGCGCGCCACCGTGACCGCGCTCGGCCACCGCACGCGCAAGAACGCCCCCACGCCGAGCCCGAGGAGCGCGAGCGAAAGCGCCGTCGACGTCGCGTGCGAGCTACCCACATACGCGAACAGCCGCGTCGACGTGAGCTCGAGGACCAGCGTCACGAACGTGACGATCGCGATCGTCGCGGCCGGGCGATAGCGGCGCGTTTCCATCAGGGGGGCGTGTGCGTCGCCGTCAGCGTCGCGACGCCAAGGTCGTTGGCCATGATCGCGGTGACGGCCGCCGCGCGCGTCGTCGACATCGTCGCATTCGGCAGCGTCGGAGCCGAGAGCGCATACACCGCGAGCTCGTAGGTGTGCTGGCTCCCGGGACACGGGCCGAGGTAGCCGCGCGTGGCGTTGTCGTAGCCCGTGGTCTGGTGCGCGCCGGGAACCTCGGGGGGGGCGTACACGTTGTCCACGTCCGCGGGGAGGCCCGTCGCGCTCGCGGGGATGTCGTAGATGACCGAGTGGACGAGGTTGTTACTACGGTCGGTGAACACGACGGCGAAGCTCTGCGTCCCCGCCGGTGGGTTCGTCCATGCGAGCTCCGGTGAGCGATTCTGGCCGCCCTGATTCGTACAGACGTGCGTCAGCGGGATCGTGCCACCTTCGATGATCGTCGGGCTGGTGAGCGTGAACGTTCCCACAGGCGCGTCGGGCGCGGCATCGACCGCGGGCGAGGCGTCCGCCGCCGCGCTGCTGTCGATCGGCGGCGTCACGCCACCATCGTCACCACACGCGAGCACGAGCATCACGAGCAACACCCCTCGAGGCCTGGCGAACATGTCCCGCATCATGCCAGTGCCCCGAGCCGCGTGGCCCCCGATGCACGAAGCATCGACATGCGAGGATGCCGTTCATGTCCACGACAACCACCCTCGAGCGGCTGGTCGACGATCCGCACGCGGGGATCGAGGCGATCGCAGATCACCTCGATCGCCTCGACGGTGATACACGGTGGCGCGCGCTTCGTTTGCTCGACCGAGCGCGGCAGCGCACCCTGTACGACAAAGCGGCGCATGCGCGCGCGATCGACTTCGAGCATTTCGTCGGCGACGCCGCGGCGCGCGTCGAAGTGATTCACGACGGGGTGAACACGTTGCCGGTACCCGGGCCGCTGCGGCGTTTCCAGAAGCGGTTCTGCCGACCGGAGCGCGCGCGTGATCGGTTGTTCGGCTACAACGAGGGCCCGACACGGCGGTGGATCGGCCCGGGATTCTTCGTGGCGATTCCGACCGCGGATCGCCCGGCGTGGTCAGCGCGCGGTGCCGTCGTCATCGACTACTTTCAGGTCCCGGATGGCGAGGTGGCGCCAGCGTGGCCGGAGGTGGTGGACAACCACTGGCGCCTGCAACGCTTCGTGTACAACGAGACGCGCGACTTCATGCGCCGCGTGTCGACTCACGTCTCGGTCGGTGCTGCCTTCAAGCGCGAACGGCCACTCGACCACTATTTCGTCCTCTGCCGGCGAGCGTGAGCGAAGACGAAGGTAGCGAGCGGCTCACATGAACGGCTTGGCTTTCGTGTACTCGATCAGGAAGTCGCAGAACGCGGCGAGCTTGCGCGGCGTTTGCCCGCGCGACGGATACAGCAGGAAGAAGCCACCCGACGATCGCAGGGTACGCCCTTGCAACACGCTGACGAGCCTCCCCGCCGAGACCTCAGGCTCGGCGACGAACGTAGGCATTCCCGCGACGCCGCCGTCGGCGACGGCGAGCTCGCGAACGAACACGAAGTTGTCGGCGAGCACGTGGGCAGCCGCGCGCTTGGGCATGATCGCGGAAGCGGCCGGTCGAAACGCGATCCAGTCGTGCTCGGGATCCCCGATCTCTTTCGGCGCACCGCGGCGCGCCAGGTAGGTGGGCGAGGCGAAGAAGCCGAGCTCCGCAGCGCCCAGCTTGCGCACGGTCAACGATGAGTCGGCGAGGCCGCGCGGCGCGGCACGGATCGCCAGATCGAAGCCCTCTCCGACCAGGTCCACGACCTGATCACTGATGTGCAGATCGAAGGTGACCTCGGGGTGCCGGAGCCTGAACCGGGCGATGAGCCCCGGAAGCAACGTCATGCCCACGTCGACCGAACATGTGACCCGCAGGAGGCCCGACGGCGTATCCTGATGCTCGGGCAGCTCCCTGATCGCGCCGGCCAGCGCCGCGAGGTGCGGGGCCACGCGCTCGAACAGCGCGACACCAGCGGTGCTCATCGCGACCTTGTGCGTATCGCGATGCAGGAGCTCGGCGCCCACGTGTCTCTCGAGCCTGGCGATGGCGCGGCTCGCAGTGCTCTTCGTGATGCCGAGCTTCTTGGCGGCCTTGGAGAAACTTGCTCGCTCGGCCACCTCCACGAACACGCGTAACGCATCGAGCTCGAACGGGTTGGGCGGCGTTGCGGGCATGCAACACCAAGTTGCACTACGAGCCGTTGTTGCCAACACGAAACAGCACCAAAACAGAGTCATGGTGGCAATTGCTCGCAACGCAACGATCGCGCGGCCGCTCCTGCATCGAACGTCCGGCTGGAAGCAGGGACCGATCACGCGGCTCGTCAGCCCAGGCGACCTCGGACAGCTGATCAAGCCGTTCGTGTTCCTGGACTACTTCGAAACGCCGCGCTCTCACGGCCGGGGCTTTCCGGCGCACCCGCACTCGGGCATCGCGACGCACTCGACGCTGCTCGAGGGCACCTTCTCCTACGGTGACTCGACCGGCAAGGCAGGCACCATGCGCGCAGGCGATCTCGAGTGGATGCAGGCCGGCGGAGGTGTCTGGCATTGGGGCCATGCGGTGACGGACCAGCCGGTGCGGGGCTATCAGCTGTGGATCGCGTTGCCTCCTGCCCTCGAGACCGCGCCCGCCGAGAGCGACTACCTCACGGCCGGGCAGGTGCCGGTCGAGGGCCCCGCGCGTGTGCTACTTGGCAAGTTCGGCGAGCACGCCAGCCCGCTTCCGTATCGCGAGGACGTCACATACCTGCACGTCAAGCTCCTCGATGGGGAGCGCTGGACGTACGTCCCCGCGCCGACGCACGACGTGGCGTGGCTGGCGACCCACCGGGGCGCCCTCCAGGTCTCGGGGACTCGACTGGAGCGCGAGCTGGCGATCTTCGCGCCCGGCCCGGCGCCGATCGAGATCGAGGCGATCGGCGACAGCGAGCTGGTGATCGGCTCGGCGGTCAAGCACCCCCACGCGCTGGTGACGGGCTCGTACTCGGTGCATTCGAGCCGCGCGGCCCTGCTCCAAGGCGAGCGCGGGATCGACGCTCTCGAGAACATGCCGCTGGTTCAACGCGCACTCGGCCGGCGCTAGCCCGACGCTCGCGCTGCTCAGCTCATCTTTCACCACCGTTCTGACTGGACGCAACCATGCATATCGTTCTCTGGATCGTCCAAGGCATTGTCGCGTTGGCGTTCGTCGGCGCGGCCCTTAGCAAGCTCACGCAACCCCGGAGCCAGCTCCTCGAGAACAAGTGGATGGCATGGGCCAACGACTTCACCGAGGGCCAGATCAAGCTGATCGGCCTCGCGGAGCTCGCTGGTGCCGCCGGCCTGATCCTGCCGATGGCGCTCGGCATCATGCCCGACCTGACGCGTGCGGCGGCCGGCGGGCTCGGGCTCCTGATGGCCGGCGCGGTGGTGACGCACGTCAAGCGGCGCGAGCCAGCCGCGCCACCCGCGCTGCTCGGCCTCCTCGCGATCGCTATCGCCATCGGCCGGTCGATCTGAGCGCGACGAGGCCCGCCTCAGCGGTTCAGCAACCCTGGGATCGCGAACCTGTCATCGGCCGCAAGCACGGTCACACCGCTCCCTGGGCGATTGCCTGCGCCACCGTCGCGGGACGGATCTCTGGATAGCGTTGGTTGTGCAGCTCCCCCAGCAGCGCCTTGCCGCTGTACATGCCCTGCGCGTACATGAGCGGCAGCCACGCGAACATGTTCTGCGGCTCGGCCGCGAGGCGCCGCCGCGTCTCGGTGACCAGGTCTTCGAGCGAGCCGAGCCTCTCCATGGCCAGCTTTCGGCCATGCGCGGTCTCCCAGGTGCGCGCGAACGAGAGCACGTCGAGCCGGTCGCCGCGCACGAACAGGTGCTCGGGTACGGGCCGCTCGTCGAGCGCGGCCGCCGCGGTAAACGCCGCGGTGTCCTCCCAGGTCGTCCAGTCGATCGGTGTCGTGCCATCGCCCCAGTAGCGGAGCGTCTGGCCATCGAACATGCCCAGGAACCCGAGCACGTGCTTGTCCGTGAAGATGCCCTGGAACACGTGCACGACCTCGAACGACGGGGTGACCTCGTCCCGTGCCTTCACTGCGAGCGTGCGCCGCCAATCCGAGTTGATGTTGATGCCCTCGGGTAGGGTCATCACGTTGTACGAGAAGTCCGACGGGATGAACCGCCGCGCGCCCGCAGCCTTGGCCGCGCGGATCAGCGCGAGCTGCGCGTCCACGATGACATCGGGGCCGCCCTGCAGCGTCGACACGACCGCATAGCTACCCGCCACCGCTGCGGCACGCTCGGTATCCGTCGCGGTGGTCGCGTCGAAGGCGAGCAACTCCACGCGCGGACCGGCCAGGCCCTGCACCTCCGGCTTGCGCGGATCACGCACGAGGGCCCGCACGCGGGCCCCCGGGTGCTCGAGCACGGCCTGGACGACAAGGCGACCGAGCTTGCCGGCCGCACCAACAACAACGACGAGTGGTTCTGACATGCCTCCACCGTGCGCCCGGCAGCACATTCCGACAATCCGTCATCCCGGCGACAAACTGTCAGCTGTATCATGACAATGTGAAGGACTCGATCGCTCCGGCCGACATGCTGCTGTTCGCCACCGTCGTCCGCGATGGCAGCTTCACCCGCGCGGCACGCTCCGCCGGCATCACCAAGCAGAGCGCGAGCGAGCGCATCGGCAAGCTCGAGCGCGCGCTCGGCGTGCGCCTGCTCGAACGCACGACGCGGCACCTGCGCCTCACCGACGCGGGCGCGACCTACTACGCCCGATGCGCGGCCATCGCGACCCAGGTCGACGAAGCAAATCAGGAAGTGCAACGCCAGCTCACCGCGCCCGTCGGCCTGCTGCGCGTGTCGACCCCCGTGCTCTACGGACGGCGGTTCCTCGGCAAGGTCACCACGACCTACTTGCAGCGCTACCCCCAGATGCGCGTCGAGGTCGTGCTCGCCGATCGCCGGGTCAACCTCGTCGAGGAGGGCTTCGACCTCGCGATCCGGATCGGCGTGCTCGATGACTCGACGCTCGCTGCCCGCCGGCTCAGCGAAGGGCGCGTGTACTACGTCGCGAGTCCAACGTTTCTACGCGCGCACCGCGGGCTGACCGCGGCCGCGGTACGCGACGTCCGCACCATCGGCATGAGCGCCCACGAGAGCTGGACGCTCTCCGGCAAGTCGCTCAAGGTCGAGCCTCACCTCGTCGTCAACGATCTCGAGCTCGCTTGCGAGGCCGCGATGGCGGGCCTCGGTATCGCCCGACTGCCGTCGCTAGTGTGCGCGGATGCGCTCGTGAACCGAAAGCTACAGCTCGCCTTTCCCGATGCGACCCTCACCTCGCCGGTTCACGCGGTGTACCCGAGCCGGCAGTACATGCCGGCCAAGACGCGGGCGTTCCTCGAGCTCATGGGCGAGCTCGATCTTTCCGTCGACCTACCGACGGGGCGCCCGCCCCGCCGCGCGGCCTGACGATCGCGGAAGTGCACACGTCGCGACGCCAACTGCACGACACGCGTTCGCGCAACACGAGACGAGTCGCAGGAAACGCCGAATCGGCTAGTATTGCCGACGGGGCAGCGTTCAACGCCGAGGATCCGCTGCCCCATCGCGCCGTCGAGTAAATACGCGACGGCGTCTCTCACTCGCCACGTGAAACGTTGGCGCGGTGGCCGGATGGTCCTGCGCTGGACGGTGACCGCAGTCGCCGACGCCGCAGGTCGTTTCCGCCGCAGCACCGGTGACGCGACGGAATGACCGCGCTGGTGCGCACCGGCAGGGAGCACGAGAACACGACGGCCGGTGTTGCAGCGCGCAAACAGGCCTCGTAGAGATGACCCTTGTGATCGGCGTCTTGGGCACCGGCCGAGAAAATGGCAGCTCGGTCCACGCCTCTATCACTCATCCCGAGCCCACGCCATGAAACGAGCACCGAGAGTTGGTTGGAGAGGAGGGCCCGGTAGCGCGAAGTTCGAGGTCGAGGTCCGGTCAATCTATGAGCTTCTCGACGTGATTCGCCAGAAGCCTGGCCTGTTGATCGGAGCCCCCTCGATCACGGGGTTGTCGCACTTCATCGACGGGTTCAAGTACGCGCTCTCGACCACCGAGAATCCGTTCGATGACGAGGAGCCGCCCTTTGTCGGATTCCACGAATGGATCGGCGTGCGCTTCGGGTTCCTCGCGTCGACGCTCGGTTGGAAGAACATGCTGCTTCACTCGGTAGGTGACGAGGCACGCGCCTTCGAACGGTTCTTCACTGAGCTTGATGAGTATGGTCGGAGCAGCACCCTACAGCGGCCGTGAGCTAGTACTACTGCGTCATGTTAGCGGGCCGCGGCTCCGCAGGTGGCGTGGCGCGTGGCAAGCTGGGCAACGTGGGAGCCAGCGCGCGATGGCGCGCGCAATCGCGAGCCGCATGGTGGCGAAGCTGTCGGTGAAGTGACGCTCAGGCCGCGCGCGACTGCGCGTGGTCTTCCAGCGGCCTTCCGG
>JANRKM010000274.1:0-82325 GCA_033763475.1 Kofleriaceae bacterium
CGGTTCACCTCGTCGGCGAGCACGAGGTTCGCGAACAGCGGTCCACGCTTCTGCGTGAACTGCCCCGTGTGCATGTTGTAGATGATGGTGCCGGTGATGTCGGCGGGCAGGAGGTCCGGCGTGAACTGGATGCGCTGGAACGACGCGTTGATCGTCTGCGACAGCGTCTTCACGGTCAGCGTCTTCGCGAGGCCGGGCACGCCCTCGATCAAGCAGTGACCGCCGGTGAGTAGCCCGATCAGGATCCGCTCGACCATCTCCTTCTGCCCGACCACCACGCGCCCGACCTGCTCGAGCACGTCGTCGATAAACGCGCTGGCCTGCTTGACGTCGTCGGTCAGCTTGCCGATGTCGATCGTCGGCGCGCTGGCCTGCGTCTTGGTCTGCGTTTGTACAGCGGGGGCATCGGCCTGGGTCCCCCCGGACTCGGGGACGATGGTCGTCGCGTCACTGGGCAGCCCGACAGGCTCGATCGAGGGCAACGGATCGCGCAAGGTATCCATGGACCCCCCTGACGATGGCATGAATCCCGGCGCCGCGCCCGTGCCGTTTCCGCCCGTCCCCACCAGCAGATCCGGCTCTCTGGATCCCATTACGGGACCCAACCGATCACCGCCCGCCGCTATTCCACGACGTGACCTCATCCGCACAACCACCGAGCCGACGGTATATGTTCGCTCCATGGCGGATCAGCCGGTCGCGCTCGGGCCTGTCGACTTCTCGACCCACCTCTTGTCGCTCGCGAGCACCGCGCTCATCGCGCTCGGAAAGATGCCGGCTCCCGACGGGCACCCGCATCCGGTCGACCTCGAGACCGCGCGTCACCTGATCGACGTGCTCGGCATGCTCGAGACCAAGACCAAGGGCAACCTCGACGAGGCCGAGGCCAAGCTCCTCGCGAGCCTGATCTACGACCTCCGCGTCGCATTCGTCGACGCGCAGAAGACCGAGGCAAAGCCCTAGTGAAGGTTTGGAGGCGCACGACGCTGTGGGCCGCGCTGGCGGTGTGCGCATGCCGCGAGCGTGTGCTGCCAGAGGGCGATCCGCACGCGCCCCACGGTAGCGTCGCGCCGGCGGAGCCCACCCGCCTCTACTCCGGAACGCCGGGCGCGTTCGTCGACGTCATCGCCAATGCGCGGCGCGGCGTCGTCGCCATCCGCGCCGCCACGCCGGTGAAGTCGGGTCCCGCCGCGATGTTTCCCGGCGCGCCCGAGTCCACCGCCGACGTCGCGCTCGGCACCGGGTTTCTAATCGAGGCGCGCGGCGTCTATGTCGTCACCACGGACAAGATCGGGTCCGCGGCCCCCGAGCTGAAGGTCGTCCTCGACGACACCACCGAGGTTCCCGCCAAGGTCATCGGCCGCGACATCGACCTCGATCTCGCGCTCCTCTCCGTCAAGCTCGACGAAGGTCGGGCCCGAAGCACCGGCGAAGGCAGTGCGGAGATGAGCGCGCGTCCCCGCCTCGTCGGCCTGCCGCTCGGCGACTCCAACGATCTCAAGATCGGCGAATGGCTCGTCGTCCTTGGCAATCCGTTCGGCGAGGAGGTCACCGCGTCGACCGGCATCCTGTCGTCGACGGGCCGCGAGGCCGCCGGCTCTCTCATGCAGGACCGCGGCATGGGCTACCGCACCTTCCGCATGTTCCTGCAGACCGATGCGCGCATCCACCGCGGCAACTCGGGCGGCCCGGTCCTCGACACCGCCGGCCAGGTCGTCGGCATGGCCGTCGCCACCGGCGATCGCGTAGGTGAGCTGTCGTTCGCGATCCCGATCAACCGCATTCGCGAGGTCGTCGATGCGCTCCGCGATCACGGGCAGGTCGCGCGCGGCTGGCTCGGCGTGAAGGTCAAGCCGGTCACCTCCGACCTCGCCGCGTCGCTCGGGGCCACCACCAACGCGGGCGCCTACGTCACCGAGATCGTGCCCAACTCGCCCGCGATTCGCTCCGCGCTCCGAGCGGGTGACGTGATCCTCAAGTGGGGCGAGCACGCGGTCGATCACCGGTCGCTGCCGTGGCTCGTCGCGGGCACACCGGTCGGCAAGCCGATCAACGTGGTCGTGCTCCGCAACCGGGTCGAGACGCTGATCCCGGTCGTCACCGAGAAGATGCCCCAGTAAAGGCACGACCGAACGCGCAAACCAAACGCGCGCACGATCCGATCCGCGCCTCCCTCGAGCTCCTCAGCCTCCTTGGCCTCTTTGGCCTCCTCGCCGTCGCTGCCCTGGGCACGTCGGGCGCGCAGGTCACCATGCTCCGCGCCTCCGCACGCGCGGGTCTCGCGAGCTGTAGAACGCCCGCAGGCGCGTCAGTTGAGGCCGTCGTCGCCACCCTGAAGGTAGCGCGCCATCACGGTCTTCTGCCCGATGGCGCCGAAGTCGACCGTGATCTTCTGGTCGCGACCACTGCCGGCGACGGCGATCACCTTGCCGTAGCCGAGGGTCTGGTGCATCACCGTCGCGCCGACGGCGAACGTGCCGCCGCGCAGGTCGTCATCGACGTTGTAGACGGGCTCATCGTTGTACTCGACCCGCTGATCCATCTCGTCACGCCCACCGCGGCGGCCGAGCGCACCACGCCCCCCGCGGGCCCGAGACGAGGCCAACGGGGAGCCGCGCCCGACCCAGTTGCCGTCGACGATGCGCGGCGGGGCTGGCGTGGTGGGCGTGCGATGCCGTGGCAGCGCGAGCGAGTCCGGCGGCAGATCCTGGAGGAAGCGCGATGGCCCGTTCAGCCGGATCTCGCCCCACACGCGGCGCGTGCGCGCATGCGAGAGCACCAAGCGCTGACGAGCGCGAGTGATCGCGACGTACGCGAGCCGCCGCTCTTCCTCGAGGGCGGCATCTTCACTGGTGCCTTCGCGCTCGCGCAGCGACGGGAACAGGCCGTCCTCCATGCCCGCGATGAACACGAGCGGCCACTCGAGCCCCTTGGCGATGTGGATGGTCATGAGGACCACCTGCTCGTTCGCCGTCTGATCGCCCGCCGACGACAGCGCGATGCGCTCGAGGAAACCATTGATCGCGGCGGCGGCCGGCACGTTGCCCTCCTCGTCGCCGAGCATGGCCTCGCCCCGCCCGTCCCCGTCCCCGTCCCCGTGCTCGTCGTCGAAGTCCGAGGCCGTGGTCACGAGCTCGGCGAGGTTGTCGAGGCGGTCGCGCGACTCCGTGCTGCCGTCGGCCTCGAGCTTCGCGCGCAGGCCGCTGCGGTCGACGATCTGGATGATCGTCTCGGCGACCGAGGCGCCCTGAGCGATGACGTCACCGAGCCCCTGCATGAGCTCCACGAACGGGATCAGCTTCTTGCGCACGGCGGCGCCGAGCCCCGCCACGTCACCGCGCGCGGCGAGCAACGCGGCTGCATAGAGCCCGGTGCCGTTCGCGCGCGCAGCAGCCCGCAGGCGCTCGACAGTGGTCTCGCCGATGCCGCGCGCCGGCACATTGACCACGCGCTCGAACGCCGAGTCCGCCGCGGGGTTCGACAGGAGCCGCAGATACGCGACGACGTCTTTGACTTCCTTGCGCTCGAAGAACGAGACCGCGCCCACGACCTTCGCGGGCACGCGGGCCGCGCGCAGGTGCTCCTCGAGGACGCGCGACTGCGCGTTCGTTCGGTACAGGATCGCGATGTCGCTCGGGGACAGCGGCCCCTCGTCGAGAGCACGCCGGATCGATTGCGCGATGTAATACGCCTCGCCGCGCTCGTCGCCCGCCTGATAGATCTCGATCGGATCGCCGCCGCCCTGATCCGTCCACAGCGACTTCTCGTGCCGATCGTGGTTGTGCTTGATGATCGCGTTGGCCGCGTCGAGGATCGTCTGCGTCGAGCGGTAGTTCTGCTCGAGCTTGATGACCTTGGCGTCCGGGAAGTCGCGGTCGAAGTCGAGCAGATTGCGCGGCTCGGCACCGCGCCACGCATAGATCGACTGGTCGTCATCACCGACCACCGTCAGGTTGCGCGTCGCCTCCGCGAACTTGCTGACCAGGTCGTACTGGACCTTGTTGGTGTCCTGGAACTCGTCGACCAGCACGTGCCGGAACCGCACGCGCAAGTATTCGGCGGCCTCGTCGATCTCGAACAGCTTGAGTACCTTGAGGAGCAGGTCGTTGAAGTCGACCGCGTTCTCCTTGGCGAGCTGCGCCTCGTACAGCGGATAGATCGTCTCCACCACGTCGTCGAACGCGCCCGTCTTCACCTCTCGTGGATCGACACCTCGGTTCTTCGCCCGATCGAACCTGGACAGGATCGTGCGCGCCGAGACCGTCTCCTCGAGCGAGGTCTCCTTGAGCAGCTTCTCGACGAGCTTGATCTGATCATCGTCGTCGAAGATCACGAAGCCCTTGCGGAGCCCGACGTAGGTGCCCCACCGGCGCAGCAGGCGCGCACATGTCGCGTGGAACGTCCCGATCCACATCGCATCCGCCGCTTCACCGAGGATCTCCCTCAGCCGATGCCGCATCTCGCCCGCCGCCTTGTTGGTGAACGTGACCGCGAGGATTCCCCACGGCTCAGACCCGCTCTCCACCAAGCGTGCGATCCGGTGCACGAGCACGCGCGTCTTGCCCGTGCCCGCGCCCGCGAGCACCATGAGCGGCCCGTCGCCATGATCCACAGCCGCGCGCTGCTGCTCGTTCAGAGGCGTGCGTTCCACCCCCGATGGGTAGCACGCGCCACTGACACCGCGCGCGCCCCGCCCCGCGCCCGCGCCCGCGAACTCAGACCGTGCCCAACAACCGAGAAGGACCGTCGGATGTCGGTCAGGAGCACCCTCGGCCGAAGGCCGCCAAAGATGTTCTCTGCTTTGCGTCCTTCGCGTCTTGGCGTCGCCCGATCAGTGAGCAAGCGCGTCGTGAGCGCCGAGCCGTGGCCCTCAGCGCCGCGCTGCGCTGTAGGCAACAACTCCGAGCGCGGCGAGCGGGCGCGCAGCGCGCCCCGAAACGCTGAAACGCCGGCGCCCTCTCGAGCACCGGCGTCATCGGTCCGACGACCGCGCTGACTAGAACGTCAGGCGCAGACCGATACGAGCGTTCGCCGGAGCGTAGCGGCTCGTGGTGTTGCCGTAGTTCGGGTTCTTGCCGATCGGCACGCCGGTCTCGTTACCCTGCTGGTCGATCGTCTTGACCCACGTGAGGTCCTCGTACGTGCCGCCCGAGACGGGGTTCGCGTTCTGCTCGGTGCCGGCCGACGAGTTCGGGCCCGACAGCTTGTACTGCGGCGCGTAGACGTCGTCGATGCCGGCCTGACCCTGGCGGTTGTAGATGTTGTACAGGTCGAAGAAGACCTCGAGGTTGTAGCCCTTGCGGAGCTCCTTCGCGTAGCCGACGTGCACGTCGAGGCCGTGCTCGAAGTCCGAGCGGCCGATCTGGCCGCGCGGCAAGAGGAACGATTCGGCCGGACCGTAGAGGTAGTGACCGGCGAGCGCGTTCTGCGGAATGCCCGAGAGCGCGCGGAGGCGGATACCGACCGTCGCCTGACCGGCCTTCTTGAAATCGAACGTGTAGTAGCCGTCGAGCTTGATGTAGTGCGGGCGATCCTGCGGCAGCGGGCCGACGCGGTTCGCGAGCAGCTCGATGAGGTCGTACTGCGACGAGATGTTCGGGTCGACCTGGCCGTTGTCGTACGAGATGAGGCCCGGGTAGTTACCGGTCGTCTTCGAGTACGTGTACGAGCCCTGGACGTACAGCTTCTTGGAGAAGCGGCGCGTCATCGTGAACTGGAGCGCATTGTAATCGCGGCGCGGCTTGTCGAACACGCGGATGCCACGGAACAGCCCGAGCTGGTTGCTCAGGCGACCCTTCTCGCGCGGGTCGTCCGTGCGGTCGATCTGATCCATCAGCTTCTGCTCTTCCGAGGCCGACCACTCGCCGGGGTTCGCGATGATGTACGTGTCGGCGCCGTCGGTCGACACGTCCTCGATGACGCGACCCATGCGGCGGTTCTGGTACGCGACGCCGACCTTCAGGTCGTCGAGGATCTCGTACTCGAAGCCACCGATGACCTCGTCCATGTACTGCGGCTTGATGCCTGGAGCGATGAGCACGCCGCTGGCGCCGATGAGCTGCTCCTGGAGACCCGCAACCGCGTTCGGGTCGTTCGCGAGGCAGCCGGCGCCGTTCGGGCCGCCGATGTTCGGGTCGGTCGGGCCACACTGCTCGGGACGGAAGATCTGCGAGTAGTTGACCTCGCCGCCGAACGAACGGTCGTTGATCTGCATCGGGATCGACTCGTAGAAGCGGCCCCAGTGGGCGTACAGCTTCGAGCGACCTTCCTTCGTCCAGTCGTAGAGGACGCCGACGCGCGGAGCGAGCATGCCCGTCATCGTCATCGCGTTCACGCCGAGCTGCTGGCCGGTGAGCGCGTCGACCTTGTTCTGGAGGAAGTCGGCGTAGCGGAGGCGCTGCTCCTCGTAGCGAAGGCCCGCGTTGAGGGTCAGGTTCGGCTGGATCTGCCACGAATCGCGCAGATAGACGGACCAGTTGAACGTGTTGCCCGTGATGCGCGTGCCGGGGTCACCCAGGGTGCCCGACGTGAAGTCACAGACGAAGCGCTTGTTTCCGCCCATGACGCCACCGCTACCACCCTCGTCATCGGGGGTGCGGCACTCGTTGTCGTAGCGAGGGTCGGTATTGCCCATCACCGCGGGCGAGCCGACCTCGCCGAGCAGCTGCGCCCAGCGGGTGACCTCGACGTACGAGCCGATGACGTTCTGGATGAACATGCCGCCCGAATAGAGGCGGGTCTTGTCGGCGAGGTTATCCTCGGCGTCGATACCAGCCTTGAGCTCGTGCGTACCCGCCGCCTTGAAGCGCTGGGTGAGCGACAGCCTGGCCGCGCGGCGCTGCTGGGTGTCGTTGATGATGTTGCCCGGGCCGCCGATGACGTACGGGCGGGTGTCCATCGGGCAGTTGCTGTCCGTGAACAGATATGGGTCACCGCCGGGGACGCCGACGTTGCCGTTGAAGCAGCCGTTCCTGGTCAGCTGCGACTCACCACCGAAGCCGGTGTAGTTGAGGAGGTCGCCGTCCTGGAGGACCTGGGCCGGCAGGGTCGCCTGCGCCGGATCATACGGATCGTCGATGAGGCGCTCGCGGTGCCAGCCGATAACGGCCTCGACCTCGGTCTTGTTGTCGTTGAACTTCGACGTCCACTTCGCGGAGATGTCGGTGTTCATCTGCTGCTGGCGGAACCCCGACGTACGCAGACCGTAGACGCCTTCGCCTTCGGCCTCGCCGGCAACGCCCTGGAACGACAGCTGGCCCTGGTGCTCCGGGGTCGCCGCGTAGTTGATCTTACCGACCGCGTTCAGCGCGCGGACCGTCTGGCTGCGCGTCTCGCTGTCGAGGAGGTCGGTGATGTAGAAGCCGGTCGCGGGATCGAGGTCGTAGGCGCCGTCGGCGAAGCCACCGTTGCTCTCGAGCTCGGCGAAGCCACGCGAGCCGATCACGCAGTCGGACATCTGGCCGTTGTCCTGCAACTTGCGGCAGTCCGTACGGCGCTTGGTCTCGCGGACGATGTTCACCTTGTCGAACGCCGGCGCGACGCCGACGAAGAACCACAGCTTGTCCTTGATGATGGGGCCACCCATCTCGAAGCCGAAGTCCATGTCGTAGACGACGTTGCCCGTGGCGTCGATCGAGCCGGCGTTGGTCGGCGCGCGCTCGACGGTGGCGGTGAGCCAGCCCGGCTGGTAGTAGCCGAACACCGAGCCCTTGAACTCGTTGGAGCCGCTCTTCGTGACGACGTTGACGACGCCACCGGTAGCGCGACCGTACTCGGCGTTGTAGCCGCCGGTGATGACTTCGATCTCCTCGATGAAGTCGTTGATGACCGGCGAGCCGACCGTGCCGAACTGCAGGCCGGTCGTGTTGACGCCGTCGACGTAGTACTGGTTCTCGAGCGACGACGAACCAGAGAACGACACGCCGAGACCATCGCCCTGCGAACCTGCCGCGGCGCCGAGCGTAGACTCGAACGTACGGCCCGGGACCGGGATGTTCTTCATGTAGTTCTTGTCGATCGTGATGCCCTGGGTCGTCGACGTCGGGTCGATGACCGGCGCGGAGTCGACGATCTTCACGACCTCGCCGCCCGCGGCATCCTGATTGATCTTCTGGAACACCGGCGTCACCTTGTTCACACCGACGACGATGCCGGAGCGCTCGAGGGTGATGTCGGCGTAGTAGAACGTGACGAGGTACTCGCCCGGAACGAGGTCCGTGATCTTGTACTGACCGTTTTCGTCGGTGATCGCCGTCTGCGTGTTCGAGTTCGACGACGAGGTGGCGATGACGGTGACGCCCGCGAGCTTCTCACCGGTCTTGGAGTCGGTGATGGTGCCCTGAATGGCACCCGTCGTCGTCGACTGCGCGCGCGCAACCGACGGCTCGACGAGGTGCAGCACGCCGAGGCTGGTCGCCCCGAGGGTCGCTGCGAGAATGAGCTTGTTGGCCTTCATGGTCGTGTGCCTCTGCCTTCTCAGTTACCCGTGGTGAACATGAAGACCCTGGCCGCGGGGGCAGCCTGGCCAAACGTGTCGCGGACCGTCGTGGGGACGGTCAGCGTGTACTGCGTGTTCGCCGCGAGACCGCCGGCGACGTTGATGTAGATGTTCTGCTTCATCATCACGTTGAACGTGACGGCGCCGCCGGGAGCCGGGGACAGCGAGATGCCCGCGAGCGACGCCGTGTCGATCGGCACCGAGGAGCGGACGATGATCGGGTCGTTGCGGTTGATGCCGGTCTGGCCCTGGAGGAACGTCTGGGGCTCGAAGTCGAGCGCTTCGGTGTGGAACGTGAACGCGCTGACATCGCCCGCGTTGCAGCCCGCATCGATGTCGCCGCCGGCCGGCGCGCAGATCGCCTCGTTCTGCTTGTCGACGATCTCGGCCGAGAACGTCAGCTGGCAGTCGAGGTTGGTCGGCATGCCGTCGATCTCGGGGGTGAGGACGATCGCCGGGCCGAGGGCGTCGAAGCCGCCCATCGCGGGGACGAGTTGGTTGCCCGACGGGTTCCAGTAGCTGGTGTCGTAGTTGATCGGCACGTCGATCGTGCCGCAGCGCAGACCGACCGCGCCGGTGATCATGCGCGTCTCGTCGGCGGCGCCGTCCTGGTTGATGTCGAGTACGCCGACCGGCGCGCCCTCGGCGATCACCTGGTCGTCGACCGCGCAGCCACCAGAGATGGCGCACATGCACACGGCGAACTCGCCCTTGCACACGGCGGGGAGGACGTCCTGCGCGCTCGCGCACTTCGCGATGTCATCGGGCGTCGCGCCGCGCGGCACGCGCGAGTACGCGTCGGTGTCGACGGGCGCGCGGCACGCGATCTCTTCGAGGTTGTTACCGACGAGGAGCTCGTCGACGATGATGCGGATCGGGTTGTTCAGCGCCGTCGCGGCCGTCACCGGGTGAGCGTCCGCCTCCGTCGCCGTCGGGTGCGTTCCGAACGCGAACACCTTGCGGGTGCTCACGATGGTGCTATTCGGAGCGGAGTAATTCTCCTTCATCCGAACCTGCTGAATCATTGGCGGCCCCTCAGGGTTGAGGTTGGTCGCGCTCTCGTAGTCCGTGCACGCTGCGACACCCACCGTCGCAGCCATCGCACAGGCAACCCTTAGCACCGTTCGCATAGTCTTCTTTTTCCTTGCTGGCCCGTCGCACGCGTTAACGGCCCGAAATTCGCCCGCTTGTACTAACCGCGAGTCAAAGTTGTCAAGCAGTTCCACGGTGTGTATCACCGACGGAATTCCGCCCGTTACGCAGTTCTGATCGCACGCCGTGACAGAACGCGATCTCTCGGCGATGACCAGTCAGCAACGAGGTGTCGCAGGAGCATCTCGCAGCACCCTGCGACACGGGTTGATGCGTTCACGTCGCAGCTCGCGCGCTATTCGTCGACGAACCAGCGCTCGAAAATGAGAAAAGCCCCGAGCCATCAGGCGTCGGGGCTTCGTCTGCGGGTGCGGTGCTGTTCAGTAGCGACTGGAGTTGCTACTGCGCAGGTGCAGCGTCTTCTTTGACCTTGAGGGCGACCTTGATCTCGTCGTGGTTCACGTCCGCGGCGAGCCCACGGATCGAGTCCATCGTGCTGACCACCTCGCTCCACGGGACCTCGTCCTCGAAGTCCACGAACACGACCTTCTCCGCCGTCGCGCTGTTGGACATCGCCTCTAGCTTCGGGCGCAGCGTCCTCTGGATGTCGCTGTGCTGGATGACGAGCGGGGTCTCCGACAGACCGTCGGAGAACTGGACCGTGAGATCGCGCAGCACCTTGAGCGTCAACATGCTCGCGTTCTGGTCAGGCTGTTCGTTCTCCTCGATCTTACGCGGCACCTGCAGCGTCTCCATCTTCATCATGACCGGCATGACGACCATGAAGATGATGAGGAGCACGAGGAGGACGTCGATCAGCGGGGTGACGTTGATCTCGCTCTGGACGGCGCCTTTTCCGCCGCCCCCGGTACTCATGCCCATGGCTACTTTGCCTCCGCCTTCGAGACGGCGAGGTCGATCGAGCCGACCCCCATCTCACGGTTGAGATACACGAGCACCGGGTACACCTTGCCGTAGTCGACGCCGTTCGCGGCCTTGAGGTAGATGCGGCCGACGCCCTCGGGGTTCTTCGGCGCGGCCCACGCAGCGGTGACCTGCTGGTTCATCTCCTTGAGCGTCGCCGGGCCCACGGGGCCGAGCTTCGACTTCTCGACGTAGAGGTTGCCCTCGGTGTCGACGGAGACGACGGGCTGCATCTTGTCCTTCTCTTCCGAGAAGTTCTTCGCCTCGTACAGGTCGACGTCGTGACCACGGCCCATGAGCAGCGTCATCAACATGAAGATGATGAGCAGCACGAGCATGACGTCGACGAGAGGGGTCACGTTGATGTCGTTACGAACGGCATCGATGTGAGCCTTCTTGTGGCCCGACAGCCGGTGGCGGCGGTGCTTATGTCCAGCGCGGCCGGCCACGGTTACCCGCGACCTTCCTTGAGGACGTAGTCGATGAACTCGCTCGAGATGTCGTTCATGTCGATGACGTACTGCTCCACGCGCGAGGTGAAGAAGTTGAACGCCATCGCCGCGATGATCGCGACGCCGAGGCCGAGGGCCGTCGACACGAGCGCTTCGGAGATCTTCGGTCCGATCGCGCCGATCTGCACCGTGCCGCCCTTCAGCATCTGGAACGTTCCGAGAATACCGATGACGGTACCGAGCAGACCGATGAACGGCGTCGCGGAGGCGACGGTACCGAGGTACGCGAGGCCCTTGCGGAGGTTCGAGGTCTCGCGTTCTTTCACGCGCTCGAGGGCGCGGTTGACGGAGTCGACGAGGTCGAAGTTACCGACGTCGTCGGGTCCTTCGGTCTTGAGCGCCTCGCGGCCGGCGACGAGTGCGGTGAGACCGGACTCCATCACCTTCGCGACGGGGCTCTTGTTCATCGAGCGCGCCGACGTGAGCGCCTCGTTCACCTTGTGCTGGCGCAGAAACTCGCTCAGGGCCTGCACGTAGCGAATGCTCTGGTCGCTCGCCGCGCGGTAGGTCAGGAGGCGTTCGGCGATGACGTAGAACATGAACACCGACATGCCGATCATCATCACCGTGATGATCTTGACGATGATGCTCATGTGGTCCCAGAGCTCAACTAGATCGATTCCCATGGCACGTTCCTGCGGCTGAGGTTGCTACTCGCTCGGGTGGCTTACTTCTGCGAATAGATGAACGTGACGGCGGTGCAAACCGGCACGGCACGTCCGTTCACGGCGTAGGGGCGGTACTTCCACTCCCCACGCATCTTGTTCTGGATGATTCCGTCGTAGGCCGGGAAGCCCGTGCTCTTCAGCATCGTGACGTTGGTGACCTCGCCACCCGCGTTGATGCAGAGCTTGAACGAGCCGATGACCTTGTCCTTGCCCGAGCGCATGATCTCGGTCTTGGTGACCTCGTTCGGGACGATCTGCTTGTCGCCCGCGATGCGCGAGCCCTCGAGCAGCGTCGGCGGCACGTTCTGCGGCGGCGCAGGGGGCGGCGGAGGCGGCGGAGGCGGCGGAGGCGCACCGGCGACACCGTTGATGTCACCGCCGACCACACCGCCGGCAACGCCACCGATCTCACCACCCTCGACGCCGTTCGGATCGCCGGACTCTTCGACTTGCTGGACTTCCTGCTTCTCGATCTTGACCGGCTGGACGATGTCCTTGACCTTGATCTTCTTCGGCGTGAGCTGAACCTGCTGCGGCTTCGCACCACCCGGCGGCGGCGGCGGGGGCGGCGGCGGCGGCGGCGCGACGGCGAGGTCGACCTGCGTCTTGGGCTTGTCGAGCATCTCGATCTCCCAGATCGACTGCGCCCACATGACGCCGAAGACGATCACGTGGAGGCCGACCACTGCAGTGAGCAGCGGCGGCGCCCACTTGGGCATCTTCTGGTTCTTTGCTCGATCGAAGTTCCCGAACATCGACCCGCCCTCGGCCTTCGCCTTCGGCGTGCCGGGGGTCCGATACGGGTCCGCGGCGGCGGCGACCTTCGCGTCCGCCGCACCGTCGGCCTTGGCCGCGAGCTTGGGATCTCCCTCGTCGCGGATGAACGGGGTGGTCATGCCCTCGTCGTTCTCGTCTTCGTTCGCCATCGTCTGGGTTCTCCGTGGTTATGGCGAATCAGCCGCCGGCCTTCGTGGCCGAGCCCGCGGCCGTGGGGGCCGGGGTTGCGGGGGTTGGAGCTGTGGGTGTCGTGGGAGCGGGAGCTCCGCCCTGCGCCTTCTTCGCCTCTTCGGCTAGAACGCGCGAGATGCGCTGGAGATCTTGCGCACTTGCGCGGTCGACGGCCGCGGCGAACGAGGCCCCGTGCTGGAGCGCGCGGAAGTTGTAGATAGACGCCTGAAGACCCCATAGTTTCGGGTTCTTGGGCGCGAGGGCGGCCGCCTTCTGGAGGGCGCCGATGCCGCGGTCCGCGAGCTCGAAGGACTCGGCGGCGGACAGGGTCTTGGAGTTGAGCTTGGACCAGGCGACGTTGCCGATGAACTGGTACGCGGCGACCTTGCTGCCGGCGTCCTTGGCCACCTCGGCGACCTTGGCGTACCACTCGACCGACTCGCGCCACTTGCCCGCCTTGAGGTTGATGCCAGCGAGGGCGCCCATGACGTCGGCGTCGTTCGGCTTGTCCTTGAGCAGGCCCTCCCAGTACTGGAGCGCGCGATCGTACTGGTTCGAGTCGAGCCACACCTGCGTCATCTGCTTGCGGGTGTCGTCGTCGTCGGGGTTCGCCTTCACCCACTCGCCGAAGTGGGTCGCGGCGGCGTCGGCGAGCTGCGCACCATCGAGCACGCACAGCTCGCTCGGCTTGCACTGGTAGCTCGACGCGCAGACGTTCTTGTCATCGCAGTCTTCGAACCGGCGATCGCCGTCTTTCACGCAGACCGTGGCCTGCTCGAACTTCACGTTCGGGATCGTCGAGCACGCGAAGCTGCCCTTGTGGCCGAGGCGCACGGGCTTCTCGACGCCCGGCTTGAAGATCTTCGCGTAGGCGAGCGCCAGGTTGTAGTGGATGATGGGGCTCTGGACCTGGGTCAGCGCCTTCTCGTACTCCGCGACAGCGTCGACAAACTTCGTGTCGCGGAAGTAGCGATTGCCCTTTCGGGTGCGGCTACGACCGTCCAGCTCCTCGCACCCCATGCCGGCGAGCATGCTCGACGAGATGACGAGCAGGGCGAGCAAGCGCATCGAGGTCCGGCTCATTGGGCGCCGGAATATACATATCGAGGTGGGGTGCATCAACCGCCTACTTGCAAGCGATACTATGGCTTAGGCGCCATTCGCACGGCCTCGTCGTGACAGCCGCTTGCACGGTGACGTGTCTGCGACGTCTTCGCGTCGCGGGGGCGATTCCCCCAAAACGTCAGAGCCCGAACGAGATGTTGATGTCGTAAGAGGCCAGATCGGGCTCGGTCGACGACTCGGTGATGGTCAATGCGCCGGCCTCGATACACGCCTTCGCGGTGTCGACGGCGGCGCCCTCGACGTTGCGCAGCTGCATGGTCGCGCTCGTCACCGTCACGACCTTGTTCTTGATCGCGATGACCACGAGGCCTTCGACGCGGGGCTTCTCGCCGCGGGCAGCGGCCGGGATCTGCTTGCCACACTCCTCGACCTTCGCGCGCACCTTCTGCCCGATCGCGCTGGTGAGCTTCGATGGAATGCGCGGCCCCTCGGCCGGATGGACCGCGGGCGGCACGTCGATCGGAGCGCGGTCGCCGCTGCGGTGATCGCGGACCTTGCGGCCGTCGAGCTCGTATTCCTTGGTGCCCTCGGCGGCCGCGGGTTGCCGAGGCGTGTCGCTCGCCGTCACCGTCGGCTTCTCACCCTTGCGGGTCTCGGCGAGCGGTGGCGGGGTCGCGGCGCTGCCCGTGATGCGGCCGGTCGGCTCGGTGGGCTTGGTCGGGGTCGCGGTGGTGGCCTCCTCACCGCCGCCCATCATCACGATGAGGCCGATCGCCGCCGCCATCACGCAAGCGCCGAAGATCAAGACCGCCTTGGTCTGGGTCATCGATCAGGTCTTAGCACGTCGCCTGCGCGACCTCCGCCGGACGCGCGTCTGTGGTGTGAGGCGTGACCAGCTCCACATCCCCGGACCGCACGCGGTGGGTCGTGCCCGAGCTCATGCGAACGAGCAGCGCACCATCGCTGTCGAGGCCCGCGAGCTCGCCGATCTGCGGCGCGCCATCGATCATCGCGCGTGCGACCAGGCCGTGGGCCATGCGCTCCGTCCACGCCGGGATGATCGTCTCGACGCCCATCGCGATGTAGCGATCGACCCAGTGCTCGACGTGGCCGAGCAGCGTGGCGATGAACACCTCGCGGTCGATCGTCATGCCCGCGGCTTCTTCGAGCGAGATCGCGCGCGCCGCGACGTCCGTCGGAACGTCCGGGCCCAGCGGACGGATGTTGACGCCGATGCCGATCACCACCGACTCCAGCCGCGCGCCCTGGCTCTGCGCTTCGATCAAAACGCCAGCGAGCTTCCGCTGCTGCTCGCCCTCGCAGACGAGCGCGTCGTTGGGCCACTTGAGCTGCGCGGGCACCCCCATCGCGCGGGCCGCGTCGCACACGCCGATGCCGATCGCGAGCGTCATCGGCGGCACGTCCGCGAGCGGCAGCGGAGGGCGAACGACGGCGGACAAGTAGAGCCCGGTTCCCGGCGGCGATGCCCAGGGGCGGCCTTCCCTGCCCCGCCCCGCGCGCTGGGCCAGCGCGATGACCACCGTGCCATGGCGTGCACCTGCACGCGCGAGACGGCCAGCCTCGTCGTTCGTCGAACTACACTCGTCGAGATCGATGCGGTGCGACCCGAGCCAACGGGCGATCACCTCCGCCACCTCCGCACCGCCTTCGGCGCTGCTGCGCGCCCGGCCTTCGCCGTGCTTGCGATCACGTACGCACGTCCAGGCCGATGTCGACGGCCGGCGCCGAGTGCGTCAGCGCACCGACGGAGATGAGGTCGGCGCCCGCGCGCGCGTAGTCCGCGATCGTCGCGAGCGTGATGCCACCGGAGACCTCGACCATCACCCCGCGACCATGGGCGCGTGCCGCCGCGACCTCGACTTGCGCGGGCGTCATGTTGTCGAGCAGCACGACCTCGGCGCCGGCGGCCAGCGCCTCGTCGAGCTCGCCGAGGTTGGTCACCTTGACCTCGATGCGCAGCGGGTGCGGCGCGCGGGCCTTCGCAGCCTCGACCGCCGCGCGCACCGAGCCACACGCAGCGATGTGGTTGTCCTTGATCAGGATGCCCGAGCCGAGATCGAAGCGATGGTTGCCGCATCCACCGGCGAGCACCGCGGCCTTCTCGAGCACGCGGAAGCCGGGCGTGGTCTTGCGCGTGTCGACAACCTTGGCCTTCGTGCCAGCGACCGCGTCGGCGTAGCGCTTGGCGAGCGTGGCGACGCCGCTGAGTCGTTGCGCGAAGTTCAGGGCCGTGCGCTCCGCCGCGAGCACCGTGTGCGCCGGCCCGCGCGCCGAGAGTAAGAGCCCGCTCCGATCCACGCGCGTACCGTCCGGCGAGATGACCTCGACCTCGATGCGCGGGTCGACCATCGTGAACACCGCGACCGCGACGTCCACGCCGAAAGCGACGATCGGCTCGCGCGCATTCATGTCGGCAATCACGCGGGGACCATCCGCGCCCAACGTGACCTGGCTGGTCACGTCCCCCCGACCGAGATCCTCGTCGAGGGCGAGCTCGATGAGGCGGCGCACCGCGGGAATCGCCGCGAGGCCCGTTAGCGTCGACGAAGTGGACATTTCGTGGCGAAGAATACACAGATCGTCGCGCGATCGATCGCGATCTCTCGACGATCCGATCTCGATTCGCTAGCCGCGCATCAGCGACAGCGCGCGCAGTCTCGAGGATCCCCGTCAACCGCGCGAGTTCTTCGCGAACACCTCGGCGCGCGGCTGCGTGCCGCGCACGGGATTGGTCGTGATCACCCACGTCGCGGCCGGTGATGTGCGCCTCGCACACGCGCGAGATGTCGGCCTGCCGAAACAGCCGGCCACCGAGTAGCCTGGGCGTGTGTCGCTTCGTCAGGTCATAGCCCGCTATGCGCCCCCCCCTGGAACGAGTCGATGTGGAGGTCGATGACATCGCTCGCGAGGTACAGCTCCACGGCCTCGCGCGAGATGCCTAGCTCGCGGGCCCACGTCACGGCATCGCGACGTGAACGCTCCTCCATCACCTCTGCAGCGGCGCGCATGTGCGGGTCGTAGCGCGGACCTCACTCCACCATGGCCGATATTTTTGGGCACTGGACGAACTAGCATTTCTCGCAGGTGCGCGCGGCCGCGAGAAGGCTACCTTTGCTTCATGGCGGATGAACCGACGACTCGCACTGTCTGCGTGATCGCGGGCGCAACGCCGGCGGAGGTGACCGCCGTCGGTCTCAACGATCGGATCGCGGTGCGCGCGAACGCCGTCGGCACGCTCGTGACCGGACGTCCGGGTGACCTCGTGATCGACTTCGCCGCCGAGCTGCCGGGGCCGGTCTACGACATCATGTACAACGCGCAGACCGGCTGGTTCAGCGTGACGGTGTTCAAGGGCCTCACGGCGACGCGCTGGGACAACCGTCCGGGCACGAACCCGGGCTATCCGCGCGTCGACGACGTGCTCGGTGCGAGCACGCCGATGAGCATCCTCGCCGTGCTCGATATCCCACCCGCTGCCCTCGGCTACGTCGAGCGCAGCCTCGGGTAGCCGCCCTGTACGGGCCGTGGCGCTACGCCCAGTGATGCACGGGCCAGCCCAGGCGCTTCGCGTGGCGCGCGAGCCGCGCATCGGGATTGACCGCGATCGCGGTCCCCACGCGCGACAGCATCGGTAGGTCGTTGTAGCTGTCGGAATAGAAGTAGCTGTGGGCGAGGTCGACGCCATGCCGCGCGGCCCACGCCTCGGCGAGCTTCACCTTGTGATGCCCGAAACACAGCGCGCTCGGCCGGCCGGTGAACGCGCCCCCGGCGACCTCGAGCTCGCTCGACAGCACGTGCTCGATGTTCGCGCCCCTCGCGACCGGCCGCGCCGCGTAGCAGGTCGAGCCCGTCGCGAGCACGACGAGATGGCCTTCGGCGCGGTGATGCTCGACGGCGACGCGCGCCGCGGGCGCGATCTCGGGCTCGATGTGCTGGCGAAACCACACCTCACACTTCGCGATCATCTCCTCCTCGGAGTCACCGCGAAGATCGAGGCACAGCCTGGTGAACACCGCGTCCATGTCGAGGACGGCGAGCTTGTAGAGCGTGCTCCAGTAGATCGCCTTAGCGAGCATCCGCGGCGGCAGCTCACCACGGCGGAACAAGAACTTCGTCCAGCTCATCCCCGTGTCGACGCGGAGGAGCGTGTTGTCCATGTCGAAGAAGGCAGCTCGAATAGGCGCGGCCATGCGCGACGCTAGCATGCGCCAACTCCGGTGCTTAACGCGTCAGGGCGTCACGGCGGCGTAGTTCGCCGACACCACGCCGTCGAAGCTGAACGAGCCGCCGATGTGCAGCCGGCCGTTGGCGACTAGCAGCGCATGGATGCTCGCCGCGTAGATGCCGTCATGCCCCCAGGGAGGTGGCGCCGCGCCGGCGGCGAACTGTGGATCGACGGTGAACGCCGCGAGCGCGCAGTACATGTCGCCGAAGCAATTCCGCGCCAAGCCGCCGACGCCGGCGACCGATATCTATGCCCTCGGCTGCGTCGCCTATGCCTAAGTCGCCGGGCGACGCCGGCATTATCGCGCGACGAGCTCGGTTGGGTGAAGACGCGCCCCGCGGAGGTCGTCGCGACCGAACCCGACGCTCCGACGATGACGGCAGATCGCCTCGCGCAGCTGCTCGCGGTCAAGCCCGACTAACGGCGACTAACGGACGACCATCAGATCGAGCATCTTCACCAGGATGTTCGAGCCCGCGTGAGTCAGCGTCGACGCCAGGATTGAGCCCGTCGCCGACCGCATCCAGCCGAATAACAGACCGGGGAAGAACGTGGCGAGCGCGCGCGGGTCGCCGTCCTTGGGCAAGTGGATCAGCGCGAACGCGAGCGCCGAGAGCACGAGCGCGAGGCCCACCCCACCGCCGAGGATGCGGCGCTTGGGCGGAAACCGCCGCTCGAGCAAGGTCAGCAAGAAGCCGCGGAAGAACAGCTCCTCGGGCAGCGCGACCACGACGAGCTGCACCGCGCAGAACTCGGCGAGCTTCCACGACAGCGCGGGGGCGTGGATCGCATCGAGCCCGCCGTAGTGCACGCACATGTTGCGCGGCACTAGGTGCGCGAGCAGCTTGCTCTGACATGCGATCTCGTAGAACGCGAAGTAGCCCACGATGAACAGCGGGAACACGATCGCGATGGCGACGAGCGCCATGACGAGGCCCTTCTTCACCGGGGCGGCGTGAAACCCGTAGTCGTCGAGGTCTTCCTTGCGCCGCCAGGCGACGTACACCGGGACGTAAAGGAACAACACCGCCACCAGCGCGGAGCCGAGATGCCCGACCGCCGGCAGCGTGACATTGATCTGGACGAGGCCTGCGACGAGGACGGCGACCACCGCCCACGCGATGAGGGCGTGCCTGCCTGCGCGAATGTCGGGCGCCGTCACGTGCGGTAACGGTACCCGATCCGCTAGTTGCTGCGCAGCGGCTCGTAGGAACCGGTGATCACGACATCAGCGATCACCTTGGTCTGGAGCTGCGCGATCAGCGTCAGGTTGTCGGACGTGACATCCGCGTCGTTCAGGTAGCCCCAGACCTGGATGTACGCGGTCGGCGTCGGTTGCATCTCGATCGCCATGAACAGGCCGTCCTTCGACGACGCCTTCTGCTGCGAGTGGCGGACCGGGAGGCCGACGCTCGGCGAGAAGTAGTAGGTGTCCACGCCCTCGAGGTGCGTCACCGTGTTGGGGGTGCTCGACACCGTGGCGATGAAGTTCGAGATCTCGTTGCCGTCGCAATCGCGCACGGCACCTGCGAGGATGCCGGTTCCCGCGGTGCGCGAAACGCCGATCAGCGCCGGCAGCGTCGCTGCGGTCTGCGTCGACACGCTCTGGATGTCGCCGACCTCCTGCGGGGTCATCGTCGGGTTGTCGAGCGACTGGTTGAGGAGCAGCGTGTCGAGCGCGACCTCGGGGTTGACCATCTTGTAGCCAAAGCGCTTGGTGCCGGCCGGGATGGTGATCGCGACCGCGGCCGTCGACGCATCCGACGTGACCTCGGCGCCGAACGGCGAGTCAATGTCCTGGTTGGCGAACGCAGTGACCTTCATTCCAGGGACCAGGTTGCCGCTCTGGAAGTCGGTGACGACCGTGTTGACCACGATCTCGTTGGCGGTCGCGACGTCGTCGCTCGGCGTATTGAGGCACGCGAGATTCGCCGGGCCGAGCTCCATCCAGTTGTTGTCAGAGACCTCGTTGTTCGCCTTGAGCGGCGCGGTGGGCTTCGTGAAGCCGATGTCCTTCATGGGCGGCGCATCGGCGGTCGTCGAACCACCATCATCACCACACGCAGCAGCAAACACGGAGACCAAGGTGAAAGCAGTCGAAGTTAGACGCATAGCTAGCTCCCGGCGAAAGATGCCGCGTTGTAACGGCCATCCGGAATGGGATCAACCGTTAGTTGGCGCCTCTGTGATGGCTTGCGCGCTGCGGGTAGCGGCCGGTACAAAGCCGACATGGAGCTCCGCAAGATCCGCGACCTTCTCGGCGCGCACGCCACCCTCCTCGATCACGAGTGCAAGACGATCGCGAAGAGCGAGCTCGTACTGCCCTCGCCGAGCTACGTCGACGATGTCTACGCGCGGAACTCCGATCGCACGCCGCGCGTGCTCGGCGCGATGCAGCAGATGTTCGGACACGGCCGCCTCGCCAACACGGGCTACGTCTCGATCCTTCCCGTCGACCAGGGTATCGAGCACTCGGCCGGCGCGTCGTTCGCCCCGAACCCGGCGATGTTCGACCCCGAGAACATTATCAAGCTCGCGATCGAGGGCGGCTGCAACGCCGTCGCCTCGACGTACGGCGTGCTCGGGATGATGGCGCGCAAGTACGCGCACAAGATCCCGTTCATCGTGAAGATCAACCACAACGAGCTGTTGAGCTATCCGAACACGCACGACCAGACGCTGTTCGGCGACGTCCGCCAGTGCTTCGATATGGGCGCGCAGGGCATCGGCGCCACGGTCTACTGGGGCGCGCCCGAGTCGCGGCGCCAGCTGCACGAGATCTCGCTCGCGTTCGCCGAAGCGCACCGCCTGGGCATGTTCACCGTGCTCTGGTGCTACGTCCGCAACGGCGCGTTCAAGACCGCCAACGGGGACATGAGCCTCGCGGCCGACCTAACCGGGCAGGCGAACCACCTCGGCGTCACCATCCAGGCCGACATCATCAAGCAGAAAATGCCGGAGCTGAACGGCGGCTACAACGATCCCGCACTCAAGGGTTTCGGCAAGACCCACAAGAAGGTCTACACGGACCTCACGACGGACAACCCGATCGACTGGACCCGTTACCAGGTCGCGAACTGCTACATGGGCCGCGCCGGTCTCATCAACAGCGGCGGCGCGTCGGGGGAGAGCGATCTCAAGGATGCCGTGATGACCGCGGTCATCAACAAACGTGCGGGTGGCATGGGCCTCATCGCCGGGCGCAAGGCCTTCCAGCGACCGTTCAAGGAGGGCGTCGAGCTTCTCCACGCGATCCAGGACGTGTACCTCGCCAAGGAAATTACCGTCGCGTAACGAAGAACCCGACCGCCATCAGGATCCCTTCTTTCGCCCAGACGCACGGCTACCCGAGCCGTACCTGACAGCCACCGCCGCGGACACGCACGAACCTCGGCGACTTGTTGCTAGACTGGCGGCCGCAATGGCTCGGCTGGGTGAGCTCCTGGTCTCTGCAGGCTTGCTCACCCAGGAGCAGCTGGAGCAGGCGCTGCGCGCCCAGATCATGTGGGGCGCCCGGCTCGGGACCAACCTGGTCGAGCTCGGCTTCATCGATCTCGACGCGCTATCGAGTGCACTGGCCCGGCAGCATAGTCTGCCGGCGGCGCTCGCGCGTCACTTCGAGAACGTCGACATCGAGCTGCAGCGCGCGCTGTCTCCGCAGCTCGCCGAAATGTACTCGTGCTTGCCGCTCACGCGCGTCGGCCCCAAGCGCCAGATCGTGATCGCGACGAGCTCCCCGTTGACCAAGAAGGCGATCGCGCGGATCGCCGATGATCTCGGTGTCGATCCGTTCAGCCTGATCCCGTCGATCGCCGCCGAGCTGCGCATTCGCTACCAGCTCGAGCGCGTCTACAGCATCTTCCGCTCGGCGCGCTTCGTGCGCTCGCCCGGCAAGACGATCCCTCCGTTCCCGCAGTTCGTCATCGACGACGCGGATCCGGAGAGCGATCCGGACATCCTGCTCGAGCCGCTGTTGCTGGGCGCGACGCCCGCGGCGATCATTCCCGAGACCGACGTCACGGCGCCCTTCCGCGCGAAGGATGCCGAGGACGATCTGGCGCTCGAGATCGAGAGCGTGCCCGAGCCGACGGGCGACGATAACGACGACACCATCGCGCTCGCGTCACCGGAGGTGCTGGCGACGCTCGACGAGCTGGAACCGCCCGCCTCCGAGACACCGCCGATCGACGAGGCGAGCCTGCGCGAGCGCCGCCGCTACATCCGCACGATCGCGGACGAGCTGGCGATGGATCGGCAGATCGGGCGTATCGCGATCCGGCGCGTCGCCGTCGCCCTCGATCCGGATCAGGCCGAAGGCAGCACGCTCGGGCAGGCGACACGTGCGATCCGGCGCGCGAAAGACCGCGACAAGGTTGCCGAGCTCGCGATGGCGGCGCTGTTCCGGTTTGCTACGTCGTGCGAAGCGGCCGCCTTCCTCGTCATTCGCGGCGACGCGGCGACGGCATGGAAGGGCTTCAACCGCTCGGGGGGGCCGACGCCCGAGCTCGGGGTGCCGCTCGATCAGCCTGGACTCGTGCCGCGCGCGATCGCGAACAACGCGTCACAGACCGCCAGGGCATCCGAGCTGTCGCCGATCGATCAGCTGCTCCTCGTCTCGCTCGGAAAAGCGAGCGGGGACCTCGCCGTCGTGCCCGTCTCCATCGGCGGCTCGGTGATGTGCGTGCTCGCGATGGTCTCGGCCAGCGACTCGGCGATCATGACGGCGGAGTCGATCGCTGCCGCCACGGGTGCTGCCTTTTCGCGATTGATCCGAGACGCAGCGCGCTAGCCCTCATGCAGGCTTAGCTCGATGTCCAACGCGTAGCGAGGCGCGCCAATGAGCTTCATCACACGCAGGGTGTCGAGAGCGGCGGCAGCTTCCATCGCAGAGCCGCGTGCAGACGTGTAGCAGCGCGCTTGATCGAAGGCGGTCCTGCGTCCTGCGCCCTCCGCGATCTTTCGAGGCTGTGATTGCGCCGCGCGGATCAGCTGATCAGCGAGGTCGGCATGGCCCCTGGGAGCTCGCCGACGAGCTCCATCACCAACGCAAGAACTCGATCGACTGTTGGTGGGTGCCGGTCGACGTCAACATCTAAGGTAGCGTTCAGGGTCAGGTCGACGTCGACGCCAAACTGACCGGCATTGAGCGCTATGCCGATCTCTTCTGGCTAGGGGTCGTCCCTATCCTCCGATGCACTTGCAGAGGCCGGGGCACGTGCCTTGCGTGGTCTAGGCATCGTGCCCCAGGAATCGTTCCTCGTTCAGGCGATCACCGAGATCGCGACGCCGCTGGCGGGCACGCCACAGGACTTCGATCCACTGCTCGAGCGAATCGGGAATGCTCGCTTCGTCCTGTTGGGCGAGGCCACCCACGGCACGCACGACTTCTACCGGCTCCGCGCCGAGCTAACGAAACGCCTCGTGCGCGAGAAGGGCTTCGAGGCGATCGCGGTCGAGGCAGACTGGCCCGACGCGTATCGCATCAACCGCTACATCCGCGGCGCAGCGATCGACGCAGATGCCGTCGACGCACTCCAAGACTTTCGTCGGTTCCCGCACTGGATGTGGCGCAATGCTGACGTCCTGGATCTGGTCGGCTGGCTGCGCAGTCACAACGACCAGATCCAGGACCCATTTCGGCGAGTCGGATTCTATGGCCTCGACCTGTACTCGCTGCACTCGTCGATGGACGCGGTGCTGCGTTACCTCGACCAGCGTGCGCCCGAGGCGGCGGCGCGCGCGCGTGAACGCTACGCCTGCTTCGATGTCTTCGGCCCCGACCCGGCGCACTATGGACGCGCGCTCGCGCTCGGTGTGGCCGAAGCATGCGAGCAGGAGGTGCTCGCGCAGCTCGTCGATCTACTCCGGCAGCGCAACGAGCTGCTGCGCCACGACGGCATGCTCGCCGAGGACGACCTGTTCGATGCCGAGCAGAACGCTCGCGTGGTGGCGAGCGCCGAGGAGTACTACCGCACGATGTATGTCGGCGAAGGGTCGACGTGGAACCTGCGCGACGCGCACATGGCCGAAACGCTCGAGACCCTCGCACATCAGCTGGTGCAGCGTGGCGGCGCGGGCAAGGTCGTCATGTGGGCGCACAACTCGCACGTCGGCGACTCGGCGGCGATGTCCCATCGCGCGCTGCGCGACGAGATCACCATTGGCCACCTCGTGCGCAGGCGGCATCCGCGCGACGCCGTCCTCGTGGGATTCACGACGTATCAGGGCACGGTCACCGCCGCCTCCGACTGGGGCGCCCCCGCGGAACGCAAGGCCGTGGGCCCCGCCCTACCCGGCTCGTACGAGGAGCTGTTTCATCGCACCGGAACTAACTTCATGTTGATGCTCGACGCCCTGGGCGAGGCCGCCGGCGCCCTGCACGAGCCACGCCTCCACCGCGCGATCGGGGTCGTTTACCGGCCCGACACCGAGCGGCAGAGTCACTACTTCTACGTCGATCTGCCGGCGCAGCTCGATGTCGTCATCCACTGCGACGCGACGCGCGCGCTCGAGCCACTGGAACGAACCAGCGAGTGGGAACGCGGCGAGCTCGCGGAGACGTTCCCGACGGGGTTGTGAGCCCCGGGCGCGAATCGCAAGGAGAGATAGATCACCATGCCGGACCCCAAGCAACCGCAGAAGCCCGAGAAGCCCGAGAAGCCCGAGACTGACGAACCGAGCACGGGTCGCCCGATGAAGCGTGACAACAAGGAGATGCCCGACGAGCGACCGGTCGAGCGACCGGAACGCGAGGAGCAGCAGCCCGAAAGCGACTAGGCAAGACATCGTCGAGAACTGCAGCGCATTCCATCGCTTCACCGCGAGCGACTGATATTCGTGCGCTCGCTCGGCCGGGCTGACGTTGCCCGCTGCACTGACCCGGCGGCCCGCCGCCACTGGTCAGATTCGCAGAGCGCCCGCGCTCGAACCGCGGATCCAGGCGACCGTTCTAAGGTCGGGGGACGAAGTCGCGGCCGTTCGGTCGGCGAGTCACATCCCAAATTCACGGATCGCTACCCGGTTGACGGCCGCCGCGACCTCGGGCAATTGTCCGCCCATGACCGACGAGGGCCAGCGCAAGAAGCACCGTCACGACCTCGGTCAAGAGGACCATGGGCCCAAGCTCGCTGAGGGCACCACGCGCGCGATCCAGACCCTCCTGGGCCTCTGGATCGCGCTGACGCTCTGCCTTGTCGTGTACGTGCTCATCGACGGCGCCCGTCCGCACAACGTGTCGATGCCGACGAGCGTCGCGCCGACCGCGACGTCGCGGACGTCTCCGTGATCTGAGCCGCAGGTCTCGCGTTTGAGCCGCGGATCGGTCATGGTCTCCCGGATGTGGCGGGGGGGACGTCGCTAACGACGGGGTTGCATACCCCGGCTTGCTGGGGTGCGCAGCGACGCGACGGCGTTGCATAGATACTCGATGATTCCCGACGAGGTCATCAACCAGATCCGCGAGGCGGCTGACATCGTCACCGTCATCGGCCAGTACGTGCAGCTCAAGAAGGCGGGCCGCAACTGGAAGGGGTTGTGCCCGTTCCACGGCGAGAAGACGCCGTCGTTCAACGTTCACCCGGATCGCGGCACGTTCTACTGCTTCGGGTGCCAGAAGAAGGGCGACGCGTTCTCGTTCATCCAGGAGATCGAGGGAAAGAGCTTCGTCGAGGCGGCTGAACATTTGGGCGGCCGGTTCGGCATCGTGGTGGCCAAGATCGACGAGCCGCCCGAGGTGCGTCGCGCCCGCGGCGAGCGCGTGGCGATGCTCGACATCAACAAGGTAGCGACGGCGTTCTATCGCGAGTTGCTCGCGGACGCGCGCGGTGAACCGGGACGCGCGTACCTCGCCAAGCGCGGCGTGACGCAGGAGACCGCGGAGCGCTTCCAGCTCGGCTACGCGCCGGGCGAGTGGTCCGCGCTCGCGGATCACCTCAAGGCCAAGCGCGTCGACATGGAGCTCGCGGTGCGGCTCGGGCTCATCGCCCATCGGCCGCGCGGCGGCGGGTACTACGACCGCAATCGCGATCGCCTGGTATGCCCGGTGATCCAGCCCGGCGGCGATGTCGCGGGGTTCTCGTCGCGGCTCGTCGGCACGCCGCAGCAGGCACCCGACGGCAGCGAGCCCCCCAAGTACATCAACAGCCCCGAGAGCGTGGTCTACAAGAAGAGCAAGCTGCTGTTCGGGCTGGCGCAGGCGCGCGAGCACATGCAGACGACCAAGCGGGCGGTGCTCGTCGAGGGCAACTTCGACGTCATCTCGCTCTCGCAAGCCGGCTTTGGCGAGGTGGTCGCGCCGCTTGGCACCGCGCTGACGGCCGAGCAGATCGGCGCGCTCAAGCGGCTGACCGAGCGCATCGTGCTTCTCTACGACGGCGATCGCGCCGGCTACAAGGCGACGATGCACGCGCTCCAGATCTGCGTGGAGGCCGACGTCGAGGTGCTGGTCGCGCGCCGCCCCGGCCACGGCAAGTCTGGCGGTGCGGGCATGCTGTCCGACGGCGTCGATCCCGACAGTCTGGTCGCAAGCGGCGGTGGCGAGCTGCTGCGCGAGGCGATCGACCGCGCGCAGGGCGGAATCGAATTCTTCGCCAACGAGGTCTGGGGCAAGGCGCGCGGCAACGCAGACGCCCGGACCCGCGCACTCGAGGACGCTGGCCGCCTGCTGACGAAAGTTGCGAACCCGGTCAAACGTGATCTACTCGTCCACAACTTGGCGACTGCACTCGGCGTGGACATGGCCGTCGTGCGGGGTGCGATCGCTCGCGCCTCGTCCGCGCCAGCGCACGGCCACGGCCGGAGCGAGCCTCCACGCGGTGCGCAGGGTGGGCGCCCGAGCAGCGGCGGGAACGGTCGGCCCCCGAGTGCACCGGGTGGGCATCCGAACGCGCCCGGCGGACACCCGAACGCGCCTGGCAGCGACGACGCTGGGGACCGCGTCGACTACGACGGCCGGGACCACGAGGACCGCGGCTACCGCGGGGCTTGGGACGGCGGCGGGGGGAACCGTGGCTGGAACAGCGGCGGGGTGAATCGTGGCTGGAACGGCGGTGGTGGGAGGAACGGGGGCGGCTGGAGCCGGAACGGCGACCGCGGCTCGAGCGGCGGCGGGGAGGGCGGCTGGAACGGCGAGCGGGGCGATCGGGGCGGTGCCCGCTGGGGCAAGGATCGCCCGGAACCCGTCGTGTTTGGCCAGCGGATAGAGGGTGCGCCGCCGATCGACGAGGCCGAGGTGATCGCGCTGCTCGTGGACCACCCCTCTTTGATCGCAACCGCCGAGGCAGACAAGGCTTTTTGGCTCTTGACGGACAACCGCCTTCGCGCCATGTATTCCGCGGCTCGGGAAGGCCAATCCCTGCCCGAGCTTGTCCCCGTGGAGCTGCCCAAACAAACTGCTGAGCATCTGCTCTCCGGCAAGTACGCGGGCGCCAAGGATGCGCGCGCGGATCTGATGAAGATGATCACCAACCTCGAAGCGCGCCGCGACGTGATGGGCAAGCTCGAGCTGCAGAAGGGCCTCGACGAGGCCAAGCGCACGAACGATCAACAGCGCGCCCGATTGATGGCGCAGCTGGCGGTGGCGGAGCGGAAGGGCGATCGCGACGAGATCGCTCGTATCAAGGATTTGTTGGCCGAGATGTCTCCAGAAAAGAAGGTCGACTGACATGGCGCGTACTCCTCAAGCTAAGAAGCCCACTGCTGCTGCACCTGCTGCTGCGAAGGACAAGGCAAAGAAGCCCGCGGCGGTGGTGGCTGCGCCTAGCAAGGACGCCAAGAAGCCCGACGCCAAAAAGGTCGAAGGGAAGCCCGACGCGAAGAAGCCCGTCGACGCGGCGGCCGCGAAGAAGCCGCTGACCAAGCCGGGGAACCCGAAGGCGATGAAGCCGCCGCGCGCGCGTGGCGAGGACGACGAAGAGGACTTCGACGGCGACGACGACGACGACGATGACTTCGCGCCGAAGGCGACCGCGAAGGGCCCGGGCAAGCCCAAGGGTCCGATGCTGGGCAAGGGCAAGGGCCCGGCGGCCGAGATCGATCTCGGCGACGACGATGGCGCCGACGCCGTGGACCTCGGGTTCGCGGACGACGACGATGAGGATGACGACTTCGCGGTCGGCTCGAAGCGCCCGAGTGCGTCGAGCGAGGCCGACGCGGCGGCGATGGAAGCCGAGACGCGCAAGGGCAAGCGCGGTGGCGGCAACTCCGGGGGCCGCGACTCGAACAACATGCGCGACAAGCTGATCGAGCTTGGCAAGACCAAGGGCTTCGTCACCTACGACGAGGTCAACGACCACATGCCTGAAGACGTGGTCTCGACCGATCAGATCGACGGCTGGCTGTCCGCGCTCGGCGAGCACGGCATCGAGGTCGTCGATGGTGCGGGTGGACGCCGCCCGGACCTCGTCGACCAGCCGCCCAAGGAGGGCCTGGGCCTCGGCGCCGAGAAGGACGAGAAGGAAGAGGTCGACGAGGACGAGGAGTACGCGTACTCGCGCACCAGCGACCCCGTCCGCATGTACCTCCGCAAGATGGGCTCGGTCTCGTTGCTCACCCGCGAGGGCGAGGTCGAGATCGCGAAGCGCATCGAAGACGGCGAGCGCAAGATGCTCCAGGCGGTGCTCAACAGCACCGTCGCCGTCGAGGAGCTGATCGCGATCGGTGATCGCCTGCGCCACGGAAAGATCCGCGTGAAGGATGTCGTCAAGGACATCGACGAGGACGAGGCCGAGTTCAACGAGCAGTTCTACGTCGAGCGCGTCTGCAAGATCATCGACAAGGTCAAGAAGCTCCAGCGCGACACCGAGAAGCTCGAGGAGAAGCTCGTCGAGCAGGACACCGAGGGCAAGAAGAAGAAGACCAAGGAGTCGATGCGCGAGAACCGCGCGCAGATGTTCGAGGAGCTCTCGGACCTCCGCCTCAACAAGCCCACTGTCGACCGCATCGTCGCCCAGCTGAAGAACATCATCATCAAGCTCGACAAGGCCGAGCTCGAGGTCCGCGACTGCGAGCGCAAGGCGGGCAGGCCGGCCTCGGAGATCCGCAAGACGCTGCGCGAGATGCGCGCGAACCCGGCGAAGGCGCGCGCGGTCGGCAAGAAGACCATGATGACGGTCGCCGACTTCGAGGAGATGGAGGAGCAGATCAAGCAGGCGATGCGCAAGGTCGCCATCATCGAGGAGGAGGCGCGCGGCAACGCGAACGAGCTCCGCTCGACGTTCCGCGATCTGCACGAAGGCGAGCGGATGGCGGATCGCGCCAAGAGCGAGCTCGTCGAGGCGAACCTCCGGCTCGTGGTCTCGATCGCCAAGAAGTACACGAACCGTGGCCTCCAGTTCCTGGACCTCATCCAGGAGGGCAACATCGGCCTGATGAAGGCGGTCGATAAGTTCGAGTACAAGCGCGGCTACAAGTTCTCGACCTACGCGACGTGGTGGATCCGCCAGGCGATCACGCGTGCGATCGCCGACCAGGCCCGCACGATCCGCATCCCGGTCCACATGATCGAGACGATCAACAAGCTCGTGCGCACCACGCGCTACCTCGTCCAAGAGCTCGGCCGTGAGCCGACGCCGGAGGAGATCGCGGAGCGCATGGAGCTGCCGCTCGATAAGGTCCGCAAGGTCCTCAAGATCGCGAAGGAGCCCATCTCCCTCGAGACCCCGATCGGCGAGGAAGAGGATAGCCACCTCGGCGATTTCATCGAGGACAAGTCGATCGTGTCGCCGAGCGAGAGCGTCATCTCGGTCAACCTCGCCGACCAGACCCGCAAGGTGCTGGCGACGCTCACCCCGCGCGAGGAGAAGGTCCTCCGCATGCGCTTCGGCATCGGCGAGAAGTCCGACCACACCCTCGAGGAGGTCGGGCAGGACTTCGAGGTGACGCGCGAGCGCATCCGCCAGATCGAGGCGAAGGCGCTCCGCAAGCTGCGCCACCCGTCGCGCAGCAAGCGCCTCAAGGCGTTCGTCGAGAACTAGCGCCGGTCGCTAGCGTCCAACGGCGGCGAGCGATCGCCGCCGTTTTCATTTTCGGTCGTTTTCGTCCGTCCTCCCCATCTGGCTGGTTGACCTCACGTGCACTCGAGGTCGTATGGTGGCGCCGTCGTATGACCGAACGTCGTCTCGTGTTCCTGATCGGCGCGGTCCAGTTCGTCAACGTGCTGGACTTCATGATGGTGATGCCGCTGGGGCCCGACTTTGCGGCGGCGCTCGGCATTCCGAGCTCGCATCTCGGCGTGATCGGCGGTAGCTACACCGCGGCGGCCGCGATCGCGGGCCTCGGCGCCGCGACCTTCCTCGACCGTTTCGATCGTCGCAGGGCCCTCGCCGTGTCACTGGTGGGGCTCGTGGTCGCGACTGCCCTCGGTGGCCTCGCGATCGGCCTCAGCTCGCTGGTCGCGGCGCGCGTGCTCGCCGGCGTGTTCGGCGGTCCGGCAACGGCGATCGCGCTCGCGATCATCAGCGACAACATCCCGCCCGAGCGGCGTGGCCGCGCGATGGGTGCGGTGATGGGCTCGTTCGCGTTGGCCTCGGTGCTCGGCGTCCCGCTCGGGCTCGAGCTCGCGCGGCTCGGCAACTGGCGGCTACCGTTCTTCACCGTGGCGACCCTGGGCATTGGCGTCGTCGCCGCCGCGGTGACCATGCTGCCGGCGCAGACTGCGCACCTCGCGCGGCGCGGGACGGGGACGCCGATCCTGTCGGTCATGCAGCGACCGGTCGTCCTGCTCTCCCTGACCGCCAGCGCGCTCGGCGTAATCGCCAACTTCGCACTGATCCCGAACCTATCTGCCTATCTCCAGTTCAACCTCGGCTATCCGCGTGAGCAGCTCGGCCTGCTGTACTTCGTCGGCGGCATCGTCACGTTCGCCACCATGCGGCTCGGTGGCTGGCTTACCGACCGCTACGGAGCCACGGTGGTCGCCCTCGGCGGCTCGCTGTGGTTCACGAGCGTGCTCGTGTTCGGCTTCTTGGTGCCGTCGGCGCACGTTCCGGTGATCGTGATCTTCGTGGCGTTCATGGTCAGCGCGAGCTTCCGCATCGTGCCCATGCAGGCGCTGTCGTCGCGCGTGCCCGCGCCGCCGGAGCGCGCTGGGTTCATGTCCGCGCAGAGTGCGGTGACGCACATGGCGTCGGCGGCCGGCGCCATGCTCGGTTCGCAGATCCTCGCGGAGCGCGCCGACAAATCACTCGTCGGCATGGACACCCTCGCGTGGTTCGCGATCGCGACATCGATCGTCTTCCCGATCGTCCTCGGTGCCGTCGAGCTCCGCGTCCGACGTCAGGCGCAAGCGCGCGCGTGAGCCTGCTTGCCTTCCTTGCGGGGGAAGAGTCTTTTGATGGAGAGCGTGCTCACGGAACCTTTTCTCGACGAGGAACCTGCCTAGGAACGTCTCTTGTAGGCGGATTCCTACGGCGACGCGCGTGCGCGCGCTTGTCTACGCTCGCGCGCGATGAGAGACCTCAGCGCGTTCATTCGCGCCGCGGTCGTCGGTGGAGCGGTCACGCTCGTGATTGCAGCCGGCGCGTGCGGCAATGAAGACCAAGATCCCAACGTCGACGCAGCCGACGATGACGACACCGATGTGTCGTCGTTCCGCGACAACGGCAAGCGCGGCCACAACGGCAACCAGAACCCGAAGCATCGTGACGCCGGCGTCGACTCGCCCGTGGACGCACGCCTCGTCGATGCGTACCTGGCCGATGCCTACGTGTCGCCCGTCGATGCCTACGTGCCGCCGCCCGATGCACCGTCAGGCGGTGGGGGCACGCCGACAGCGCGCTTCGATGTCACGTTGATCCCGAACGGGGTCACCGGCACGCAGCGCGTGAACTTCGCAGTGCCCCTCGCGGCAGGCGCGCTCGCCGATGCGTCGAAGATCCGCGTGCTCGCCGGCACTGCCGAGGTTCCAGCCGCGCGGCGCGGGCTCGCGCAATACAGCGATGGGAGCTGGCGCAGCGTGCAGGTGCAGGCGGATGTCAACGTCTCGACGACGACCAAGCTCACCGTGGAGCTCGGGGTCGCAGGCGCGACGGGCCCGACCATGGTCGCGGTCGAGACCACGGTGAGCGGCACAGGTAGCAACGTGCGTCCGAAGGTGTGGACCGTACTGCCGGCGACGACGCTCGCCGCGAGCACCGTCTTCGGCCCGATGGTCGCGGAGAGCACGTTCGCCGGCACCGCGCGCGACGCGTGGAGCAACGTCTGTGACTACACGCGGTGGAACACGTCCGCGTTCCTGGTGAACGCGAGCACGAGCCGCGACGTGTGGCTGTTCGATCGCGTCACGGCGATGTACCGCGGCTATGCGCTGACCGGCAGCCAGGTGCCGCTCGAGTCGGCGTATCGCGAAGCCGCGATGTATCGCGACGGGATGATGGTCTCGAACGGCGTCGCCACGGCGATTCCGGTCCCGACGGCGTCGTCCGACCTCAAGTACTACTACAGCCAGGGCATGGCCCTGCATTACCTGCTGACCGGCGACGATCGCTATCGCGAGGCGGCGGAGGCCGTCAGCGCGAAGGTCGTCACGATGTGGGGCCCGACGTACGACGGCTCCGACAAGTTCTGGACGGAGCGCCACGCCGGCTTCGCGCTCCTCGCGCACGAATGGGCGCTGATGGTCACCGACGACAAGGCGGCCACGATCGCGGCGCGCTCGGAAGCTGCGGTCTCGGCCTTCCTCGCGATGCAGGTCGCGCCCTACTTCGGGCAGACCGGCACCACCGCCCGCTGCTTCGCGCATAGCGCGAGTGCACACGGTGAGAGCTACGGCGGCGCGGGCTGCAGCCCGTGGATGAGCGCGATCCTCGCCGACGCGCTCGACGGCTATCAACGTCGGGTCGGTGGCACGCGCGCGGCGGAGGTCCGCACGTCGCTTGGCCGGATGGCGAAGATGTTCGCGAACGAAGGCCGCGACGCGACCGGCAAGCCGTTTTACTGGATGGGGGTCGGCACGAACCCCGACGAGGTCGACGCGTACGACGAGCACTGGGGCGAGATGGCGTACGTCATCGCGCTCGGCTGGAACATCAACGGCAAGACCGACGCGGCGATGAAGCAGGTCGCCGATGCGCTCGTTGCCGGCATGAAGGCGAACGGCGAAGCCGGTCAGGTGCGCAGCTTCAACTGGCAGTGTCGTAGTGCGGTGATGACGCCGGCTCTCCTGAACTAGCGAGTGCGAGCCCGCTGACAGAACGGATTTCTCGACGAGAAAAGACCCTACAAAGGGCTCTTGTAGGCAAATTCATACGCTGCTCTTCGTCACGGTGTGCGCCTAGGCTCACCCGCGATGAGAGACCCCAAGGTACTCGCCGTCCTCGTCCTCGCGCTCTGCGCCTGTGGCATGGACGACAACAGCAACAACAACGACGATGCCGGCGTCCCCGGCGACGATGGCAACGGTGGTGGTGACGGCGACGGTGGTGGTGGTGGCGGCGGTGGCGGTGACGGAGGAGGCGGCGCCCCGGCGAAGTTCGACGTGACCCTCGTGCCCTCCGGTGCGAGCGGCACGCAGCGCGTGAACTTCGCGGTCCCGCTGTCCGCGGGCACGCTGACCGACGAGAGCCGGATCCGCGTGCTCGCGGGTACCACCGAAGTGCCCGCCGCGCGTCGCGCCCTGGCGCGCTACGCCGACGGCAGCGCGCGCAGCGTGCAGCTTCAGGTGGATGTCGACGTTTCGCAGACGACCAAGCTCACGATCGAGGTCGGCACGCCGGGTACTGGCGGCGTGACGATGGCGCCCGTCGAGTCGACGCTTACCGGCAGCGGCAACAACGTGCACCCGAAGGTGTGGGTGGTGCTGCCTGCGGAGACGCTGGCAGCGAGCACGGTGTTCGGCCCGATGGTCGCGAAGACGAAGTTCGCGAACACCGCGCTCGATGCGTGGAGCGACGTGTGTGACTACGATCGGTGGGACACGGACGCGTTCCTCGTCAACGCGAACGCCAGCCGCGACGTGTGGCTGTTCGATCGCGTGACCGCGATGTATCGCGGCTACGCACTGACCGGCAGCGCGAGCCCGCTCGAGTCCGGGTATCGCGAGGCGTCGCTCTATCGCAATGGCATGACCATCTCGAACGGCGTCGCGACGGCGATTCCGATCCCGACCGCGTCGAGCGACCTCAAGTACTACTACAGCCAGGGCATGGCCCTGCACTACCTCCTCACCGGCGACGACCGGTTCCGCGAGGCCGCCGAGGCGGTGAGCGCAAAGGTCGTCACGATGTGGGGCCCGACGTACGACGGCACCGACAAGTTCTGGACCGAGCGACATGCCGGCTTCGCCCTGCTGGCACACGAGTGGGCGCTGATGGTCACCGACGACAAGGCGGACGCGATCGCGGCGCGCTCGGAGGCTGCGGTCTCCGCGTACCTCGCGATGCAGATGGGCTCGTACTTCGGGCAGACCAGCACCGACGCGCGCTGCTTCGCCCACACCGCGAGCGCGCACGGCTAGGACTTCGGCGGCGCGGGCTGCAGCCCGTGGATGAGCGCGATCCTCGCCGACGCGCTCGACGGCTATCAGCGCCGCGTCGGCGGTTCGCGCGCCACGGAGGTGCGCGCGTCGCTCGGTCGGATGGCGAAGATGTTCGCGAACGAGGGTCGCGACGCGACCGGCAAGCCCTACTACTGGATGGGCGTTGGCTCGAACCCCGACGAGATCGACGACTACGACGAGCACTGGGGCGAGATGGCGTACGTGATCGCGCTCGGCTGGAACCTCACCGGCAAGACGGATGCGGCCATGAAGAAGGTCGCCGACGAGCTCGTGGAGGGCATGAAGTCCGACGGCGAGGCCGGGCAAGTGCGCAGCTTCAACTGGCAGTGTCGAAGCGCTGTGATGACGCCCGCGCTGCTCCAGTAAGCGTCCCAAATCCGGTATCTTCGAGAGGTCCGCAGCGGCGGCGGGACGTGCAGCGGTATCCCCGACCCACGTCCCGACGCCGACCTCACGCGTCCGCGCCACCTGTGACGCGGAGCTTCACTTCGCCGACCAACGTCACGCTGAAGGCCGGCGCCTGGATCGATTCGTTCGTGCGCTAGCTGTGCGATGCTCGGGGCCATGATCCGGATCTCCCTGTTGTGCCTCGCGCTCGTCGCGTGTTCGTCGAAGAGCAACAACCAGAAGCAGGGCAAGAACGCCGGGTCGACAGGGTCTGGTTCCGCGGCTGCCAAGCCGATCGAGCCACAGAAGCCGCCTACCGGCCCGGCGCCCAAGATCACGTGGACCGATACGGACGGTGAGGTCCTCGTCGCGACCGACGGCGAGACGCTGACGGCCGCATGCGGCCTCACCGGCAAGGTCACGCCGACGGAGGTCACCCTCGCCGGTGACACCCAACCGTGGAACAACCTGCTGCGCGACGGGCGTAGGTACTCCCTGCCCCGCCTCGACTGGACCGTCGAGGTCAGCGACAAGGGCATGGTCACACACAAGGTGGGCGGCACCGAGACACACCTCGGCACGGTCACCGGCGTCACGGGCGATGCAGAGCTGCAGTGGTTCGGCGCGCTCGTGATCGCGGCTCCGATGGTCAAACACGAGCTCGCGCTTACCTCGAACGACGGCGCCTTCAAGCTGTCGCTCGGCGGTGCGGCCGACCTCCGCGCGTGGGAGGTCAAGAACGGGAACACGCCGATCGCGGTGCGCCGCCGCGCCGATCCGCGCCCGGTGTTCATGGACAAGCCGGCGTTCGCGACCGACAAGGTCACCGTTTCGATCGAATCGCCGGGGCATTACCTCGTGCAGGTCGTGCGCGACGACGCCGCCGTCAAGGCCGCCTTCACGAGCGACACCTACCGGATCGAGGAGAATGCGGCCGGCGAGCTCTCGATCGACGCGGCCGCACAAGGCGCGAAGCCCGCGCCCAAACCGTTCGCCAAGCTCGTCGGGCGCCAGAAGTGCCGCGCGCACGACCAGGCCGTCGCCGCGTTGATCTGGGCCTTCGTCGGGTCGAAGAGCGGCCACGAGGTCGCGTTCTAGGACGACACCGTGGAGCTGTGGTCGACGCTTGGCGCCGAGCTCTGGGCTGCGCGCACGCCGTTCATTCTTCTGGCCTATGTGGTGATCCGCATCGCCTCGGAGCAGGCGGTGCGCGTCGAGCGCTACCACATGAAGGCCGCGGGCTCGATGCTCGTCGCGCATGTAGTCGCTGTGTGCGTCACGGCGGTCCAGATCCACTACGAGTACGACCCGCGGATCGCGAGCATCGTCAGCCTCGCGTTCGTCTTGCTCGCGAGCGTGAGCATGGGCATCACGCTGGTGCTCCGGCTGCTGTTGCCGCGTGTCGGCTTCGTGCTGCCGCAGATCATGATCGACCTCGTCACCGCGATGTGCACGCTCGTCGTGCTGATCATCGTCGGCAAGCGCGCCGGGTTCTCGGTGGCGGGGCTCATCACCACGTCGGCCGTGCTCACCGCGGTGATCGGCTTCTCTCTGCAAGATACCCTCGGCAATGTGATGGGCGGGTTGTCGGTGCAGCTCGACAAGTCCGTCGCCGTCGGTGACTGGATCACCCTCGGGCCGGGACAACCGACCGGACGGGTGACGGAGATCCGGTGGCGCTATACCGCGATCGAGACGCGCAACTGGGAGACGGTGATCATCCCGAACGGCGTGCTCGTGAAGAGCCAGGTCACGATCCTCGGCCGCCGCACCGGCGAGCCGCTCCAGCTGCGACGGCACATCGAGTTCTTCGTCGACTTTCGGACCTCGCCAACGGACGTCATCTCCGCATGCGAGGCCGCCTTGCGCGCGGATCCCCTTCCCGAGATGGCGACCACACCACCGCCGCAGGTGTTGTTTTTTGGCGTGCGCGACAGCTTCGCGGTGTATGCCGTGCGCTACTGGCTGCGCGACCTCAACATCGATGACGGCGTCGATAGTGCCGTGCGCGTGCGGGTGTGGTTCGCGCTCAAGCGGGCGAGCATCGCGCTCTCGATTCCGGCGCAATCGATGTTCCTCACCGTCGAGAACGCAGAACGCGCGCAACGCAAGGCGAGCCAGGACCTCGCGCAGCGCCTCGCAGCGCTGGCAACCGTGGACCTGTTCCGCGGCTTGCCCGACTCCACCCGCGAGGCGCTTGCTGAGGGCCTGACGCGCATGCCGTTTGCGGCCGGTGAAGCCGTCACGCGCGAGGGCGATAGCGACGATGGCCTGTACATGCTCGTCGAGGGCGAGGCCGCCGTGCGCATCGGTAGCGGCCCCGCCGAACGCGAGGTCGCGCGACTGCGCGCGGGGCAGTTCTTCGGCGAGATGTCGCTGATGACGGGCGAGACGCGCACCGCGACGGTGATCGCGGCGACCGACCTCGTGACCTATCGTGTCGCCAAGCCCGCCTTCCGGAGGGTGCTCGAGGAGACGCCGGGCCTCGCGGAACAGATCGCCGAGCTGCTCGTCGAACGCCGCAGCGCGCTGGCCGCCGCGCAGAACGAGCGCGAAGATGCGCGCCAATCGCGCATCGAGAACGCTCGCAAAGATCTCGTGGGCAAGATCCGCGGCTTCTTCGGTCTCGACCGGGCGAACTGATAGCCACCCTTCGTAGGTTGGACCACGTGCGTAGGCTCCTTCGCACCCGGTGACCGCCTACACACCTGATTGGCTCCTGAGCGATCCAGTCGCTGCCGATCCCTCTAGCGGTTCCGATAGTTTAGGACTGCGCGCCCTTGGCACACAGAGTGCTGTTCATGCGGCTCGTCCAATGACCGATCGCGAAGCCAAGTCCCGTGCGGTGAAAATCCTCGCCAAGTCGATTTACCGCGACCTCGAGGCGCAGGGTTTTGATGAGAGGCAGATCGTGGCCCTCGCTACCGAGCTCATCAGCGAAGTGACCACCAAGATCGCGAGCAGCCAGAAGCCGGCGGCCGCGACGCAGCAGGTCGCCTGACCTCGCGCATCCGCAACTCGATCGAGCTCTGAACGGCAAGGCTCCCCGCGGGAGCCTGCTGCATTTTCGGCGGCGGTGCGGCGGGGTGTGGACGGGTGCGCGGCGCGTGCTCGCGCTCGTGGGCGCACTGTGTCGATGTCGCGCGGGTAGCCGTGGGATTTTCGCGCATCGACCCGGGAGCGCGCGCCGGCACTGCAGCTGCTAGGTACGAACCCCGTGCGCACGATGCTCGCGATGTTCGTTATCAGCGCGACCGCGCACGTCGTGCGTGCAGATCCCGCACAAGACCTCGCCGCGCGGGGAGAAGCACTCGCCCGCGATGGTCGCCTCACCGAAGCGATCGATGCCTTCAAACAGGCCGATCGCCTCGCCCCGCGCGCGAGCCATGCCTGCTTGATCGCCCTCGCGTACATCCGACGCGAGCTGTGGACGCAGGCCGATCTGTTCCTCGCACGCTGTCGCGAACGCGCGAGCGGGCGCGATCCAGCGCCGGATTGGTTGCCGCTCGCTGAACAACAGTTGCGGAAGGCCTCGGCAGCGGCGCAGCTGGCCCCGATCGACGTCCGCGTCGAGCCGACAAGTGTCCACGCGGCGATCGCGATCTCGAGCTTCTCGCTCGACGAGCAGTTCGGCCCGCGCAAGCTCCAGTTGCCGCGCGGGCATCACGTGCTCGTCGCCACCGCACCCGATCGCGCCCCCGTGCGCAGGATCGTCGAGGTCACCGACGCGTCGGTGCAGCGCGTGGTGCTGCGGTTCGACGAGCCTGCCACGCCGCTCGCCCCCCAGCTGCTCGCCGGGATCGGTGGCGCGACCCTCGCCACGGGCCTCGGCTATCACGTGTTCGTGCGCGAGCCGCGCCGCAACCTCACCTACGCGCTCTACGGCGCGGGGGGCGCGGCGCTGCTCACCGGGCTCGTGTTGCGCTACACGGTCTATCGCGCGGCACCGGAGGACGCACCGCGCATCTCCGCCGGGGTCGGTCATGACGCGACCACGGTGGCCGTGGAGTGGCTGCGATGAGCGGCAGCGGAGAGCCACAGGAGCGCTATTGCCCGCAGTGCGAGCGCTCGTTTGTCATCGACGAGCCGCTGTGCCCCGATGACGGCACGCGCCTGGTCAACCTCGAGCCCCAGCCGGACCCGCTACTCGGCCGCATCATCGACGACCGCTACACGATCGTCGAGCGCATCGCCGTGGGCGGGATGGGCGCGGTGTACCGGGCGAACCAACACTCCGTGGAGCGCGAGGTCGCGATCAAGGTCATGCGTCCTGGCCTCGTCGCCGAGCCCGACACGCTCAAGCGCTTTCTCCGCGAGGCCAAGCTCGCGAGCCAACTCGCGCACCCGAACACCGTCGGCGTCCTCGACTTCGGGCAGACCGCCGAGGGCATGTTCTACCTCGTGATGGAGCTGATCGTGGGGCGCACTCTCGACGACGTGCTGCTCCAGGAGGGCGTGCTCGACGCCCGCCGCCTCGTGCGCATCGGCGTGCAGATCTGCGATGCGCTCGAGGCCGCGCATGCGATGTCGATCATCCATCGCGATCTAAAGCCGTCGAACATCCTCCTGCTCGATCACTCGCGCGATCTCGTGAAGGTGGTCGACTTCGGCCTCGCCAAGTCCCTCGAAGGCGACGTGTCGATGACGCGCTCGGGCGGCATGTGCGGCACGCCCGCATTCCTCGCGCCCGAGCGCGCGTGTGGCCAGCCCTGCGATCATCGCAGCGATCTGTACTCGCTCGGCGGCGTGCTCTATCTCCTCGGCTCGGGGCGGCTGCCGTTCATGTCCGACTCGGTCCCGGAGCTGTTGCGCATGCAGGTCGCGGAGCCGGCACCGCTGATGACCGGCGTCCCCTTCGCGCTCGCCGAGGTGATCGATCGCCTACTCGCGAAGGATCCCGCCGCGCGCTACCAGTCCGCCGCCGCGCTGCGCGAGGCGCTCGAAGAGGCCTTGCCAGTCACTGGCCAGCTCACGATGCCCCCCCGCGCCTGGCAGCGGCCGTCGACGTGCGGCAAGGAGACCGTCGCGTCGCTGCCCGATGTCGAAGAGGTGCGCGAGCGCGCAGGCTCCGAGGCCGTCGCGGCGCCGCCTGCCCTTGCGCCACGCCCGATGCGCCGCCGCCGCTGGTGGCTCGCCGGAGGCTTCGCGATGCTCGCGGGCTTGGCCACCCTCGTCCCCGAGGCGCAGGCCCCCGAGGCCGCCGCGAATACGCCGGAGCCCACGCTGCCGTCGGCGTTGTCCATTGAAACAACCGTGCTCGAGGCTCGCGTCGACGAGCCGGCCCCCGCCGTACCTCGGCCACGCACGAAGAAGCTGCGCCCGCGCCTCCCGTTCTGAGCTGTCCGAGTAGGGAGGATTGCCGCGCCGCCCGTGGATGACCACGCTGTTCGGGTCATGCATCGAACGTGTCCCTCCTGCGGCGCCGTCAACCGCATCCCCGTCGCCCGCCTGCACGAACAAGCACGATGCGGACGATGCAAAACGACACTGGCAGCCAGCGCCACGCCGATCGACGTCCCCGACGGCGCCACCTTCGACGCGCTAGTGCGAGATGCTCGCGTGCCGATCCTCGTCGATTTCTGGGCGGCGTGGTGCGGCCCGTGCCGGATGGTCGCGCCCGAGGTCGCGCGCGTCGCGGGCGAGCTTTCCGGACGCGCGCTCGTGCTCAAGGTCGATACCGAGCGCCTGCCCGAGCTCGCCGCGCGCTATCGCGTGCAGGGCATCCCGAACTTCGCGGTGTTTCGCGGCGGGCAGCTCGTGCGCCAGCAGGCGGGCGCCATGCGCGCATCCCAGCTCGCGCAGCTCGTCGCATAGCGCAAACACGCGGTGAGTCGCCGCAGTGAGGTCGTGCTTCGAAGCGCGCCGCTCCCCGAAGATACCCGCACGGGCACGAGCTCGCTCGGGCCTCGTTCAGGCCGGGCGGTCGACCTTGCCGTCGGCGTGGCGCGCGAACCGGCCGGCATCGCGCGGGTGCACGGGCTCGCTGCTCGGCCAGCTCCAACCGCCGAACTGCGATACCTGGTAGTCGCGGATCGCCTGATGGATCTCGGCCTTCGTGTTCATCACGAACGGGCCGTGCTTCACCACGGGCTCGCCGATCGGCTGGCCCTGCAGCAACAGCGCCTCGCACTCGCCACTTCCATTCATGAGTTGCGCGGTCATGTTCGAGCGCAGCTCGACGACGTGGGCGGCGGGAATCGGCTGACCGTCGATCGCAAGGTCGCCGCCCTTCCAGACGTAGAGCCAGCGATTCGCGCCCGGCGACGCGGCAGGCATGCGCCAGCGCGCACCCGGTGACAGCTTCACGGTCCAGATCGCGACGTCGGATGTGGGCTTCGCCGCCCACGAGCTCGGCGGCGGGGAGGCCGCGCGCTTGCCTTCGAGCGTACCCGCGACCACCGCAACCTCCGTCGTACCGCCGGCGTCATCGCGCACGAGGTGGCGTGGAATGACCTCGTTCCACAGCATCGAGAAGTGGGGCGCCGCGAACTTATCGGCGGCCGGTAGGTTGAGCCAGATCTGGAAGAGCTCGACCGGGTTATCGCGTTCGGCCGACAGCAACGGGAACATCTCTGCGTGCTGGATCCCCGCACCTGCGGTCAGCCATTGCACGTCACCGCCGCCGTAGCGCGCGGCCGCGCCGAGCGAGTCCGAGTGATCCAAAAGACCGCGGCGCACGACCGTGACGGTCTCGAAGCCGCGGTGCGGGTGTGCCGGAAAGCCGGGCACGGCGCGGCCGTGATACATGCGCCAGCCGTCCTTGCCGGCGAAGTCCTGACCGATCTCGCGCCCCGCGAGCGAGGCCGCCGGTCCCATCACGTCGTTGCCGAGTGGATAAGCGTCGTCGTGATGCACGCAGAACAAGAAGGGATCGGGCGTTGGCCATGGCGATACACCCGCAGGCAACGGCGTCATCCGGAGCACGGAGCTCCCGGTTGGCCCGACAGAGATCGGCCGCGAGTCGGTGTTGCATCCGACGAGGCCCGACGCTCCCGCGACAAGTGGTGCGCCCGCCAGATATCGAAGCGCGCTACGACGATCGATCACGGTCTCCCTACTATGCGCGGATTGGCCGGGTGTGCCTAGCCGCCCATCGTTGCCGCGGCAGGAACTGACCGTCTACGAACCCGTGTCCTGTCCCTGGCAGCCCCCTCTGAATCGATCTAGGGTGCGCCGCATATGGCGAAGGTCCGCATCGGCATTAACGGTTTTGGTCGCATCGGTCGTGGCTTCGTTCGCTGCCTCGCAGCCAACAAGGACGCGTTCGATCTGGTCCTCATCAACGACCTCACGGACGTGAAGACGCTCGGGCATCTGCTCAAGCACGACTCGGTGCACGGCAAGTACCCGGGCACGGTCGAGGTCAAGGACAACGCGCTCGTCATCAACGGTGACACCGTGCAGATCAGCGCCGAGAAGGATCCCACCGCGATCAAGTGGAAGGAGCTCGGCGTCGACATCGTGATCGAGTGCACCGGCAAGTTCGTCGACAAGGCCGGCGCGGGCAAGCACCTCACCGGTGGCGCCAAGAAGGTGCTCATCTCGGCGCCGGCGAAGGACCCCGACGTGACGCTGTGCATGGGCATCAACACCGAGGCCTACAAGCCTGCCGAGCACAACATCATCTCCAACGCGTCGTGCACCACGAACTGCCTCGCGCCGGTGGCGAAGATCCTCCACGAGAAGTTCGGGATCGTGTCGGGCATCATGACCACGATCCACAGCTACACCAACGACCAGCAGATCCTCGACCTGCCGCACAAGGACCTCCGCCGTGCGCGCGCCGCGGCGCTGTCGATGATCCCGACGACGACCGGCGCGGCGAAGGCCCTCAAGGAGGTGCTGCCCGCGATGGCCGGAAAGCTCGACGGCATGGCGATCCGTGTCCCGACGCCGAACGTCTCGCTCGTCGACCTCACCGCGAAGCTCGAGAAGAAGGTGACTGCGCAGGAGATCAACGACGCGTTCCGCGCCGCCGCGAACGGCCCGCTCAAGGGCATCCTCGCGGTCTCCGACGAGCCGCTCGTGTCCTGCGACTACAACGGTGACCGGCACTCGTCGACGGTCGATGCGGCGCTCACCACCGTCGTCGGCGACATGGTCAAGGTCATGAGCTGGTACGACAACGAGATGGGCTACTCGCAGCGCCTGTTCGACCTCGCCAAGTTCGTCGCGGAGAAGCTCTAATGGCCCTGCCCGCCGGCATCAAGAGCGTCGAGGAGCTGCCTGTCGAGGGCAAGCGCGTGTTCGTGCGTGTCGACTTCAACGTCCCGCTGGACAAGAAGACGAAGAAGATCACCGACGACGCGCGCATCACCGCCGCGCTGCCGACGATCAGACATCTCATCGCGCGCGGAGCGCGGATCGTTCTCGCCAGCCACCTCGGCCGTCCCGACGGCCAGGTCAAGCCCGAGTTCTCGCTCGAGCCGGTGGCCGCCCGCCTCGCCGAGCTGCTGAAGCAGGACGTCGTCCTCGCCGACGAGCCGGTCGGTGATGGCGCGCGCAAGGTCGTCAACGATCTGCGGGATGGCCACATCGCGATGCTCGAGAACCTGCGCTTCGATCCGGGCGAAGAAGCCAATGACGAGGCGTTCGCGCGCCAGCTGGCGTCGTACGCCGACGTCTACATCAACGATGCGTTCGGCACGGCCCACCGCGCCCACGCGTCGACGGCGGGCATGGTCAAGTTTGTCGCCGAGAAGGGCGCGGGCTTCGTGATGGCGAAGGAGATCGACTACCTCAGCCGGTTGCTCGGCGAGGTCGATCGTCCGTACGTCGCGGTGCTCGGCGGCGCCAAGGTGTCCGACAAGATCGAGGTGCTGGATGCGCTGCTCGAGCGCGTCAACAGCATCGTGATCGGCGGCGCGATGGCGAACACGTTTCTCGAGGCCCAGGGCAAGTCGCTCGGCAAGTCCAAGGTGGAGACCGACAAGCTCGCCAACGCGCGCCTGTTCCTCCGCAAGGCCGTCGAGAAGAAGGTCAGCGTGCACCTCCCCTCGGACGTGGTCGTCGCGACCTCGCTCGACGACGAGGCTGGCGCGAAGGCCGTGTCGGTCGACCACATCCCGGCCGACGCAATGGCGCTCGACATCGGACCGGTGACGATCGAGGCGTACACGAAGGTCCTGTCCGCGGCCCGCACGGTGTTCTGGAACGGGCCGATGGGCGTGTTCGAGAAGCCTCGGTTCGCGACCGGCACGTTTGCCGTCGCCAAGGCGCTGGCGGACAACAAGCTCGCCCTCACCGTGGTCGGCGGCGGCGATTCGGCGGCCGCGATCGCGCTGGCGGGCCTCGCGGAGAAGGTTTCGCACGTGTCGACCGGCGGCGGGGCCTCCCTGGAGTTCGTCCAAGGCCTCGACCTGCCCGGCATCGCCGCGCTGCGCCCCTAGGCCGGCGCCCGAGCGCAACCCCACACGTACCGCCGAGAACACGACGCGGGGCGCGGGCCGGGGTACGATAGTCCCAATGTCATCTCGGCTAGCGGTGTTCGACCCCTCGGGTCGCCTGCTTGCCGAGCTCGCTCCAGTGGCGGAAGCCGCGGATCTCGAGCTCGTCGGCTTCGTCAACGCGACGACCAAGCTCGACGCGAGCTTCGCCGCCGTCCTCGTCGCACCACTGGTCGCGCCGGAGCTCGCCCCGCTGGAGCCCGAGGGTCCGCCGCGCTGGATCGTCGGAGACAGCGGTAATGCCGCGCGCCTCGCCGGTGCCGCCGCGCAGGCCTCCGCAGCGGGGGTGCTGCTGGCGCCGATCTCGGTGGAGGCCCTGCTCGCGATCACGCGCCCCGAGACCGCGACGCCCGAGGTCGACCTCGCGCGTGCCCGCGGCCTGATCGCCACGTCGCTCGTCGATCTCACCGGCAGCGCGACCGACACGTTGCTCGCGGTCTCCGACGGCTTTGCCGCCAACGACTGCATCGTCTGGTGGCGCGACGGGACGCAGATGACGCCGACCGCCGCGCGCCTGCCGCCATCGGAGCAGTACCGTCCCCAGGTCGCGACCGCCGCGCGCATCGCCGCCGCCGCGGCGGGCACCGTGATTCTCGCTGGGCCCAAGCCCCGGGCAGTGATCGCGGATGCGCTACGCTCGAGCCCGAGCGAAGTCGCGGGCCTGGTCGCGATCGTCACCGACGAGGGACGCCGGTTCTCGGCCGCCGAGCGCACCGACCTGAAGGCGATCGCGACGCGCCTCACCCGTGAGCTGTCCTGGCTCTCGAGCCACCGCCGGATCGTCGCCGAAGGCGAGCGCCTGCTCGCGACGAGCCTCCACGATCCGCTGACCGGCGCGATGACCCGCGGCGCCTTCGAGCAGGCGGTCGCCCACGAGATCGCCGCGGCGAGCCGGCGCGACGAGAAGCTCACGCTCGCAGTATTCGATGTCGTCGGCACCCGCAAGATCAACCTGATGCATAGCCACAAGGCCGGCGACGAGGTGCTCGCGCAGGTCAGTGCGCGCGTGCGAGCGTCGGTGCGCGGCAACGATCCACTGGGCCGCCTCGGTGGGGACGAGCTCGCGGTGCTGCTCGTCGGCGCGAGCAGCGATCAGGCCACGCAAGTCTGCAAGAAGATCCTGAGTCGCCTGCAGGACGATGCGATCAAGATCGACGACACGAACGAGATCACCATCAAGGTGCGCGTGGTGCTCACCGAGATCGGGGCACGCGAGCGCAGCGGTGAGGCCGCCCTCGCCCGCTGTTACGGTGCGCTGCGGCTGACAGGCCCCGGCGAGGCGCGCGTCATTCCGCCCGACCAGCGCGTCACCGATCTCGACGCCGTGAGCGACACCGGCTCGCTGTCGGCCGGCACCATCGTCGGCGGCACGTACCGCGTCGTCCACGAGCTATCGCGCGGCGCGATGGGCGTGGTCTACCGCGGCGAGGATCTCGGCCTCGGTCGCGCGGTCGCGATCAAGGTGCTGCGCTCGGACCTCGCGTCGGATCGCGACCTCGTGGCCCGGTTCCGCGCCGAGGCCGGCATCCTCGCGTCGCTCCAGCACCCGAACCTCGTCCAGGTCTACGCGCTCGGCGAGCACGCCCAGAATGTCTACTTCGTGATGGAGCTCGTCGAGGGCCAGCCGCTGTCCGAGGTGGTGCGCGCGACGCTCGAGCGCAGTGAGTGGTTCCCGACTGCCGCGGTCGCGCAGATCACGCTCGAGATCGGCGATGCGCTCGATGCGATGCACGCACTGGGCGTCATCCACCGCGACGTCAAGCCGGCCAACATCCTGCTCGACCGCGAGCGCGATCGCGCGGTGCTCGTCGATGTCGGCGTGGCGGTGAAGGCGGGGGACGTGCGCGACGCGGCCGGCACGCCCGGATTCGCGGCGCCGGAGTCGTTCCTCGAGCAAACCGACGGCCCGACGACCGACGTCTACGGCCTCGCGGCGACCGTCTACTGCATGTTGACCGGTCGCCCGCCGTTCGGCTCCGGCCCCGCGCCGCAGGTCGTGCAGCGCCAGATCACCGACGCGCTGACGCCACCGTCGCAGCTGCGCCCGTCGCTATCAGAGGCCGTCGACGCGGTGCTCAGCAAGGCGCTGACGCCCAATCCCAAGAAGCGGTGGGCCTCGGCGTCGACGTTCGCGATCGCCCTCGGGCGCGCCCTCGAGCGGCTCCCCGAGGACCAGGTACCGCAGCCCACCCGCCACGGCGAGGGCGACCCAGCCAAGCGCGCGCAGGCGTTGTTCGAGCCCACCGCGAGCATCGGCGCGATGCCCGACTTGCCATCGCTTCCGGGCGCGCACCGGGTCATCACCGGCCAGGTCCGCGCGGCGCACCTCCGCGTGCTGTCCAAGCTCCTGCAGCATCACCTCGGGGAGTCGGGCGTCGCGAAGCTCGCGAACGAGTCGCCGCTGCTCGCGACCGTGCTCGCGCCGACGCTGGCGCCCCTCGCCTGGGTCGATCTCGCCGACCTGATCACCGCGCTCGACCGCACGCGCGAACGGCTACCGAGCCAGCTCGTCCCCCGCAAGATCGGACGCGGCACGATGAGCGCAACCTTCGCGCACCTGTTCGGCGCCGATCCCTCGTCGCTGTCGCCGCTCAAGGTGCTCGCCGCGCTGCCGTCGTTCTGGGACCGCTATCACAACTGGGGCAGCATCGAGGCGCAGGTCGCGACAGGCGTCGCCACCATCACCCTGCATGGGTACCCGGGCTCGACGGACGTGTGCGCGGTGGTCGGCGCCGAGCTCGAGCGCATCGTCGAGCTGACCTCGGTTGGCTCGGGGACCGCGACCCACGCGCAGTGCTCGATGCTTGGCGGCCAGCGCTGCGTGTTCCAGCTGACCTGGCCGTAGTCCTCGGGCTCGCCCCCGACGATCATCTTCTGGCTCAGCCGCCGGCAGCCGCGAGGAGCTCTTCGAGGCGCTCGAGAAATTGCGTGCTTTCGGCGGGTGCTGACGAGTCGGGCGCGTACCGCTCGAGCCCGATGACGAGCGCGTCGGTGTGCGGATGCCGACCGCGCAACCGCTGCGCCGCCTGATACGCCCGATCGAGCATCTCGATCGCGGTGCGCGGGCTGATATCGAGGAGCTGGCGCGCATTGGCGAGCGCCTCGCGCATCTGCTCGAGCGTGCGCTGATCATGCAGCACGAGGACCTCGCGCTGGTTGATCGAGCCGAGCGACTCCAGGTACTTCACCAGCCCCTCGCACGTGAGGCGCGCCACCGACGGAGGCTGGGTGGACAGCTCGAGGTCGAACTCGACCATCTGCCAGCGATCCGCAGCGCGCATCGCGCGGCACACGACGGACGTCACGAACCCGCGCAGCGCATCGCGAATGAGCTGAAGCGCCTCGGGGTGGCGCTCGGTTTGATTGCTCTGCAATACGTCGTTGTGCGGCCCTAACGTCGCGGCGAGCTCGGCGAGCCCGCGGCGCACGAGCAGCGCGCGACCGAGAGACGTCAGATAGCCCGGCACCACGGTCGCAGGATTCGCATCGGGCACGAAGGCCTCGTAGACCGCCGACACGAGCGCGTGCACGCCTTCACTCGCGGCGCTCTGCGTGTCATCGAGAAGGCCGAGCACCTGGTTGATCTGTGCGTGCTCGAGCGCGGTGTTCATGCGCTGCTGCGCGTCGGTGTACTGCGTGCGCAGGCCGTATTCGATCGAGAGCACCTTCTCGACGACCTTCTGCCACTTCTCGCCATCACCTTCATTGTGATGCTCGTCGATGCCTTCGAGCAGATCGCCGAGGTCGCTCGCCGCGAAGTCTAGCTCGTCGGTCGCCTGCGTCGGGGCCGACGCCATCGCTTCGAGGTCACCGAGCTCGAATGGATCTTCGACGAGCGTCGTCGCGCGCGGCTTCTTCGGCAGCTCGCTCTCGAGCGCGCGGCAATACGCGAGCAGCGCGAGCAGGCCGCCGAACGTGTCCTCCCACAGCTTGCGCAGTCCGGCTTCTCCGGTCGCAGGACTATTCGGCTCGTTACGACTCGCGACAAAGCGCTCGTAGAGACTTTCATCGAGGCGCTTGAGCGCGTCGAGTGCGGCCAACGCCAAGCGAACCAGCTCACCTGCGTGGCTCTGGATCTTGGGCGTGGTGATGGCTTTTGCGAGGCGCTGGTCCACCGATCCCGATAAGTTTCTCACGGCACGAGGCGCGGGGGCCAGTTGGCCACTATCGGGCGTGGTACGAACGCTTCGATGCGCACCCCGTTCGTGGTCGGAAACTGGAAGCTGAACAAGACCATCTCCGAAGCGTTGTCCCTGGTCACCGAGCTCAAGAACCAGCTCGGCGCGGTCAAGGGCGTCGCTGTCGGTGTTGCCCCTGTGTTTACCGCCCTCCACGCCGTCGCCAAGCGCCTCGAGGGCTCCCCGATCGCGACCTGCGGCCAGGACTGCCACTGGGAGGCCTCCGGCGCGTGGACCGGGGAGGTCTCGCCCGCTCTCCTCGCCGACGCCGGAGCGACCTGGGTGATCGTCGGGCATAGCGAGCGGCGCCAGTTCTTCGGAGATACCAACGAGAGCGTCGGTAAGAAGGCCAAGGCCGCGATCGCCGCGGGTCTCGGCGCCATCGTCTGCGTTGGCGAGCTCCTGGCCGAGCGCGATGGCGGTCGTACCCTCGCGGTCGTGGACGACCAGCTGGCCGGCGGGCTGGCGGGCATCGACGCGGCGGGCGCCGCCAAGCTCGTCATCGCCTACGAGCCCGTGTGGGCCATCGGAACCGGTCGCACGGCGACGCCTGCGCAAGCCCAGGAGGTGCACGCCCACATCCGTAAGCGGCTCGCCGAGCGGTACGGTCAGACAGTCGCCGACACCATCCGCATCCAATATGGCGGCTCGGTCAAACCCTCCAACGCCGAGGCCCTCATGTCCGAGAAGGACATCGACGGCGCACTTGTCGGTGGGGCCTCTCTCGAAGCGGCTGATTTCATTGCGATCGTCAAGGCAGCCCGGCCTTCCTAGCGCTTGCACCGTCTAATCCGTTGGGCTAGAAGCTAGGTCCGCATGTCGACGCTGATCACGGTCTTGCACGTCATCGTGTGCTTGTTCCTCATGCTCACGGTGCTGCTGCAGTCGGGCAAGGGCGGCGGCATGGGTGGAGCGTTCGGTGGGAGCAACGCCGGCACCGTCTTCGGCGGCTCCGGTGCGTCCACCTTCCTGCGCAAGCTCACGGCCGGCGCAGCCACGATCTTCATGATGACGTCGATCATCCTCGCGTTCATCGCGAGCCGTAACTCGGCCGACGGCCTCCAGAGCTTCGGCGAGACCGAGGCGAAGAAGGCGGCCGAGAAGAAGGCGGCCAAGGCGAAGGCCGCCGCCGAGGGTGCGGGCGCTGGCTCGGGTTCCGCCGCCCCATCGATCATGATGCCACTCGACCCTTCGATGACCCCGACGCTTCCGCCGGTCGAGACGCCGCCCACCGGCAGCGTCGCGCCCGCGACGGGTAGCGCCGCGCCTACCTCGGGCAGCGCCGCCCCCGCGACCACCACGCCGCCGGCCGCCGGTAGCGCCGCCCCGGCGACGACGCCCGCGCCCGCGGCGACCACCAAGCCGGCACCCGCAGCGACCACGCCGCCCGCAACGACGCCGGCGCCCGCAACGACGCCGGCGCCCGCAACGACGCCGGGGCCCGCCGCGACCAAGCCCACGGCGCCTTCTGCGGCGACCACGCCCGCCCCGGCGAACAGGCCCGCAGCGACGACGCCCGCCCCGGCGAACAAGCCGGTCGAGGCCCCGGCTGCAGCGCCGGCGCCGACGCCCGCCCCGGCGGAGCCCGCTGCACCCGCTGGCAGCGCCAACTAGCGCCGACGTCGCGAGCAAGGAACCGGGGCGCGTCCCCGGTTTTTTCGTTTCGGCGACCGCACCGCCCCGTGTCCTGATTCGATTCTCGTTCCTCAAAACGAGCTACGACGCGGTGAGCTCGCCACGGTGTCGTTTCGGTTGATCGACACCCGACGCCGTGCGATGCGGAAGCGATGGCGGATCCGGTGCGCTCCCTTCGCGTGGCCTCGACGCTCGCCGATCGATTCCGCGCAGCGCTGAAGCCCGGGAAGCTCTCGACGACGGAGCTCGAGCTCGTGTATGGCGAGGCGCAGGAGATCTATCTCGAGATCTGGCGATACCTCGACGAGGCACGCACGGCGCTGATCGATATGGCGCGCGACGTGTCGGCGTTCGATGCGCTACGGATGGCAGAGCTCGGGCATCTCGGCGTCGCCGACATCGATGCGACCGCGCAGCTCGACTACATGGCGCTGATGCTGGGGCGCCTCCGGATCCACGCGGTGAAGACGGCCACGTTCAACACGGCGGGTCACAAGCGCACCGTCGCTGCGTGTCGAGCGCTGATGACGGCGATGCCCGAGGTGGACTGGGCGGCGCGGGTCCGCGAAGAGGATCGCGAGATCACCTCCGCAGGCTCGTTGCACGCGAGCAAGTGGTCGGGCAGCGCGAAGGCGATCGCGATCGCGTTCGGGCTCGCGGGGGTTGCGAGCGGAGTGTACTTCCTCGCGACGTGCGCCCCGACGGAGAAGGTGGCACGTGCGCCGCGGATGTGGTCGGCGACCGAGGAAGCGCGCGAGGCTGCCGCGTCCGCCGCACGACGCGCGGAGCGCAAGGCGAAGCTGGCACGCATCCAGGAGCTGCGCCGGCAGTATCGCGGTAGCTGCGATCCGTCGTTGCTCCCCGAGCTCGCGCAAGCGATGCGCGACGTCGGGCACCATTCGGACGCCGCGCTCGTCGGGGCTGAAGCCTGCACGCCCCGCCGGCCGGAGTGCGACGGCGTGCAAACCGACATCAGGATGCGCGTCGCACAGCAGCTGCATCTCGACCCGTTCTTGATGGCCCTGGAGTGCGAGGGAATCGTCGTCGCCGATGCAACACGGCGCGAGCCCGCGTTCGCGGTGACGGTCGGGGCCGACGGCAACCGGCTACGTGGTGTGGTGTCGCGCGACGGCGCGCGTGACCTCGTTGCCTTCGGCCCGGCACCGGCGGACGCGCGCCTCGTGAAGCGAGGCGACCTCGACCTCGACGATCTCGACGAGCTCGTGTTCGCGAGCGAGCGCGCGCTGTTCGTGACGCGGATCGTCGGCGGCGCCTTCGTCGACGTGCAGGGCCCCACGCATGGACGCGCGTGCGAGGCGGACATCACGATCGTGCGCGCGGACAATGCCGGTCGGAACCGCCTCGAGGTCACGAGCTTCGAGACCAAGAGGGGCTGCCTTCCGGAGGGACCACACGTGTACGTGCTCCGCAATGATGCGCTGGTCGAGGAGTGGGACGCGCCGATCTCGCAATGAGTGGCGTGCTAGGGTCCCGGCATGCGCTTCGCCAAGTATCAGGGCCTCGGAAATGACTTCGTCGTCGTCGATCTGCGCACCGCGTCCGCAGCGGAGGCCGCGGCGGTTCAGGATCCGGCGAACGTGGTCGCGCTCTGCGATCGTCAGTTCGGCGTCGGGGGCGATGGGGTGCTCGCGATCCTGCCCTCGACCACCGGCGACGATGCGCGCATGCGCGTCCTCAATAGCGACGGCAGCGAGGCCGAGATGTGCGGCAACGGTCTGCGCTGCGTGGTTCAGGAGCTGCGCGATCGCGGTGGCGTGAGCAAGGACGAAATGGCGATCGACACCGGCGCCGGTCGGCTGGTGTGCATGGTGTCGGCCGACGGCGTGACGGTGTCGATGGGCGCGCCGCGGCTGACGCGTGGCGAGATTCCGATGGTCGGTCCGCTCGGCGAGCGCTGCATCGAGCAGCCTCTCGACATCCCCGGTCAGCCAACGCGCCTCATCACCTGCGTGTCGATGGGCAATCCGCACGCGGTGACGTTCGTCGACTCGCGCGAGGAAGCCAGGCACCTCGCCGAGACCGTCGGACCGGCGGTCGAGCGTCATGCGTACTTCCCCAAGCGCACGAACGCCGAGTTCGCGTACGTGAAGAATCGGCTGGAGATCGATCTCGTGGTGTGGGAGCGCGGCGCGGGACTCACCCTCGCGTGCGGCACGGGTGCGTGCGCGACCGTGGTCGCCGCGATCCTCACGGGGCGTTGCGACGAGGGCCCTGCCGTGAAGGTGAACCTCCCCGGTGGGTCGCTCTCGATCCGCGTGATGCCCGCGCTCTCTAATGTGAAGATGCACGGGCCCGCGAAGCTGGTGTTCGACGGCGAGCTCGATCTCGCGAAGCTCGCGCGCCGTCCCGCGTAGCGATCAGTAATAGCCGCGCGGCGGCGGCACGGGTCCCGGCTGCGGGGGCTGCGAGTACGGCCCGGGCTGCGGTTGTCCGGGTTGCGGTTGATAGTACGGCTGCGGATTGTACGGCGCCGGTTGATACGGTGGCTGCTGCGGCTGGTTGCTGTATGGCGGAGGCGGCGCGACCGTGTTGTTCGGGTCCGCATACGTCTGACCGCCATACGATGCGCCACCGTACTGCTGCGGGCTCGAGCCGCTGCCGTAGCTGCCGGTGTAGGCCTGCTGCGCCGCGGCCTGACGCCAGCCGTTCCAGTCACCGACGCGGTCGCGACGGTCACTCCACCAGCGTCCCGAGTACTGGCGCCCCTGGGGATCGAACACCAGGAACCCGGCGCCGGTGAGCGGCGGGTTGTTCGGCTCTTGCCAGCGGAAATCTAGAACGTTGCCGCGGAGGCTGCCGGCGAAGTAGCCGATCACCTCCTGGCCCTGTCGCTGATAGACCCACACTCCCTGGACGGCGCCCGTCTGTAAACCTCCCTTGCTGTTATCAGCTTCGATCTTCACCGCGCCGAACGTCGACCTCCACAGCCCCAGTGCTGCCGTCGGCTCCATCTGCTGGGGCGGCGGCGGCTGGTTTTGCCCCTGAGCGGGCGGCTGCATCATCGGATCGGGGTTCTGACTGGTGGACGTCGCAGAACCGGCCGCAGCTAGCCCGAGAGCCAGCACGGCCACTACACGCGCTACATTTCCGAGCCTCATCGAAGGCCAGTATAGCCCCCACTCATCGAATCAAGCAGGCCCAACTTGGCGCCTGGGGTTGTCGTTTCCTACCAACCTGATAGTGTGCGCGACGCTGACGTGCGGTGATGCACAACGGGTGGCACCGTACGTCCGCGGGCCCATAGCTCAGCGGTTAGAGCGGCCGGCTCATAACCGGTGGGTCCCTGGTTCAAACCCAGGTGGGCCCACCCTGAAAAGCAGCAGCAACGTAGTTCCCTGCACGTAGTGCGGGGCGAAAGGTACAGCCCGTGCGCGAACAGCTCGTTTTCCTCCTCCAGCTCCAGCAGGCAGATGTGAAGGTCCGAGAGCTCGAGAGCGCGGTGAACCAGCTCCCGGCCAAGCTCGATCCGCTGCGACGGGATCTCGCGAAGCTGCAGACGATGCTAGACGGTGAGCGCGCCAAGCTCGCGGAGACCGATGCATGGCGCAAGCAGCAGCAGGAGCTGCTCGACCGCGAGCGCGAGGCCCTCAAGGCCGCGCAGAGCAAGATGCAGGTCGTCAAGAACAGCAAGGAGTTCAGCGCCGCGAGCCGCGAGGTCGAGAACAAGCGTAAGTCGATCAGCGACCGCGAGAGCGAGCTCAAGAAGGTGAGCGAGGCGTCCGCCGCATCGACGACCCAGCTCGCGACCCGCGACAAGGACGTCGAGACCGTGCGCACCGAGCTCACCACCAGCGAGGCCGCGCAGAAGGACCAGCTGACCGAGCTGCAGACAGCGCTCGGCGAAGCCAAGGCCGCCCGCGATACGGCGCGCAACAGCGTCGAGAAGCAGTGGCTCAAGATCTACGACTCGCTGGTCGGCAAGAAGGGCTACGCGGTCGCGCCCGTCGTCAAGGGCGTCTGCCAGGGCTGCCACATGGCGCTGCCGCCGCAGCTCAACAACATCCTCGCGCGCATGGAGTCGATCGAGACGTGCCCGCGCTGCGGCCGCCTCGTGTACCGCAAGGAGCTGCTCGAGCCGCCCGCGCCTCCCGCTACGCCCGCCGAGGGCGAGCCGAAGGCCTAGTGGAGCACACGTCGATGTGTGTCACCGGCACCTCGGGTGCGTGCTCCGACGCCGCCGAGCCCGGCGACACGTGTTGCGTCGAGAACGCGATCAACTGCGTCTCCGGTACGCCCGGCTCGTGCACGAGCGCGAACCAGCACTGGACCGGCGCGCTCTGCTGTACTTAGCGCTCGGCGCGCTCGAGTCGCTCGGCGAGCGCAAACAGGCGATCGCGGCGCGTCTCGATGATGTTCGCCGCCGCGCGCGCGATCGCGACGACAGGTGGCACCGGCTGCGTCGCTAGGAACTGCTCCGCGTCCATCGCCCCGCCCCACCAGCGCCTCGCGAGCTCTACGTTCTTCATGACCGCGGCCTCGCCGACGACGGCGTGGAGGAACGCGCCCAGCGGAGACGGACCGGTGTCGAAGCGCGACTCCGACGCGCGGCCTTCGGCGAGCAGCTTGTGCAGCGGCGGGTCGAGGTCCTTAGCGTGGCCCAGCGTGGGCAGGAAGTGCTCGATGCGCTTCTGGTCGTCGCGAATGGCCGACTTCACGCCGCCCATGAAGTAGTCGAGCGGCACGTCACCACCACCGGTGGCCATCGCGATCGCCTCGACGAGGCTGATCGAATACAGCTTCGCGCGCAGGTAGCGCACCGCGAGGTGAATGTTCCCGGTCGTGCGCGCGACGCGCCGGGCGTGGATCTGCGGCGCTGGCTCCCCGTTGTAGCTATGAAACACGCGTTCCGCGGGCAACTGCGCCAGGAAGCCTTCCATCTTCTGCAGCGCGATGCGGTAGTCGCGAACGGTGTAAACAAGCGGCGAGTGCAGTGCGGGGTTGCTCTCCGGCAGCAGCTTCCACGTGTTGTCGAGGAAGCGCGCGGCCTCGTTGTCGCAGAAGTTCTCGACGTCGCGATTGCCCACGCGCACCGCGCGCCGCGTGGCCTCCTCGAGCACCTCGCCGGCGAGGCCGAGCGTGGCGAGCCGCGCGTGCAACGGAGTCACCGGATCGACGCGGAACGGAATCGTCTGCTCGATGCAGGCCGAAACCTCGATGCGATGCCGGCGCTCGAGCGCGCTCGACAGCTGGACCGACGCGACCAGCGCGGAGGCGAACTCGTTGAGCCCGGTGGTCGGCGTCGCGATATCGCCGACCTTCCGGTCGAACACGGCGAGAACGTCCGCGGTGACAGGGTTCGAGGCGCACTCGGGCAGCACCCGCCAGCCATCGGCGCCGTGCTGCAGCAGCCCGGTGAGGTCGGCACGCATCGACCGCGGTGGGCCCTGGTCGACCTGGATGTAGACAGCGTCGTGGTAGAGCGCCGCGATCACCTCGACCGGATCGCCATCGCGCAGCAGGCTCACCACATGGTCGTGGTTGTGGAACTCGCGGCCCGGCGCCGACAACGCGGCATGGATCGAGAAGCCCCAGCGCTCGATGTCGGCGAGATCAGCCGTCGAGCCGAGGTCGTGGAGCGCTCGCCACAGCGCATTGACGATCTCGTGAACCGGAGAGCGCTGGTCCATGGCCGTTTGGCCAAGATATCACGAACAAAAGGCTCGCTCGGCGGAGAGGTCGGTAAGCCGAGTTCTGTCTAGTGGCGATCATTCATCTAGGCCCGTCATTGCTGGCGGGCTCGAGCGACCAACCCGGAGTCATCGTGCGGGCAACACGACCCCTGTCTGGTCTTGCTTCGGGTGGGGTTTGCCGTGCCCCCACTGTCACCAGTGGGGCGGTGCGCTCTTACCGCACCCTTTCACCCTTACCTTCCTTGCGGTCGGCGGTTTGCTTTCTGTTGCACTGTCCTGCGAGTTACCTCGACTGGTCGTTAACCAGCACCCTGCCCTGTGAAGCTCGGACTTTCCTCCCGCAGTGAGTTTCCCCGCTGCCGGCGATCACCTCGACCTCTCCGTCGAACGAGCGAGAGATCGATACCATAGCGCTCGTCGAGCGTCACCCGTGCCGTGCTGGCTCAGTGCCTCCGTCGAGAACAATGCGCTGCTCGTGAACGCATCGGCCGTGGAGGCCCGTGACAACTCCTTCATCTGTACCGAGCTCTACGACGCATCGCGGGCGAACGTGGGGACATCGGCGAGCTCGTGCGCCGCCGAGCTCTCCCTTGCCCGACATCGCTCAAGCGACGCTGGCGAGCTGTGCCGTCGGCGTGTTGTAGACGCCGCGCTTCAAGTTCTTGCGGATGGTCAGCGCCTCGCGAATGACCTTCCACATGTCCTTGAGCGGATTCACGCGCGAGCGGTTGTCGTCCTTCCACTCGACGCCGACCTCTTCGATCATGAAGCCACGCCGGCGCGCGAGCGCGAGGATCTCGAGGTCGAACGCCCAGCCGTTGATGCGACCGCGGCGGAACAGATCGCGCGCCGCCTCGGCGGTGAACGCCTTGAAGCCGCACTGGGTGTCGCGGATGCCCGGCACCAGCGAGCGCTGGATGACCTTGTTGCAGAGGCGGCTCCACAGCACGCGGTACATCGGCTGCTTGACGTTGGTCTCCGCGCCCGGCGCGTAGCGCGAGCCGATCGCGATCTCCGCTTTGCAGGCGATGATCGGGGCGAGCAAGCGCGGCAGCTGCTCCGGCGGCATCGAGCAGTCGGCGTCACACATCACGCGGATCTGGCCACGCGCGGCGAGCATGCCGCGGCGCACGGCCGCGCCCTTGCCAGCGTTTGGCGTCTGGCTGACGAGCACGAGGTTCGCGATGTGCGCCTTCGACTCTTCGACGACCTTGCAGGTATTGTCCTTCGAGCCGTCGTCGACGACCACGATCTCGTAGCGCAGCGGCTGCGCCGAAAGGAACGCGTGCAGACGCTCGAGCGTCGCCGGGAGACGCAGCTCTTCGTTGTACGCGGGCACGACAATAGAGAGATCCACGAACGGGACCAGATCCGACATACGGACTCCTTACGTGAATGTGGCGGAGAGAACAGCGCGAAGAGAACGCGGACTACGCGGCGGAGACGTCGGCGTCAGAATCGACGTCGACTCGCCACGTAGGCGCGGTGCTCGGGCGCGCGAACACGAGCCGGCGCTGCGCCGGATATGTCCACGCCACGAACACGAGCACCGCACAGATGAGCTTCGCGACCACGTAGGGCACGCCCAGCTCGACGGCGACGACCTTCATCGCCAGCGCCATCCACATCGCGGTCGCCACGGCCACAGCCCCGAAGCGACTCAACTGCTGGATGGTGATCGGCGAGCGATCGCGGAAGGCGAAGAACTTGTTCACGACAAAGTTCACCGCGGCCCCCGTGCATGCTGCAAAGAACGCCGCGGCAGGGACCGACACGCCAGACTCGACCATCAGGACGAGAAACAACACGTCGACCGCCGTCGCAGCGACACCGCCAAGGCCAGCGGTCAGCAGTTCGCGGGGATTCTTCACGCCCATCAGAATGAGCACCCCTTATGCCACGAGTGAGCGCCGAGTGCTCTCAAGGGCTTAGGCGATTTTTGGGTGTCGAAGAACGGACAGGATCACGGTGGTCCGTCCATTGATTGGTCATCGGTGTCGGGCGCCTGTTCGATCGGCTCGGGGATCGCCGGTTCGGTGGGCGCTGGCGCCTCGACCTCGGTACATCGCGGACGCCGCCGCGGGGTGATGAGGTTAGTGGCGCCCGCTAGCGACACGGGCGCGCCCCCATCCAGATCGACGATCGTCACGCCACGATCCCCGGCGATCGCGAGCTTGCGGTCCGTGACCCACTCCAATGCGAGCCCCGCCACGGCACGTTCGAGCTCCGTGAGCTTGCCGGTCGCCGCATCGGCCACGTAGGCGGCGGAGGCGATCGCACCCGGGACGCACGTATCGTCCAGCTGCGCGACGAACGCGAGCTGCGCCTTCCCCGGCGACCACACTGCGCTGTTCCCGTCGATGAGCCCGGGGCTCGGTACCGAGACCACGCGGTTCGACGAGCCGATGCGGATCGCACTCGCCAGCCCATGCTCGTCCCAGTCGGCGGTCACCGTCGGCACCGGCAAGGCATTGCGCTGCGTGCTCGTGCCCTTCACCTCGAGCCACGCCCCGCGCGGACGTTTCGCCTTCGCGGGGCCCGGGCGCAATCGCGCGTCGGCGAGCACGCGCCACGCGATGGGCTTGCCGCTGCCGATCCAGAACCCCTCGGGCTTGGTGCCGTACGCGACCGTGATCGGGCCCGCGCCACCGATCGGTAGCGGCCGGATCGTGTGTCCGCGCACGAGCTCGACGACACCGACGCCGAGCTCCTTGCGATTGGCGCCCTGCCCGCGCGCGACGTACGCGATCTCGCGCATCGACGGGGCCACGAGACCACCGAGCACGAGCCCGTTGGTGCGCGTGAGCCGATGCCAGCGCGCGAGCTGCGGGTCGAACGCGAACAGATCGCCGCCGGCGTTCACCACCGTCGAGCGCGCGAGCGCAGCGAGGTACGTCGTGCGATCCGTCTCGACGCGGCGGCGCCACGCTTCGCCCGTGGAGGTCGCGCGAAACGCGGCGAGCGCGGGCAGCTCGAGTGACGCCATGCCCCACTTGCCGAAGTCGCCCGCGACCGCGAGCGCCAGCGGCGCCACGACCTCTTCGTGTTTACCGAGGTGACCGAGCGCGGCCGCCAGGAGCCACGCTGCCTCGAGGTGCCCGGCATCCGCGGCGAGCGCCTCGCGACATCGGGTGACGACCACGGTCCACTCGCCGCGGCCTTCGGCCTCGCGCGCGCTCCGAAACGCCGGCTGTCCTGCGCGCTGCCGCCAGCCAAACTCCGCCACCGAGGCGAGGCCGAGCGGACGCTCCGCGAGCTCGACCGCGACCTCTTGCGGCACGACGACCGCGGCATCGTCGCGGACGGGCGTGGGCGTCCCGCCACGCCTGCCACACGCGACCGCCGCCAGGCAGATCACGATCGAGGCGGCCCGCAGCATTCCTCGCAGGTAGCACAGTCCAGCGAGCGCCGGTTCGCGGACGCTGACACGTTCGCGATGCTCTGGTGACGAATCCGCGATTCTCGGAGCGGCTAGACGCTGAAGATCGTTAGAGCCTAAGCGCATTGCCGACGGGAGCGCGGCCTGTTATGAACCGCCGCCCGTGTTGATCCGCCCTGTCATGACGCTGGTGCTCCTCGCGAGCTGCCAGGGCGGTTCCTCCTCGAAACAGGAAGAACCGCAGCGCACCGCTGCGCCTGCAGTGCCAACGGCGATCGAGGTGCACGACACGAAGGGCAGCGTCACCGCGAAGATCTCCGCGGATCGCCCGTGTCGCGCGAACGTCGACGGCATCGAGCTGATCGTCGGCACGCGCCCGGTCGTCGCCACCGTCGGTGCCGTGCAGTGGACCGGCGACGACGACAACGGCGGCACGTTGATTCGCCGCGATGGCGAGCCCGTCGCGCGGCTTGCGCCGGGCCAGGACACGCTCGGCCTGTTCGATCCGAACGGGGTCGCGATCGTTCGCGCGATGCTGTCCAACAACAGCGTGCGCGTGGTCAGCGGCCAAGGTGCCCTCCTGCGCACCGCCACACGCACCTCCACCGGGATCGCCGTCGGCGATCAGACGGTGACGGGTACAGACGACTTGTTGCTCGCCGCGGTTCTCGCCGCGCCGGAAGCACGACCCGAAGTTCGGGCGCTGGCAGCCTGCCTGCGCGCGAACCCGGGAGATAGGGCTCTCTGAGATGTCCGCGCCCAGTATTGTTCAGATCCGCAACGTCGCCATCATCGCCCACGTCGACCACGGCAAGACCACGCTGGTCGACGGCCTGCTCAAGCAGGCGGGTACCTTCCGCACAGGCGAGGTCGTCGCGGAGCGCGCGATGGACTCGAACGACCTCGAGCGCGAGCGAGGAATCACCATCCTCAGCAAGTGCACGGCGGTCACCTGGAAGGGCGTCCGCATCAACATCGTCGATACGCCGGGACACGCCGACTTCGGTGGTGAGGTCGAGCGCGTGCTCGGCATGGTCGACTCGGTGCTCCTCCTGATCGATGCCTACGAAGGTGCGATGCCGCAAACGCGGTTCGTGACGCAGAAGGCGTTCGAGATGGGCCTCAAGCCGATCGTCGTCGTCAACAAGATCGACCGCCCGGGCGTCGACCCGCACGACGTGCTCGACCAGGCGTTCGCCCTGTTCGACTCGCTCGGCGCGACCGACGAACAGCTCGACTTCCCGGTCATCTACGCCTCGGGTCGTCAGGGTTTCGCCATCCGCGAGCTCGACGACGAGCGCAAGGACCTGTCGCCGATCCTCGACCTCATCATCGAGAAGGTGCCGCCCGCCGCTGGTAACCCCGACGAGCCCCTGCTCATGCAGGTCGCCACGCTCGATTACGACGACTACCTCGGTTACATGGCGATCGGCCGCATGCGCGCCGGTCGCGCCAAGGTCGGCGACCGCGTGCTGCTCGCGCACCGCGACGGCGCCAAGGAAGAGTTCCGTGTGCAGAAGGTCCTCGGCTTCCAGGGCCTCAAGCGGTTCGAGCTCGCCGAGGCGATCGCCGGTGACATCGTGGCGTTCACGGGGATGCAGAACCTGAACGTCGGCGAGACGATCACCTCGATCCAGAACCCGACGATCCTGCCGCTCCTCAAGATCGACGCCCCGACGATCACCATGAACTTCCGCGTGAACGACGGCCCGTTCGCCGGCAAGGAAGGCAAGTACGTCACCTCGCGCAACCTGGCCGAGCGCCTCCAGCGCGAGCTGAAGAGCAACGTCGCCCTGCGCGTCGAGGAGACCGCCGATGCCGGCGTGTTCCGCGTCTCGGGTCGCGGCGAGCTCCACCTCACCGTCCTCATCGAGACGATGCGACGCGAGGGTTACGAGCTGTGCGTGTCGCAGCCGCAGGTCATCCTCAAGACCGACGAGGAGACCGGCAAGACCCTCGAGCCGTACGAGGACGCCGTCATCGACCTCGACGAGAACTACGCGGGTCCGGTCGTCGCCGAGCTCAACCGCCGCCTCGGCCAGATGCGCGAGATGCGCCCGTCGGGCCCGGGGCGCACGCGCCTCGAGTACCGCATCCCGGCGCGCGGTCTCATCGGCTACCGCTCGCAGTTCATGACGGACACGCGCGGCACCGGCGTGCTCTACACGCAGTTCGCCGAGTACGGCCCGCAAGGTCCGGACATCCGCACCCGCCAGAACGGCGTGCTCATCTCCTCGGAGGCCGGCATCTCCAACGCCTACGGCCTGTTCTACCTTCAGGAGCGCGGCCAGCTGTTCATCGGCCCGAGCGTCAATAACTACTCCGGCATGATCATCGGCATTCACCAGCGCGACAACGATCTCGTGGTGAACCCCAACAAGGCGAAGAAGCTCACCAACATCCGCACCACCGCGGCGGACGAAAAGCTCATCCTCGCCCCACCCCGCCAGCTGACCCTCGAGTATGCGCTCGAGTTCATCAACGACGACGAGCTCGTCGAGGTGACGCCGCAGACGATCCGTCTCCGCAAGATGGTCCTCGACCACAACGTGCGGAAGCGATTCGAGAAGAAGGCGTCGGAAGTCGACGACTGAGAACTGCTGCGGCGCGCGCGACGAGCGACTAACCTATTGAATTCGCGTTCTCCGGGACGCGGGTGATCCGTCGACAACGAAGTCGTCACATTCCCGTCACCGAGTCGGCAGCTAGCCGCCTCACGCAAAACCCTAATCTCGGGGTCACATGGGCCCGCTGTTCGACAACGCGCTTTCGACGGGCTCGATGGTGCTGCTGTTTCTGAGCCTGCTGTTTGTCCTCGGCTTCGAGTTCGTCAACGGGTTCCACGACACGGCCAACGCCGTCGCGACGGTCATCTACACCAACTCGCTGAAGCCGCGGGTCGCGGTTGTCCTGTCGGGCATCTGCAACTTTGTCGGGGTGCTCGTCGGCGGCATCGCGGTCGCGATGGGCATCATCAAGCTGCTGCCCGTCGAGTTGCTGGTCCAGAGTGGGCCCGGCGCCGGACTCGCGATGGTGCTCGCGCTGCTGATGGCGGCGATCATCTGAACCTCGGGACCTGGTACTTCGGCCTGCCCGCGTCGAGCTCGCACACGCTCATCGGGTCGATCATCGGCGTCGGCTTGGCCAACTCGATGACCGCGGGGCACTCGTTCGGCGACGGCGTGAACTGGGGGAAGGCGAAAGAGATCGGGATGTCGCTGCTGCTCAGCCCGCTCGCCGGGTTCATGGCCGCGGGGCTGCTGTATCTCCTCATCAAGCGCTACACACGGAACCCGGCGCTGATCACACCGCCGGCGAAGGATCAGCCGCCACCGATCGGTACACGCGCCGTGCTCGTCGGCACCTGCTCCGCGGTGAGCTTCGCCCACGGCTCCAACGATGGTCAGAAAGGCGTGGGGCTCGTCATGCTGATCTTGATCGGCCTCTTGCCGGCGGCGTTCGCACTCGACCCGGACGCCAGCACGCAGCGCACCCGCGAGGCGATCGTCGAGATCGACCGCGTGCTGGTCGCGCACGGCGATACGGCGGGGCGCCCGGAGATCGAGCACATGCGGGGCCGCATCGCCGAGGTCCGGCGCCGCCTCGAGAGCCACCAGGAGGTCGCGACGATCCCTGCCGAGGACCGGTTTCCGATCCGCTCGGAGATCCTCCAGCTCGACAAGGAGCTCGGCAAGCTGATCGCGAAGGGCCACGTCGGCCTTTCCAAGGAAGAGGTCGCGTCGTTTAACAAGAGCCGCAAGGCGCTGCGCGGGCTCACCGATTACTCGCCGGTCTGGGTGCTCGCGGCGATCGCGCTCGCGCTCGGTCTCGGCACCATGGTCGGGTGGAAGCGGATCGTGCTGACCGTCGGCGAGAAGATCGGCAAGTCCCACCTGACCTATGCGCAGGGCATGTCGGCCGAGCTGGTCGCCGCCACCGCGATCGGCGTCGCCTCCACGGCCGGTCTCCCGGTGAGCACCACGCACATCCTGTCGTCGGGAATCGCCGGAACGATGGTCGCGCAACGCTCCGGCGTCAACGGCGGCACGGTCCGCAACATCGCGCTCGCCTGGGTGCTGACGCTGCCGGTCTCGATCCTGATGGCCGGCACATTCTTCTTGCTCCTCCGCCTCGTGCTCGTCTAGCGCCGGGCGGCGACGCCCCAGCGCTTCAGCGCAGACCGCGCGACAGTTGTCACGATTTATCGGTGACACGTTCATCGCACGCGATACAAGCAGGTTCGCGACGAGCAGCCTCGGGGTATCATCGTCGACATGCGAGCTATCCTGGGGATCGCGATCGTCCTCGCTGCGTGCGGTGACGAGGTGGGCGACACGCCCGATCCGCCGCCGATCGCGTTCGGCACGATGGGCTCGCTCGTCACCCCGGCGGGTCACGGAGGGTTCCGGTTCGGCGCGGCGAGCGCGGCCACCCAGATCGAGGACAACAACACCGCGACCGATTGGTACGTCTGGACGAGGCCGGCGTCGGAGGGCGGCCTCGAGCACGGCACGTTTGTCGGCGACGCCGCGCGCGGCTACTCGATGGTCGAGACCGATCTGGGGCTCGTCGAGGAGATCCACCTCGACAGCTATCGCTTCTCGATGGAGTGGGCGCGCATCGAACCCGCGCGGGATCAGGTCGACGAGGCGGCTCTCTCCCACTACCGCGCACAGCTCGAGTCGATGCAGAGGCGTGGCATCCGGCCCGTCGTCACCGTTCATCACTTCTCGAATCCCGTGTGGGTCGCGGACCCGCGCGCGCTCGCGTGTTCGACCGGTCCGATCGACACCAACCTGTGCGGCTTTGGCTCGGCAGGTGGCCCCCAGATCGTCGAGGAGCTCCGCGAGCACGCCACGCTGCTCGCACAGCGCTACGGCGATCTCGTCGACGAGTGGGGCACGGTCAACGAGCCGATCAACTACCTCCTCGCCGGCTACGCCCTCGCGCAATTCCCACCGGGTGGGCTCACGCTAAACCCCGCCAAGCTCGCCGACATCTTGCGCGACTACATGTCCGCCCACGTCGCGATCTACGACGCGATCAAGGCGCATGACACCGTCGATGCCGACGGCGATGGCGTCGCCGCAGCGGTCGGCATGTCGCTCTCGGTGCAGGACTGGCAGCCCGCGCGCAGCAACCGCCCGTCCACCGACCCCGAGGACCTCGCGGCGCGCGATCGCCTCGTGTTCCTCTATCACTACCTGTGGGTCGACGCGATCCGCGCCGGCCGTTACGACGCCAACCTCGATGGCACCCTCGACGAGGACCGCCCGGAGTGGAAGGACAAGCTCGACTGGCTCGGGCTCCAGTACTACTTCCGCGCCGGCGTCACCGGCAAAGATCCGCTCCTGCCCGAGCCGATCGCGTTCACGCCGTGTTTCGGCGGCTCCGATTTCGGCGCGTGCCTGCCGGCGTCGCAGCCGACCTACTGCGTTCCATCGATGGGGTACGAAGGCTGGATCGACGGCCTCCACGACGTGCTCGTCGCCTTTTCGGGGCGGTATCCCGACCTGCCGCTCGTGGTCAGCGAGGTAGGCATCGCAACCGAGCTACCGACGCGGCGCGCGGAGAACATCGTGCGCGTCCTCGAGGTGATCGGGCGCGCGCGCGACGCCGGTGCCGATATCCGCGGCGTCTATCAGTGGAGCCTGACCGATAACTTCGAGTGGCACGAGGGCTTCGCGCCGCGCTTCGGCTTGTTCACGGTCGACTACACGACCTATGCGCGCACGGGGAACGAAGCGACCGAGGTGCTGGCCGCGATCGCGACGTCGCGTGAAGTCACGAGCGCGCAGCGCGCCAAGTACGGGGGAACGGGGCCGCTGACGCGCGAGCCGAACTACCCGCTCACATCGATCTGTCGCAAGTGACGACGGCGTCGCGAACGTTCTTCGACGAGAACAGCACTGGCCGCTCGACCTGAGGGGCCACTCCCCTGTGGCTAGCGGCGTCGCCACTCGCGGGCGCCGGTAACACCTCGCGGTCATTGGAAGCGAGCCGCGATCGGCACGGCGCGACGCATGGCAAGGTCCTTGAATCGCTGCTGTTCGTGCGTTCTCTCGGTGTCAGCCTCGTCGCACTCCTCGCCATCGGTTGCGACCAAACGTCCTTCGAGCCTCCCGCACTCGGCGACGATCCTCCGCCAGGTCCGGGCAGCCCGACGTGGGACGAGGCCGATCTCTCCTGCGCGACCGACGACGATTGTTCGCCTGGCGAGACCTGCGATGCCGCGAGCTCGACGTGTCGGCCCCGCCAGTGCGACGAAGGCCCCTACGAGTCGGCGACGCCGCTCGGTCCGAGTCGCGTGCTGTTCCGCGAGCAAGAGCTGCTCGTGGTCGACGCGACCGCGAACCAGGGCCAGTACTGGGTCGATGGCTACAACGGCAACGGCACCATCTCCTACGGAGGTGCGGCCGGCGGATCTTTCAAGATCGGCACCGCGGCGCTCATCGACGTCGCCGCGCTGCACACGCCACAAGGTGGGGCGATGGTCGCGGCCCGCACCGGCTCGACGAGCGTCACGATCACCGGGCGCGCGGTCGCGACGCGCCAGCTCGACGTCGGCTTCGTGCCGGTCGCGGTGGCGACGGGTGACGTCGACGGTGACCTCGTCGCTGACGTGATCGCGTTGTCGGCAACCGGCCAGATCTCCGTGTGCGCGCAGGACGGGGGCTGCCAGCGGTTCATGTTCGGAAACGGCGAGACGGGCGCGGATGTAGCCACGGGTGATGTCGACGGGGACGGCCTCGAGGAGATCGTGTTCCTCCTGCGCTCGGGCGATTCGACGCGCATCGCGGCCTGGACGGTCGGGGCAGCGACCGTGCGCGCCGCATCGTTCGACACGCACTTCGAAGCGATCACCGCGGGTGACATCGACCATGACGGGCGCGCGGAGATCGCGGTGCTCGAGGATCGCGGTTGGTTCGGCTGGGCGAGCGATCGCGTGCATCTCTATCGCGTGGGTGCGAGCTTCGCCGGCGTCACGGCGATCGACACCACCGGCAGCGCGATCGATCTCGCGGCCGGTGACCTCGACGGCAACGACGTTGGCGACAACATCGTGGTCCTCGGCGAAAACAAGGCCGTCGACGTGCTGCGCTGGACCGGCACGGCGATGACCAAGGCGTTCTCGGGCTCGGTGGGCACCACGAAGGCACCGCGGCGCATCGCGCTCGGCGACCTCGATGATGATTCGGTCACGGCGCAGCTCACGAGTGGCCCCGAGCTCATCGCCGGCAACCTGATGCCCACGGTCGTCGTGACGTTCCCGCCCTACGACTCGACGCTGTCGGACTCCGCGAAGTCCGGCGTCGCTGTTGGCAATCGCGTCGAGATGTCGGAGTCGTTCACCGACACCGTCGCGCTCAGCGCGGGCGTGGAGATGGGCGTCGACGCCGACTTCGTGGGTCTGTTCAAGGCGAAGCTCTCGACGAAGCTCGGCGCGGAGGTGTCGAAGAGTCGGTCGGTGCAGCAGCGCGTCGCGATCGGCACCAAGTTCAGCCTGCGCCCACAGGTGCAGCAGTACGGCAACGAGTATGCGGCCGTGGTGGTCGCGTGCAGCTGCTTCCACGCGTACGAATACGAGCTCGTCGATCCCGAAAATCGCGCAGGTGGAACGGGGCGTCGCATGAAGCTGTTTGTACCGGTCAGCGGACAGACGACGGTGCTGTCGACGCCCCGCTACAACGCGCTCGCCGCGCAGGTACCGGGGCTGCCGCAGATCACCGTGCCGCGGCGAATCGGCGACCTCGCGAGCTATCCGAGCGCGCCGACCAAGCTCGACGGCACCCCCGTACAACCCGACGAGCACGTGTTCCCCTCGCGCCCGACGCTGCGCGTCTCCGATGTCGGCACGGTGGGCTTCTCGCTCTCGGTCGCGCAGAGCGAGACCAACACGGTCGCGCTCAAGACCTCGGTGTCGGTCTCGGCGTCGTTGTCGGCGGCCGGCGTGCAGGTCGGTGCGTCGCTCGGCGCAGCCTGGGGCAAGAGCCACGCGATCACCGTCGGCGAGTCGTCCGAGTTCAGCGGCGAGATTCCGCCGCTCCCCGATGATCCGTCTACGCAGGAGGACGAATACGTCACGCACGGCTACTCGTTCTCGCCGTACGTGTATCGCCAGGCCTACACCGATCCCGTCTCGAACGAAGCCACCGGCTACTACGTGATCGATTACGCCGTGAGCCGCAGATGAAGAGTGTCGTGGTGGTCGTGCTCGCTGCCGCTGGGTGCGTCGAGGGGCTCGCGCCCGAGGAGCTCGGCCTCGGGCGTCGCGTCGGCATGTTCCCCGGCGAAGTGTCCGCCATCCTGCCGCCGATGACCGATGCACTCGGGAACCTGTACGTCGCGACCGGCGTACCCGACTCGACCGGCGTGCCCCAACCGGGCACCGCCCATGCGGCACTCTCGCGTGGTGGCTGGTCCGACGGGTGCCCCACCGGCACAGGTGCGCGCGGCGGTGCACTCGGCTGGATCGGCACCGACCTCGGACGTGGCTGGCTCTGGACGCGCGACGCGATCGTGGAGCTGCGGGCGAATGACGGCAGCTGCGAGACGAAGCTCGACGTCGATCCCGTGAGCTCGAGTGACCTCGTGCTCGTCGCGGTCGCGCCGCTCGTTCATCGCGACGTCTCGGGCCGGTTCACGATGGCCGTCATCACCACGGGCGCACAGCCGACGCCGTACCTCGCCACGCTCGATCTCGAGCTCGGCCTCGTGCGCGCCAGCAGTGCGCTCGGCACCGTCGAGGTACTCGCGGTGGGAGCCGATCTCGACGCTGGTGAGGCCGCGTTCTACGTGCGCGATGCAGCCGGCCCGCGCATCCTGCTCGCGCGCCCGTTCGAGGGTCAGGTCGGAACCATCCCGGTCTCGGGCACCGCGGATCCCGCACCGCGCCTCGGCGAGATCGGGTTCGCTGCAGACGGTAGTGTCGCCGCGACGCTGCGCTCGGACGTCGTGGCTGTCGGAACGCGCACCGGCGTGACGATCGCCGCGGCGCCGTTCTCCGTGGCCTCCCTCGAGCTCGACGACGACGGCGGACTCTGGCTGACCAGCGCGACGCCCACACCATCGCTCGCGCGCGTGGCGACCGGTCAACTCGGCCCTGCACGACCCTGGGCGAGCGCACAGGCGATCGACGCGGCCCTCGCTGCGGGGGTCACGGTGATCGACGAGCGTGGCGAGCAGCGCGCTGCTTCGCGCTGGAAGGCGCACGCCGCGTATGGGGGGTCGGCGCTGGTGCCGCCGCGTGCTGCGCCGAGGTACGGCCTCGGTGCGCGGGCCGTGCTGGTGGCCGATCCGCCGGTGGACCGAGGTGGGATCCCCTACAGCGAGCTGGCCGTGGTGCCAGTGGGCGTGGCGCTGCCGTGATCCGGCACGTCCTCCTCGTGGTGGCGTGTGCGGCGGGCACCGCGGAAGCCGACGAGGATGCGGTCGGCGGTGTCTCCGCCGAGGATACGGCGAGCGAACGCACGGCGGCGCCCGCGAGCGAAGCACCACCGGTTGCCAGTGCCCTGGCGCAAGCGACCCCGGTGCTCGTGCCCGAGCTGCAAGCCGGGACGTTGCGCATGCGCGTGTATGGCTCGCTGCGCCCGTCGCTGTCGGTGATCCACAACGACGCGACGCTCGAACGCGATCGGTGGGCCTATGGGGTCAGCGGCAGTCGCGTCGACCTCGGCGTAGATGCGGCGGTCGGTGGTGGTGTCTCGGCCGTGTTCTACGTGCGCGTGGCGTCGGATCGGGACGCGATGGGTGACACGGTCGCGCGCATCGACCTCGAGCGTGCGTTGGTGCGCTATGCGCCCATCCCCGCACTCCGCTTCTCCCTCGGTCGCGATCAGATTCCGTTATCGGCGCAGAGCGCGACCCCGACGGTCGGTCGCGTGTTCCCCTCGCGCATCGCACTCGACAACGCCTTCGTCCTCCCGGGCGATGTCGGCGCGCAGGCCCAGGTGATGACCTCGAAGCTATCTGCGTTCGCGGGTGTGTGGAACGGCGTCGCCGCCGACGCGATGCTCGCGGCCGGCGCGAGCGAGCGTGGCCTCTTGTACACGACGCGCCTCGAGGTGACGCCGCTCGGCGCGTTCGCATTCGACGAGGGCGTGCGTCCCGCGCAGCTGCGCGTCGGCATCGGTGCGGCGTTCGCGTATCGCTCCGCCACCCAGTTCACGGCAACGGGTGCCGAGGGTGGGCACTCGCGCGCCTTGCGCGCATCGGCGTCGCTGCGCGCAGCGTGGCAGGGCCTCTTCGTGCAGGCCGAGCTGTTGCGCAAGCAGATCACCGACGACCTGTCGTCCCGCCCCGACGTCGCGACCGCCGTCTACGCGCAGGCGAGCTGGCGGTTTGCGATGCGCCAGCTGGATCTGGCACCGCTCGCGCGCGCCGGCGTCGAAGACCGGCGTCAGCTGTCGGCCCCCGCGCGCGCGACGAGCCTGGAGCTCGGCGTCGCCGCGTTCCCGCTCGCCCGCGCGACCGATCGCCTCCAGGTGAACGCGATGTACGAGCACCACGACGACCCGGATGTCGGCGCGAGCCAGCTGGTCCGCGCGACGCTGCGCCTCAGCTTCTGATTGCTCGCCCTCGAGCCCTGGCAGGTTAGATGACGCCCAGTTCCCGCAACTCGGCGGTGCGCACGGGCGTGTACGCCGGCGGCGCGCCGAGACCCAGGGTGGCGCGCACCTCGTCGAGCGGGCGCTCGAGGAGCGCTTCCCAGTCCTGCGCGGGCAGCCAGGCGGCCGCACGACCGCGCCGGTAGCCATCGCGGACAAAGCTCGCGACGCTGACCTGGCCGCCAGTGCCCTTCACGAGGGCGCCGGCGACGATGAGCGCGATCCCCGGGTTCCAGTGCTGCGCGAGCGTGAACGCGAGCAGGCCCACCTCGCCGAGCACGTCGCCGTGATAGCCGGTCACCGCGTGCCAGAGATCGTGCGTGTCGCGCATCCGATCGCCGACGAACGCGAGCTCGGCCTGCTGCCGCGCGAGGCGATCGGCGGTGAGGCTCGCTTCGCGGATGCCCTGCGCGGAGATGTTCTCGCGCTCGACGAACGCCAGGTACGCGCGGCCGAGCGAGCCCTCGGGCATCGCACGCAAGCGTTCGCGGTCGGCGAGGATGCGGACGATGTCGGGCTTGCGCTCGAGGAGCCGGCGACCGAGCTCGGTCTTCTGAAACCCGGCGTGCAGGCGGCGCGCGTGCCGCTCCGTCGACAGCGCCTCGATGATCTCGAACACCTGCGGGAGATCGTCGGGATCGCGAAGCAGCGTGCGGAAGGCCCGGCTCGCGCGTGGCAGATCGAGCGTGCGCGGCCCCGCCGGCGGCGTGACGTGTGCGGCCTTGCGCGCGTGCGTGGCGATCGCTCCAGCAATCAGCGGAAGGACCGGTGCCGAGAGATCGTGACCCATGCCCTCGACGACGAGGAGCTCGGCGCCGGGAATCGCGCGCGCGGTCGCACGCGCCCCGCGCAGCGGCAGCAGCGGGTCGTGCGAGCCGTGGATCACGAGCGTCGGCGTCGTCACCTTGTGGAGCAGCGCGCGCCGGCGACCGGAGCTCTCGATGATCGCCCCGAGGTGGCGCGCGCTCGCGGGCGGCTCGGTACCACCGTCGACCTGCGCGATCGCGAGCGCGCGGGCCGCGGCCTCGTCGAACGGCAGCACGCCGCCATTGAGGAGGCGGAACACCATGACCAGACGCTCGATCTGCGCCTCGCGCTCGGCAGGGACCGGCGTGAGCACCGCGCGCAACGCGGACGGTTTGGCCACGGCATAGCGCCGGCCGCCCGGCCCCGACATCACCGACGCCAGCGAGCGCAGCGCACCGGGCCGCATGATCGCGATCGTCTGCGCGATCATGCCGCCCATCGACGCACCGGCGACGTGGAACGTCTCGTGGCCGAGCGCCCGCATCAGGCCGACGGCGTCCTCGGCCATGTCCTCGAGGCGATACGGCACCTCGACAGCCAGGCCGAGCAGCGAGCGCCCGAGCACCGCCATCACGTCGGGCGCGCGGGCGTCGACGCGCGCCGAATCGCCGGAATCGCGGTTGTCCATGCGCACGACGTGGAACCCGGCGGCGGCGAGCGCGTCGCACAGCTCCTCGGGCCACATGGTCCTGCGCATCGACAACCCCGGGATGAGCAGCAGCGGCTCGCCGGTGCCGCGCACGTCGTACGCGAGGTCGACCGCACCGACGCGCACGCGGCCGCGCGCGGGTGCGAGGGGAATGACTGGCATCGTCTTCATGGGTTACCTCTATGGGCGCAGTGCGCGCCCCAGCAGATTCCAGTATGAGACAGGCGCCACGCGCTCGATCACGGACAGCGCGATCGCGTCCTTGCCGACGAGCACGCGAGCCTTGCGCGCCTCGACGCCGCGCACGATGGTCTCGCCCGCGACCTCCGCCGGCAGCCGCAAGAGCTTGTTGAAGTCCGCGCGCTGGCGCTCCGCTTCCACCGTATCGACGCCGCCGGGCAACCTCGCGCTCTTCGCGATCGACGTGGCGACGCCACCGGGATGCACGACCGTCACGCCGACCGTCGAGCGCGCGAGCTCGTGGCGCAGCGACTCCGAGAAGCCGCGCACCGCGAACTTGCTCGCGACGTAGGCGGCCTGGCCTGGCGGCGCGACGAGCCCGAACACGCTCGATAGATTCACGATGCGCGCATCATCACTCTTGCGGAGCAGCGGCAGGAACGCACGCGTCATGCGCACGACGCCGAAGAAGTTGATCGAGAAGAGCCACTCGAAGTCCGCCTCGCTCACCTGCTCGAACGTGCCGCCGACGGCGACGCCAGCGTTGTTCACGAGTACATCGATGCGCGGATGTTCGACCAGCACCTGCGCGGGGAACCGCGCGACGGCCGCGGCATCCGCGACGTCGAGCACGTGCTCGCTGACGAGCAAGCTCTCTGCCCGCACCAGACACGCGGTCTCCGCGAGTCCCTCGGCGTTCACATCGGAGAGCGCGAGATGACACCCGCGCCGGGCGAGCGAGACGGCGATCGCACGGCCAATCCCGCCTGCCGCACCGGTGACCACCGCCGTGCGATCCTGCAAGCGCATCGACTTAGACATGGGCTCCCTCCGCATGCAGCATCGGCGAGAGCTCGCGTGATGGCACGGGCCGCACCGCGAGCTCGAGCTCGACGTCTTCGATCTTGCCGTATCGCAGCAGGAGCAGGTCCTTGAGGTAGTTCTGGTGCAACCGCCACGGCGCGCGCGCACCCTGCTTCGGAAACTCGCCGACGGCGCGCTGCACGTACCCCGACTTCAAGCCGACGAGCCGCTCGGTGGGCATCGCCGGGTCCTTCACGCGCGGCGTGGCACTCGCATAGCCGTGCGCGCGCATGTGCTCGAGCAGCCGGCACACGAACTGCGCCGTCAGATCGCACTTCAGCGTCCACGATGCATTCGTGTAGCCGAACGCCGACGCCATGTTCGGCACGCCGCTGTACATCATGCCCTTGTACGCCGTGGTTTCGCGGAACGCGACGGGCTTGCCATCCACCACCACCGTCACGCCGGGCAACAGGCGCCCGTTGAGGCCCGTCGCCGTGACCACGATGTCTGCCTCGAGCACCGCGCCCGACGCCAGTTCGATGCCACGCTCGGTGAACGTCGCGATCGTGTCCGTCACCACCGAGGCCTTGCCCTCGCGCAACGCGCGGAAGAAGTCACCGTCGGGCGCGATGCACAGCCGCTCGTCCCACGGCTCGTAGCGGGGCTTGAAGTGCGTATCGACATCCATGGCCGGCCCCGCTGCCTTCTTCGCCCCCGCCCGCAGCAACGCCTTCATCACCGCAGGCCGCGAGCGCGCGAGGTTGTAGAAGAACATGCTCTTCACGATGTTCTTCCACCGCGTCGCCGCGTGCGCCGCCTCGTCGGGCAACACGCGCATGAGCAAGCTCGCGATGCGATCGTGCGCGGGAATCGAAGCGACGTACGTCGGCGAGCGCTGCAGCATCGTCACGTGCGCGGCGTCTGCCGCCATCGCCGGCACCAGCGTGATCGCGGTCGCGCCGCTGCCGATCACCACCACGCGCTTGCCGCGATAGTCCAAGCCCTCGGGCCAGTGCTGCGGATGCACGATCCGCCCCGCGAACCGCTCGCGCCCCACGAACTCGGGCGTGTAGCCGTGCGCGTAGTCGTAGTAGCCGGTGCACGTGTACAGAAACCCGCAGGTGAACCGCGCCACGCGCTTCTCCGGTCCCACCTCGGCCGTCACGCTCCACTGCGCCTCCGCCGACGACCACTCCGCGCGCGTCACCCGATGCCCGAACCGGATGTGCGCGTCGATGCCGAACTCCTTCGCGGTATCCTCGATGTACGCCTTGATCGACGCGCCATCGGTGATCGATTTGTCGCTTCGCCACGGCCGGAACCGGTAGCCCAGCGTGAACATGTCGGAGTCCGAGCGCACGCCCGGATAGCGGAACAGGTCCCACGTCCCGCCCATCGTTTCCCTGCCCTCCAGCACCGCGTACGACCGCGTCGGGCACATCGTCTGCACGTGATAGGCGGCGCCGATGCCGGAGAGCCCCGCACCGATGATGAGCACGTCGAGGTGAGTGGTCGTAGGGGTCGTCATCGTGATTTGGTACCCGCTGGTACCAACACTCTACGTCTGCCCTTGGTACTGTCAAGTACCAACGTGCCGGCGGCTCCCGAAGACGACCACCGCGACCGCATCCTCGCGGCGATGCTCGACGCCATCGGCGACGCCGGATGGGCCGATCTCACGATCGCCGACATCGTTCGTCGCGCGCACGTCTCCAAGCGCACCTTCTACGAACACTTCGCCACCAAGGAGGCCTGCCTGCTCGCTCTCTGCGAGCGCGAAGGCACGCGCCTCGTCGACGATCTCGAAGCCGCCATCCAGCGCATCCCGCCCGACACCCGGCGCGTCGGCGAAGGCGCACGCTTCTACCTCGCCCACCTCCAGGCACGCCCCCGCGTCGTGCGCGCCCTCACCGTCGACATCCTCCAGCTCGGCGCCGAGGGCCTCGCCGTCCGCCGCCGCGTGATGCGTCGCTTCGCGGCCCTCCTCCAGCGCGAGCTCAACGCGTCTGGCACCCGCCCGCCGATCTCGCTCGACGTCGCCATGGTCCTCGTGGGCGGCATCAACGAGCTCACCCTCGAAGCCTTCGAGGCTGGCCGCAGCGCCGAGCTCGACAAGCTCGCCGTGCCCATCATCGATGTCGTGGGCCGCATGCTGTCGTCGCCCACACCGCGCACGCGGCGCCGCTAATCGCCAGTGCTCGCAGGGCACCCAGTCGACCTGGCGCCGGCCACCACGAAACAATCGTCGAACCCGGACCCAGCGTTGTACTGGTCGGTCACATGCCACCGTCTTCCGTCGAAGCTCGCTGACACGCGGATGTCATCTTCCGCGGTGTCGATGTGAAGCTCCGCTGTTTGCCACGGCAGGAGCGCGGTGCGCATCAGCACCTGCTTGTCGGCGACCTCGACGGTGACGAACACCGGACGCGAGTCCGGGTTCTTGAAGGTCCAGACGGACGTGTGCCCTGCAACCAACCACGCGAGCGCCGCAACGAGCTTCCAGACCACCGCTACAGCGACGGCCACGCGAAGGCTCCTGCGGTTGAAGTCATGAATCAAGCCTAACAACTGCCGGCACCGGCGTATTTCCCTCAGACACGCGCGAGCCGCAGTGCGTGCAGCGAATACCATGGAGGCGTGACCTATCGCGATGATCGCGAGGCCCTGCTCCACCGGGTAGAGGCACTCGAACGCGAGCTCGCGCAGGCGCGCGAGGAGAGCCAGGCTGCACAGACCAAGCTCCTCCGGCTCGTTGCGAAGCAAGCTGCGGCCGAGCGTGCGGTCGAAGAAGAGGCGGCCGCCGAGCAGGCACACGTCCCCGCGCCGCCCCTCGCGCTGGTGGCGGTGGAGAGCCAGCGCGAGAAGTCGAGCCTGCATCCGTTCATGGCGGCGGCCACGGTGGCGGCCGGCTGGACGCTGATCGCGGCGGCGGTCGGTGCGGCGGTGTGGATGCTGCCGGCCGTGGTGATCAGTGCGGCCGTGGCCGCGCGCCTCGCGGGCAGCGGCGATCACGTGCAGGTGGTGCTCGGCGAGCTAGAGAAGCGGTGGCCGTCGCTGCGGATCGACCACGATACCTATCGCGATCTCCTCGCGCTGCCGCGGCGCACGGTCGTCGTGCGGGTGGCGGTGGCGTTCGAGAAGCAGCCCTCGCGCGGCGACCGCGAGAAGATCAAGCAGCGCGTGCGCGCGCTCGGCTCGGCGACCTGGGACCAGGCGACGATGACGATCGCGAGCGGCACGCTACGCACCGGCAAGGGCAAGGGCGATACGTGGGCCTTCGATCCCGAGGTGCTTCGCCAGTATTGCGCGCGCGTGTTCGACGCGCTCGTCGGTGTGCATGCGGAGCACCCGATCGAACAGGTGTGGCCCCGCGCGCGCTCGCGCTGACTAGAACGCGAACGGATACGTGAACGTCGCCCCGTTCACCGTCTTGCCGAACTTCGCGCGCTTCATCGCCTCGACGACGCAGCGGCCGAGCGCCGGATCGGGCGAGCTCTCGAGCGCGGCGTTGGTGACCTCGCCATCGGCGGAGACGCTCAGCGAGACGCGCACGGTGCCCGCGACCTTGGTTTGCTCGCCGCACTTCACGACGCGCGGCTTGACGGGCTCGATGCCCGCACGGACCATCGTCTTGTCGAGCGTCTCCGGCACGCCACCGACGCGCGGTGCGAAGTCGGTCTTCGTCGGCTTGTAGCGCGCGCAGCACGGACGGTCGTAGTTCGACATCACGCAGCTGGTCTCGTCGCAGTCATCCACCGGCGCCGGCGCGGCGGGCGTGGTCTCGGGCTTCGTCGCCGGCGTGGTCTCGGGCTGCGTCGTCGGGCCCGTCTCCGGCTTGGTGGTCGGCCCCGTCTCGGGCGACGTCACCGGGCGCTGAACGACGTTGCTTGGAGTTGCAGGCTTCGCGGGCCGCGCCGTGTTGATCGGCATTTCGATCGGTGCAGGCTCGACGGGCGTGGGCTCGACCGGCGTGGGCGCGCTGGGCGTGGGCTCGACCGGAGCCGGCTCGACCGGCACGGGCGCGGGCTCACTCGGCGCAGGCGGTGTGGCGGCGGCGAGCTGTTCCGTCGCCTTGTCCTTCTCGCTCGGGAACAACGCGATGAGCCCGAAGAAGCCGAGCGCGACGACCGCGAGCCCCCCCACCACCCACAGCGCTGGATGGACCTTCTTCTTCGGCTTCTCGTACTTGAAGTTGCCGCGCGGCAGCTCGTTCGACGAAGTGCGCACGGGCGGCGGCGCGGTCGGCGCGCGCTTTGCGGGCGAAGGGGCGACTTCTGGTGCGTCGATGGCTGCGCGCGGCTCCGGCTGCGGCGTCGGCGCCGATCGAGGCGGCGGTTTCGTCGGACCCGACTTCTCGGGCGGCGTGACGGTCGCGCGCGGTGGCGGCTTCGTGGGCCCGGTCTTGTTGTTCGTCCCCGGCGCGTTCACGACGCCCACGGCCGGAGTGGCCGTGCGCGGAGGTGGTGGCGGCGTGGTGATCGGGCGCGACGCCGGCGGTGTCGACGCGGCGACGTCGAGGTCGCTCTCGTCGAGATCCATCGTCTGGCCCGCATCGGGCTCGTCGTCGGACAACGTGGCGTTGCCGTCCCAACCATCGTCCGCGTCGTCGGCAGCGGCCGCGAGGGCGCCGAGCTGCACCTGGTTCGCCGGGGTCTTCGCCGCGGGTGCCGCCGCGCGCACGGCGGTCTTCGTGATGTCGTCGCTGCCGCCGAGGGGCGCGATCGAGTTCGCGGTCTTGGTGACGTCATCGTTTCCAGCTTCGCTGGCACCGGGGGGCAGCTTGGGGAGGCGTTCGCGCAGGTCCGCGGGCGGCGAGGACTTGTTGCGATCGCGCGCCACGACGTTCGGCGCGACCTTGGGCGCGATCTTGGCCGGCAACCGCGCGGGGAGTCCGGGGCCGCCCTGCGTGCGTTCGCCCGTGATCGCGATGGGCACGCTGTCGAACGCGCGTAGCCGCGGCATCTCGGCGACGAGGTTGCGCGGCGTCGTCGCCGGATCGAACTGGGGCAGGATGAGCTTGTCCATCGCATCCGCAACGCCGCCCGGGATCACGAAGATGAACGTGTCGGTGCAACGCGCCGCCTCGGCGCTCGCGAGCATCGCCGCCGCGCCCTTCTCCTGGAACATCATCCAGCGAAAGAGATCGGCGAAGCCGGGAATGGTCTCGGTCACGAGCGGCGCGAGCGCCCTCGAGGTCGCCTGGCTCTCGGCGCCACCGAGCACGATGACCGCATCGATCTCTTCATCGGCGACCCACCGCTTGAGGAACGCGCCGATCGCCGCTTCTTTGTCCTGGACCACCTCCGTAGCCAGCACGCGATGGCCCGCCGTCAGCGCGCGGTCACGAGCGACCTCGAGCTGCGTCCTGTCGGCGCTGGCGGGAGTCTTCGCGACCGCGAGCAAGGCGAGCTGGACGGACACCGATGGCACGCCCCGGATGCTAGCAAACGTCCGGCGGTTCGCTGTCCCGTTGTCGTCGCGAACGTGCTCACGTAGGCTGCCACCCGAGTAAGTCGAAGGCCGTCAAGATGCCTTCGAGCCTCCCCTCCGTGCCCACGAGCACGCGATGCACGCCTTCTTCGCGCATGGTCCGGGCCACCTCGGCGACCGGAAGATCCGGGGATACCCAGGTCGGATCCGGTGTCGCCAGCATGTGCGCCGTCAGCTCACCTAGCCCCCGCGCCAGTGCCTCCTCGCTCTCCGGCTCTGCCGGATCGAGGTCCTCGTCGCACAGCTCGTCGACAGCGCGGAGGAGGTCGGCGGTGGTGATCAATCCGTGCACGTGCCCGGCCTCGTCGACCAGGGGTGCCCCCCCGATCTGCGCCTCCACGAACAGGCGCTGAATCTCGAGGTACGGAGCGTCGGGCCGGATCGTGATCGGGTCACGCTGCATCAGATCGCGGGCGCGCATACCCTAGGATGTAGCACCGCCTAGAACTGGCGCTCGTAGCTGCGCACATCGTCGACGGGAGGTAAGTCACGCCAGGTACTCGATGGATTCGTGCGCTGTAGCTTGTCGCGCCCGAACAGGCGCATCGCGAGCCCGATCGGCGTGATGAGCCCGAAGAACAGCGTCGCGACGAGCACGCGACTCGTGATGTTTCCCATCACGTACGCGATGCCCATCCATACCCAGTAGATCGGTAGCGCCACCACCGTGCCCGTGAGCCCCACGAGGCCCGTGCCGCCCCCGATCCCCGCGAGCACCACGGCGAGCGCGTGCCGCTCGAGTACGACTTCGGCGATCACCGCGAGGGCCGCGAAGCCGCAGAGGAGCGCGACGCCGAACCGCCGCAGCTGCTGCGGGCTCGGATGCCATTCGATCTCGACCATCGCCATCGTGCGTCCTCAGAACAACGTGTAGATGAACGGCGCGGCGCCCGTGCCGCCGAGGATCACGAGCACGACGAGCAGCAGCAGCACGATGATGATCGGCGCCATCCAGTACGCCTTGTGCTGGCGCATGAACAGCAGCAGCTCTTTGACCAGGGATGTCCTTCGGGCCATGGCGTCTCCTCAGTCGAGATCGAACTGACGGCGATATGCGTCGGCCCCCGGCATGGGTGGCTGGGCCTCGCGCAGACAAACGCAGTTCTCGAGCACCAGTGCGTCGATGTTGGTAAACATGAAGCAGCGATAGGCGTCCTCGGGGGTCAGCACGATCGGCTCGCCGCGGATGTTGAACGAGGTGTTCACGATCACGCCGCACCCCGTGCGCTGCTCGAACGCCTTGATGATGCCGTGATAGCGCGGGTTGCGCCGCGCATCGACCGTCTGCACGCGCGCCGAGTAGTCGACGTGGGTCACAGCGGGAATGTCGGAGCGCGGCACGTTGAGCTTGTCGATGCCGAACAGCTGCTGCTGCGCCTCGGTCATCTCCGTGCGCCGGCCGGGCTGGACCGGCGCGACGAGCAACATGTACGGGCTCTCGACGTCGAGCTCGAAGTAGTCGGCCGCGCGCTCGGCGAGCACGCTCGGTGCGAAGGGCCGGAACGACTCGCGGAACTTGATCTTCACGTTCATGCGCGCCTGCATCTCGGGGTTGCGCGCGTCCCCGAGGATGCTGCGATTGCCCAGCGCGCGCGGCCCGAACTCCGCGCGGCCGTGGAGGTGCCCGACGACCTTGCCCGCCTCGAGTAACTCGGCGACGCGATCGCACAGCGCCTGCTCGTCGGTGAGTTGCTCGTAGCGCGCGCCGACGGAGTCGAGGTAGCGCGTCACCTCCGCCGGCGAGAAGGCGGGCCCGAGCAGGGAGCCTTGCTGGCTGTCGCCCGGGTCCGGCGTGCGCGGCTTGCCGAGGATCTTGTGCCACACGGTCAGCGCCGCGCCGAGGGCGCCGCCGGCATCGCCCGCCGCCGGCTGGATCCACATCCGCTTGAACGGGCCGTTGCGCAGGAGCTTGCCGTTGCCGACGCAGTTGAGGGCGACGCCGCCCGCGAGGCACAAGTCGGTGAGCCCGGTGACCGCATGCACGTGATTCGCGACCTTCTGCATCACCTCTTCGCACACGAGCTGCACGCTCGCGGCGATGTCCATTTCACGCTGGGTCAGCCGCGTCTCGGGCGTGCGCGGCGGCCCACCGAACAGGGCGTGGAAGCGCGCGTTGGTCATCGTGAGCCCGGCGCTGTAGTTGAAGTAGCGCTGATCGAGCCAGAACGAGCCATCGTCCTTGATGTGAATCAGATGCTCGCGCATCAGCTGCGCGAACCGCGGCTCGCCGTAGGGTGCGAGCCCCATCACCTTGTACTCGCCGGTGTTGATCGCAAACCCGAGGTAGTAGGTCACCGCGCTGTAGAGCAGGCCGAGCGAGTGCGGGAACCGCACCTCTTGTCTCAGGTCCATGCGGTTGCCGCGCCCCACCCCCCAGCTCGTCGTCGTCCACTCACCGACACCATCGAGGGTGATGACCGCGGCTTCGTCGAACGGCGACGGGTAGAACGCGCTCGCCGCGTGCGCCTCGTGATGGCCCGTGAAGTAGATCGGGCCGTCGTATTCGTTGCCGAGGCCACGGTCGATCTCGCGTGGCAGGTGCAGCTTCTGGCGGAGCCACAAGGGCAACGCCTTCAGGAACGATCCGAGGCCGCGCGGCGCATGTCCTAGATAGGTCTCGAGCAAGCGCTCGAACTTGAGCAGCGGCTTGTCGTAGAACGCGACGGCATCGAGGTCCTTCGCGCGAATGCCGGCGTGCTCGAGGCAGTAGCGCACGGCGTGCTGCGGGAACCGATGGTCCTGCTTCTTGCGGCTGAACCGCTCCTCCTGCGCTGCCGCGAGCACGACGCCGTCGCGCACCAGCGCGGCAGCACTGTCGTGATAGAAGGCAGATATACCCAGGATCGTCGTCACCGCCGACCGGAGCATTGCACCAGGTTTCCGCGGTAGCCTCAACCAGTGGAGCTGAAGCGATGGCAGCGGATCGCGTTGAAGATCGCGCTCTCGCTCGCCTCGACCTTCGTCGCGCTGCTCCTCGCAGAGGGCTTGTTCCGGCTGTTCGCCGACAAACCCGTGCTGCGCGGCGCCTGGTACCTCGGCACGAGCTACCGCATCCTCGACGACGATACGATCGTCCTGCGCCCCGAGCTCGCGGATCCCGCGACGTACGCGCATCGGCCCGATCGGCCCACGGTCGTGTTCCTCGGCGATTCCTTCACCGAGGGCTTCCCGTTCTTCGGCGACGAGTATTTCAAGCACGCGTACGTCGGCCAGATCGCCAGAGCGCTTTCCGACGCCAACGTGATCAACGCGGGCCAGGGCGAGACCGGCACCGACCAGCAGGTCCGCATCTTCGAGAAGTACATCCTGCCAAACGTGAAGCCGACGATCGTGGTGTGGCAGCTGTACACCAACGACATCCACGAGAACCTCAACTACGCCGCATTCACCGTGAACGACGCGGGCGATGCCCTGGTTCCCCTCGACGGCAGCAAGCACTGGGTGCACACGCGCCAGGCGATCTACGACAAGGCGCCGCTACCGAAGAGCATCAAGCACGGAAGCTACTTGTTCACCTCGCTGCTCCGCGCCACCGAGCGCCGCCCGTCGATTCCCAGCCGCTATGACGAGCATTGGGACCGCTGGTCGCTCGACAAGATCCGGCTCGAGCTCGCGCGCATGCAGGCGCACGCGAAGACCCACGGCTTCACCTTGATCCCGTTCGTCATCATGCCCGGCGCTGCGCTCGCTGCGCGCACGGATCCAGCGTGGACCTACAACGGGAACACCCAATGGTTCAAGGGCATCCGCGACGTGCTGGCGACCACGCCGACCTTCGTCGACACCGAGCCCACGACCGAGGACCTCGCGCGCGCGATGCAGCAGTTCGGCGTCGACACCATCTACATGGGCGACGACGACCTGGCGCCTGCGGGCGACAAGCACCTCAACGCGGCGGGGCACTGGCTGCTCGTGCAGAAGCTGCTCCCGGCGATTCGCGCGGCGCTGCCACCACCACCGCCCGCACCTTCGCCCTGAGCTAGAGTGCGCACCATGCAGGCGCGCATCTTCCACTCCTCGCTCACCGCCGGCGCGAAGCTCCGGCTCTCCGTCGACACCGTCGAGCTCGGCGCACCGGGCCCCGACGAGGTCATCGTCCGCGTCGACGCCGCGCCGATCAATCCGACGGACATCTTCCTCATGACCTCGATGGCCGACCTCGGCCGCGCGACGTCGCAGAACGGCGTGTTCGAGGCCCCCGTCGCCGCGCCGCTGGTCCAGTTCTTCGCCGCGCGCGTCGACAAGCCGCTGCCGATCGGCACCGAGGGCGCAGGGACGGTCGTCGAGGCGGGCAGTGCGCCGGCCGCGCAGGCATTGCTCGGCAAGGTGGTCGCCGCGCACAACGGCGGCATGTTCGCGTCGCATCGCAAGCTCCCCGCGGCCGCGGTGAACGAGTTGCCCACGGGCCACACCGCCGTCGATGGAGCGTCCGCCTTCGTCAATCCGATGACGGCGCTCAGCTTCGTCGAGACGATGCGCGCCGAAGGCCACAAGGCGATCGTCCACACCGCCGCCGCGTCGAACCTCGGCCAGATGCTGGTCAAGATCTGCAAGGCGGATGGCGTCCCGCTCGTCAACATCGTGCGCCGCGAGGGCCAGGTCGCGCTGCTCAAGGATCTCGGCGCGACGTACGTCCTCGACAGCACCGCATCGACCTTCACCAAG
>JANRKM010000275.1:0-17441 GCA_033763475.1 Kofleriaceae bacterium
GTCGATCAGGACCACGGTATCGTTCCCGTTCCCGAGCGCGGCCACGATCACGGTGTCGATCACGGCCACGGAACCGGCCACGTAACTCCTCTTTTTCAACGCCCTGCTAGAGCAGCTCGGCCTTGTTGTTTGCCTGACCTGCCGAGGTGCGCGTTCCACTGCCGAGGCGCGCGTCGATCTCCCATTCGACGCCGTCGCGGTCCTTGCCGGAGGCGTCGAGCGCGCGAATGCGTAGCGTGAGCTTCTCCGCGTCGACCTCGGGGACCGCCAGGCGCCACTCGAGCCACCGCCCCGCGAGCTTCACAGGGATGATGGCCGGCTCGGTCAGCGGTTTGGCCTGGGGCGTCTGGATCGTCAGCACGCCACCCTCGACGGCACCGAGCCATGGATCTCCCATGAGTGCGTCGACGCTCTTCTGGTCGCTGCCGTGGTCGGTGGCGCGGATGCGCAGCACGCTGCCTTGCCCCACCGGGAGGACCTCGTCTTCCGTGTAGGTGAGCGCGAATTGCTGCGGCTTCGCGGCACCGGGCACGAGCAGGCTCCACGCCGACTCCCCCGGCCAGTCGTCGACGAAGCGGAACGCTCCGGTCGAGACGACGGTGTACGCGTTCGAGACCGCCGCGGTCGCGCGTGCGAGCACCACCTGCTCGGTCGCGGGATCGAACAGATCGACGACCAACGCGGGCGGCTGCAGCTGCGTCTCCGAGAACAGGCGGATGACCAGCTCCTGGCCGCCCGTGGCAGCGGCAAGCAGCCGCGCGTCGTAGATCAGCTCCTGTTCGACGAAGAGCGGTTCTTCGGAGACTTGTGGGCACCGCGTGACCGGATCCGCATCGGTGGGTTCCTTCTCGGTGCAAGCGACGAGGTTGGCGATCGCGAACACGGCCAGCCCGATGGGTTTCGACATCATCCGTCCAACGCTACGAGATCGCGATCGCGGTAGATCTCAGCCGGATCTCAGTCGAACAGCGTCCCCTGCGCGGGGCTGTCGCCGGCGACGGGCTCGATGCAGCTCGCGTCGTCGTGCAGCGCGCTGTTCACGTGCTGGCTCACCGGGGTCGCGACCCAGTCGGCGACGGGCGGCACGCCGAGCAGCTTGCGCGCGGTCTCGCCGTCGACGGAGGGGTCGAGCCACTGCGCGTAACTGCCCGGGGCCAGCACCACGGGCATGCGATCGTGGATCGGCGCGACGAGGGTGTTCGCGGGACCGGTGATGATCGTGAAGCTGAGCAGATCACCGGTGTCGGTCTTCGCGCGTGCCCACAGCCCCGCGAACGCGATCGTATGGCGCGGCTCGGGGTGCAGATAGATCGGGTGCTTCGCCTTGCCCTCCTTGAGCCACTCGAAGAACCCATCGGCCGGCACGAGACAGCGCTTGCGATCGAGTGCATCGCGGAACACCGCCTTGTCGGCGACGGACTCGATGCGCGCGTTGATCATCAGTGGCGGCTTGCTGCCTGCACGCCCACCCCAGAAGGGCACCAGGCCCCAGCGCAGCATCTCGATCTTGCGCGCCCCGTCGCGAACGAGAACCACCGGCGCGGGCTGCGTCGGGGCGACGTTGAAGCGCGGCTTCCACCACTCGCCCTGCGCGGATTCGCCGAGCGACGCCTCGAGATCTTCGACGAGATCTTCTTGGCGAGTGAGCGTGTAGCGGCCGCACATGGCTACCGAAGGGTAGCGCTGGGCTACGCGATGCGCAGCAGGCAGATCTGCAGGTAGCGATCGGCCGGCTGGGCGACCAGCGTCGGGTACTCCGGTGGCAGGCCACCCTGCTCGAGCACGATGCCGGTGCGGTTCGCGGTGCGCAGGCCCTTGTGCGCGAGCTTCGACAGCGCGCCGACGTCGGCGGCGTTCGACGCGAGCCACAACAGGCCGTCGGGCGGGATCACGGCCGCGGCCTTCGCGATCAAGTCGGGATAGTCGCGGCCAAGGGCCCACGACACACCAGCGGCGCTCGACGCACCGGGCGGATCGATGAGCACGACGTCGTAGCGCTCCTTGTCGCGCGCCGCACGCTGGAGGAAGCGGGACGCATCCCCCGTCTCGAACCGCGCGCGCGGATCTCCACCCGGGCCAGCGGCGAAGCCCGAGCGCGCGAAGTTGCCAGCGGCCCACGCGTTCACCCCCGACGACGTATCGACGTTGGTGACGCTCACCGCCCCCGCGCGCGCAGCCGCGAGGCCGAGCGCACCGGTGTACGAGAACAGATTGAGGACGCGCTTGCCGGCGACGAACCGCGCGAGGCCGCGGCGCTGCTCGCGCATGTCGGTGAACACGCCGCTGTTGAGGCCGCCGAGCGGATGCACCTCGAGCGGCATGCCGTGCTCGGTGACAACGGCCTTGTCGGGGACGGTGCCGATCGTGTCTTGCTCGACCTCGCTCGCTCCTCCACGCGCGCGCAGCTTGATCACCGCACCGTCGAGGCGTGCGAAGCCGACGATCGCTTCGGCGAGCTGGCGCCCGAGGGCGCGTAGGCCGTCGGCGTAGGCGTAGACCACCGCGGTCTTGCCCAGCACGTCGCACGCGAGGCCGGGGAGGCCGTCACCTGCGCCGTGGACGATGCGATATGCGTGATCGTCCCCCGGGAGCTCGAGGAGCTTGCGGAGTGCAAGCGCGCGTTCGACCCGCCAGCCGAGTAGGGCACCGTCGATCTTCGCAAAACCGTCGGCCGGCACCGCGAACACCCGCAGGCGGGCGTTTTCGGGATCGCCGACACCGAGGCCGAGCTCGTGATCGTTCTCGTCGGTAATCTTGACGTGCTCACCCGGAGCGAGCGCGAGCTGCGGGAGACGCGAGATGTCGAGGTCGCGTCCCCCGCCGCTGATGAACGTCGCCGCGAAGCCCGGGACGACAACGGTACGCATCGCCATGGCTACTCGTCGCGCTTGCGCGGCCGCGCGATGCCGTACTCGTCGAGACGATTGATAAGCGTACGGCGCGAAATGCCGAGGAGCTCGGCGGCGCGCGTCTGATTCCCGGCACATCGATCGAGGGCCTCGAGGATGCGCTGCTTTTCGAGCTCTGCGACGGTGGCGCGCACCTGACTCGGCATGTCGGCCGCGTTGGGCGCGACCGCGGAGAAGGTGCCGGGGAGGGTTTGTGCGCGGCGGAACCGCTGTTCCTGCGGTTTGCGCAGCAGGTTCTCGTCGGACGTGATCGTGAGGTGATGCAGCTCGAGCGTGGGGCCGGTCGAGAGCAGCACGGCGCGTTCGCAGGCGTTGCGGAGCTCGCGGATGTTGCCGGGCCAGCTGTGGTTGGTGAGCCAGTTGCGCGCGTCCTCGGAGAACGCGAAGCGCAAGCCGAGCGGACCGGACGCCGAGGCGATGAACTGCTCGGCGAGCGGGATGACCTCGTCCTTGCGATCGCGGAGCGGCGGCACCACGAACGTCGCGCCCGCGATCCGGAAGTACAGCTCGCGACGGAATCGTCCGGCCTCGACCTCGGCGGTGAGGTCGGTCGACGTGGTGGCAATGAAGCGAACGTCGACGGCGCGCATGCGCGTCCCGCCCGTACGATGCACCGCGCCCTCCTCGATCACGCGGAGCAGCTTCTGCTGCAACGCCGGCGTGAGCTGCTCGATGTCCGTGAGGAGCGCGGTGCCCCCGTCGGCAGCCTCGAGCAGGCCCGGCTTGCCCGCGGCATCGTTGCCGAAGAGCTCGCTCTCGAGCTGCGCTTCGCTGACCGCGGAGCAGTTGATGCGAATGAACGAGCTCGGGCGGCGCGGCGACAGCTCGTGGATGCGCTCTGCAAACCGCTCCTTGCCGACACCCGTCTCGCCGACGACGAGCACGGGCAGCTTGCCCACCGCGATCCGCTTGGCCGACTGCTCGAGCGCGGCGAGCTGACTCGTCTGCGTCGCGGGCTCGCGCCGCTCGTGATTGCGGTGCTGCACCATCATCGTCACGGAGCCGATGAGGAACGGTGTGCCGACCGCGATATCGATGGGCGTCTTCGGCTGGAGACGGCGTCCGTCGACGGTGGTGCCGTTCGAGCTGCCGACATCCATCAGGCTCACGCGATCGGGCTTGAGCTCGATCTCGGCGTGGTGGCGCGACACGGTGCCCGAGTCGACCACAACATCGCACGAGCTGGAGCGCCCGATCTCGAGCAGCCCGGAGCGGGGGAGGGGGACAACCTGCAACGCGGCGCCGTCGATCACGAGCAAGACGCGATCGGAATACGGTGCGTGGCGGTCCAGCTGGTCGGTCGCAGCTGTAACGTCGTCGGTCACGCGCGTAGGGTAAGCGATGCGTGTCTGTTGCGGCAATCCCGCAACCGCGTCGCGTGCGTTGCGCAGTTAGCGCATTTCGCAACGGACGGGTGCGGGCTCGAGCCGGCTACCCGTGACGCGCAATGGAACGCGGCAGTCAATGGACCGGAGAATTTCGGCCACCGGGCGTGTCTCGCGCGGAATGTCGAGGAGCGCGGAGCTGCTCCCCATCACCTCGATGCGTCCATCCGGGGCAAAGGCCGCTCCGAACCCCTCGCGGAGCAGGTCGAAGGTCCATAGGAGGTTGTCTCCTGTCGTCCGCTCCCACACGGTCAACGTGCCGCGACTCGTGCGGACGATCAGATCTCCCGGTTTGTCGAGGGCCGCGGCGACCCCGTACGACTCGACGGGCTCGAGCTGGCGTTCGAGGGCCCCGGTGACGCCGTCGAGGACGGCGGTCGAGCCATCGCCCAGGTGTGCCGCGACATAGCGGAGGTCCCCCGATACGGAGAAAAACTGTGCGTTCGCGAGCGGCAGCCGACCTGCTTCGGCGCCAGCGGTGAACCGCACGATGTGCGTGGCGGTCGCGACGAAGATCCCACCGCTTGCAAGCGCGATCGCACCTGTGGTGTTCTGGAGGGTCGCGAGTCGCTCCCACTGCTGAGTCGAAAGGGTGAAGCGCCAGAGGCCCGCATCGCGTCCGGGATCCGCGAGCTCGATGATCACCAGGTGATCGGCATCCTCGAACGCGACACCGCCGCGGCGCTCGTGCAGCGTCGCGAGGATGCGTCCGTCGGGCTCAGCCACCGTGATGTGCGTGCCGACCATCGCAGTGCGCCCGGAGCGCGGCTCGTAGGCGGTGAACGCGAGGGGATAGTCCTGCGTGGTACCGAGCTTTTGCCGACCGTAGAACACTGTGGCGCGGTCGCCCTCGCAGATCTGCATCATCACGGGGCCGTTCATCCCGAAGCTGCCTGCCTCGCACGGAGGCGGATCGACGACCAGCTGCTCGCTCGCAGCACGCTGAACGACGACCGCGCCGTCGAATCCCGCGCTCACCACGTGCGCGCCCGCGAGGCGGAGGTCTTCCACCTCCGCGGTATGCGCGGGGATCGACGCGACCAGGCGGGCATCCTTGTAGTGGCGGATCACCCCGTGCGTGGAGGCCGTCCACAGCTCGTCGTCGCGCAAGCGGAAAATGCGCTCCTCGTCCCGATGTACGAGCGGGACCGTGCGCAGGAGTTTGCCCGTGCGGTCAAAAACGGCGAGCGTGCGATCGCTGATGCCGCCGATGCGTTCGCCATCGGCCGAGAGGAACACGGCCTCCAACTGCAGTTGCGGAACAAACGTTCCACGCGGCGCGCCGGTCCCATCGAGGAGGTGCACGCGCCGCTCTTGATCGAGGTACGCGATCGTATGATGGTCGGAGCTACCCTCAGGGCCGGACCACACCTCCGTTGCGATGGTGCGTCGCTGCATCGTCCGCAGGTCGAGTAGCTCGACATTGGTTCCGAGCGCGAGGAACGTGGTGCCGTCGCCCCACAGAGGCACGCCGTCGCTCTGCGAGAGATCGATCGAGGCGCGCCGGCGCTCGATCCCATCGAGAGCGTAGGTCGTGACGCTCTGCTCGTCGGCGATCGTGAGCTCGTCGGGCTCCGGTCCGAATCTCGCCGTGGTCACGGGCACGTCCCGGGGAATCATGGTGCGCAGGGTGCGGTTGGCGATGTCGACGACGCCGACGCCGCCATCCCCGATCGCGAGCATGCGATCGCCGCTCGCGTGGAGCAGGCTGAGGTTGCGGATGCCAACCGCAAGCTCGCCGACCGGCTGCGCCTTGGCGTCGAAGAAGCGCAGCCGTCCCTCGGAGCTTCCCACCACGAACCCTTCGTCGAGCGAAGCGATCGCGACGGTCCGCGAGTCACGGATCACGAGCTCCTCGTCGCGGAAGCCGCGGCTGGCAATAGCGATCATGAACCGCAGCCCGGGCGAGTCTGCGCCGCGTCGCAGCGCCTCGGCGAAGTAGGCGAGGGCCGCGAGGCTGCGGTTATCGTTGAGCTCGCGCCGCCCCTGCGCGACCAGGCCTGCGGTGAGGCGCTCCTCGGCGAGCTGCGCGGCTTGGTGCGCGGCGACCGCGCTGTGCTCGGCCGTGCGCCGGCTCTGTTGGGCTTCGTGCCGCAGGTACGCCATCACGAGCGCGGCGCCGGCGAGCACGGTCATCGCTCCCGCGACGAGGAGGGCGCGCAGCCTGCGCGTGCGCCGCTCGGCCCCCACGGCCGCAGCAATGAACGCGCGCTCGACGTCGGTGAGCACCACCGCGCGCGTTGCCAGCTTGCGATGTTCGAGGAGTGCTTCGCCGCGGGCGAGCAGGTCTGCGCGTCGCCCCGCTTCATCCCAGCGGCGTGCCGCGATGCGCACGTCGGCGAGGAGCGCGCGATCGGCGGCGTCCTCGGTGCGCCAGCGCGCCAAGCGCTCCCAGCGTTCCGCGAGACACTCGTGGACGATCTCCACGATGTCGGCGCCGTCGTCCTCGCGCACCACGAGAAGGCGCGCGTCGATCAGGTGCGCGAGCACCCCGCGTGCATCGGGCAGCTGCTCGAGCTCGCGTCGGGGGGAGGGGACGCGCGTGCCGTCGGCGGCGACCAGCCGGGCGAACAGCGAGCGCACCGCCTCCTGGTCGCGTCGCGCGAGGTTGCCGTAGATCTGGTCGGCGTACGTCGACAACGCACCGGCCACGCCGCCGAGCGCGCGGTACGCCTCGCGCGTGATCTTGCGCATCGTGCGATCGCGGGTCTTCCACAGCTGTGCCGCGGTGAACGAGAGCAGCGGCAGCGACCCTGGCCGGCCCACGACCTCGGCCACCATGTCGTCGACGACCTCGGGATCGACGGTGACGCCAGCGCGCGACGCCGGCAGGGTGACGATCCGGCGCAGCGCCTCCTCGGGTGGCGTCCCGAGCACGAAGACGTCGAAGCGGCCGTGGAACGCGGGCTCGCTCTCGAGCATCGAGGCGAAGTCGTCGCGCACGGTCACCACCACGCGCACCGAACCACGGGTGTCATCCGCGGCGGAGGCGAGGACCTCGGCGAACGTCCGCCGCTGGAGTGGGTCGTGGCACAGTGTGACGAGCTCCTCGAACTGATCGATCACCAGCACCACGCCGCGTGGCGCGCGGTCGCCGAGCGCCCGCAGGCGCGTGATGATGTCATCGGGGTGGCTCGCATCGCCGTTGATCGCAGGCAGCGAGGCGAGCGTGTGGAGCGGCTGCCGTCCGGGGCGCATCGAGATCAACTCGTAGTGCTCGGCGAGTCGCGCCATCACGCCCGCGTGAATGAACGAGCTCTTGCCCACGCCCGATGGTCCCAGCACGGCGAGCATCGACGCGCGCACGAGCCGGTTCGCGAGTGCTTCGATCTCGCGCTCGCGCCCGACGAAGCGCTTGCCGTCACCGGTGCGATACGCGGCGAGGCCCGCATAGGGCGACTCCTCGCTGCCATCGCCCTGCGCGCTCTCCTCCTCGGTGGTGAGCGCGTCGAGCCGCCGGGCGGCCGCTTCATCGTCGCGCTCGAAGCCCCACGGTGCCGCGACCAGGCGCGCGTGGCCGCGCTTGCCGCTCCACAAGAAGAAGAGCTCGGGCTCCGCAGCGGGCAGGGGGGACAGCACCTGGACGAGCGGCGACAGCCGGGCCGCTACGTTGCCGTGCTCGTCGAGCAGCGCGACCTCGCCGTCGGGCAGCGGCTCGCCCCACACCACCACGCGCTCGCGCTCGCGCCGGCGCGGGCCTTGCCACTTCTCGGCGCCACCCGCGCGCCCGACGACCAGCACGAACGAGAGCAGGCCGTCGAGCGCATGCAGCGCCTCGGCGGCGGCGGCGAGGTCGCGCGCGAGATCGGACGCAGTGCGCGCATGGTCCCGATCGTCGAGGCCCGCGGCGAGCGCTTCGAGCGGCGCGCTCGCGCGCACGGCCTGCGCGAGGGCGGACGACGCCGTCGCCGGGGTCGCTACTCGGGCGAGCGCGACCCACGGCGCTGACCGATCGCTGCCACCCGCCACCCGCGCTGCCTCGCCAACCTCCGGCGTCTGCTCGCGCACCTGGACGAGTGCGAGCACGGCGAGCCAGCGACACGTGATGGCCACGAGCTCGCGCAGCGCCGCGTCAGCCTCGACCGTGGTCGCCGCGCGCGCGAGCTGCGCCATCGCATCCGCGATCGGCTGCGGGCCGCGCGTGGTCCACGCCTCGCGGACGCCACCGTCGAAGATCGGCACCGCCTCGGTCGTGGCGGCCCCCACGGCACGGGTAATCGCCGTACCGAGCTCGAGCGCGCTCGCCCATCGGTCATCGCGGTCCTTCGCCAGCGCGGTCAGGATCGCACTGGCGACAGGCGCAGCCACACTCGGCGGCAGGGGCGGTGGTGCGAGCTCGCGATGTGCCTGCGGCAGCTCCGTTCGGCCAAAGGCCGCGAACGGCAGCACGCCCGTCATGCAGCGATATGCGAGCACGCCCAGCGCGTAGATGTCGGCGCGCCTGTCCACCTCGTTGGGGCTGACCCACTGCTCGGGCGACATGTAGTGAGGTGAGCCGAGCATCGCGCCGTGGCCGGTCAACCCCATGCCCTCGATGCCAGGCGTCGTTTCGTCGTCGAGCCCCTTCGCGATCCCGAAGTCGAGGAGCTTGGGCAACAGCTGCCCGGCGCGTTCGAGCACCATCACGTTCGCAGCCTTGATGTCGCGATGGACCATCCCGAGCTCGTGCGCCGTGTGCACCACCTCGCACAGGCGCCCGAACAGCGGGGCGAACACGGCCGCAGGCATCGGCCCGCGATCGGTGATCAACTCGTCGAGCGTCACGCCCTTCACGTGCTCCATCGCGATCCACAGCACGCCGTCAGACTCGGCGCCGAAGGCGTAGATGTGCGCGGCGTACGGGTGATCGAGACGCGATGCGAGCTTCGCCTCGCGCAAGAAGCGCTCGACCCGATTCGGCGCGGCGGCGACCTCGCGGCGCAGCACCTTGATCACCGCCGAGCGCCCCAGCGAGGTCTGCGTGGCGCGGAACACCTCGCCCGAGCCACCCTTGCCGAGGAGCTCGACGAGCTCGAACTTGCCCAGCGTACGGCCGACGAGCGAACCGTTCCCGCCCGGAGCGGCGAGCGGTTCGGTCACGTTTTCGACCGGCCGGGGCACTAGCGTAGTGTAAACGCTCCGGGCTATGCGCGCTTGAGGTCGCGCTGTGCGCGGGCGGCCTGCTGGGCCTTGAGCACGACGTGCGAGGTCATGTTGACGATCTCCTCGACGCTCGCTTCGTTCTGCATCGCCGCGACGGGTTTGTTGATGCCGAGGAGGATCGGCCCGACCGCCGATGCGCCGCCGAGTGTCTTCGCGATCTGATACGCGGCGTTGCCCGAGGCGAGCGACGGGAACACCAGCGTGTTGGCTGCCTTGGTGAGCCTCGAGAACCCGTAGGCGGCTTGGCGGCGCTGCGCATTGAGCGCGAGCTCGGGCTGCATCTCGCCATCGATCTCGAGGTCGGGGCGCCGCTCGCGTACCATGTCGATCACGCGATGTAGGCGCAGGACGTCCGGGTGGCGGACAGACCCGAAATTCGAGTACGAGATAATCGCTATGCGCGGCGTGATGCCGAAGCCCTGCACGGCGTCCGCCATCTGGATCGTCGTATCGGCGAGGGTCTCCGCGTCGGGGAAGATGTTGAACACGGTGTCGCCAAAGAACTTCACCGAGTTCTGCAGCACCATCATGTACATGCCGACGGCGGCGCGCACGCCGGGCTGCGTGCCAAAGATCTCGAGCACCGGGCGAACCGTCTCGGGATAGTTGAGGCGTAGGCCGGTGACCATGCCGTCCGCATCGCCGCGGTCCACCATGATGGCGCCGTAGTAGTCGCTCTTCGTGATCAGTGCCTGCGCGGCGTACGAGGTCATGCCCTTGCGTTGGCGCAGCTCGTACAGCCGCTCGGCGTACTGCTGCGTCGGCTCGGTGCGCGGGTCGATGATCTCCACGCGGTCGAGGAGATCGAGCGACATGTCATGACACATCTGCTCGATCTCTTTGGGCCGACCGAGGAGCACTGGCTTCGCGATCTCCTCGTCGACGATCTGCTGTACGGCGCGCAGGAGCCGCGGGTTGGCGGCGTGTGGGAACACGATCCGGCGCGGGTCGCGCTGCGCCTCCTTGGTGATCGTGCGCATGATCGAGTACGCGGCATTGGAGCCCTTCGCCATCAGGCGATCGCGGTACTCCTCGATGTCGAACTTGATCCGCGCGACACCCGATTCCATCGCGGCCTTCGCGACCGCGGGGGCGACCCACCACAGCACGCGCGGGTCGAACGGCTTGGGGATGAAGTAGTCGGGGCCCATCTTGAGCGACTTGCCGCCGTACGCCATGACGACGGAGTCGGGCACAGGCTCGCGGGTCAGCTCGGCAAGTGCGCGGGCAGCGGCGAGCTTCATCTCTTCGGAGACCGACGTCGCGCGGCAATCGAGCGCGCCGCGGAAGATGTAGGGGAAGCCGAGCACGTTGTTGACCTGGTTCGGGAAGTCCGAGCGCCCAGTGGCGACGATCGCATCGGGACGCGCCGTGATCGCGTCGGGGTACGAGATCTCCGGATCTGGGTTCGCGAGCGCGAAGATGATCGGGCGCTCGGCCATCGTCTTGAGCCACTCGGGCTTCACCGTGTTGGCGACGGACAGGCCCATGAACATATCGGCGCCGACCATCGCATCGGCGAGCGAGCGGCGGCCGTCGTCCTCGATCGCGAACCGCGCCTTCTGGCGGTTCAGATCGGTGCGTCCCTTGTGGATGACACCCTTGCTGTCGACGAGGATGGCGTTCTCGCGCCGCAGGCCGAGGTTGATGAAGAACTCGACGCAGGCGATCGCGCCGGCGCCGGCGCCGGAGACGACGAGCTTGATGTCCTCGAGTTTCTTCTGCGCGAGCTCCGCAGCGTTGATGAGGCCGGCGCCCGAGATGATCGCGGTGCCGTGCTGATCATCGTGGAACACGGGGATCCGCATCCGCTTGCGCAGCTTCTCCTCGATCTCGAAGCACGCCGGCGCCGAGATGTCCTCGAGGTTGATGCCGCCAAACGTCGGCTCGAGGGCCGCGACGATGTCGCAGAACTTGTCGACGTCGGTCTCGGCCACTTCGAGGTCGAACACGTCGATATCAGCGAACTTCTTGAATAGGCACGCCTTGCCCTCCATCACCGGCTTGCCGGCGGCGGGGCCGATGTCACCGAGGCCGAGCACCGCGGTGCCGTTGGAGATCACGGCGACGAGGTTGGCGCGCGCCGTGTACTCCCACGACTTATCTTCGTCCTTCGCGATCTCGAGGCACGGCTCGGCGACACCCGGCGTGTAGGCGAGCGACAGATCGATCTGGCTGACGAGCGGCTTGGTGGGAACGACCTCGAGCTTTCCCTTGCGTCCACGGCGGTGATACTCGAGCGCGTCTTCCTTACGACCCATGGGCGGAACGTAGAATGCCGGCCAGGTTGGCGCAATTGCCGCTATGCTCGGTCCACCTCCATGAAGCTGCGCTTCGACCTGAAGACCGTGGGTCTCGCGACACTGCTACTCGGTTTGACGATGGGACACGGTGATGGCTGTTGCCACAGCACGGAGGTGCTGGGACCTGCGACCGAGACGGTGTGCCCACCGAATTCGACGCTGACGTGGGACAACTTCGGTCGCGAGTTCATGGCGACCTACTGCGTCAAGTGCCACGACTCGGCCAAGACCGGCGACGCACGCGAGGGCGCGCCGCTCTATCACGACTTCGATACGCTGATCGGCGTGAAGCGGGTCGCCGACCACGTCGACCAGACGGCCGCGTCCGGCCCTGCGGCGACCAATGATCAGATGCCGCCCGAGGAAGAGATGCAGCCATCGCTCGCCGAGCGCGAGATGCTCGCCGAGTGGATCGCCTGCGGCGCACCCTAGCGGCACCGCGCGCATCAGTCGGGGAGCGGGATGAACTCCTGGTCATCGCCCGGGACCTTGGGGAACGCCTCCGTCGACTGCGTCTTCCACGCCTGCTTGGCCTGCTCGATCCGCTCGGCGCGACTCGATACGAAGTTCCAGAACATGTGCCGCGGGCCGTCGAGCGGTTCGCCGCCGAGCATCACCATGCGCGTGCCCGCCGCGAGCTGCATGGTGACCGGCTTGCCCTTGCTGAAGACCAGCATCGCACCGCGCGGATACATCGTGCCATCGGCAACCAGCTCGCCGCTGACGGCGTACGCCGCACGCTCGGGATAATCGGGCACCTCGAGCGACGTCGCCTCACGCGCCTGAATGTCGACGTAGAACAGGCGCGACAGCGTCTTCACCGGGGAGCGCAGCCCGTAGGCCTCGCCCGCCAGCACGCGGATCGTGGCGCCGTTGCGATCGATGCTCGGCAAGGTCGCGGCCGGATAGTGATCGAAGGTGGGTGCGGTCTCCTCGGACTCCGACGGCAGGCCGCACCACAGCTGCAGCCCGTGCATGCGCTGCGCGCTCTTGGGATGTGCGCGCTCCGAGTGGACGATGCCGCGCCCCGCGGACATCCAGTTGATCGCGCCCGGCGTGATCGCCTGTTCGGAGCCGAGGCTGTCGCGATGCACGATCTCGCCATCGAACAGATATGTCACCGTCGCGAGGTTGATGTGCGGGTGTGGGCGCACGTCGAGCGGCGTGCCCGGCGTCAGCTCCGCCGGCCCCATCTCGTCGCAGAACAGGAAGGGGCCCACCATGCGCCGGCGCGGCGACGGCAGCACGCGGCCGACGATGAAGTTACCGAGGTCGCGTTTGCGCGGCTCGATCACGAGCTCGATGTCGGGCACGTTCGCGTCCAGGCACTCCGGCGGGTTCGAGGGCAGATAGCTCATGTGCTCACCCTACCCGTCGATCATGATGGAGGCATCCAGCCGGGCGGCCACACCGAGTGCGCGCAGGAACGCAGCGAGCTGCTCGATATCCGGATCGGCCTCCGTGTCGACCTTGGCCTCCGCGAGCGCTTTGGACCGGGCGACCGGATCCTGGAGGGTATGGATGCTGAGGTCGTGCGGCAGGACGCCGAGGAACAGCGCGAGCATGAGGCAGTGCGTCGGCGTCAGATGTCCGACCAGGAACATCATGTGGAACAGCTGGTCGGAGGAGATCTCGACCCGGCCGGCGTTGGCGCCCTCCCAGCGGACGCCGAGCGGGACCCGGCTCTCGAAGAAGGTGTCTCCGGCGGCCCGCATCCGGGCGGTCGGGGCGCCGTCCCATTCGAGCTCGCCGAGGCCGCGAACGAGTAGGGCGCCGGCCGTGCATCCCAGGCTCGACGGGAGGCGCGCCATCAGCCATTGCTCCACGTGCTCGGGGATCGGATAGCGAATCCGCCGGTGGCAGGCGAACTCGCGGGTCAGGCTGGCCGGGCAGGTGGTGCAATGTTTCGACACGTTGTCGAGGGGGGCGGCCTCGGCGAGCAGGTCTTGGAGGGTGACGCCGCGCCCCGAGTCACCGTCGGGCTTGCGCATGGTCAGCTGGATCTGGATCTCGCCGGGAGGGCGCTCGTCCCCGTCCTCGCGCATGTGGGCCAGCGCCGACCGCGCGAGGATGCGCGTCCGGTGAAGCTCGACGAGCCGCTCCACGCCGAGCTGCTTCTGGGGCTCGCAGCCCACCGCGAGCACATAGTCGATTGCCATGCCGCATGGTATCCGAGGCGTCCGACAGCTTGTTTCTCCCCAGCGGTATGGGTAGAACCCCTCATACGCACCCGTAGCTCAGCTGGATAGAGCGTTGGCCTCCGGAGCCAAAGGTCACAGGTTCGAATCTTGTCGGGTGCACGAGATCACGCAGCGAAGCGGAGCGAGACCAAGCGATGCGCAGCGATGCGGAGTGACGTGACGTCGTGCCTAAAACGCTGGCAGAGATCGCGATCGAGGCGGGACTGGTCAACAAGGCCAACGCCGCCAAGGCGGGTCGCCTTGCCGAGGAACGCAAAGAGCCGCTGATCGTCACCCTGATCAAGGAGATCGGGGTCGACGAGGTCGCGCTGCTCGGGGCCCTGCGCAAGCAGACCCGCGTACCGATCACTGACCCGGCGGCGATCCAGGTCGATCCGGACGCGTTGCGCCAGGTCCCACAACATGTGTGCGCCCGCCTGCGCGTGCTGCCGCTCACGATCGGCACCGAAGGGACGAGCAAGGTGCTGCGGCTCGCGATGGCCGACCCTACCGACACGACAGCGGTTGCCGAAATCGAGCAGCTGACCCACTGCGAGATCGAGATCTCGGCGCTTCCGCTGTCGGCGATCGATGAGCTTGTCGAGAAGGGCTACAAGGAAGTGAACACGGCGGTGGTCAGCCGCCCGGGCCCCACGATGTTCATCACATCGAAGGGCAAAGTCTCGTCCGTGGAGGCCGAGAGCGAGGTGTCGGTGACGGCACAAATCCCCCTCAGTGCGCTCGCACAGGCTGTCGGGACCGATGACCTGGAGGCTCGGTTGCGGGCCTTGGTGACCGTCCTCGTCGGCAAGGGCTTGATCACCGAGGAAGAGTTGGCGGACGCCCTCAAAAGGGGTGGCGGTTCGTCGTCGAGCAGTTAACCCGGCAGCGCGCGAGTGGGTGCGCTATCATCGAGCGTAGGTCGTCCGTCCCCCCGCGACCAATGTCCGCACATGACATGACCGCCACGATCAACTGCTCGAATTGCAAGCACGGCTTTGCGGACACGGCGCTGTTCTGTCCGAACTGCGGCCGGCCGAAGGCGCGCGTCGCCGAGAACGATCCGCTGGTCGGCAAGCTGCTGGGCGAACGGTTCTCCGTGCAGGCGATGCTGGGGCAGGGAGGGTCCGGCACGATCTACCGCGCCGAGCACGTGACGCTGCGCCGCAAGGTCGCGATCAAGGTGCTGCACGACGAGCTGTCGCGCGACGACCTCGCGGTCGAGCGGTTCCGCCGCGAAGCCACGACGGTCGCCGACATCGACAACGAGCACATCGTCGAGATCCACGACTTCGGGCGCACGCCCGATGGTCGTCTTTATCTCGCGATGGAGATGCTCGAGGGCGAGGCGCTCGATGCCGTGCTCGCGCGCGAGACCCAGCTTTCCGTCGAGCGCACGGCCGACATCTTGATCCAGGTCGGTGAGGCCCTGATGGAGGCGCACGCGATTGGCTACATCCATCGCGATCTGCGGCCGCGCAACATCTACCTGACGCAGCGACGCGGCAAGGCGAACTTCGTCAAGCTGCTCGACTTCGGTCTCGCGAAGCTGGTCGACAGCGACACGCAGGCGCAGTCGACGAGCGTGGGCATGACCTTCGGCGATCCGCGTTACATGTCGCCCGAGCAGGCGCGTGGGGATCGCATCGATCGCCGCGCCGACATCTACCAGCTCGGCTGCGTCGCGTACGAGATGCTGACCGGCGCGCCGCCCTTCACGGGCTCGCGCGTGTTCGACATCCTCACCAAGCAGGTCACCGAGGCGCCGGCACCGCTGCCGACAAAGCGCCCGGGCGTGCCGCTGTGGATGGAAGCTGCCGTCGCGAAGATGCTCGCGAAGGATCCCGAGAATCGGTTCGCCACGACGTCGCGCATGGTCGAGGCGCTGCGCCGCGGCCTCCAGACCGGCGACGTGATGGACGACGAGATCGCGCGCCGTCGCGAGAGCCAGCCGCCGCCGAGCGTGTCGCGCGTGATGCAGCGCATGGGGATCACCGCGCCCGTCGATCCACAGCCGCTGCCGCCGGTGGTCGTCAAGCCGGTAGCGCCGGCGGCTGCACCGGCGCCTGCACCGGCACCTGCTGCGGAGGCCGCCGCCGAGCAGAGCCTGACCCGACGCAGCACCGGCACGCCCAAGGTCGGTGTGCCCATCGTGAAGGCACCGGATCCGGTGTCGGAGCCGCCCGCCCCGCCCGTGGTGGCGACGCCAGAGCCGTCGTGGAAGGCGCGCAAACCGTCGGTGCAAGCGGCGGCTCCGAGCAACCTCTCGTCGTCCTGGTACGAAGAAGGCGAGCGCGCGTCCGAGGAAGCGGCGAAGAGCTCGCGCGCGAAGCCGTCCTCGTTCGACGCCGATAGCGACTCGATGTACGACGAGCCGCTGCCGCGCCCGCGTCGCTGGGGCCTCATCATCGGCGTGCTCGGCTTCCTCATCGTCGGCGGCACGGTCGCGTTCGCCCTGTCGAGCGGCAGTGACGATGCCAAGCCCACGAGCACGACGCCCGCACCTGTCGCGACCCCGGTGACCACGCCGATCGATGCTGCGCCGAGCACCATCATCGAACCGCCCGATGCCTCTGTGATCGCAATGCCGACGCCGGCGACGCAGCCGACGACGACCACCGCCGTGAAGACGAAGTCAGGTCGCGGCTCGACGCCGACGCCGGAGGTCGCACCATCGCGTCCCCGAGGCGGTGGCGATGTCGGCTCGTTCGTCGTGCCGGGAGGCGATGCCACGTTCCGCCGCCCTGGTGGCAGCAGCGAGCCCGTCACGGTGACAACGCCAACGCCGCCGCCGCCCGTCGTCACGCCGATCCAGCCGACGACGCCGCCGCCCACGCCGGGTGTGAGCGGTGCCGATGGGCCCGAAGATCCATATGGCAACGGCGGTGGCACACCGACGCCGACGCCGACGCCGACGCCGTACGACGACGCTGCCGCGGGTGGCGATCAGAAGGCCTCGTTCTTCGCGAACCTCGGGCAGCAGCAGCTGAACGGCGGCGACATGGGTGGCGCCGCAGCGAACTTCAAGAAGGCGCTCGAGCTCGACGCGCAGAACCTCGCCGCGACGATCGGCATGGGCGAGATCGCAATGCGGCAGGGGTTGTTCGGCGATGCGATCGCGCACTTCAAGAAAGCGTCGCGCATCTCGCGGAGCGCGCGCGTGTTCACGCTCCTCGGTGAGGCCTACTTGAACAGCGGCAACAACAGCGAGGCTGCGAACAACTTCAAGAAGGCGCTCCAGATCGAGCCCGACAACACGCGTGCTCGCGACGGCTACAACGAAGCATCGAGCAAGGTCCCGCCGCCCGAGGAGTAGCGCGCCGGCTCTAGTCCGGTCGCTCCGGATCGAGTACAGCGCGCTGAGGATCTGCGCCTTCAGCAATCGCTCCGGCGGGATCGATGGCCGACCCGTCTTGCTGTACATGCGGTTGAAGGTCCGCGACAGCGACGTCAGGATGCGCTCGGTCAACGCCTTGCTCGGCCGTCGTGGGTGGTCCTGTGGCACCCGCTGCTCGGGGCTCA
>JANRKM010000276.1:0-119160 GCA_033763475.1 Kofleriaceae bacterium
CGGTGCACGGGGTGGCCGAGGTCGTGGCGTTGGAGCAGCGAGATATCGGCGGGAACAAGACCAGCGTCTATATCCTCAAGATCCTCGACACGGGTCTGAAGATCATGGTTCCCACCACGAATGCAGGCTCGGTCGGCCTGCGGGACCTCATCACCTCGAAGCAGGTGAAGGAGGTCTACTCGATCCTCAAGTCACGCGACATTCCACGCGACACCCAGACGTGGAACCGCCGGTACCGCGAGTACATGGAGAAGATCAAGACGGGCAGCGTGTTCGAGATTGCCGAGGTCATGCGTGACCTCAGCGTCCTCCGCGCCACCAAGGATCTCTCGTTCGGCGAGCGCAAGATGCTCGAGACGGCCCGCGGCCTCTTGATCAAGGAGCTCGCGATCGCCAAGGGTGTTGGCGAGGACAAGATCGGCGCCGAGATCGACCAGATCTTCGCGCCTGCGGCGGCCTAGAGCTGTAGCGCGAGCGACACCGCGAGCGCTTGCTCGCCGACCAGCGATGCATCGACGACGAGGGTGAGCCGGCGCGCCGTGAGGCTCGCGCCCGCGCCGACCTGGACGTGGTACGCGTCGCCGCCGGTGAGGTCCTCGTCGTCGAGGGACCAGAACACCGGCCCGCCGAACCCGCGCGCGAGCACATACGGGCTCACGGGGCCGAAAGTGCGCCCCGCCATCACGCCGACCCGCGCGTCCGTCGCGACGAGCCCCGTCCGTTCGCCACCCGCTTCCTGCGTCGTCACGCGCGAGGCCGCGAGTGTGGCCGTGCCATTGACGAACCACGCTCCGCGCGGCCGCCACTGCCGCGCGATACCGATCGCACCGACGACGCCCGGGCCGATCTCGAACATGCGCCCGTCGGTGTCGAGGGTGCCGCCGACCACCGCGCCGAGCGATGCGCGATAGCTCCAGCGCGCATCGCCAACGCGGATGAGCGTCGCCGTCGTCGCGTACTGGCGCAGATCGACATCGACGTCGTTCGAGAACCGCAGCGTCGAGTCGGTCGCGCCCGCCGCCGCACCGACGAGCCAGCGCGCCTTATGGCCTTCGCTCTCACATCCCGTCGGACCGACGGGTGCACCGATGCCTCACGCCTCGGCGTCGCGTTGCCACGATGCCTGAAGGGCGGCGATCGCGAGGGCCATGGTGACGACGCGGTGAACCACGTAGCGATCATGCGCGCATCGCTCGCGCGTGTCGAGGTGGCGCGTGTAGCCTCGACGCGTGCAGCGGCTTCTTGTCATCGCCGTCGGGCTCCTGCTCGCGAGCTGCGGCGGTGCGGCACATCCACCGCGCGCGATCCCTGGCGCTACCGCCGAGGAACTGCCGGCGCTCTCGTATCGCCTTCGCGGCGGCGGCACCTGGAGCTCAGCGGACTTTCGCGGCAAGGTCGTGGTGATCGACGTATGGGCGACCTATTGCAAGCCGTGCAAGAAGGCCTTCCCCAAGCTCGACGCGATCCACGCCCTCGGCGATGACGTCGCGGTGATCGGCGTCTCCGTGGACGAGGAGGACGCTGTCGTCGACCAGTTTCTGACGACCACGCCTGCGGCGTTCGCGATCGGCCGCGATCCCGAGCAGACCGTGCAGCTGCCGCCGCTCCGGCTCACCCAGCTACCGACGGTGCTCGTCCTCGATCGCCAGGGTCGCCTGCGCTACCGCGGCGAACAGCTCGAAGAAGCCGATTACGACGGCCTGCGTGTGCTCGTCGAGCGCCTACGCGCCGAGCCGAGGTCCGACACTCCATCACGACCTTCGACGAGCAGTCGCCTCCCTACGCGAGGCAGGGCGTGACGTGGTGTCTGTTCGCTAGAACCGAATGAACGCCGAGCCCCAGGTGAGGCCGGCGCCGAACGCGACGAGACAGACGAGGTTGCCCTCCTGGATCTTGCCGAGCTCGATCGCGTCGTACATGCACATCGGGATCGATGCGGCTGTGGTGTTGCCCCACTTCATGATCGTGTTGTGGGTCTTCTCGGCGGGCATGCCGATCATCTGCGCGACCATCTGATTGATCCGCAGGTTTGCCTGGTGCGGGATCATCATGTCGATGTCCGTCAGCTTCAGGTTGTTCGCGACCATGCCCTCCATGATCGCCTGCGGCATGCGGGTGACCGCGTGCTTGAACACCTTCTTGCCGTTCATCGCGGGGAAGTGCTTCCGCTCGGCCATCGCCTCGGCGCTGATGCGCGGGTTGTGCGCGCTTGCCGGGTATTCGGTCCACAGGATCTCGGCGTCGCTGCCATCCGCGTGGATGTGCGTCGAGAGGATCATGTGCTGCTCGTCGGTCGCGCGCCCGATGACGACGGCCCCGGCGCCATCGCCGAACAGCACGGTAACGTCACGGCCGGCGGTCGAGATGTCGAGGCCGGTGGAGTGGACCTCGGACCCGATGAGGAGGATGTTCTTGAACGCGCCCGTGCGGATGTACGCGTCGGCGATCGAAAGGCCGTAGATGAAGCCCGTGCACTGCTGGCGGATGTCGAGGCACGGGATCTCCTTCATCCCGAGCGCGCGCTGCACGAACACGCCGGTGCCGGGAAAGTTGAAGTCCGGCGATAGCGTCGCGTAGATGATGAGATCGATGTCCTTGGGCTGGAGCTTGGCGCGCTCGAGCGCTTCCTTGCTCGCCTCGGCGCCCATCGAGGCGCCGGTCTCGCCGGGGGACACCCAGTGCCGCTGCTCGATGCCGGTGCGCTCGACGATCCACTCGTTCGACGTCTCCATCATCTGAGCGAGGTCGTGGTTAGTGACGATGCGCTTGGGCACGGACATGCCGACACCCAGGATCCGGCTTCGATAGCTCATGTACGCGTCGTTACCATGGAACGCGGTACATTTGCCGCCATGAATGTTCTGCTCGTGCGCCATGGCGAGACCCCGTGGAATCGCGAAGGTCGCTATCAGGGCCGCACCGATATTCCGCTTTCTCCCGACGGAGAAACGCAGGTCCGGGCCCTGGGCCTCCGCCTGGCCCACGTGACGATCGCCCGCGCCGTCTCGTCGCCCCTTTCGCGCGCGCGGCGGACCGCCGAGGCCATCCTCGCCGGCCGCGAGGTGTCGCTCACCCTCGACGAGGGCCTGCTCGAGATCTCCCACGGACAGTGGGAAGGTCAGCTCGCGAGCGATATCGAGCTCTCGCACGCCGAGATGTTCGGCACCTGGCGCGCGCAGCCCGGGCGCGATGTCCCCGCGGGCCCCGGAGCCGAGACCCTCGGGGACGTCGAGGCACGCGCGTGGCCGGTCCTGGCACGGGCGTGCGAAGGCCTTGGCCCCGACGAGACGGTGCTGATCGCCGCGCACGACGCGGTCAACCGGGTGCTGCTATGCCGCGTGCTCGGGCTGCCCCTCGCGCGTGTGTGGATGTTCCGGCAAGCGCCGGCGACGCTCAACGTGCTTTCGGGGCCGTCCATCGCCGAGCTACAGGTCGTGCGCCTCAACGACTCCGAGCACGTCGCGCCGCTGCTACGCGAGGCCCAACACAAGGCACTCTAGCCTGCGGTCATGCGCTCGAAGTGCCGTGGAACGATCACGGTCGTCGAGGGAGAGCAGGCCTTGATCTCGTTGACGAAGTCGCTCTCGTCGAGCAGCGTGCCCGCCGGCGGTGGCGGCTCGCGCCACATGTCGAAGTGCGTCACGTAGACGACGTCGGGGTTGGCGAGCACGCGCATGAGGCGACACGAATAGTCGTAGATCTCCTCGCGTAGCCCGGGCGCGAGGATCGCGATGTCGGGATGGATGCCCGCGAGCTCGCGCTCGATAAAGTTCGCCGTGCTGCCGATCAGGATCTCGTGACCCGCGAGGCGCAGGAGGTACATGAACGTCCCACCTTCCTCGTATTGCGCGAACGTCAGCGGTAGCTTGATGTCCTCGGCGATTGCCTTGCCGAGCGTGTGCTTGTGGTCGAGCGCGGAGTGCAAGCTCGGGAGCACGCGCACCGAGAAGCCGTCGAAGGCGTAGTCCTCCCCGCCTTTGATCGGAACCAGGCGGTCGTCGGGCACGCCGCTCGCGCGACCCACGCGAATGGTGCTCTCGCTGCCCATGAGCTGCGCGCCGGTCTTCAGTGCAACGGTAGGCGCGTCGAGGAGGTGATCGATGTGGGAGTGGCCGATCACGATCAGGTCGGCTTTCGTGGGCGCGTGCTTCGCGATCGCCTCCGGATCGGGCTGGATGACGCCCTCGAACGACGCCGGCCGCGTGAAGTACGGGTCGACGAGGATCGTCTTCCCGCCACCTTCGATCTGCCATCCCGCCACACCGAGGTAGGTGAGCACGATGGGCGCTTTCGTACTCGCGCGTCCAGCCAGGTGCGATCCCCCCGGATTGCTCGCGCATCCGAGGAGGAGGAGGACAGCTGCGGCTCGCATGATCGGGCACAACGCCTATCACCTCCTCGACATTCCGTCGTAGAGCGCTGGAGCCGTGGCGATGTCGGCGCAGAGCGGCAGCGCCGCTCGCTTGTTCACATGGGACGCGCAACCGATGCGCGCTAACGCGGTCGGTCACTTGCAAAGAGTCGTGGCCCATGTGCGGCATCGTCGGCATCTACGGGTTCGCAGCGACGCCTCGCGATGATCGCGACGTACTCCTGCGTATGCGCGATGCGATGGTGCACCGCGGACCCGATGACGCCGACCTGTGGATCGCTCCCGATCGCACGGCCGCGCTCGCGCATCGCCGGCTCAGCATCGTGGATCTCTCGGATGCCGGCCGCCAGCCGATGACCAACGAGGACGGGAGCATCTGGCTCACGTTCAACGGCGAGATCTACAACCATGCGCGCCTGCGCACGCAGCTTCTCGAGGCCGGGCATCGGTTTCGCTCGCGCAGTGACTCCGAGGCGATCATCCATGGCTACGAAGAGTACGGCCGCGACGTCGTGAGCCGCCTCGACGGCATGTTTGGTTTCGGTCTGTGGGACGGCCGCGACGGCGGTTCTCTGCTGCTCGCGCGCGATCGCCTCGGCAAGAAGCCGGTCTACTACACGGTCCGCGGCGGACGACTGCTGTTCGCCTCGGAGATCAAGGCACTGCTCGCGCACCCCGACGTCAAGCGTGACATCGATCTCGTCGCGATGGATCACTACCTGACGTTCTCCAACGTCCCGGCGCCACGCACGCTGTTCGCGGGGATTCACAAGCTCCCGCCTGGCTCACTGCTGACGTGCAGCACCAGGCGGGGCATCGACATCCATCGCTACTGGTCGGCGCTCGCGCAGGACTCGTTCGACGAACAGGTCGCGGAACACGAGGCGATCGACCACGTGCGCACACTGCTTCGCTCCGCAGTGAAGAAGCGGATGATGAGCGATGTTCCCCTCGGCGCACTGCTGAGCGGAGGCATCGACTCGAGCACCAACGTCGCGCTCATGAGCGAGCTGGTCTCGACACCGCTCCAGACGTTCTCCGTCGGTTTCGAGGGTTTCGGCGCCGAGCGCAACTTCCACGATCTACCGTACGCGCGAAAAGTCGCCGAGCGCTTTGGCTGCGACCACCGCGAGACGATCATCAGCGCCCAGGAATGCCAGGCGTTCGTGCCCGAGCTCGCGGCCAAGCTCGACGAGCCGCTCGGTGATCCGGCCTGTCTGCCGATGCACTTCGTGTCGCGCGCGGCTCGCAACGCGGGCATCACGGTCGTGCTCGTCGGGGAAGGCAGCGACGAGGTGTTCGGCGGCTACGGCGACATGGCGCACATGCTCGACGTGTCCCTTCCCCGCTTCGAGCGCGTGCGCCGATTGCCGCGCGTCGTCCGTAGCCTGTTGCACTCGGTCGCGCGCCTGACCGGTGCGCCTCCGGGCCGCGTCGATGTGCTCCGCCGCGCAGCGAACGACGAGCCGATGTACTGGGGCCTCGACGTCGCGTTCTGGGAATCCGAGAAGAAGAGCTTGCTCGTCGACGATGCGGTGCCATCGGGGGGGCCTGGATCGCCCGACATCGTGCGCACGTTTTATCGAGAGCTCGCGCTCCGCCAGCCGAATGCGGATCGCCTGCAGCAGCTGTCGTGGATCGAGCTGTGCAATCGGCTGCCCGAGCTGCTGCTGATGCGCGTCGACAAGCTGACGATGGCGCACTCGCTCGAGGCACGTGCGCCGTTCCTCGACGCAGATCTCGTCGCGTACGCGCTCGCCCTGCCTTCGCACCTCAAGATCCGCGGACGGATCACGAAGTACGTGCTGCGGCAGGCCGTGCGCGGCCTGATTCCCGACGAGGTCATCGATCGTCCGAAACAAGGCTTTCGCGTGCCGCTGCCAGAGTGGCTGCGCGGCGAGCTCGCAAACTGGGCATCGCACCACTTGCAGCACTCCTCGATTCATCGACGCGGGCTGTTTCAGCGCGCCGAGATCGAGCGGATGTGGAGTCGCCACCGCTCGGGTCGCTGGGATCACAGCTTCGACCTGTGGTGCTTGCTCAATCTCGCGGCTTGGTACGAGCGCTGGATCGAAGGGAGGAACTAGGTGTCACGTAACGTCCTCTATGTCATCGATTCGTTGGGTCTGAGCGGGAAGACCTCGGGCCTCGTCAACCTCGCGTTACGTCTCGACCCCAAACGCTACCGGCCCGTCGTCGCGAGCTTCGCGCCGCTCGACGGCAAGCTCGTGGAGCGGTTGCGCGCAGGGGGCGTACCGACGCATCACGTCCCGTGTAGTGATGGGCTCAACGCCGGTGTCGTGAAGCGCCTGTTGTCTTTGCACAAGGAGACTTCCGCGTCGATCGTGCACTGCTTCAACCCGCGCCCCATGTTGTACGGTGGCCTCGCGGCGGCACTCACGGCCAAGCCAGCTGTCGGCAGCCTGAGCGCGTTCGCGTGCATGAGCCCCGATCGCACCTATTCGTTCCTACCGCAGCCGTTGCACACGCGGTCGCCGAGCAACCGGATCCGCAATCGTCTCCTCGGGCGCTTGATGCAGCGGTTCGCGGTGGTCTCGCGCAATGCAGGGACGACCTTTTGCGAGACTAACTCGATCCCGCACAGCAAGGTTCACGTCATCGGCTACGGCGTCGATCTCGACAGCATGGACCGCGTGCCTTCCGCGGACATCGACAAGGCGCGTGCACAGTACGGCGCCGCGCCCGGCGAGCTCGTGTTCGGCAGCATCGGTCGCCTTGTCGAGCAGAAGGACTACCCGATGCAGCTGCGCGCCTTTGCGCTCGCCGCTCGCCATGTGGCGATGCGCATGGTCATCGTCGGCGCGGGCCCCCTCGAGAAGGATCTGAAGGCGCTCGCGACCAAGCTCGCCATCGCGGACCGCGTGGTATTCACCGGTGAGCGCAGCGACATCTCGACGGTGCTGCGCTCGTTCGATGCGTTCGTGCTCGCCTCGAAGTTCGAGCCCTTCGGCGTCGCTCCTCGAAGCCATGGCCGCCGGCTTACCGATCATCGCGACCCAGGTCAACGAGGTCCCCGAGATCCTAGAAGGTGGCCGCGGCGGACTGCTGGTTCCCGCCGAGCGTCCCGAGGACCTCGCCGAAGCGATGGTGCGCCTCGCCACGGACGCGACACATCGCGAGCACCTCGGCCACGCCGCGCGCACGATCGCGGCGAAGCGCTTCAGTCTTTCTGTTTCGGTGGCGGCGTATCAGTCGCTCTACGACGACGTGATGAAGGAGGGACAACCGTGACTGCGATCTGCGGCATCGTCGGAGAATGGGCGCGCGCTAGCGACGCTCGAACGCACCTCGATCAAATGCTGTCCTCGTTCTCGAGCACGGGAAGCCGGAATACGGCGACGTGGACCGATCGCACCGGCATGTGCCGGCTCGGCATCACCGATCGATACGGCGGGCTCACGCCACCGCGCGTGCTCGAGGAAGGAAGCCTCGCGGCTGTCGTCGACGGGCATGTCTTCGATCGCTCTGCGGGCTGGGGTGCCGACGAACGTCTGCTGCGCCGCTGGAATGCCACCACGGCCCGGGAGCTCGGCCGGTCCGATGCGCAGTTCGCGTTCGCGTTATGGGACGCCGCCGCAGGGCGCCTCACGCTCGCGCGCGACGCGCTAGGCGTGCGGTCGATCTTCTACTACTCCGGCACGGGCGGGATCATCTTCGCGTCGACGATCGAGGCGCTGCTCAAACATCCGGCCGTGCAGCGCAAGGTCGACGAGCGGGCGGTCTCGCTGTTCCTGACGTTCCTCAATGTTCCCGCGCCACACACGCTCTTCGCCGGCGTGTCGAAGCTGCCGCCCGGATCATTCGCCGTGGGCACCGCGCGCGGTATCGAGCGCACGGAGAAGTTCTGGCAGCTCGTCGACGACCCGATCCCTCCCGTCGACAACATGGGCCATTATGTCGACCGCGTGCGCCGGTTGCACCACGATGCGGTGGCGAGCCGGTTGACGCGCGGTCCGATGGCGGCGCTGCTCTCTGGCGGCAACGACTCGAGCGCCAACGTCGCGCTGATGGCCAAGCTCGGCGTCGCGCCGCTGCACACGTTCACGGTCGGCATGGCGGAGTTCGAGGGCCAGGAGCTCTACAGCGACATGGTCCACGCGCGCAAAGTCGCCAAGCTGGTCGGTTCCGAGCACCACGAGCGCATGCTCTCGCTCGAGGAGTTCATCGCGTCGATGTCGGAGTGCATCGATGCGCAGGATGATCTCGTGTCGGAGCCGTCGAGCGTGTTCCTGCATTCGGCTTTGAAGATGGTGCGCGAGGCGGGGCTGCGCACCGTGATCACCGGCGAGGCCAATGACGAGATCTCGTGCGGGCACGGCGGCATGGTGAATATCCGCGACGGATATCATCAGCGCTGGCGTCCGCTGCTGAAACTACCGCGCGTGGTCCGGCGCGTGCTGGCGGCCATGGCGCCGGTCATCTCGCCCGCGCACGTCGACGTGTTGTCGCGTGCTGCGGAAGGTGGCGAGTACTTCTGGAACTTCGAGATCGCGTGGAGAGACAGCGACAAGGATCGCATCCTGACCCCGTCGGTGCTCGACCGAACGCGTACCGTCAACGCGTCGGCGCTGGTCGCGGAGCGGGCGAGAGAGATCCGCAAGCAAGGCCACAGTCGCCACGACTACCTGGCCTACATGATCGCGACGATGATGCAGGACCACTACCTCGGCAATCTCATGCTCGGGAAACTCGAGCATCTGTCGTCGAGGCTGGGCATCGAGGCTCGCTGTCCCTACACGGCGCCAGCATACGTGCACTTCGTCTACAACATCCCTTCGCGGTTCAAGGCGCGCGATGGCGAGGTGAAGTCGTTCTTCAAGGCGGCGATCGGCGAGCTCCTGCCGCACGAGATCATCTATCGTCCCAAGCAAGGCTTCCGCACGCCGCTCGCGGAGCTGTTCCGCGGCCCGTTCGGCGACTGGGCCAAGCCGATCCTGCTCGACCGCGGGATGACGGCCTCGGGCGTGCTCCGGCGGGACACGCTCGCGAATCTGTTCATGGAGCACCGCAAGGGGCCGCGCGATCTCAGCACGCGGCTGTGGACCGCACTCGTACTCAACATGTGGCACGAGCGGTGGATCGAGCGGGGCGCGCGATGAAGCCGATCACGCGCGTCGCACACGTCGTCAGCAGCCTCAGCGTCGGCGGAGCCGAGCGGCTCGTCGTCGACCTGTCGCACGCGCAGCTGCGCGACGGGCTGAAGGTCTCGATCCTCGACATGGGCCGCGATGAGCGCCCGCTCGGTGACGAGGCACGCGCCCAGGGCATCGAGGTGCTCCGCGTGGGGCGGTGGCGGTCGCGGCTCGCTCGCTTCGCGGCGCTCGCGCGCCACCTCGTCGCGCGGCCCTCGCAAGCGGTGCACGTCCACAACCCGGGCGCGCTACGAGCGGTGCTACCGATCTTGCCGTTCGTCGGAGGGCCGGTGCTGTACACCCGGCACGGGGCGAGCCCCTATGCCGCCGAGAACTGGCGGGCACTGCATCGCGTCGCGCGCAGCTTCGTCGACCGCGTCACGTTCGTGACGGAGGAGGCCCGGCTCGCGTTTCGCACCGCGCACGGCAACGACTGGCCGGATGCCGTGATCCGCAATGGTGTGCCCGTCGCCCTCGCGCCGCCGATCCGCACCATCGGAAACCGGTTGCGCCTCGGTGCGGTCGGCCGCCTCGTCGAGCTGAAGCAGCAGAAGCTGATCCTCGATGCGGTCGCCGCGCTGCCCTCCGAGATCCGCCACCGGGTCGAGGTGCACCTGTTCGGTGATGGCCCCGAGCGCGATGATCTCGCGCACCGCGCATCGACCGCGTTGTCCGGTGTGCCCGTCGTGTTTCACGGCACCGTGCTCGATCGCGAGGACATCTACTCGCAGGTCGATGTCCTGGTCGTCAGCTCGCGCACGGAAGGGCTCTCGATGGCGATGCTCGAGGCGATGGCACGCGCGGTCCCCGTCATTGCCACGGATGTTGGCGGCAACCGCGAGCTGGTGCACGACAACCGCACCGGCCTGCTCGTGCCGGTGAACAACGTCGACGCGCTGCGCGACGCGATCGCCCGCACGATCTGCGAGCCGACGCTCACCGCGACCCTAGGCCGTGCGAGTCACGAGCTCGTCGCCAAGCGTTACTCGATCGACGACATCGCCGCCCGATACCAGGAGCTGTATCAGGACTCCTGAGGCCGGCGCGGAAACCTGCGAAGCCACCACAGCTGGAGGCGATCACGCAGCGTTGGCGGTGGGGGCGCGATCGCCAGCCCGCGCATGCTGATGAAGCCATCGTGGGGACCAGCCTCACCGCTTTTCCCCGCACAGAACGCGGTGGTGACGAGGCGATCGAACCTCACGCTGCGAAACGTGAACCGGCACGAGCCCCACAGCTCGCGATCGGCGAGCAGAGCGCGGGCTTCATCGTCGGACGCGCTGAGGTCCAAGCGATACCTCCACCAGAACATATCCACCCAGGTGGCATCGGTCAGCAGGCCCAACCGACGGCCATCGAGCTCGATCCACCAATCGCCGTCGCGCCCCCAGTTCGCTTCGACGATGGCGACATGCTCGGACATCGTTAGACGTCGAGGTTCCGGACGTTGAGCGCGTTCTCTTCGATGAACTCGCGCCGCGGCTCGACGAGATCGCCCATCAGCTTGGTGAAGATGCCATCGGCCTCTTCCATCTCCTCGACCTTCACCTTGAGCAGGTGGCGCTTCGCGGGATCCATCGTGGTCTCCCACAGCTGCTCCGCGTTCATCTCGCCGAGACCCTTATAGCGCTGGATCTGCAGACCCTTGCGACCGAGGTCCTCGATCACCTGCGCGATCTCGTCCCAGCCTTTGATCTCGCGTGGCGCGTCCTTGTCATGGACCAGCGTGAGCGGCTCGAGGAGCCCGGAGCGCAGATCCATCGAGATCTTGCGCAGCTCGATAAACTCCGCTGATCGCAGGAGCTCCATGTTGAGCGTCGTGTGGCGACGCACGCCGTGCATACCCGCGACGTAGCGCAGCTCCCACGTGCCGTGCTCGGGATCCTGCTTGTACTCGGCGGCTGCCTGCGAGAGCTCCGGGTACCGCTGGGTTACCTTCGCCATCACATTGGCTTCGAGGAGCTCGAGCTTCTCCTTGTTCTTCAGCACATCGTCGGAGATGCCCGCGTCGATGAACTGCGCGACGATGCGAACATCACCACGCTTGTCGAGGTGCGAGCGCAGGCGGCGCGCCTGGTTGATGCGCTTGACCATCGACGCGAGCTCGTCACCGGTGAGCGGCGGAGCGCCCGTGCGGTTGAGCACCGTCTCCTTGCAGACGCTGTCGAGGAGAAAGTCCTCGAGCGCCTGCTCGTTCTTCAGATAGAGCTCTGTCTTGCCCTTCTTGATCTTGTAGAGCGGAGGCTGCGCGATGAATACGTGCCCCTTCTCGAACAGCTCGTTGAAGTGACGGAAGAAGAACGTCAGCAGCAGGGTGCGGATGTGCGAACCGTCGACATCGGCGTCCGTCATGATGACGATCTTGTGATACCGGAGCTTGCCTAGATCCTTCTCGTCACCGACGGAGGTGCCGAGCGCCGTGATGAGCGTGGTCAGCTCTTGCGACGAGAGCATGCGATCGAAGCGCACCTTTTCGACGTTCAGGATCTTGCCCTTGAGCGGAAGGATCGCCTGAAACGCGCGGTTGCGCCCCTGCTTCGCCGAGCCGCCTGCAGACTCACCCTCGACGATGAACAGCTCGCTCTTCTCGGGATCCCGCTCCTGACAGTCGGCCAGCTTGCCCGGCAGCGACGACAGCTCGAGCGCGCCCTTGCGCTGCACCATCTCGCGCGCCTTGCGCGCCGCCTCGCGAGCACGCGAAGCGAGGAGCGCCTTGGCGATGATGCCCTTGGCGTCCTTCGGGTTCTGCTCGAGGTATTGCCCGAGCTTCTCCGCCACGACGGCGGACACCGCCGTCGCGACTTCCGACGAGACCAGCTTGTCCTTCGCCTGGTTGGAGTACTTCGGGTCGCCGATCTTCACCGAAATGACGGCGGTGAGGCCTTCACGCAGGTCCTCGCCCGACAGGCCGCCCTTGGCATCCTTGAGCAGCTTGTTCTCGTTCGCGTAGTTGTTGATCGTACGCGTGAGCGCCTGGCGGAAGCCGGTCAGGTGCGTGCCGCCGTCGCGATTCTTGATCGTGTTCGTGAAGCAGGTCGTCAGCTCGGAGTAGCCGTCGTTCCACTGCATCGCGACGTCGACCTCGCACTCGTGCTCGCCTTCCTTGTGCACGCCCGAATAGGAGATGACGTCGGAGATCGCCGTCTTGTTGGCGTTGAGGTCGGAGACGTACGTAGCGATGCCGCCCTGGAACGCAAACTCGAGCTTCTTGTCGGTACGCTCGTCGGCAATGACGATGATGAGGCCGCTGTTGAGATACGCGAGCTCGCGGAGCTTCTGCGCCAGCGTCTCGAAGCTGAACTCGAGGACGTTCTTGAAGATCGTCGGGTCGGGGTGGAACGTGGTCTTCGTTCCGTGCCGATCGGTGACGCCGGTCTGCTTGATATCCGCGACCGGGATGCCCCGCGCGTACTCCTGGTAGTACACGCCGCCGTCACGGCGGATCTCGAGCTTCAACCAATCGCTGAGCGCATTGACCGCCGACACGCCGACGCCGTGCAGGCCACCGGAGACCTTGTAGCCGCCGCCGCCGAACTTGCCGCCGGCATGCAGTGACGTCATCACGAGCTCGGCTGCAGAGCGCCCCTCTTGCGGATGGATCGCGACCGGAATGCCACGCCCGTTGTCCTCGACGGTCACCGAGTTGTCGTAGTGGATCGTGACCTCGATGCGGTTGCAGTAACCCGCGAGGTGTTCGTCGACCGAATTGTCGACGACCTCGTGCACGAGGTGATGAAGGCCCGTGCCGTCATCGGTGTCGCCGATGTACATGCCCGGACGCTTGCGCACGCCTTCGAGTCCCTTCAGCACACCGATCGAACTGGCGTCGTAGCTCTCGGAACCCTGCGAAGTTGTTGTGGGATCTGCCATTTCGACCGGCTGTCTTCGTACCATGCCGGGGCGGGCGCGGGAAGGATTGAAAGCGCTATAAAACGAGTCCTAACACTATAGAATCACATAGGAATTCGGGAGTGAGATCCCCGCCATTACACCAGGATCTGCCCCCCCACGATCTGGTAGTCCGCGCGGTGCTCGCGCAGCAGCACGTGACTGCCGTGCGTGGTCGTGATGAAGCACTGTCCAGCGAGGGTTGCGAGGTGCTGGAACAAGAACTCGTTGCGCGCAGGATCGAGCTCGCTCGAGACGTCGTCGAGGAGAAGAATCGGTTGGTCGCCGTGAGCGGCGCCGAGCACCGAGAGCTCCGCGGTCTTCCACGCGAGCATGATGGCGCGCAGCTGCCCTTGGGACGCGAAGCTCCCCGCTTCCCTGCCGTCGAGCTCGAGCACGATGTCGTCGCGATGCGGACCGATCTGCGTCGATTGCGAGCCGAGGTCACGCGCCCTACCCTCGCGGAGCTTCTGCTCGATCTCCTCGTCGCTGAGCCCGACCAGCTTCGACGCGTAGCGCACGGCCGCAGCCATCCCGGTGCGCGTGATCGATGCGAATGCACGTGACAGCTCCGGCTCGATCGTCGCAAGAAACTGCAACCGCGCACGAATGATCGACGCTGCGAGCAACGAGAGCTGCACGTCGTAGATCGACAACATGTCCTCGGCCTGCTTCGCGCCGAGCGTGCCCTGCCCTACTTGCTTCAGCACCGCGTTGCGCGAGCGCAGCACCTTGTCGTAATCGGTCGCCGTCGCTAGGAACCCGGGCGCGTAGTTGAACACGCCACGGTCGAGGAAGCGTCGTCGGTCCCCGGGCGAGCCCCGTGGGAGGTTGAGGTCATCGGGCGTGAACACGACGACGTTGAAGCCGCCGAAGTAGCGCGACAGTGGGCGCACCGCTTTGCCGTCGAGCCGCACCTTGCGCGCCCCCGGCACCAGATCGACCTCGTAGACGCGGATGAGCTCGTCTTTGACGACGCGCGCGCCGAGCGTCGCATCTTGCGCGCCGAACGCGATGAGATCGGAGAGCTTCGGCGTCCTGAACGAACGCAGCGTCGAGGTGACGTAGATGGCCTCGAGCAGCGTGGTCTTGCCCTGCCCGTTGTCGCCGATGAAGACGTTGAAGCGCTCGCGCGGCACCAGCTGCAGCGGCTGGAGATTGCGCACGCCGCGCGCCGTGAGCGTGAAGATCCTCACGGCGCTCTCCGTCGGGCGGCGTGCTCCTCACCGATGCTTCGAGCGGGTCGACTGCCCGACAACACGTGCCGTCGGTCCGCATGCGCCTTGGCGGTCTCCGCGTCTTCGCGGCACATTTTCTGGGAGCCCGCTCCGCGCACCGCAGGGTGGGCGCGTTCCATCTTGTGCTCGACCAACTGCGCTGATTGCTCGCAGCTCCACGCGCAGCCCGGCTGCGCATTCCACGAGCCCGCGTACGACGCCGTCACGCCGGTCAGATGCGCATTGGCATCACGACGCCGAGATACTCGTCGCCGGTGAGCGGCTTGATGAGGCCCGGGTCGAGCTCTCCACCGAGGGAGAGCGTGACCTGGTCGCTCGACATCTGCGAGAGCAGCTCGACGACGTACTTCGGGTTGAAGCCGATGGCGATGGCATCGCCGTTGTACTCGGCCTCCATCTCTTCGCGGACTTCACCGAGGTCCGGGTTGTCGCTCGTAATCGTCACGCCTTCTTTGGTCGCCGCGACCTTCACGCCGCGCGTCTCCGAGGACATCAGCTGCGCACGCCGGAGCGCATCGATGAACCGCGCCCGGTCGACCGTAATGACGCGCTTGTGGTCCTTCGGGATGACCTGCTCGTACGGCGGGAACTGCGCGTCGATGAGCTTCACCGCGATGGCGATGTCGTCCTGCACGAGGAACAGGTGCGGCGTCTTGATGGCGAGCTTGCACGACGGTCCCGCATCGAGGACCTTGCGAATCTCGAGCAGGCCCTTCTTCGGGATGATGATGCCCGCCGAGAGCTTGGGGCCATTGGCGATGGGCCGCTCGACCTTGCTCAGGCGGTGGCCGTCGGTCGAGACCATGCGGCTCCTGCTGCCATCGCTCTCGAAGAACACGCCGTTGAGGTGGAAACGCGTCTCGTCATTGCAGACCGAGAACAGCGTCCGCTCGATCATCTCGCGCAGCACCGCGCTCTCGAGCGTCGAGTACGAGGCCTCGCGATGGTCGGGGACCTTCGGGAAGTCGCGGTCAGGCATGCCCACGATGCGATAGGAGACCTTCCCGCTCTTGATCTCGGCCCAGTGGTTGTCCGTCTTCTTGAGCGAGACTTCGTCGCCTGGCGCGTTCGCTATGAGCTCGTAGAGGTTCTTGGCTCCGAGGGTGATGCCACCCTCGCTCGTGTTCGTGCTCTTGAGCTCTGCCGTGAGCGAGACGTTCAGGTCGGTCGCTGCAACGAGCAGCTGATTCTTGCCCTGCGTGCGTAGCAAGACGTTGGCGAGCATCGGCATGGTGCTCTTGCGGTCCGCGATGCCCTGCGCGAGGCGCAGTCCGCGTAGGAACTCGGTCTTTGCGATCTTGAACTCCATGCGTCCCTCGACCTTCGTGTCTGCGTGCTCTGAGGCTCTCTCTTTATCTGATCAGGTAGAAAAGATCTTTTAGAAGTAGAGAGAAGTAGGTGTTGTGGATGGTGTGGGCAAGTCAGCAAGTACCCGGAACACCGACGGGAGCTTAGACGATGGGTCTGATGACTAGGTGGGCCCAGCGTGGTGGATGACATGGGCCGAACCTGTGGACAATCGGAGACCCGCGAAACGTCCACCGAATCTCCACAGCTGGCAGCACAGGGTTTCGCACAGGTGGATCCTCGTCGGCACTAGCGCAGGATCATCGATTCGATGGCGTGGATCTCCGAGCGCAGGGAGGCGTCGTCTTTGAGCCGCTCGATGATCTTCTGGACCGCGGAGATGACGGTCGTGTGGTGCTTGCCGCCGAACGCGCGGGCGAGGTCCGGGTAGCTGTCCTTCGTGTGGTGGCGGGCCAGGTACATCGCGACGGCGCGCGGGGTGGCCACGCTCTTGTGGCGGCGCTCGCTCTTGATGTCGCTCGGCTTGAGCCCGTAGTAACTCGCCACGCTCTTGATGACACTGTCGACGGTGATGACCTCGCGGGGGCGGGTAATCGCCGTTCCGAGCGTCTCCTGCGCGAACTCCAGGTCGATGGGCCGCTTGGACAGCGACGCGTAAGCCGCGAGGCGGATGAGGGCGCCCTCGAGCTCGCGGACGTTGCTCTTGATCGACGAGGCGATGTAGAGCGCGACGTCGTCGGGGAGATTCACGCCCTCGCTGTGGGCCTTCTTGCGAAGGATCGCGATGCGCACCTCGAGCTCCGGCGGCTCGATGTCCGCGAGCAGCCCCCACGCGAAGCGCGAGCGGAGGCGGTCGGCGATGTCGGAGATCTCGTGGGGCTTGCGGTCGGCAGTGAGAACGATCTGCTTGTGGTTCTCGTGGAGCGCATTGAACGTGTGGAAGAACTCGTCCTGCGTGCTCTCCTTGCCGGCGAGGAACTGGACGTCGTCGATGAGAAGGACGTCGATGCCTTCGCGATAATTCCGTCGGAATTCGTGCATCTTGCCGGTGCGAATCGCCTGCACGTATTCGTTCATGAACCGCTCGCTCGACAGGTAGACGATGCGGGCGCCGGGCCGGTTCGCGATCTGCTGGTGACCGATCGAGTGCAGCAGGTGGGTCTTGCCGAGACCGGCCCCTCCGCACAGGAAGACGGGGTTGTACTTGGGCGGATAACTCGACGCGGCCGCCTGCGATGCAGCGAACGCGAGCTGGTTGGACGGGCCCGCGACGAAGGTCTCGAAGTTGTAACGCGGGTTGAGGGACGCAGCCTCGGGCGCGGCGATGGTGTCCTGATCGATGGAATGACCGGAGGCCGACGAGGTGGAGACGACCTCGATGACGCCCGTGGACGTGGAAGCGGTGTCGGGAGCAGGGGCGGGCGCAGGCGGCGGGGGTGGCGCCGGCCGTTCTTCGGAGTCGGGGTCGAATTCGAACCGGACCTCGTCATGTCCGAGGATCCGAATTTCTTCCAGCAGGGTCGCCTGGAAGTTCGACTCGAACCAGTTGCGCACGTAGCTGTTCGGGGCACGGAGCCGAAGGGTCGCCCCATCGAATGAACGCACCTCGATGGGCTCTAGCCACATCTCGAAGTTTTTGGAGGAAAGCCGAGACTTGATACGTCCGACTGCTTCGTCCCAGAGTCCTTGTACTGTCATTCCCCTGTCTCCAGGACAAAGTCCTGCGTATTCATCCGGTTACGACTCGCAGATCACAGACATAGGACAGCCAATCCAGAAGTTGTTCACAACCCCTCCTGGAGCTCACCCGCAGCCCGCCTTCACGGCTTATCCACAGGCGAAGACTCACGTTGCTATCAGCTTTCGAAATCGGGTCGCAAGCCGAAAACGGATCCAAGTGAACTCCGGATCCTGTCGATTACGTGGTCGAGGAAGCGCACGTTTTTACATCGGCGAGGCGCATTCGGACTACGAGAGCGACCCGATCGCCGCCTTGACTTCGACCCGTTGCTTGAGTATCGATCCCGGTCCGTCGCGCCCGAGGCTCGAGCCTTCGTGCCGTCGTCTCTGCTCAGCCCCGGATTTGGAGATTCACCGTGAAGCGCACCTATCAGCCCCACAACAAGAGCCGCAAGCGCACCCATGGTTTCCGCGCCCGCAAGAAGACCCGCGGTGGCCGTGAGGTCCTGCGTCGTCGTCGCGCGAAGGGCCGCAAGCGCATCTCGGTGACCGCCGCGAAGAAGTAGCTCGGTGTGTCGCCGCGCGGTCCGCTTGGGTTCTCCAAGGATCAACGGCTGCGCCGACGCGCCGACTACCTCGCCGTTCAATCGAGCGGTCAGAAGCTGCACGGTCGCCATGTCCTCGCGATCGCTCGGAGGCGTTCCGAGCACACGCTCGCTGGGCGCCTTGGCCTCACCGTCACCAAGAAAGTGGGAAACGCGGTCGTACGAAATCGGATCAAGCGCTTGCTGAAAGAGTGGTTGCGTCAGCACGGTTGGGTGCCTACGGGCTGGGACATGGTCCTGGTTGCCAAGGACTCTGCGGCGCGCCAGCTTCATCCAAGCGACTTCGCTGACGATCTGACCCGGATCCTGCGCAATCTCTCATGACCCGCGTACTGCACTCGTTCCTCGTCTCCCTGGTGCTTCTTCCAGTGGTGTTCTACCGACGAGTGCTGTCACCTATGAAGCGGGCCCCGAGCTGCATCTACCTCCCCACGTGCTCCGAGTACGCGATGGAGGCAGTGAAGACGCGCGGCATCGTCGTCGGGTGTGCGCTCGCCTTCGCGCGCTTACTGCGCTGCAATCCGCTATTCCACGGCGGCTACCACCCGGTTGTCGCGCGGCGCCCTCGTCGCCGGTTTGCATCTCCGCGTGCGCATCGGTGCGCGCACCAATCTCAGGAGCAGCACTAGATGCAGGATCAAGGGAAGCGACTGCTGCTTGCAGTCGCGCTCGCGCTCGGCGTGATGTTGTTGTGGAACGTCATCTTCCCGCCGAAGAAGCCGGACGCTCCGCCGAAGGCCGCCCAGGGTTCCGGGCAGGTGGCCGTGCCCGCGACCTCGCCCGTGGCCTCGACGGCACCGTCGACGGCTCCCGGCACGACAGGCGCCCCTCTTGCGGAAGCTTCCCGCGGTCCCGAGCAGAAGATCGAGCTCGACTTCCCGCACTTCCGGGCGACGTTCTCGAGCTACGGCGGCGTCCTGAGCTCGTTCCAGCTCGCCGACAAACGGTACGCCAAGGATCAGACCAAGGGTGAGCTCCTGCCCGCCAACGCCGACACCGGCGCGTTCGGCGTCAACTTCACGAAGAAGTCGACGTTCGCGCTGCCGGCGAAGACGGAATGGAAGGGCACCAAGGTCTCGGACACCGAGGTCGTCTACACGCTGTCGACGGACACGGTCGATATCGAGAAGAAGTACACGATCTACCCCGACGTCTACCTCGTGAAGCTCGTCGTCACGGCCCGCGTCAAGGTCCCGGCGGGACAGATGGCCGAGCAACAGCTCGCGGTGTCGTCGTTCGCGTTCCAGAATCCCGAGAAGATCGTCAAGGGTAGCGGGCAGGGCGCCGAGGCGCGCGCCTGGTACTCGTCGACGCTACGCGGGGACACGATCTATCACACGCCGATCAAGTCGCTCATCAAGGCCCCCCGCCTCGAGCAGGGCATCACGTGGACCGGCTTCGAGCACCCGTATCTCCTCGCGGCCTACGCGCCGCGCGTCGAGGGCACGGCCACCGTCGACAAGTTCTCGTCGGCGGACCCCACGGGGCTCATGCGCACGGATCTCGTGTTCGAGAAGACGGTCGTGAAGCCGGGTGATGCGGCGATGACCAAGGAGATCGTCGCCTACCTCGGACCGAAGAACTACACGAGCCTCGACGCGGCCGACAGCGCGGCCGGGTTCCCGACGAGCTTCAAGTCGACAATCGACCTCGGTTGGTTCTCGTTCATCGGCAAGCCGCTCCTGTGGCTTCTGCAGAAGTTTTACGGCGTGTTCGGGAACTGGGGCATTGCGATCATCCTGCTGACCATCCTCGTCAAGGCGGCGACGCTGTACTGGACGACGAAGTCGATGCGGTCGATGAAGGCGATGGCCGCCCTCGCGCCGCAGATGAAGGCGCTGCAGGAGAAGTACAAGGACGACCGCCAGCGCCTCCAGGCGGAGACGATGGCGCTGTACAAGACCCACGGCGTCAATCCGATCGCGGGCTGTCTCCCGATCCTGATGCAGATGCCGGTGTGGCTCGCGCTGTACCGCATGCTGTCGTCGGCGGGCGAGCTGTACCAGCAGCCGTTCATCCCGGGCTGGATCGACGACCTGACGGCGACGGACCCGTATTACATCCTGCCGATCGTCCTCGTCGTGACCATGTTCCTGCAGGCGCGCCTGACGCCCGCGACGGGGGACTCGCGGCAGCAGAAGTTCCTCCAGTACGGCATGCCGCTGATGTTCGGCATCATGTCGTTCTTCTTCCCCGCCGGCCTCACGCTCTACATCTTCACGAACACGTGCCTCTCGGCCCTCCACTCGATCTACATGAACAAGTTCGACAAGAAGAGCCTGGAGATGGCCGCGAAGATGAAGGCGGCGGCGGAGCAGACGGCGAAGGACGCCCCCAAGGGCGGCGCGAAGGGTGGCAAGCCCGCCGCGGCGAAGCCCGCGATCGACGTCGAGGCCACCGAGTCCGACGACGACAACAACGAGTCGACGGCCGACGCGGCCCCCAAGGGCAGCTCGGGGGCAACAGGTGCGAAGCGCCCGCCCAACAAGGGTTCGAAGAAGGCCAAGCGCCGCTAAAGGTTTTGGGAGACTGATATGGCTGAAACTGCGACTGCAGATCGTGAAGACCTCGCCGAGAAGGCGAGCGAGTTCCTCCTTGGTGTCCTCGAGCGCATGGGCATCTCGGCGGACATCGACATCAAGGACGACAAGGACCGCACCACGCTCGAGATCCAGACAAAGGATACCGAGCTCGTGATCGGCCGCCGCGGGGTGGTGATGGATGCGCTCCAGCACCTCGTCAACAAAGTCGTCTACCGCGACCGCCGCGACGAAAAGACCAAGCCGCTCGTCGTCGACGCGGGTGGCTTCCGCGACAAGCAGATCGAACGGCTCCGCGCCCTCGGTCAGCGCATGGCGGAGAAGGCGCTCCAGACCAAGCAGATCGTCGAGCTGCAACCGATGACGGCGCACGACCGCCGGATCGTCCACATGGCGATCTCGGAGATCGAGGGCCTGACGACGCGCAGTGAGGGTGAGGGCGAAGACCGCCACATCCTCATCGTTCCTGCCGGCGCGGAGTGATCGACTCCGACACGATCGCGGCGATCGCCACCGCTTCAGGCGTGGGCGGCGTCGGGATCGTCCGCATCAGTGGGCCGCGCGCGATCGACATCGCGGCGCAGCTCCTCGGTATTGCTGCAGTCTCGCTCGACCGTCGCGTTCGCGTCGGCTGGGCGCGTGCGTCCGATGGCGCGCAGCTCGACCAGGTCCTCGCGTTCGCGATGCGGGGCCCCCACTCGTTCACCGGCGAGGACGTCGCCGAGCTGCACGGGCACGGCGGGCCCCACAACCTGGCCAAGCTGCTCGCGGAGGTCGTTTCACGTGGCGCCCGGGTCGCCGAGCCGGGCGAGTTCACGCGCCGTGCGGTCGCGAGCGGCAAGCTGGACCTGCTGCGCGCAGAGGCGCTGCTCGAGGTCATCTCGGCGGGCAGTGACCGGGCTTGGCGGCTTGCCCAGGCGAACCTTGGTGGGGCCCTGGGCGAGCGCGTGGCCGGCATCGAGCGGCGCGCGCTGGCCGTGCTCGGCGAGCTCGAGGGTTGGATCGACTTCCCCGAGCAGGACCTCGACACGGCGAGCGCTGCGTGGATCGCCGGTGAGATCGTCGCGCTCCAGGCGGCATGCGCGCAGCTCGTGGACGGCTTCCGCCACGGCCGGGCGGTCAGTCAAGGCATCACGGTGGCGCTCGTCGGGCCGGTGAACGTCGGCAAGTCGTCGCTCCTCAACGCGCTCGTCGGCAGCGAACGTGCCCTGGTGGCTTCGCAACCCGGTACCACGCGTGATTGGCTCGAGGTGCGCGACGTCTGGGACGGCGTGGCCGTGACCCTCGTCGACACCGCGGGCCTGCGTTCGACCGACGATCCCATCGAGCAGCGCGGTATCGCTCTCGGCGAGGCTCGCGTGACAGCGGCCGATGTCGTCGTGGTGGTAAATGCGCCTGACTCGCCCTGGGATGACGGCGCGCGGTACGGCGCGCGGTGCGTGCTCGTGCGCAGCAAGCTCGACCTCGGAGACCCGGTTCCAGCGGGCGCGCTCGGCACGTCGGCGCACACCGGGCAGGGCCTCGATGCGCTCAAACGCCAGGTGCTGGCCACGGCAGGCGTCGCGGACCGCGAGGGGAGCGAACAGGCGTGCGTCACGACAGCGCGGCAGCAAAGCCTCGCTGCAACTGCCCGCGACGCTTTCGCAGCGGCCTCTAATGCTTGGAGCTCAAACCAACCGCCGGAGATCGTGGCGGTGGACCTGCGGCAGGGCGCGCAGACGCTCGCGCAGCTGCGGGGCGTCGAGGTCGGCGAGCGCGTGCTCGACGAAGTGTTCGCGCGGTTCTGCATCGGGAAGTAGCGTCGGCGCACGCTCTCGACCGAGCGCTACAAGGGCTGCCTTGCCGCATGGCACCAGGCGCCGGTCCCGCGAAAGGCCTTCACGTGTGGCTTGGGGGCAGGCTCGGCCGTGCACCGCCCGCTTCGGCGTAACCGGAGGCGCGACGGTGTTGAGGAGAGCGATCGGAAGTAGCAGGATCCGCGGCACGCGGCTACGTGTCGGCGCCCGCGGGTCAGGTGTCGATCAGACGGGCTTCGCGCGTGTCCGCGAGCCGAACCAGCCCGCAACGCCGCCGGCGAGCATGCCGCTCCCGAGCACGATCAGTGAGTTTGTCTGTGAGGCCACCACCCACCCAGACAGCTGCTGTCCAAGCGTGAAGGCGATGAGGCCACCAAAGGCTGCGCCGGCCATGCACAGCTGAGGACGCGAGATGGGCTTGCGGTGGACGAGGGCGGTGCTCACGGCCCGATCAGACGGATGCCTCGGCAAACAGTCGCACCTGTTGGGCGCGACACCCGAGGCGACGCCAGAGACCACCCTGGGTGCCCAGAATCTTGTTGGTTCCCGCCGTGTTGCCGGCGCTCCTAACGGGGCCGGGGGTGCGCAACCTCGGTGCGTGACGTGCCGGCCGAGGCTCCGGGGCATGATCCTGGACGTTGGGGGACTGCGACGCCGCCTGGACCGCCCCTGTACGCGATCCCATCTCAGGGTCGTGCGCTCTGTTCCTCGCGGTCCGGGCGCGCTTCCTGCTGCCGCACGTGATGGGGCGTTCGCTGGGCTGATAGCGGCGCGGCGGGTGCTCGTACGCCAACGATCATCGGAGCCTGTTGCTCGCTCCGTTCCTATCCTCCTTGGCGCGGCACGTGTGCCGGCACGCTCCAGGGATCGACGGGGCAGCATTGCTCGCCAGGCACAGGTGCTTCGGAGGCGTTCGCGCGCTCCGTTCCCTCCTCGCGGTCCGGGAGCGCTCCGACACGCGTCAGATCGACGAGGCGCGGGGGCGCCAACAGTCGTAGTCGTGGAGCGCAGGTGCTGACAACAGCGCAGCGGGTGTTGTCGCGGGAGCTGAGTCGCTATAGTCCGCGCGCGTGTCGCTCGACGACGAAGTCCGTGCCGAGCTCGCGTCCCTCCGGGCGGCGCACCGGCTCCGCGTCCCCCGGATCGTGGATGGCGCGCCCGGCCCCACGATCACGCTGGATGGCGCGACGGTGCTCAATCTGTCGTCGAATGACTATCTGTCCCTTGCAGGGGATCATCGGCTCGTGGAGGCCGCGAAGACGGCGCTGGACGAGGTTGGCGTTGGCGCCGGCGCGTCGAGGCTGATCACCGGGACCCATCGCCTGCACGTGACACTCGAGCGCGCGGTCGCGGACTGGCTGCGCGTTGGTGGCGTACGGCTGTTCAACTCGGGCTATGCGGCGAATACTGGCGTGATCTCGACCCTGGTCGGGCCCGGCGACGTGGTGTTCTCCGACGAGCTCAACCACGCGAGCATCATCGACGGGTGTCGGCTCTCGCGCGCCGAGGTCGTCGTCGTGCCGCACAACGATATCGCCGCGCTCGAGGAGCTCCTCGCGCGCAGAAGCCTGCATCGCCGCAGGCTCGTCGTGACCGAGTCGCTGTTCTCGATGGACGGCGACATTGCCGACCTCGGGGCGATCGCGCAGTTGTGTACCCGCCACGACGCCGTGCTCGTTGTCGACGAGGCCCACGCGATCGGCGCACTGGGACCGGAGGGCAGGGGGCTCGCAGCGGATGTGGCGGTCACGCCCGATATCGTCATCGGCACCTTCGGTAAGGCGCTCGGCGCGTACGGCGCGTTCGCAGCGACCACCGCGGACATTGCCGAGCTGCTGTGGAATCGCGCGCGTTCGCTCGTGTTCTCGACAGCCATGCCGCCCAGCATTCCCGCGGCGACGCTCGCGGCTATTGAAATTGTTCGAGGCGCAGAAGGGCTTGATCGTCGACGGAGACTCGCGTCGCATGCAGATCGACTGCGGGCGCTAGTGCCGAGCCTCGGCGGCGCTGCCGAGAGCGCGATCGCACCGCTCGTCGTCGGTGAGGATCACGAGGTCATGCAATTAACTGGGCGGCTCCTCGAACAAGGCTTGTTCGTGCAGGGCATCCGGCCGCCCACAGTTCCCGTCGGCACCGCGCGTCTGCGGGTGAGCCTCTGCTCGAGCCTGTCCACACAACAGGTTGATTTCGCAGGAAAATCTATACGAAGCGTGGTGCGAAGATGAGCGAGCTGAGCGACCTCGACCTCCGGGTAACCTGGCACCCGTTTACCCAGATGGCCGAGTGGGCGCCACTCGTGATCGCACGGGGCGAAGGCAACTGGCTCGTCGACGAGGATGGGCAGCGCTACCTCGATGGCGTCAGCTCGCTCTGGTGCAATGTTCATGGCCATCGCCACCCGCGCCTCGACAAAGCCCTTCGCGACCAGGTCGAGCGCCTCGCGCACTCGACGTTCCTTGGGCTCTCGCACGAGCCGGGCGTGCGCCTCGCGGCGGCGCTTGTCGAGGTGGCGCCGAAGGGTCTGACGCGCGTGTTCTACTCGGACTCTGGGTCCACCGCCGTCGAGATCGCGCTCAAGCAGTCGTTCCAATACTGGCAGCTCACCGGCCGGCCCGCGAAGCAGAAATTCCTGCGAATAGGCGAGGCCTATCACGGCGACACCCTCGGCGCGGTCGGCGTCGGCGGCATCGACCTCTTCCATCGCGTCTTCGGGCCACTGCTCGTTCACTCGATACCGATTCCGTCGCCGGCGACTACCAGCCTCGAGACCGCGCTGACCCGTCTCGAGCTCGAGCTCGAAATGCGCGCGTACGACATTGCGGCGCTCGTCATGGAGCCGCTCATCCAGGGCGCGGCAGGGATGCTCATCCATCCCAACGGCTTTCTCGCGAAGGCTGCCGAGCTGTGCCGCCGCTATCAGGTGCACCTGATCGTCGACGAGGTTGCGACAGGGTTCGGGCGCACCGGGACCATGTTCGCATGCGAGCAAGAGGCCGTTTCGCCCGACTTCCTGTGCCTCGCGAAGGGCATCTCCGGCGGCTATCTTCCGCTTGCCGCTACCCTCTCCTCCGAGGAGATCTTCCAGGCGTTCCTCGGCAAGCGCTCCGAACTGAAGCACTTCTTCCACGGGCACACGTACACCGCGAATCCGCTCGCGTGTGCGGTCGGCCTCGAGTCCCTCGCACTGCTTCGCGAGGCCACGCTCCCCAACGCCCAAGCCCGAATTCCTGTCTTCGCGGCGGCCCTGTCTGGCATCGGTGCGATTCCCGGTGTGAAAGAGATCCGCCAGCGCGGACTCATGGCGGGCATCGAGCTCTCTCCCCAGGAAGGCCGCGCAGTGGGCTATGAAGTCTGCGACCGCATCCGCGCTCGCGGTGTAATTCTGCGGCCGCTCGGAGACACAGTGATCTGGATGCCTCCACTCTCAATTACCGACAACGAAATCGCCTTGCTCGAACGCGCGACCGTCGACGCGATTCGCGAGACCGTCAGCTAGAGACGCCGTTCCACGTGCAACACTCTCGACGAGGAGACGGAATGAAGAGCCTCTTCGTAACCGGAACGGATACCGGCGTCGGCAAGACGTTCGTCACCTGCGCACTCGCCCGTCGAGCCCGCGAGCTCGGCAAACGCGTCTTCGCCTTCAAACCCATCGAGACAGGCTGTCCGCGCATGGGTGACCTACTCGTCGGCGAGGACCAGACACTGCTTGTCGAGGCGGCAGGTGGTTGGCAGACCGGTGAACTGCGCGGCGTCTACCAGTTCGTCATGCCCGCTGCGCCGCTCGTTGCCGCAGCCGCCGAATCCCGGACCATCGACGTTTCTCGGATCGTTTCTACCTTCGACGAAGGTTCGAAAAACCGAGACCTCGTTCTCGTCGAGGGCGCGGGCGGCTGGCGTGTTCCCCTCGTCGAGAATATCGATATGGGCGCTCTCGCCGCGCGCCTCTCTCTCCCCGTAGTCGTCGTCGCGCGCGCCGGCCTAGGCACGATCAACCATTCGCTTCTCACCCTCGAAGCGATCGAGCGAGATGGCCTTCGGATCGAAGCACTCGTCCTCTCGAGACGCCTCGAGGACGACCCCTACTTGGTCCAAACCAATGTGGAGGAGATCTCGAAGCAGTGGCAGGGCCCGATTGTTACGTTCAGCGGCGCCCTCGCGAGCCTCGATCCGCTGATCGTTTAGGTTCCGGCTAGTTGGAACCGTTCCACGGGAAACACTTTCAGCGAGTGGCTTCCCTTAACCTCGAGAACAGCCGCTTCAGATCGGCCGGCTGATGATGCGCATTGAGTCCGCTCGGATTGGGTAGCAGCCAGAGCCGAGACTCCGCGATCTGCACCTCCTGTAGACCGATCTGGGCCTTCGGAAAACCAAACGCCGTCCGATAGGCAGTGAGACCGACAAATGCGACGAAGCGAGGCGTCATTCGCAGAATCTTCCGCCGGAGAATCCGGGCTCCGGCAACGAGCTCATCTTTCGTGAGCTCATCCGCCGTCGCGGTCGTCCTCGCGACTAGGTTGGTGATTCCGTAGTCGAGATCGAGAAGCGCCCGGTCGTCGAATCCGGTGAACAGTCGCGGCGTGAACCCGGCCGCGAAGAGCGTCGGCCAGAACCGGTTGCCTGGCCGTGCGAAGTGATGTCCGACCGCGGCGCTGTAGAGCCCTGGGTTGATCCCAACGAAGAGGACCTTCAGACCTGGCGCAATCACATCGCGGAGTCGCTTCGAGGACGCGGCCGCCAGCTGGGCATGACTAGGCTTCCAGGTCGGCGCCGGTCGGTCGACTGCCTGTGTGCTCGGGCGTTTCAACCAGCTAACGTTAGCGCGGAGAGACAGCGTCTGTTCCACGTGAAACGAACCCAGGGCCTGGCTATGGGCAGCTGCCGCGTTTCACGTGGAACACGAGAATAGAGAATGGCCCCTAGCTAGCTAGCTAGCGGACGTTGGCGGCGAACGCGAACCCGCGGAGCCAATCGGCGGGCAGCCACTACTTCCAGGTATCAACCAGCCAGGAAGAGGAGGCAGTGACCGGCGAGCGAAGGACCGGCGCAAGTCGGTCTGGGCTAGGTGGGAGTGGACGGACTAGAGCCAGAGAGGGAACGGCCAAGCCGGCAGGAGGACCAGCTACCAAAGCGGGGACCGAGCCGGCCAGGGCTCGAGAAGGGGAAGGAATCGGCGCGAGACCGAGGAGGGAGGGTGTCGGCGAAGAGGAGGATCAGCGCCAGGAGGAGGTACGCGGCTGGAGTCCTTGTCGGCAGAGAGGCGGAGGAGAAGGGCGAAGAGGCGGGGGGGGCGAAGCCGAGGCGCGAGGGGGCGACGATGGAGGGATCAGCCGCCCGGAGGAAGGAAGCGGTTGGAGGCCTTGTCGGCGGATACGCTGGGAGGGGGAGGGCGAAGAGGCTGGGAGGAGGAGGGAATCGGCATGAGGAGCGAGGATGGCGAAGAGGATGGAGGAGGATCAGCCGCCCAGGAGGAGGGACGCGGTTGGATGCCCTGTCGGCGGAGAGGCTGGGAGGGAGAGGGCGAAGAGAGGCTGTGAGCCCAGGTGGAGACACCGTAGGTGAGCGAGGGAACCGGGCTGGGTAGACAAGACAGGGCGGATAGGAGGGCTGACTAGGCGCCGAAGCCCCCCGAGGGCGGAGAGAAGCGAAATGTCGGAGGACTGGAACAAGCAGCCAGCAGGCATGAGGCGGCTTGGGGGGACGGTTGGGGCGGGGACAGGCTGGGCCGAGGGTGTCCAGAGGAGAAGACCAGAGTGCGACGGTCACCTAGCGGTCACCTAGAGAGGACCGGGAATGCCAGTCCCGGCAATTGACGTCTCGGAGAGGAAGGGCCGTGGGAAGCCTGGGGACGGGAACGGATGTCGACGGGACGGAGGGGACTAACGAAGGACTGGGGGGTGGCGGACGGAACCGGCCCCACGCGCCGCGAACGAATGAAAGACATCTGCGGGAGCGATGTCCGAGCGCGAAGGGCCCGGCGAACGGACGGTTGCAACCGCTCTCGCACACCGACTCGAAGTCGCTGAAGCGACCCCGTCTTCCGGGCTGCCGCTCGAACCGGCAGAGGAAGCGATTCAGTCCATCGCGGGCTTGCGCGCGACGACGATGGAGCGCTGGCGGCCTTCGTGCGAATACGGGAAACGCTCGAACGGAGGTGGGATATCGTCGCGCGGAATGGCCTCGAATCCAATAACCCTGCCTGCGGCGCGGACGAGGGAGAGGCCCGTCAGGATCCACGCGCGCAAGTCGAACGTTGCGCGCGAAGAGGCCGCATCGAAGTCGTGCATCGGGACGTCCTCGACACGGATCGCGAGGGGCACGAGGTTGCCGAGCTTTAGCTCGCGCGCGGCGGTGCGGAGGAACGCGTGCTTCTTGTGGACGGGCTCGAGCGCGGTGAAGTTCGTGTCGGGGAGGCAGATCGCGGCGACAACGACCGGAAGTCCACCGCCGGATCCGACGTCGATCGCGCGTCGGGCGCCCGAGAGGTGCGGGACGCAGTGGAGGCTGTCGACGATGTGGCTTTCGATTTCGGGCTGGGTGCGAGCAGCTGAAAGGTTGATGCTAGCGTTCCACTTGGAGAAAAGCTTCGCGAATGTAGATAGTTGCGTGGCTGAGGTCGTTGCCAGTCCGAGCTGCTCCAGCGTCTTGACGAGTTGCGTCATGCGAAGGGTTCGAGAATGAGCTGGCTCGCTTTCGGCACCACCACCACCTGACCCGGACTCTGGGCGAGCACATCCGCGACCGAAGCCGCGTATCGGATGAGCGTGCCCGCGACGGTCTCGGAAGACAAGTTGCTGACAAGGTGGATCGCGGCGCCAGGCGCGAGGCGCGGCAGGACGCCGATGCGGAAGATCTTCTCGTTCACCGTCTCGAGCGGGCCGATGCCGTCGGGGCACTCGGCGACGAGGACGAGTGCCCCGTTCGCGGCGACGAGGGGAGCGCACGCGGCGGCGATCTTGGCAGCCTGGTAGAGCGAGGCGGTCACGGGGAGGGAATCGGACGCGATGACGACGGGGGCGCGAGGTGCGCGAACGGTGAACCAGCGCCGCGCGAGAGCGGCGCCAGCGCGAAAGGCGGCTTCGAGATCTCCGGCAACGACGGCGTGGAGGTTGTCATCAGGCGCGGCGACGCCATTGAGGAGAAACGTCGGCGCCGGGAGCGCACGCACGGCTTCCTCGAGGTCTTCGCGGCAGGGGTTGCCGTCGACGATGCCCGCGCGCGCGCCGGGCTCCGTCTTGAGAGCATGGTTGACGCGGATGGCGTCTGCCGCGCCGAGGCCGGGGAAGATCGCCTTCACACCCGCGCCGAAGCCGGCGAAGTAGTGCGGCCGGATGCAGCCGGTGGCGATGACGAGGTCAGCGTCGACGAGACAACGATGGAAGCGAATGGGCGTTCCACGCGAGGTGATGCCAAGCTCGACGAGGTTGTCGGCGCGATGGCCGTCATGGTTGATGATGGTGAGGTCGCGAATGAGCTCGTCGGGAAGTTGGAGTGCGTCTAGGTTGGAGGGGCCGTGCGTGCCCGTGGCGATCGCGAGGGTGAGCTGCACCTCGGGAAGTCGCTGGCGCACCGCTGCGAGAAATGCAGCGCGAGGCTCGTTTCGAGTCGAATCAGAAACGATCACCGTCACGCGCGCGCGTGAGCCGACCAACGTTTCAAGCGCAGGCCGCCCAATGGGCCGCGCGAGCGCCTCCTCGATCAGCGTGTGGAGGAGACGAGGCGCTGGAAGCGGCCCAGGCGAGACCAAGGTCGCATCTCGTCCTTGGAGCGCGATGGGGTAGCGGATCCTTCCGTAAGGAAGCTCGACCATCGCGAGAAGGCTACGCTTCTGGCGACTGTTTGGTTAGTTCGATACGATTCGCCGGACGGGCGGCCCGCGACTCTTCTTTCATCGTGTCCAAGCAAAGCTTGCTACTGGTCGACGGCGACACTCGCAGCCTTCGTGTGCTCGAGGTGTCGCTGCGCAAGGCGGGATTCACCGTTACGCCTGCGGCGTCTGTTCAAGACGCGCTCGATAAGCTCGAGCTGCACGCGCCCGATTTGATCATCTCGGAGACGACGTTCCCCGAGGGCGACGGGTTCGAGCTGCGCCGCCGCGTGCGCCAGACGCCGGACTGGGCCGAGATCCCGTTCATCTTCCTCACCGCGGAAGCGGCGATCGAGAACAAGATCCGCGGCCTCGAGCTCGGCGTCGACGACTACCTGACGAAGCCGATCTACATCAAAGAGATCGTCACCCGGATCAACATCCTGCTGCAGAAGAAGCAGCGGATCCGGTTCGAGGAGCGCAAGGACGGTCGCACGCGGTTCGCGGGGCGAGTGGCCGACATGCCCGTCGTCGACGTGATTCAAACGATCGAGATCAGCCGCAAGTCCGGTGTGATCCAGTTCGTTGGTGATCGCGGTCGGCAGGCAGCAATCTACTTCCGCGACGGCAAGGTGATCGACGCCGAGGCCGGCACGCTGCAAGGCGAGGATGCGGTGTATCGCCTGCTCACCTGGAGCGAGGGCGAATTCGAGGTCGTGTTCCGCACCGTGCGTCGGCGCGAGGTGATCGCGGCAAGCTCGCAGGGCTTGTTGATGGAAGGCATGCGCCGCCTCGACGAGTGGTCGCGTCTCCTCGAGCAGTTGCCTCCGCTGACGCATCGCTTCGAGATCGACACCAACGAGCTCGCGGTGCGCCTCGGCGAGGTCCCCGACGACAACAACAAGATCCTCCGCCTCATCGACGGGAAGCGCACGTTGATGGAGGTGATCGATGCGTCGGACTTTGGCGACCTCGAGTGCCTCCAGGCCGTCGCGCGGCTCTACTTCGAGGAGCTTTTGATCGATATCGATCACGACAAGCCTCGCCGCCGTGAGACCGGCAAGCCGATTCCCCTCGTCGAGGTGGTCGATGCACCGTCGTCGCCGACGCCAAAGGTCGGGTCGGGGCCGCAGCGTGCTCGCCCGATGCCTTCGGACGAGATCATGCTGCTCGGCGACGACGAGTTCGTCGAGTCGCCGTCCAGCGCAGCGATCCAGCTGCCTCCCTCAGCGACAGCGCAGGAGCCGGAGCCAGCGTCGGACGCTGCGCCGCTGCCCGCACCTCAACCCGCCCTTGCATCCACGCCGGAGTCGGAGCCAACGCTAGAGGCAGAGCCAGCGCCGGAATCGTACGAGCCCGGCCCCCTCATGGGTGGCTATCGCCCGTCGAGCCTGCGCTTGATCGATGAAGCTGTCGCAGCGGCGCAGCTGATCGAGCCGTCGCTGTTCGCCGACGAACCGGCGGCGGCGTCCGAAGCGATCGATCTAAGCAACGAGGTCACGCCGGTGATGTCGAGCAGCGAGATCGTGCTGCCGCCGGTTGACGAGGTCGTGCACGACGCCGCGACCCTCACGGTCGACGAGGTCGTCGATCAGGACAGCGTGCCCCACGAGATCCAGGCTGACGAGCCGTCGCCGCCGCCGCGCCGCCAGCCGAGGGCGAGCACGCCCCGGCCGATGCCGCGCCGCGAGGAGTCCGGGCTGCGGATGATCGGCTCGCACGGGCGCGATCGTGCCGAGGCATCGGGCGAGCTCGCGCTCGGGCTCTCGCTGCCGCAGCGTGGGGAGATGCAGCGCGAGCTCGTCACGATCCTGCCGCGCCGCGCGACGCGTGAAGTCAAGGCAATCCCCGCACAGCCGCCGCCGCCGACCTCGGACGAAACGCAGACGCCAGCGCCGCCCGTCGAGCCACCCTCGTCGCTGCCGCCGCCGCCACCTTTCGCGACGGAAGGCTCGGGCGTGGTCAGCAGAGCAGGTCTGGGTGTCGGCGGGATCGCGTTGATCGTCGGCGCCGCGCTGCTCGCGGGCACGGCGATGTTCGTGTGGCTCAGGGGTACGAAGTCGGACGCTCGCCAGGTCGTGACGGTTCACGATGCCCAGGTCGCGGAACCTCCGCCACCTGCGCCAGATGCGTTCGTCGCGACCGCGCCGGTCGATGCCCCAGAGATGGCGGCGCCCGACGCGAAGACGGTCGCGGTGGTCGATGCGGCCGTGGTCGTCGATGCGCGTCCGGTCGTGAGCGATGCGGGCGTCGCGGTCGCGGTGGTCGATGCGGCGCCGGCGACAGCGGCCCAGCAAGCCAAGGTGCTCTATGCCCAGGCGCTGTCCGCGATGCAGAAGGGCGAGGTCGACAAGGCCCTCGCGCTGATCGATCAATCGCTGCAGCTGCACCGCACGGCGCGTGGGCTCATCGTGCGCGCGCAGACGCTGAACAAGATGGGTCGCGTCGACGACGCACTCGCGGAGCTCGTCGAGGCCGAGGCGCTCGCGCCTGACTACGCACAGATCTGGGACATCCGCGGCGGAATCCTGTGGGGCGCGCGCCGCTGGGACGAAGCACATCAGGCGTACGACCAGTACCTGAAGCTCGACCCGGACTCCGCGCGTGCCGAGCAGATCCGCCAGCGCCTCGCCGAGCCGCACTGATGCGCGTGCTTGGCCTCGAAAGCTCCTGCGACGAGACCGCCGCGGCGATCGTCGACGATGGACGCATCGTCCTCTCGGACATCGTTGCGTCGCAGAACGACGTGCACGCGCGCTATGGCGGCGTGGTACCCGAGCTCGCATCGCGCGCGCACATTCTCAACGTGGTGCCGGTCGTGAGGGCGGCCCTCGAGCGCGCGGGCACCACGCTCGAAGCGATCGACGGCATCGCGGTGACGCATGCGCCCGGGCTTGTCGGCGCATTGCTCGTCGGGCTGTCGACGGCGAAGGCGCTCGCATGGGTGACCGGTAAGCCGATCGTCGGCGTGCATCACCTCGAAGGGCACTTATCCGCGGTGTTCCTCGAGCCAAATCCGCCGCCGATGCCCCACCTCGCACTGATCGTCTCCGGCGGGCACACGTCGCTCGTGCGCGTGAACGGTCATGGCGATGTCGTCGAGCTCGGTGCGACGCGCGACGATGCGGCAGGTGAAGCGTTCGACAAGGGCGCGAAGCTGCTCGGCCTCGGCTATCCCGGCGGCGTGGTCATCGATCGGCTCGCAAAGACCGGTGATCCGAAAGCGGTACCGTTCCCGAAGGTGATGACGTCGGCCGCGTCGGGCGCGGAGCTCTCGTTCAGCGGGCTCAAGACGGCGCTCCTGCACCACGTGCGCGCGCATGGCATCCCCGACGGGCAGGCACTCGCGGATCTGTGCGCGAGCTACCAGGCGGCGATCGTCGAGGTCCTCGTGCGCAAGACGCGGAAGATCGCGCGGCGCGAGCAGCTCACGCACGTCCAGGTGTGTGGTGGCGTCGCCGCGAACTCGGGGCTGCGCGCCGCGCTACAAGCGGCGGCGGCCGAGGATAACTTGACGATCTACATCCCGCCTCCGGGCCGTTGTACAGACAATGCCGCGATGATTGCCGCCGCTGGCTACTTCCGCCTCGCGCGTGGCGAGCGAGCGGGCCTCGATCTCGACGCGGTCCCGAGCCTGCCGCTGCCGAGGGCTCGCGCATGAGCGGTGGGAACGGACACTCGAACGGGAATGGCAACGGCCACGGCAAGTCGGCCGATCCGTTGCGCGCCGCGGATCCGTTTCCCGACGCGCGCGTGCTCCTCGATCGCTACGGCCTGCGCGCGAAGAAGTCGTTCGGGCAGAACTTCCTGATCTCCGACCGTGCGTTCCGCGCGATCGTCGACGCGACCGTGCGCACCGACGAGGATTGGATCGTCGAGATCGGCTCGGGCCTCGGCACGCTGACCGCGCGGCTCGCCGAGCGCGTGCCCGAGGGCAAGATCATCGCGCTCGAGCACGACGCGGACATGGTCACCGTCTTGCGCGCCGAGCTCGCCGGTGTCGACAACGTCGAGATCAACCAGGTGGACGCGCTCCGCTACGATCTGCGCATGGCCGCGAAGTGGCGCGGTGACAAGATCTCCGTCTGCGGGAACCTGCCGTATCACATCTCGGCGCCGCTCATGTTCAAGATCATCGATGCGCGCGAGTACGTCACGCATGCCGTCGTGATGATCCAGAAGGAGATGGCGGACCGCATCGTCGCGCCTCCCGGCGGCAAGGAGTACGGCGCGATCGGCGTCATGCTGCGCACGTACGCCGACGTCACCACCGTCGCGAAGGTCGGTGCAGGCTCGTTCGTGCCGCCGCCGAAGATCGACTCGACGGTGATCAAGCTGGTGCCGCTGCCCGACGCGAAGCCGCGCGTGCCGATCGACGACCACAAGCACTACTCCGCGGTCGTGCACGCCGCGTTCGGTCAACGCCGCAAGACGCTCCGCAATGCGCTGCGCGCCGTGTTCGCCGCCGAGGCGGTAGATGCCGCGCTCGCGTCGACGGGGATCGATGGTGGCCGTCGCGGCGAGACGCTCGACATCGCCGAGTTCGGGGCGCTGACCGCTGCGATCCCGGTTCCCGCGCCAGCCGCGTAGGGCGTGGTAAGCAACGCGCGATGCCCGAGCTGCCGGAAGTCGAGACGGTTCGCCGCACGCTCGCACCTGCGGTCGGCGCGAAGATCTTGGGCGTGTGGGACCGCGGCATGGGCCTGCACATGGCGCGCAAGCCTCCGCGCGCCGCGCTGAAGAAGCTCGTCGGCACGAAGATCACCGCGCTCCGTCGGATCGGGAAGTATCTCCTCGTCGACACCAGCGGCGACAAATCCTTGCTCGTGCACCTCGGCATGACGGGCCGGCTACGCATCCAGAAGAAGTCCGACGCCCGCGCGCCGCACACGCACGTCGTCTTCGACCTCGGCCCACGCGAGCTGCGGTTCAGCGATCCTCGTCGATTCGGCCAGGTAGACGTCGTCACGCGAGCGACCGAGCGTGCGCATCCGGCGCTTGCGGTGCTCGGCCCGGATCCCATCACCGACGGCATCGACGTGGATGCCTTCTTCGCGCGTTCGCGAAAGAAGAAGGCACAGCTCAAGGCCTTCGTGCTCGACCAGTCGGTGCTCGCCGGCGTCGGCAACATCTACGCATCCGAGGCGCTGTGGCGTGCGCAGCTCAAGCCCACGGCGCGCGCGCATCGCTTGACCACGGACTCCGCCGCACGCCTGGCAGCCGCGATTCGCGAGACGCTCGAGAACGCCCTCACCAATGGCGGCACGAGCCTGCGCGACTTCGTCGATGCCGACGGCGTCGAGGGTGAAAATGCAGAGCACCTGTGGGTCTACGGTCGGGAGGGAGAGCCCTGCTTGCGATGCAAGACGGTGATCCGCCGCTCGGTAGTGCAGGGCAGGGCGACGTTCTTTTGCCCCACCTGCCAGGCTCGCTAATGGTGTACAACACACACTATGATGACCACCGCGACCCGGCAGCGGATCTCCGTCGTCGAAGCTGACATCACGACGCTCGAGGTCGATGCGATCGTCAACGCGGCCAACTCGAGGCTGCTCGGCGGTGGCGGCGTCGACGGTGCGATCCATCGCCGCGCGGGGCGCGAGCTCCTCGAGGAGTGCCGCACCCTCGACGGCTGCAAGACCGGCGACGCGAAGCTCACCAAGGGCTACAAGCTCCCCGCGAAGTACGTCATCCACACCGTCGGGCCCGTCTATCGGCAGGCCGGTGCACACGCGCGGTCACTGCTCGCGTCGTGCTACCGCAAGAGCCTCGAGCTCGCGGAGACGCACGGCGTCCAGTCGATCGCGTTCCCCGGCATCTCGACGGGCGTCTACGGGTATCCACTGCGCGAGGCCGCCGACGTTGCCATCTCCACGATCGCCGCGTGGCTCGACGGGCACACCACGCCCTCGACGGTGATCCTCTGTACGTTCGATGAGCGAGCGACGAGCGTCATGACCGAAGCGCTCGAAGCTGCGGCCCGCTGAAACCTCCAAGAAAAAAGGAGTCACTTCTGTCCAACGCACGGACCCCGTAAGCGGTCTACTCGGCACCCGTTCTGCGGTAGGGTGATAGCGCCCTGAGCCCCGGGCAAAACGTTAGCGAACCTCGCATGTTCAACGACCAAGCCGACGAAGACCTGATGGTCCAGTACCAGAAGGGCGAGGTCCGCGCCTTCGAGGTGCTGCTGTCGAGGCATCGCAAGCCGGTCTACAACTTCATCCTGCGCTTCGTCGGCGACAAAGAGACCGCCGAAGATCTGCTGCAGGAAGCCTTCATGCGCGTCATCAAGGGCGCAGAGGCTTACAAGCGCCAGGCCAAGTTTACGACGTGGCTTTACACCATCGCGCGCAACCTGTGCGTTGACCAAACCAGGAGACGCAAACATCGCAAGCACGCATCGCTGGACGCTCCGATGGACTCCAGCGAAGAGAGCGGCACGTTGATGGATGTGATCCCCGGTTCCGAGATGGCCAGCGATCGCAAGAGCGTCAACAAGCAGCTGCACGAGACGATGCAGCGCGCGATCGCTGCGCTCTCCGAGGACCAGCGCGAGGTGTTCCTGATGCGCGAGTTCCTCGACATGCCGTTCAAGCAGATCGCGGATGTCGTCGGCGTGCCCGAGAACACCGTGAAGAGCCGCATGCGCTACGCGCTCGAGAAGCTGCGGCTCGAGCTCGACGAGTACAAAGACCTCGCGAAGGCGGCGCCGTAATGGCCGACCATCACGACGACGACGACGATCTGCAGCTCGCGGGTATGCGGTCGCTGTGGAAGTCGATGCCTGACGAGGAGCCATCGAACAACGGCCTCGCCGCGCTGATGGCTGCCGCGCGCGCGAAGGCCGAAGAGATGAAGCCGCGCGAGTCTTGGTGGCAGCGCGTGCTCGTACAGCTGCGTCGACCACCCGTGCTCGCCCTCGCGACCGTGGTGCTGCTCGTCGGTGGGGGCGTCGTCATCTCTCAGCGCGACGACATGAAGGCGGAGGTGACCGCCAACGATCACGCACCGGCCTCGGGCTTGCCGAGCGCGGGTTCGTCCGCCGGGGCGTCGCCAGCCGCGGGCGCGATCGCGCCTGCGGGCCAGGCGCCGCTCGACGACTTCTCCGACGGTAGTGACATCGGCGGCAAGGACCAGGCGGCATCGGCGACCGAGCCCACGTCGGGCGCCGCGGTGACGCCACCGGCACCGGTCGTCGCGTCCGAGGAGAAAGCGGAACGCAGCGTCGCGAAGCCGGCGAAGACCGCGCCGACGACCGCTACCGGCAAAGCCAAGCCGAAGCTGGAGGTCCAGCAGCGCTTCGCGCCCGAGCCTGCGAAGCCTGCCCCGGGGACGCTCTCAGAAGCTGCCCAGAGCTCCAAGATGTCGATCGCCATCGACGAGGTGGCCGATGCACCCACGCCCATCGAGGTGACCTCCGACAGCAAGGTGGCAGCGCCCACGGCACCGAGGCGTGGACCGGTCGCCGGTGAGATCGAGAAGACCACGCCGTCGATCGACGACCTGATCAAGCAATGCGAAGCGGCGGCCGCACGCGGAGATTGTGCTTCGGCGAAGAACCTCGCGACCCGTATCGAGAAGGCGGACCCGAAAGCCTATCGCGCCCGCGTGAGCACGAACGCGACGATCAAGCCCTGCCTCTGAGAGGCGTGAGAGGCGCTATCCGAAGAGCTCTCGCTGCGGGCCCTGGATGCGCTGATCGCCGATCAAATCCTCGACGAACGGGAACGGCCACGACCGGCGCGCCTCGTCAGGCAACCTGCCGTACTTCTCGACGTACGCGCGCACCCACCGGGCCGTGGCTGCGTTCGAGTAGCCACCGCCGGTAATCGGGCCGCACACGTCTTCGTAGCGCTGCTTGATCCGCGCGAACCGCTCGTCGCGGAGCGCCTTCGCGACCACCGACGCGGCGGCGACCGAGGCGTGTTTCTCCTCGGCACGGTCGTGTGACTCGAAGCCTTCGAACCGCGCACACAGCGCTGCGAACATGCGCTTGCCGTCGGCGATAATGCGGTCGACCTTGGGCGCCTGCTCGATCAACTTGATCGCCAGCTCGCGCTCCAGCACGTTGAGCTCGCCACGCGAGACGCGCTCGTCGATCTCCGTGTGCTCGACTTCGATGGTCGCGACGAACACCGCGCGCGCGCGGATCTCGGCCGCGAGCTCGGTACGGATCGCGTGTGCCTCGTCGCCCGCGCCGTACGTCTTTGAATCGGAGAGGCCCTTGCGCGTGAGCGTCGCAGCGGTGCGGGAATCGAGCGCGACGGCCGCCATCACCATCGGGCCGATCGAGGGGCCACGCCCCGCTTCGTCGATGCCGAGGGTCAACCGCCGAGGGCTGGATCGTTTGATCGGTGAGCGGCGTGCGCGGCGCATGGCGGCCATGTCGAGGTCGCCATCATAACCGAGCAGCTGCCAGATCCAGCGCACGCTTGATCCCTACCTCCAGATCGAAACCGTGGACGTCGACGACCGCGCCCCAGTGGTCGAGGCGTGCGGCAAGCGCCGTCAGTGCCTCGCCGGCCGCTCGGGCGAGCGGGTCACCGAGCTCGCGATCGAGATCCGGCGAGCCGCGTACGAGCGCGTGATAGACGGCGTCCTCGGCGAGCTCCAGGCGCGGGACATCGTTGCGGAAGAACGCCTCGACATACCCACCTTCGAGGTAACCGCGCAGATAGGCGCGCGCCCGATCGAAGACTCGCGACAGCGCCAGGCCGATCCGGTCATCGGCCGTGCGGCGTAGATCTTCGAGGACGTCGAACCCGAGGGCGGCCCCCAGGGTGCGGGCGGCCTCCTCCGCGCTGCGGCTCCGCGCGAGGAGCTCGTCGGCCGTGCGGCGCCGGCCGGCTTCGATCGCAGAGTCGAAGCCCGACGACAGCAGCGCGATCAGGTAGTCGCGATCGGCGGTGGTGGCCGTGTGCGACGAGAATGGCAATCGGCGTGGCCGCACGAGATCCATGACCTCGCGCGCGGCGCGGCGATAGAGCGCGACCGTCTGCTCCGATAGCGCCTTGCGCTCGGAGAGCACACTGACCTCCGCGAATGTGCGCGCGGAGGTGACGAGGTCGTCACGGCCCGCGCGGGCCGCGTCGGCTGCCGCCGAGGCGCGCTGGCGTGCGCCGTCGATCGAAGCCTGCGCCTCTGCAACGACGCCGCGGAGGAGGCGTGCGCATGCATCGCGCTTGAGCGAACGTGCTTGCTGGAAGAACCGCTCCTCGAGCGCTGTCTGCAGCGCGTTCCAGTTGCCGTCGGCGCCGGTGCTCTTTTGCTTCCAGGTCAGCGCCGCACGCGCGGAGAACGGCACGATCGCCTCGACCAGCTCGCCGAGCTCACCGCCGATGAACGTGACGACCTCGGCGGTCTCGTCCGCGGACAGCTGGTCGGCCTTGTTGAGCACGCCGAGCACGCGCTTGCCCTCGTCGCGGATCGAGCGCAGTGCCTTCTTCTCGCTGGCCTTGCCGCCCTGGGCCGCGGTGAACACCCAGACGATCGCGTCGGCCTTCCCGATGAACGCGCGTGCCGTCGCTTCGTGCTCCGGCTGGATCGAGTTGAGTCCCGGCGTATCGACGATGTTGATCTTCTCGAGCTGTGGTAGCGGGACGAGGATCTCGACGCGATCCACGGCCTTCGCCTCCGCGGGCGTCAACGCGCGCAGCGCCGACATCAGCGGTTCCCAGCCCAGCTCGCGCGTGCTGCCGTCGGCGCCGATGATGCGCCCACCGCGCTCGCGCCCGTAGCGTACGACGTTGATCGTCGCGGTCGTAGGCGTGATGCCCGTCGGTGCGACGTCGGCGCCGATGAACGCGTTGACGAACGACGACTTTCCGCTCGAGAACTCGCCCATCACGGTCACCAGCAGCGGCTGATCGAGGTTGGCAGCGGCGCGCGCGGTCTCGCCGACCAGGTGCCCGAGCTCGCGCCGACTCTCCGCGATCTTCTCGACGAAGCGCGTGAGGTCGGCGATCTCCGGTCCTGGTGCGCCATAGAGCGCCGACCGGGCCTCGGTGAGAATCGCACGCGCCTTGCCGTGGTGGGGCGAGACCCGCAGCGCCGCGAGCGTTTCCGTGGCGGCCTTCGCGGGATCCTGCGGCAGGGCGAGGCGCGCGAGCGTGACCCGCGCGTCCACGTCGTCGCGCGCGGCCGCCAGCTCGAGGAGGGCGCGCGCTGCTTCGGGGCTGCCGTCGACCATCGCCGCTCCGCGCGCGACCAAGGCTCGCAGGTCGGTCGGATCGCGCCCCAACAGATCGTTGCCCCATTGGAGCTCGCGCGTGGTGTCACCCGCCGCGATCGCGGTGTCGACGGCTGCGCGCAACACCTCGATCCCGGCTCCAAGCGCCAGGGCGCGGTCGTAGCTCGCGAGCGCGGCATCGGTATTGCCGATCGAGGCGTGCGCCGTGGCGATCTTCGCGTGCAGGTCGGCACGTTTGGGGTCGTTATGGAGTGCCTCGAGGAAGAAGCCATGTGCGGCGGACGCATCGCGCAGGGCCAGCGCCGCGTCGCCCTGTGCGATCACGACATCGAAACGCAGCTGCGCCGACAGCGCGGAGCCGTCGTCGACGATGAGCCCGCGCGCCTTGGCCAGGCGCTCGCTCGCGAGGCTGGGGGAACCTTCGATCAGCGACAGCCGCCCCAGCGCATACAGCGCGAGCGCAGGCGGATGTGCGACCGAGGCCGCACGCTCGAGGTGCCGCAGCGCTTCGTCGTACGGCCCACCGTCAGCGATCAACGCTTCGCCGAGCGCGGCGCGGGCGTCGAGATCGTCGCCGTCCTCGGTCACCGCCTTGCGCAGCTCGCGGACGGCCTTGTCGAGATCACCGCGACGACGCCACGCGATGCCCAGTCCCCGGTACGCATCGGCAAGGATCGCACGATCACCACCGGCCTCGACGATGGCACGCGACAGCGACGAGACGGCAAGCTCGTATTTGCCGAGCGCCACCAGCGTGAGCCCGTGGCCGACCAGGGCGGTAGGATCTCCCGGCCGCAGGCGCAGCGCGCGCTCGAACGCCACGACCGCCTTGTCGGGGGCCCTGTTCACGAGGTGCGCCTCGCCGAGGAGGATCAGGGCCTGACCGTGCTCGGACTTCGCCGCCAGCAGGGCCTCGAGCACCTCGATGGCCGCGGTCGTATCGCCCGTGGCGAGCAGCTGCTGCGCCTGGTTCAGCTGATCGCGGTATTCGTCGAGAACGAGCTCCTCGGCGAGGTCTCCCAGCCTGCGCTGGACACGCGACCATAGGGACATGGAAGCAGCGTACAGTTGCCCCCAACGTGGGGGCAACCGGACCATCCACCCCCCCACGCGACACCAGGGCCCACCGAATAATAGCGAGCACATCCAGCACATCCGGCTAGGTACGGGCCTTGAACGAGTGTCTGGCATGCGTACGGTCCTGGCGCTCGTGGCGATGTCGACAGTCGTGGCGGTCACCGCTGCGGATGCCTGTCCCCGGGGTGCCCAGTGCATCACCAGCCGACCGCAGGATCTGGCGATCAACCTCGCCCCACAGCTCGAAGTCCCGCGCGCCCGGCGGCTCAGGCTCCATCTCACAGCCGATGTCGGTGCGCGCAAACCGGTGCTCGCGATGACTCCCGCGCACGAACAGAAGGATCCGAACGCGGTCGAGATGCCCTGGATCTGGCAGGTCATCCGCGGCCAGTTCTACAAGAGCATGCCCACGTATCAGGGTGACCAGGACCTGACCCTCCGCCTTGCCCCGGTCGTGGTCGCTGGCCAGTTCGACACGATCCCGGGCGTAGGCGTCGCCGGCGAGTTCTAGCGACAGCGCTGCGCGACGAAGTTCTCGACGAGGTGGCCCCTGGTGCGGTCGTTGTACCTGAAGGCGTAGACGAGGACGCGGAGACCACTGCCGTCGGGCTGGATCCGGCAGAAGCTGCCGTGCTGGCTCGTCGGCCGACAGCTCACCTCGAGCTGGTCCATGACTCTCCGCGCGTCGCTCGCGATCCGGGAAGGTCCCCGGCTCGGGTTCTTGAACGTCGCTACGGCATGCAAGCCACCGCCGGGCTTCCGGTCCAGCTGGAGCTTGGCGTCGACGTGCGGCTGGCTGACGTCCCAGCAGCCGACGACCGCCTTGCCGTCGACGGGCCTGGCGTCGGCCGGCATCGCGAGCCCTAGGAACATGGCACAGGCGAAAAGGCGCATAGCTGGATCAGACGGCCGAGCCTGCCGATCAGTCTCACTTCGACGCGGTGAACGTGGCGGGCGCGTGGCGGAGCCCCTGACCTGCGTTGATCTCCGCGGTCCACACACCGCCAGTCAGCTGCTCCGCCACGAGGTCACCGTCGGCGTCGACGAGCGTCGCGGTGCCCGCCTCGAAGCGGAGCGCATCGAAGGTGAACGTCGCGAGCTTGGCGTGCGCCCGCTCCACCACCTCGTCGAGGCCGCGCTCGCACAGCGAGGTCAGCTCCGCAGCATGGCCGACGCAAACGCTGAACACGCACTTGCTGGCCACGCGCTGCGCGACGAGCGGGCAATTGACGGCGGAGCCGAGCGTGTCGCGGATCGATGCCCCGTAATCGGCGACGAACTTCGCCTCGAGCGCCTGCCACGCATACTCGCCATACGCGACCGAATACGAGTGGTCACCGATCGACAGCGTCGTGCCCGTGGTGCGGACCGTCGTCGTTGCGGTGGTCACCTCGCCGGGCAGGTTGCCGAGGGGCAGCACGCTCGCGAGGCCGGTCGGCCTGAGATCGAGGGCGGTGAGGCGGTGCGTCGCCGTGCCGCCTGCGATCGCGAGCTCGCTCTGTACGTTGACCTGGGTGAGCGCCGTCTCGGCGAGCGCGACGACCTCGGCCGCGAGCTCCGGGATCGTGAGGCCGTTGATCGTCATCCTCCCGATCTCGTCGTTCAGCCAGCCCTCGAGCTTGCTCTCGACCACGTCGGGGAGCACGTCGCGCAGCGTGCCCACCGCCGGCACACCCGCGTCCTCGGCGAGCGTGATGAGCGTGTGCGCCGGGTCCACCGAGAAGTCGCGCGCCGTCGAAACGAGGTTCGCTGCAGGCTCGGGCAGGAGCGCCTCGATCGTGATCTCGATGTTCGAGGTCACCACGTACGGGCCGCTGGCAACCGGGGTCGGGGAGGGCGGCGTGGTAGAGCCGAGGTGGGAGCCGTCCATACCGCCGTCGCCACCCTCCTGGTGATGAAGGACGCAGCCGGTGAGGGAGAGCGACGACACGAGAAGCGAGGCGAAGAGGTGATGGCGCATGGGCAGCCTGTCGAGCAAGCGCCTGGCCACAGGTTCGACCAATGCCGTTCTCTCCAGTTAGCGGCAATGCCTGGCGGATCGGAGCGCCGCATCATGTGGAAACGACTGGCACCCACACGCACACGTCTACCAGATCGTGAGATGCGCCCGTCCTCCTACCGTCGGCGCTGATGGCTCACTCGGTCACCGTACGCAACAGCTCGACGAGCTCGGCCGGGCAATCGACGAACGCGATGCCCCATCCAAGATCGGTACGGCGCGCGATCTTCGCATTCGTCCGATGCGTCACCTGCGTGATCGCGCCAGGCGTCGGTAGCTGCAGCTCGAGCGAGACCAGGGCACCGAGCTCGGTCGGACGCTTGGTCAGAATGAACGCACCCGACGTGCTGACGTCGCGAAGCACGGTCGTGAACCAGCTGCCCCCAGCCATCTCGACCATGACGTCGATCGGGACGACCTTGCGCGGCGCACGCTGGGTCGGCTTCGCGGGGGGGGGGGCGGTGGAAATCGGAATCGGCGACGTGTCGCGCCGGAGTGTGGTCGTGCGCGGTGGTGGTGGCGTCAGGAGGGCGAGCCGGCCGCCGACCTTGAACCGCGCGCCCGTCGACGGTGGGGTCTCCGCGCGCTTGACCGGGCCCTCGTCGCCGAGGACGAAGCGCGGTGCTGCCGGCTTGTTCGGTGCAGGCGCGGGTGTCGGCGCTGCAGCGACCACGGGCGTGCTGGCGGGCACTGGCGCAGCGAGGTCGAGCTCGGGGCCTCCAGGTGCGGCCGGGCCCTGCGCGGCGAACGTGACCTTGACCTCGTCGGGCGGAAGCGTCGCAGCGATCTCCTTCTCGAACGCCTTTGCAAACGGGTGGTCGTGGACGAAGTCGAGCAAGGTCGCCGCGTATGGTTGCGCCGCCGACGAGTCATTCGCATCTCGCCACGCGATCTCGAGGCCGAGACGTGTTAGATAGACGGCGACGTCGGGTCCTACCGGCGAGGCCATCGCCTCGACGATCAGCGGCGCGAGCTCCAGCGTCGAGTTCTGCGAGCGCGCGTGAGTGACGATCATCTCCCACGCTGCGATGTGCGAGGTGACCTCGGGGACTTGCGCTTCGTACGCATGCTTGAGGCTCATGCGCAGGAGCCGCAAGCCGAGGCCGGGCTGCACGTCCCGACCCACCAGCTCGACGCCGGCGGCGCGCACGCACTCGACGTACGCTGCCTTCGAGGGCGCACGCTCGAAGCGCTCGCGGTAGTACGCGAGGATCTCGACCGGATCGCCCTTCTCGAGCAGCGCGCGCTCGATCAGCGACGCTACCTCGTCGTCGTTCGGGCATTGGCGCAACGCCGCGGCGGCAATCGCCACGATTTGGTCGCGGAGCTCGGCCGCACGTGCGACGCGTCCCGCGAGAACGTAGAGCGCCGCCGCCGCAGGCCCGGTCGCCGCGCGCGCGCGCTCGAGGATGGACTTGATCACGACCCCACCGTCGAGCGCCGAGCGCTTTGCCAGCGCGAGAAGCACCTTGAGGTCTTCCTTCGGGATCGCAGAGCCACCCGCATCGTAGTAGCGCTGCAGCGGGTCGATCGCGAGCTGGAACAGGCCCGCGTCGATGAACGCCGCGCCGGCGGCCAGCAGATCGTTCTCGGCCAGGGCAAGCTCGGCGAGGGTAACGTGTGCGTGCAGGGCGGTCGCGAGTGCCTTCATGCGAGGCACGGCCTCACTGCGCCCTCGGCGCCACGCCTCGATGAACAGGCTCAGAGCATGGCTGCGGTCCGGGTCACACAGCTCGCACGCCCACGCGATGTCGAGGATGCGCTCGGCGGTCGCGTGTGTGTTCGCCTCGCCGAGCACGACCTTGCGCAAGGTGGCGAGCTCGCCGACCCAGTCGTTCGCGCGCCAGAGCCGCTCGCGGATCCACGCCGCTAAGGGCATACAGGAACGGTACAGGGGCAGCGGGCGGCGATCACGCAGTTTTCGGTGATCGCTCGGGGTGCGATGGGGGCGTCAATCGGTTAGCGGCGCCGGTTCCTCGTCGGTGGTCCACAGGCCCTCGCGCAGCTGACGCAGCGCGCTGGTCGCGGCCTTCACCTGTTGGATCTGCGCACTGGTGGCGACCTTGAGGTCCTCGATGTCGCCGCCCTGCTCGCGGCGCTCGCGCATCGTGCGGTCCAGAATTTCGCTGATGCCCTTGTAGAGGGTATTCCCGGCGTTCGACACGAACTCGGACAGCCGCTTCCCGAAGTCGTCGATGCAACGATCGAAGTGCGGCTTCATCGCTTCGGCGGCGTTGAGCACCGCCGCGGGGACCTTCTCCTTCGCCTGCACGCGAATGTCACCCGCGATCTTCGACTTGAGCACGATCGCGAGGATCGGTGCCGCGAGTGTGAGCAAGCCGCCGGCGAGCGCGTTGACGAATAGCATCACCGTTGTGCCGAGGGCCCCGACCGCATAGATGCCGACGTCGTACTTGAAGCTGTCGACGGAGATGTCGACCTGCGTGTCCTCGGGGCCGAGCCGCTCCGCGAGGGTGGCCGCCGCTGCCGCGACGTTCTCGTTGGTGATCGAGATGACCTCTTCGGCGAGGTGCTCGAGCAGCGCGGCCAGCTTGGCACCCTCGACCTCCGCCCACTCCTTGAACTTGTCCTCGATGAACTGCGGCAGGTACGCCTTCACGTCGTTGGCGTCGACGGCGTCGATCTGCGCGGGCAGCGCCTGCACGAACGCCTTGGCGAACGCTTCGAGATCGAGCCCGACCTGGGCCTTGATCGAATCACACGCCGCTTCGATCCGGCCGTGAAGCTCGTCGAGCTTGCGCTTGCTGGTATCGAGCTGCTCGCGCACCGAGGCGACGCGCTTCTCGAGCTCGCCGATGTCGAGGTCGTAGCTGCGCATCCGCACGCCGAGGTTGTTCTCGACGTACGCTGCCGTGCGCGCCGCATCGGCCGCCGCGTTGTCGAGGATGACCTGCGCGCGATCCTGCGCGAGGAAACGGCCGAGATAGGTCATCAGCTCGGGCATGCCGCTCTGCGGATCTTTCGTCTTCGCCCAGTCGCGCGCCGACAGCGGGAACAGCACCGGCTCCGGCATCATCTCGGCGAGGTTCTTCTTCACGTAGTCGATGACCGCCGTGCGCTCGTCGGGCGACAGCATGTCCATCTTGCCCAGCACGAAGATCAGCCGATCGCGGGCATTCTCGAGCACGCGCGAGCGCAGGAACTCGCGCTCGCTGTCCTTGAGCGCCTGGCCCGCGTCGAGGAGGAACACCACCGCATCGGCGCGCGGGACGTAGCCGTACGTCACCTCGGCGCGCTGCTCGTTGAGGTCATTGACGCCCGGGGTGTCGACGAGGACGACGTTGTTCTGCAGCAGCTCGCTCGGATAGCCGAGCTCGACGTACGCCACCTCGTTCGCCCTGCCGCCGGCCACGGTGACCCACTCCTTGAGCTGACTAGGCTCGAGCGGCTTGCTCTCGCCCGTCGAGAGCATGACCTTCGCTGACGGCGACGCCGCATGCACGACGTGGTTGATCGACGCCGTGGTGGGCGTGATCCCCGTCGGTAGGATGTCGCTGCCGAGCATGGCGTTCACGAACGTCGACTTGCCGTGGTTGAACTCGCCCAGCACGACGAGGTGGAAGCGCTCTGCTTCGAGCTTGGGGATGCGCGTGGTGCGAATGTCGCGCGCCAGCGTCACCATGCCCACGCTCTCGGCGACATCCGCGAGCTGCTGAAACCGCGTCACGATCTCGCGCTTGGCGGACTTGTGATGTTCGAGAAGGATCATGGTCGTTAACTCCTAGAACACCGAGATCAGCTCGGAGACCTGCTTGTCGACGTCGGGGAGGCTCGGCTTGCCGGTGGGATCTTTGCCGGTCACCGTCGCGTACAGCGCCGAGCTCGCGAACAGCCGCAGCGCCTGCACACGCTTGGGCACGTACGGATGCGAGCGGAAGATCTCCGCATAGCGTCCGATGCCCTTCTTCGGATCCGGCGGGTTTTTGAGGTACTCGTCGACGTTGAACGCCGACGTCTTGTCGACACCGAGCTCGAGCTTGACGAGCGCCGCGAGCGTCTTGTCCTCGTCGCGGAGAGCGAGCAGCGCCGCGCGATCACAGGTGACCTCGGCGCGGCGTGACCACGCCTGCAGCGTCATGATCGCGGGTTGCACCACCCAGCGCACGAAGAACGCGGCGGAGCTGGTGAGGTAGTGCAGCGCGGTCGCGTACAAGATGTGACCGTTCTGCACGTGCCCGAGCTCGTGCCCGATCGCCGCGACCAGCTCGCTATCGTCGAGTTTCTCGGCGAGGTCGAGGTTCACGATCAGGTGCGGCGCGTCCTCGGTGCCGAGCACCTTTACCTTGATCGACGACGTCGGCGCGGCGAACACGACAGGCACGCGCACCTTGAGCGCGGCCCCTGCGGCCTTCGCGGCTTCGTAGACGCGCGGATACTGCTGGTCCGTGACCTTCACGGCCGTGCCGAGCAGCTCGGTGCGCGCGACGTCACGCCAGAGTCGCGTGGTCGCTTCGAGCGCCATCGTCACGGGGCGCGCCATCATCAGCGTACGGCGAAACTTCCGCTCCCCGCTGAATGCGTACACCGCACCTTCACGAGCCGACTGCTCCATCGAGCCACGCCGTACCGCGATCCATTTCGCGAAGTCGAAGTCGACGCCTACCGACATCCCGGCAGTATAGCTATCTACGCGTCGGGTGCCCGTGAACGCCTGGCGATTGCGAACGGGCGCGGATCCGGCCACGCGCGATCGCGAGCAAGATGAGGCCGAGGAGCACGGCAAACCACAGCGTCGCGAGTCGGGTCAGCAGCGTGGCATCCAACGCGGTCGGTTGATCGACACCCGTCGCGCTGCGCACGAGCAAGATGGTCATGGCGCCCTCGGTGACACCTAGCCCACCGGGCAGGAAGGAAAGTGCACCGGCGATCGTCGTCGCTGCGTAGATGACCATCGCCAGTCCGAGATCTACGTGGGCTCCCGGGAACCCCCGCACGATCAGCGCGAAGCCGACACACTCGGCGGCCCAGGCGGGCAGGGCAATCGCCGTCGACGTCAGGAGCCGGGCAGGACGGCACAGTCCCACGAGCCCGGCGTAGACCTCGTGCAAGGACGTGCGGTACTTTCGCGCGAACGTTGGGCGGGTAACGAGATCGATGAGCCAGCGCGTCGGCGCGGGCCAGGCGAGCAACACGAGGCCCACCGTGACCAGCGCACCAGCGGCGATCACGAGCCCCGTTTGCACCCCGTACGCGGCGACCCCGATCACCGCCAGGACCAGCAGCGCGAGCAGGTCCGAGACGCGCTCCGCGACCACGATCGGCGCCGTGCGCGTGGCGGAAATGTCATGCAGCTCGCGCAGCAGGTAGCTCTTCACGAGCTCGCCGAGCTTCGCGGGGGTGATCGACAACGAAAGCCCAGCGCCGAAGACGAGGGCGCTCGAGCCCATCGGTACCGAGACGTCCTGCCACCGGAGGTACAGCTCCCACCGTACGAACCGGATCGCGTAGTTCACGCACGCGAGCCCGAGCGCGGCGGCGAACGCAGACCAGTGGAACGCGCCGAGGCGGTCCGCGACCGCGTTGACGTCACCAATCATGACGTAGGCCGCAGCGGCGATCACGATGACAATCGCGATCCAGATCCAGCGGCGCACGAGGGCTAGGTACCATGGTGCGCTTGACGTCCGGAAGCCGCGCGGCGAAGCTCCGAGCATGAGCAAGGCGCAGCCTGCGAGCATCCTGGTGGTCGACGATGATCCGGAGATCGTGACGATGCTGACCATGCGCCTTGGCAAGCGCGGCTACAAGGTCTCGTCCGCCAACGACGGGCACCGTGCGCTCGAACTCGCCAAGCGCGAGCTCCCGGACCTGATCCTCCTCGATGTGATGATGCCCGGAAAGTCCGGCTGGGAGGTCGCACGCGCCCTCAAGCAGGACCCGATCACGCAGGGCATCAAGATCGTGATGGTCACCGCGATCGGCGAACAAGTGAACGAGCTGACTTCGCCGCTTTACGGCGCCGACGCTCACATCGACAAGCCGTTCGAGTTCGAGAAGCTCGAGAAGGTGATCGGTAAGCTCGTCGGCGACGCGGCCTAGTCCCGACCGAGCGAAGCCCGACGGCGACGCCAAAGGCGGCGGTGGCGGATCAGCGGAGCAAGGGACGGACGGAAGGAGATGACCAGAGCCCGGAAAACTCACCATGCCGGCGGCTGCGACCGTGGCTCGTGGAACAACCACGGGTCGTCGGTGTGCGCTTCCGGGCGTGCGTAGGGGAGCTCAGCCCCCGCTCAGGAGCTTGCCGGCCTTCTGGTGCCATTGGCTCTTCGCGTCGACCATCTGCTGCACCTGCTTGAGCTTCTCGCGCGCAGCCTTCTCGTCGGAGCCCATCTCGGCCTGCGCTTCTTTGAACAGCTTGCCGGCCGCGGACTCCAGACTCGACCGCACGCCCTGCGTGCTCGCGTTGCCCTTGCCCGCTGACTCCGCGATCTGCACGGCGTTCTTCGCGCGAACGTAGTCCTTGTCGGCCATGAACGCGACGGCGGCCTTCGACGCAATGTCGCCGAGCTTGCTGTTGATCTCGCTCGTGAACGCGTTGCCCGCGCGGTTGTCGAAGTTTTTCGCTTTCACCAGGAGATCGAACGCCTGCTTGGGCGGCGTGCCCGGCGCCATGCCGACGTTGTACGCCTTGCCAAGGTTCTCGTAGACCGCCGCCAGCGACTTGAGCTCGGTGGCATCGTCCCCCTTGGCCGCCGCCTTGAGCGCCGCAGCGGCGCCCGCGAAGTTCTTCGCGCGGTACAGGCTGTCCGCCTTGTCCTTGACCCCGCTGGTGTCGGCGCCGACGCGCTTGTTCGAGCCCGCCTCGGCCTTCTTGGCGGCGGCCGCCGCGCGCTTCTTGGCCGCGGCTTCTTCGCGCTCGCGGCGCGCCTCGGCCTCACGCTCCTTCTTGGCCGCGGCTTCTTCGCGCTTCTTAGCCGCAGCGGCCTCGTCGCGCGCCTTCTGCGCGGGATCGACCTTCGGCGCTGTCTTCGTCGTCGTCGTCTTGGTCGCTTCGACCTTTGCCGGCTCGGTCTTCGCCGGCTCGGTCTTTGCCGGCTCGGTCGTCGTGGTCTTGATCGGCTCGACGGTGGTCTTTGCCGGCTCGGTCGTCGTGGTCTTGATCGGCTCGACGGTGGGCCCCTTGATCGGCTCGACGGTGGGCTTGGTCGGCTCGGCCGCAGGCTTGATCCCAGCCTTTTCGGTCTTGTCTTTCGCGGCGGTGGTCGCGACCGGCTGCTTGTTCTCGGTCTTCTTCGTCGATGGCTCGTCGCCACCGGTCGCGACCTGGATGATCACGATGGTGAGAAGCGCGGCCGCGACGACGAGACCAACGGCGCCGATGATCAGCTTCGTGCGACGCGGCAGCCCGCCAGCGCGGGGCTGCTGCACGTACGGCATCTGCATTCCGTAGTTGCTGAACTGCGGCATCGACGGATGCACCACCGGCTGCGGCCCCGATCCTGCGACCGGGTAGCCGTTGTTGTAGAGGCCGGGCGGCGGTGCGGCAGGGGCCGGCGACGGCATCGCGTGCAGCGGAGGCAGTGGCTGCGACTGCTGCGGCGGTCCGATCTGGAGCCCCATTGCCTCGCCGAGGAGCGTAGGTTGTCCCGACACGTGCGCAGACGGCGGTCGAGCCTGCATCGCCTGTGGCGGCGCACCGAACGACATGGGCGCCGGCAACGGTGGCTTGGTCGCGGGACGGGTGCGTGGCGGCGACGATGGCGCGGGTGGTGGCTGGGTCGCTTGACGCGCACGCGGCGGCTGCGGCGGGGACGGCTGCGGCGGAAGCGGCTGCGAAGGCAGGATCGGCTTGCCGGCGACCGTCGACTGTTCCTCGTCGTCGTCGTCGCGTTGCGCCGGCATCGGGCGCTTCGTCGGACCGCGCGGGTCGACCAGCGGCTGATCGATCGAGGCGTCGATCGAGGCGTCCATCGACGACGTGGCGGGCGTCTCCATCCCCGAGGCCGGATGCGAACGCGGCAACCCGTTCGGCATCTCGAACCGGAATGTCGTGTTGCCGATCTCGATCACGTCGCCGTTGGCGAGCATGAACGCGTTGTCCTCGAGGTTGCCGTTGACGAGCGTGCCGTTGCCCGACCGGCGATCGACGAGGACCCACGCTCCACCGTCGTTCTTCAGATCGAAGTGCTTGCGCGACACCGCGATGTCGGTGAGCACCATGTCGTTGTCGATCGCGCGGCCGACCGTATAGGTCTTGCCGGCAGAGATCGCGAGCACGTTGCCCTTGTCGTTGCCGCCGGTGATGACGAGGCGCGCGGCGGGTAACGCCTGAGGCTTCACTGGCGTGACGATGTTCGCGCGTCGATCGTCGACGGTGGGTTCGTCGAGCATGCCGGTCGACGTCACGCCGGTCTTCTGCGGCGTGCGGTCCCCGCGCTCCACACCGATCGAGCGGATCTTCTCGGCGACGTCGCCTTGCTCGGCGACGGTGGTGCTCGCTTCGTCTTCCCAGCCCGACTCGAGCGCAGTCTTCTCGTTCTCGCTCTCGCCGTCGTCCTCGAATGGATCGCGACGCGAGAAAGACGATGGGCCCTTCGACACCACGTGCGCGGACACACGTGGTGCTCCACTGTTAGGAGCCCGAGCCATCTGACTAAATTGTACGGGGCGCAACGGAACGGATCAATGACACGCCGGGCCAGGTGTCCTACCTTTCCGCCCATGCTTGTCCCTGTAGACCGCGCCGGGGCGATCGAGACCATCGACCTCGTTCCCAGCAAGATCATCGGCATCGGCAGCAACTACCGCGCTCACGCGGTCGAGATGGGCAAGAGCATCCCCGAGGAGCCCCTTCTCTTTTTAAAGGCCCCGTCCGCCCTGTGGCCGGATGGTGGCGCGATCGAACGCCCGGATGGCGGGTTCGCCCGGGTCGATTACGAGGGCGAGCTGGGCGTGGTGATCGGGCTGCGCGCCCGCCGCGTCTCGCGCGAGCGCGCTCTCGACTACGTCCTCGGCTTCACGTGTGTCAACGACGTGTCCATTCGCGAGCTACAGAAGAAGGACGGTCAGTTCGCGCGTGCGAAGAGCTTCGACACGTTCTGCCCGCTCGGGCCACGCATCGTCGCGGGCCTCGATCCCAGCAAGCTCGCGATCACAACCCGGCTCAACGGCAAGCTCGTGCAGGATTCGTCGACGGCGGACATGATCTTCGACGTGCCGACGCTGATCTCGTTCGTGAGCCAGCATATGACGCTCGAGCGCGGTGACGTCATCGCGACAGGCACGCCTTCCGGCGTCGGCAACATGGCCGTGGGCGACGTCGTCGAGGTCGAAATCGAAGGCATCGGCATCCTGCGCAACCCGGTGATCGCCAGGCCGTGACGCGCGCGTCGATCGCGATCGGCTTCGGGGGCAACGTCGGCACGCACGACGAGATCCTTGCGCGGTTCGTGCGCGCGCGCGAAGCGGTCTCGGTCCTCGGTGCGGTGCGCTCGGCCAAGCTGTATCGCTCGGCACCGATCGGCCCGGCGCAGCCGGCGTTCCTCAACACCGCGGTGCTGCTTCGCGTCGACGAGATGCAACCGACCGAGCTGATCGCGACGACCCGCGAGCTCGAGCGGCAGCTCGGGCGCGTTCGCGGCGAGCGCTGGGGACCGCGCACGATCGACCTCGACATCCTCGCGTGGGACCAGCGCGTGATCGCGACGCCCGAGCTGGCGGTGCCACATCCACGGCTCGGCGAGAGGCGGTTCGCCCTGGTGCCGCTCGCGGATCTCCTCGGCGAAGACGCCTCGCTGCCGGGCATCGGCGTGTTGCGCGAGGCGATCGCGCGGGTACGCGCCCAGGACCTCGAGGCCCTCGGCGACTGGTAGCTAGCCTCGTCGCAGCTTCGCGAGGTTCGTGCGGTGCGTGAACACGAGCAACACGAACGTCCCGAGTGCGAGCGTGGCGATGTGAACCTCGCCTCGGAGCAGACACAGCGATGCGAGCGCGCCGATGGCAGCGAGCGAGCCTAGCGCGGGCACGCGCGTGAGCTTGAGCATCAGCGCGAACACCAGCGTCGAATACAGCACGAGATCTGGCGCGAGCACGAGGAACACACCCAGTGCGGTGGCGACGCCCTTGCCGCCCTTGAACCCGAGGAACGGTGAGAAGCAGTGTCCGATGATTGCGGCCGCGCCGGTGGCCACGATCACCCACGGGCCACACGCGTAGTGCCAGGCCAGCCACGTCGGCAGCGCGCCCTTGGCCGCGTCGAGGAGGAGCACGATCGCACCGGCCTTGCGACCGATCACGCGCGTGACGTTGGTCGCGCCGATGTTGCCGCTGCCGTGCGCGCGGATGTCGACGCCCCTCCCGCGCGCGATGATCACTCCGAACGGGATGGCACCCGCGCAGAAGCCGATCGTCACGAGCAACCAGGTCGCCATACGCTCAGGTTGGCACGTCTACGCTGGCCCACCAGCGCCGCACTTGTTCTATCGCCGACGTGCGAGGGAGGCCGGCGGGTAGGGTGTCGAGGAAAACCCGACCGTAGGTCTTGGTCACGATCCTTCCGTCGAGAATGGCCACGATGCCGCGATCGTCACGCCTACGAATCAACCGCCCGAAGCCTTGCTTGAGCGCGATCGCCGCGGCTGGCAGCTGGATCGCGGCGAACGGATCCTCACCCGCCTCCGCACGAAGCTGCATACGCGCCGCGATCAGCGGATCGGTGTGCGGCGCGAAGGGGAGCTTGTCGATGATGACGAGGCTCAGTGCATCGCCCGGGACATCGACCCCTTCCCAGAACGAGCCCGTGCCGAGCAGGACGGCGTTGGATGTGGAGCGGAACCGATCGACGAGCGTCGCGCGAGGGGCTTCACCTTGCACGAGTCGCGGGAACGGCAGCTTCGCGAGCCGCGTCGTCGCTTCGCGCAGCGCGCGGTGGCTGGTGAACAACAAGAACGCGCGCCCCTGCGTGATCGCGAGCAGCTCGTGCACGCGCTCGGCGGCGGCGACCGAGAAGCCATCGTGCACCGGCGGCAGATCGCGCGGCACGTAGAGCATCGCCTGCCGCGCGTAATCGAACGGGGATGCGACCAGCAGCTCCTCGGCGTCGTCGAGCCCGAGGCGCGCGCGGCTATACGAGAGCTGCCCCGCCGCGGATAGTGTCGCCGACGTGAACACCGGCGTCGGGCCCGCGCGCACGATCTGCTTGCGCATGAGATCGGCGATATCGATCGGCGATGCCGTAAGGTAGGTCCCCGTCGAGCGGACCTCGCCCCAGTACACGTGGCTCTTCTGCCGCTGCTCGGCGATCGTGGCGAGCGCGTCGCGCGCCTCGCGGGCACGGCGCGCGAGGCCGGTCAGCGACGCGCGCGCACCCGCATCGCGGTCGTCTTCCTCGTCGGGTGGCGGCTCCGCTTCGGCCTCTGCGGCGCGTGCGAGCTCCTCGAGCGCGGAGTCGAGGCGGAACCATGCCGCCTGGCGCTCGGGATGATCGAACAGCCCTGCTGGCAGCGGCATGCGGCCGCCATCGTTGTCGTCTGCCTTGAGTAGCGAGGCGCGCAGCAAGGCGAACAAGTGGATGCTCGCGCGTTCGACGGCGCTGATAACGTCGGGCTCGCGCCCGACGGTCATTCTGCGCGCGCCTTCGGCGCGCGGGGGCCTCGCCGCCCAGGTCCACAGCGGCATGCGCGCGAGGTTGAGGTGGGCGTCGCGCACGAGCTCGGTGATCTTCGTCGTCGAGATCCGCGCGCCGAAATGTTCCGTCGCAACATCCTCGAGCTGGTGCGCCTCGTCGAAGATCACCGCGTCATGGTCGGGCAACACGCGCGCCCCCGGAGACGACGCGCGCAGCGCGCGGTCCGCGAAGTAGAGGTGGTGGTTGACGAGGATTAGCTGCGCCTGTTCGGCGAGGCGTCGCGCCTGGGTCACGAAGCAGCGCTCGAAATACGGGCAGCGCGGGCCAATGCGGGCATCCGGTGTCGTCGTGACCTCCTGCCAGAGCGGCGATGCCTCGGGGAGCCACTCGACCTCCGCGCGATCGCCGGTCTCGGTGTGCTCCGACCACTCGACGAGCGCGGACAGCGAGGCGTCGGGCTTGGCCACGGTGACCGCCTCGGCGAGCCGGCGCCGGCACACGTAGTTGGCGACGCCCTTCAGCACCACCGCCGAGAACGGACGCGCGATGATCTCGCGGAGTAGCGGCACGTCGTGGCGTGCGATCTGGTCTTGCAGGGTGCGAGTTCCCGTCGACACCACGACGCGCTTGCCCGACTGTAGAGCCGGGATCAGATAGGCGAGCGTCTTGCCCGTACCGGTGCCCGCCTCGACGATCAACGGCCGTTCGTCGACGAGCGCGCGCGCCACTGCCTCCGACATCGCGCGTTGCTCCGCGCGATCTTCGTAGTGCGGGATCGCCTGCGAGAGGCCTCCGCCCGGCGCGAGCAGATCGATCATTTCGAGCGCGAGGCTTTCTCGACGTGACCGCTCGTCCCGAACCTGCGTGCGAGCTCGGCGAAGACCTTCTCCATCGGGATCCGCCGCGCGGTCAGCCCGACCATGACGTGGAACAACAGATCCGCCGTCTCGTGCACGACCTTGTCATCGGGCCCGCTGGGGAGCTCCGCCGCGAGCTCGCCGCTTTCCTCGGCGATCTTGGCCAGGATCTTCGGCATGCCCGCATCGAGGAGCGAGCGCGTGTAGCTCCTCTCGCCCTTCGACGAATCGCGCCGCGCGGCGAGAATCTGCTCGAGCCGTACAAGGATCTGCGCACCTTCCGCCGCAGGCACTCCATCGTCATCGGCGGCGCCATCGCGCTGGAAGAAACACGTCGTCGCGCCGGTGTGACACGCGGGGCCTGCGGGGCGCACGCGTGCGAGCAACGTGTCTCCGTCGCAGTCGAGGCGCAGCTCGACGAGTGCGAGCGTGTTACCCGAGGTCTCGCCCTTCTTCCACAGAGCCTGCCGCGAGCGCGACCAGAAGGTAACGACACCGGTCTCGCGCGTGAGTCGCAGCGCTTCGGCGTTCATCCACGCCACCATCAGCACGGAGCCCGAGGCGGCATCCTGGACGACACAGGGCACCAGTCCACGGTCGTCGTAGGTTGGCTCGATCACGGCGCTACGTTCGCCAGCGGAGATCTCGATGTCAACGCTCCTGGCGATCCCAGGCTCGGTGCGCCCGACGTACGATTCGCCGTGCACCGGAGGGCACCCGCTGCTAGGTCTCCCGAGGTGGGTCGCTTGTGGATGATCGCTCTGTTCGCGGGGGCCTCGACGTTCGCGTCGGCTGCGCCGAACGATACGAAGCCGGTGGCGGCATGGCAGACGTTTGCGAACCGACCCTCGGCCACGGTGGCGGCCGGTCGCACGCGCGCGTCGTGGCCCGCGGACCGGCCCGAGCCCGCGTGGGTCGCGAACACCCATGCCAACCTCGCGCTCTCGAGCTTCGATGGAAAGGTCCTGACCGGCGAGGTCGAGATGTGGGCGGGGCTGGGGGTCGATCCGGCCCAGTGCAACGTCGAGATCATCTGGGACGCCCAACGCAAACGCGGCGCGCGGCTCACTGCGCCACCGGCGGCCACGTTCCACCCGGGCGTCGGGACGAATGCGATCTGGCGGTTCACCGTGCCCGTGTCTCCCGCGTTGCCGATGCTCGAAGCCACCGCGTTCGTGTTCTGTCCCGGCGACGTGATGTTTACCTCGATCCACATGGTACGGCCGGGCCCACGCGCCAAGGCGACCTATTGCAAGGCGCTACGTGCCGAGCCAACGCCAACGCCGATCGTGACGCCCCGTCTCGAGCGCCACGAGACCTATCAGCTCCTGTTCGCGTGCGGCGCGATGATCCGGCTGCGCGGGCGCGAGCTGATCGACGAGTGCCGCGGCGACGTGCTGGGCTCGCTCGATGCGCTCGGCACGTCCGTGACGATCGATGCGCCGCTCGAAGGGACCGCGCTCACCGACACCGAGCTGTACAGCTGGTTCGCCGGCAACACGCACTGTAGTGACCTCACGCTGCGCAGCCAGGGCGCATTCAGCCCGCAGGCGAACGCCCCTTTCGCGGCCCTCCTGAAGCGCGCGGGCAAGCGCCTGCTGGAAGGATTCAGTCGCGACGGCATGCCCCATCCGCCCCGGCCCCGGTAGCGTCGCCGGGTTCATGCCATGCTCGTGGCCCATGACCGGGCCGCGCCTTCTTGTCGCGATCTCGCTCGCCGTTGCCGCGATGTGTGCGGCACTCGTGGTGTCCGCCCACAGCGCCGAGAGCGCCGCGCATCTCGTCGTGCGGTGGACCGCGCGCACCTCGCTCGTGTGCTTCGCGCTCGTGTACGTCGCACGTCCCGCGAACGCCCTGTGGCCCAGCGCGCTCACGAAGCGGCTGCTCGCGGAGCGCAAGTGGATCGGTGACGGGTTCGCCGTGTCACATCTTTTCCACGCGTTCGGGATCGCGGCGCTCGCGACGCTCGACTGGAAGATATTCATGGCCGCGCGTGATGCCGGCGCGATCCTCGGCACGCTCGTGTTCGCCCTCGTGTTCGCGATGGCGATCACGTCCATCGATCGCATCCGGCGCGCGATGTCGCGGCGCGTGTGGCGCGCGCTGCACCTCGCCGGGATGCACCTCGCTTGGGTCGTGTTCGTCGCCAGCTACGCGAAGCGTCTACGCGGTGAGCTGTTCGGCCCGATCGCGCTGGGCGTCCTGGGCGCGATCGCGGTCCTTCGCTTGTTCGCGTGGGTGCGTGCGCGCGTGCGCGATCGGACGCGCGCACGCGCGGCCGCGTGAGTCAGCCGACGCGAATCGGCAAGCCGCGCGCGACGAGAAACTGCTTCGCCTCGCGGATCGTGTGCTGGCCGAAATGGAAGATCGACGCAGCGAGCACGGCATCGGCGCCGGCCTCGAGGCCGTCCGCGAGGTGCGCGAGGTTACCCACGCCGCCCGAGGCGATCACCGGGATCGAGACGCGGGTCGCGACCGCGGAGACGAGCTCAGTGTCGTAGCCGGCGCCCGTCCCGTCGCGATCCATGCTGGTCAGCAGGATCTCGCCGGCGCCGAGCTCGGTGATGCGCGCGCACCATGCGAGTGCATCGAGGCCTTCCGGCGTGCGCCCTCCGTGGCTGAACACCTCCCACCCGCGCGCAGTGGGGATGCGCTTGGCGTCGACGGCGACGACGATCGCCTGCGAGCCGAACCGCGTGGCGCACTCGGTGACGAGCTCGGGGCGGCGGATCGCGGCGGTGTTGATCGCTATCTTGTCTGCGCCCGCATCGAGGAGCCGCACGGCATCGTCGACGGTGCGCACGCCACCACCGACGGTGAGCGGGGCGAACACTTGATCGGCCGTGCGCGCGACGACCTCGACCATTGTGGCGCGTCCCTCGGGCGACGCGGAGATGTCGAGGTAACAGATCTCGTCGGCGCCCTGCGCGTCATATGCGGCGGCTTGTTCGACGGGATCGCCGGCGTCGCGCAGCGACACGAAGTTGATGCCCTTGACGACGCGGCCGTCCTTGACGTCGAGACAGGGGATGATGCGGCGCGCGAGCGTCATGGGTCACCGTGGCAGACGCGCGCCGCGTCGTCGATCGTGAACCTGCGGTCGTAGAGCGCCCGGCCGACGACGACCGAGGCGATGCCGGCGTCGCGTAGGGCGCGCAGGTCGTCGAGGCTGCCGACGCCGCCCGAAGCGATCACCTCGCAGTCGACAGCGCGGGCGAGCGCGGTGGTGGCTTCGATATTGGGCCCACCGCGCAGCCCATCGCGCGCGACGTCGGTGTAGAGGAGTGCGGCGGCGCCCCACGTCGAGGCCCGCTGCCCGAGCTCGATCGCCGTGATGCCGCCACTGGTCGTCCAGCCGTCGACGGCGACCACACCATCGCGCGCATCGACAGCGATGACGACCTTGCCTGGGTGGGCGCGACAGACATCCTCGACGAAGTCGGGCGCGCGCACGGCGGCGGTGCCGAGCACGACATACGAGACACCCATCGCGAGCACGGCATCGAAGGCAGCGCGGTCGCGCACGCCACCACCGACCTCGACGGGAAGTGGGGAGGCCGCAACGATCGCACGGACGAGGTCTGCCTGGCGCGGCTCGCCGAACGCACCGTCGAGATCGACGACGTGCAACCGATCGGCGCCTCCGCGCGCGAGCTCGGCGACCAGCTCGGCCGGGCGTTCGTGGAACACCGTCGCGCGGTCGCGCTTGCCCTCCTCGAGACGGACGGCCTTGCCGCCGAGCAGATCGATCGCAGGGAACAGCTTCATGCGGTCTTCACGAACTTCTCGAGGATCGCGAGCCCGACGGCCTGGCTCTTCTCGGGGTGGAACTGACAGGCGAACAGGTTGTCCTTGCGGATCGCCGCCGTGATGCGATGGCCATGCTGCGTGTCCGCCGCGAGCAGCGATGGATCATCAGGCACCGCGTGATACGAGTGCACGAAATAGACGTAGGCCCCATCGGGGATGCCGGCGAGCACAGGGTCGTCGAGGTGCTTGGTGATCGGGTTCCAGCCCATGTGCGGGACCTTGAGGCGTGGATCCCCGGGCGCGAGCTTCACCACGCGACCCCGCACGATGCCTAGTCCCTCGCAAGGGCCCTGCTCCTCGCTCTCGTCGAACAGCACCTGGAGGCCGAGGCAGATCCCGAGGTAGGGCTTGCCGCTCGCGATCACCTCGCGCAGCGCCTCGCCGACGCCACGCGCGGCGAGACCGCGCATGAACACGCCGAACGCGCCCTGCCCTGGCACCACGATCTTGTCGGCGCGGCGTACGACGTCGGGATCGCGCGTGACGACCACCTCGCCGCCGACCTTCGCGAGCGCACGCTCGACGCTGCGAAGATTTCCCGAGCAGACGTCGACGACGGCGATCATAGTGTTTGCTCCACGTTGTTCCGCGATTACGTCGTCAACGTACCCTTCGTTGAAGGAACGGCACCGCCCAGGCGCGGATCGATCTTGGTCGCCTGATCGCAGGCCCGCGCGAACGCCTTGAAGATGCACTCGATCGTGTGGTGCGCGTTGCCCCCGTAGTGCAAGAGCACGTGCAGGTTGCACTGCGCGCGCGTCGCGAACGCTGAGAAGAACTCTTTCGCCAGCTCGCAGTCGAACGTGCCGATCCACTTGCCGTCGAGGCCCGCGACGTTCCACACGAACGCCGGGCGGCCGCAGAAGTCGACGGCGACGGTGGCGAGGACCTCGTCCATCGGCAGGGTCGCCGACCCGTAGCGCACGATGCCCGCGCGGTCGCCGAGCGCCTGCTCGAACGCGGTGCCGAGCGCGAGGCCCGTATCTTCGACGGTGTGATGCCCGTCGATCTCGATGTCGCCGGCGGCGGTGATCGAGAGGTCGAACAAGCCGTGGCGCGCGACCGCGTCCAGCATGTGCGACAGGAACGGGATCGGCGTTTGAATCGCACGAGCCCCCGAGCCGTCAAGGCCTAGCTCGACCCGGATCTGGGTCTCTTTCGTGTTCCTCTCGACGGAGGAGGTGCGCCCCACGCCTCCTTGTATCAGGTGACCTGCGATCGTACAAACGACGGCATGGCTCGCTATCTCGCGACGTTTGCCAGTGTGCTGGTACCGATGACGCTCGTGGCCTGCGGCGGCAAGAAGCCCCCCGTCGAGGAACCCGAGGTCGAAGAACCCAAGGTCGAAGCTCCGAAGAAGGAGACCGAGGAAGATCGTGCTGCCAAGCGCACTGCCGCTGCACACAAGCTGATCCCCGAGGGCTCGAGCTGCTTGCCCGAGCTGCTCAAGAACGACGACGGCATGTCGCTCGAAATGGCGGCCGTAGGCTCCGAAGCAATCGTGTGCGCGATGGACACGGACCCGACCCGCCTGCTCGGCCCGATCGGCTGCTGGAAGGTCGACCTCGCGAGTGGCTCGCTCGAGTACAAGCAGCCGCAGCCACTTCCCGGCCGCAGCCTGACCGTCAAGCTCGACGAGAACTGTGCGCGGGGCTACTGCATTCCAGCATCGGCGAAGGCCCCGGCCGACGGCATGGCCCACATCGCCTGGAGCCCGGATGGCAGCAAGGTCGCGGTGCTCGCCGGCGACGATCTCCACCTGTTCGCCGCTGACTCGAAAGCACACGAGAAGAGCTTCTCGATCCGCGGCGACAAGGGCGTGACCAACAACCCGCAGGCCGTGCACTGGGTCGGTGACGCCGTGTTCGTGGAGGGGGCGGACGAGGGCCCGTGGTCGGCCGTGTGGGCGTTCAAGACCGACGGCAGCCCGATCGGTGGCATCGAGGCGATCGGCGCCAAGGACGGTAAGCCGATCTCCACGTTCGGCGGCTCGTTCTCGCTGCTCGACAAGAACCGCGTCGCCGTCGCCGAGCGCGGCTTCTCGACGGTGACGATCTTCGAGATCGACTCCGGCAAGCGCAGCAAGCTCGTGCGCAAGGTCAACAAGCCGGCCTGCAAGCCGAACGAGATCGACGCCTACTGGAGCCAGCAGGAGTCGGTCAGCCAGAAGTGCAAGGACGCCATGAGCAAGGAGTTCGGTCACCTCGTCGGCGCCACCGCCGTCGCGGGCAACACGAACTTCCTGGTCATGCTGCGCGGCAGCCGCATCGGCCAGCTCGCGGTCCTCGACTCCAAGACGCTGGCCGAGAAGCGCGCGATCAAGCTCCAGTTCTGCCCGGCCGAGGGTGGTGCGGCCGCAGCGGCGAACGACGACGGCGGCGGCGCCGCCGACGCCAAGGAAGAGAAGGCCGAGGCCGCGAAGGAAGCGCCCAAGACGCGCGGCGCGACCAAGAAGACCGAAGATCCGGACGCCGGCGGCGAGTAGTCCTGGCGCTTCGACCGGGGACGGTTTCAACTTCCACAACTACCGTCCCCCTAACCGCGCGACATCCCTCGATACACGCGGGACGGTTTCAACATTCTCGCCGTCGGGCAGGTAACTCAGCCGCGCCGATCCTCGATGAGTTCATGTGGAGCCGCAGTGCGTCTGCATCCAGCGTCATGATGGTTGGCAGGAGCTCCCAGTACGAAAGTTGAAACCGTCCCCGCAAGTACCAACGATTCTCGAGCGTTCGGTGCGGCAAAGTTGGCTACGTTGAAACCGTCCCCAGCACGCTGTCGTACCAGCGCTCGATGCTCGCGCGGAACGGCCACATCCAGCCGTACGACGCGCCCGTGAACTGCTCGACGATGTGCTCGCGATAGCTGGCGCTCGCGGCGTACTCGATGCCCCACACCTCGGCGGCCGCGCGGATGCTCTCCGCGTAGGCCTCGCGCTCGAAGTACGCGCGAAACCACGCCAGGCCCATCGGCAGGGGCAACAGCACGTAGAGCACCGCCATCCCCGGTAGCGTGTACGTGCGGAACTGCCGCAGGTGCACGGCCTCGTGGCGCATCGTCACGTAGCGGCGATCGGGGCTCCAGTCATCCCAGTCGCTCGTCACGTAGACGGTGTTGCCGATCGTGGTCTGGAACGAATCCAGGTACGTGCGCATGCGGCCGAACGTGAGGCCAATCAGGGCGTAGTGGATCGCCTTGTGAAAGGCCGACTGATCCTTGCGCACCACGCGGAACCGCGGGAACTCCGCGCGGAGCTTCTCGAGGAGCGCCTCGTAGCGGTTCACCCGCCGACTCTAGCGCTACTGGGCGTGCAAGATGCAGCGAACGTCGTCGAAGGCGCGCGCGCGCAACCGGTCCTCGCGGATCCAGAAATGGAGGCGACCGGCATCGCCCCATTCCATGTCATGCAAGAGGTCGCTATCGAGCTGCAGCAGAAGCCGCCAGGGGCCCCCCGCGAGCTCCGGCGCGTCATCGTGGATCACGTCGGGATGCCCGCCGACCTTGTGCAGTACCGCGCCACGTGCTGCCTGTTCGCTTTCGGATGCGTACGGTGGTGAAAGACTGAGCTCCTCCACGAGGTGGAGGCGGCCTTCAGGCAGCGGATCGTCGTCGAGGTCACGTGGCCGCTTTGCACGTCCGAGCACGTCGACGTCGTCGAACCAAAACACGCGCGCTGCCCCACGATCGGAGGGCTCGTCGCCCACCGGCTGATCGATCGCTTCATAGAAGAAGCTCAACAGGCCGTCTTCGGGCAGCGAGAGGTCGGTGCGTACGGAGGCCGGAACCTCGGCGAGGCGGAGTTGCGCCAAAAACGTCAGGCGTGTTCCGTCGAAGGATGGCCACCCAACGCCGGGCGCGACATCCGGAAGTCCGCCGATGCGCGACCGAATCTCTGTCGACGATGAGACGTCCAGTGTCGCGAGGAACCCAGCGGCCGGCCGCGCCGTTCGCAGCGCCTCAGCCACCGCGCGCTGGGTAAGCCCCGCTTCGCGCAACAAAGGGCCCCACGCGGTCACGAGGCCACGCTCCGCACGTGCGCGGCGGACCGCGAGCAGGGCCTCCTGGGCCGCAAGCGCGCGCGCACGCTCCTGGTGCTCTGCCTGCTCGCGATGTGCCTCGTGCGCGTCGAGATCGGCACGCTGCGCGTCGGTCAACGGCTCGGGGGTCACCCAGTCCATCCTCGCGAGGCTCGACGTGGGGCCAAGACCACGCGCGACCACCACCTCGTAGATCGCCTGCGCCTGCCGCTCGGGCGAGGAGATCGAATCGGCCGGGTGCACCTCCGCCGCGCGCAGGCCGCCAAGGCGATGCGGCTCGACCTGGGTCACGCGCACGCGCGTTCCCACGGCGGGGACGACCGAGCGGAGCGCCGTCGCGCCCACCCGCAGCTCGGTGCCGTCATCCAGTTGAATGCGTCCGACCATGTCGGCATGTGTCCACGCCGAGATGGTGCCGACCGCCGGGAGTCGCATGCGCGCGACCCTACCCCGAACGGCCGCGGTTGACCCCGTGAGATTCGGACGTGGCGCGTTCCTCGGCGGGAGCCGGCCGCGCGCGTTGACGTCGAGCGCGCAGATCCGTAGCGTGCTGGCGCCGTGGTCGATCTCTCGAAGTTGAATCCGCCGCAGCGCGAAGCGGCGGGCCATGGTCGAGGGCCGATCCTCGTGCTCGCGGGCGCCGGCTCCGGCAAGACACGCGTGATCACCTTCCGCATCGCGCACCTGCTCTCGCAGGGCATCCCGCCGCAGGCGATCTGCGCGATGACGTTCACCAACAAGGCCGCCGAGGAGATGCGCGAGCGCATCGCGGCGCTCCTGCAGGACAAGAAGACCGCGAGCGCGTTGACGATCGGCACGTTCCACGCGCTCGGCCTCAATATCCTCAAGCAGGAGCGCAAGGCGCTCGGGCTACCGCGCGGCTTTGTCATCTACGACCAGTCCGATCAGATGGGCGCGGTCCGCGAGGCGATGCGCCACGTCAAGGACATGAACCGCGACGGCGAGCGCCGGTTCGACATGAAGGCCGTGCTCACGCGCATCTCCCTGGCGAAGAACGCGTTCGTCGCGCCCGAGGCCTACACGGGCAACCCCGCCGACGACTACGATGCGATCACGAGCGAGGTCTATCCGAAGTACCAGGAGATGCTGCGCGCGTGTGCGGCGTATGACTTCGACGACCTGATCACCGAGCCCGTGCGCCTGTTCGAGCGCGACGAGACGGTGCGCCAGCGGTGGGCGAACAAGTTCCACTACGTGATGGTCGACGAGTTCCAAGACACCAACGCGGCGCAGCTGCGCATGGTGAAGCACCTCGTCGCCGAGCACGGCAACCTGTGCGTCGTCGGTGACGACGACCAGTCGATCTACAGCTGGCGCGGCGCCGACCCCACGAACATCCTGCGGTTCGCCGAGATGTTCCCGGGCGCGAAGATCGTCAAGCTCGAGCAGAACTACCGCTCGACCAAGACGATCCTCGACGCGGCCAACACCGTCATCGCCAACAACAAGCAGCGCCATGGCAAGACGCTGTGGTCGAACCTCGGCGGCGGCGAGATGATCACGCACGCCGTCGCGGCCACCCCCGAGGACGAAGCGAAGTGGGTCGCCGCCGAGATCCATCAGCTGCACAAGGACGGCCGGCCCTGGGACGCGATCGCGGTCATGTACCGCTCGAACATCCAGGCCAAGCTGATCGAGGAAGAGCTACGCACCGCGAGCGTCCCCTACGTCATGTACGGCGGGCAGCAGTTCTTCGAGCGCAAGGAGGTCAAGGACGTCATCGCGTACCTCCGCGTCGCGCTGAACCCCAAGGACGAGCTGGCGCTCCGCCGCATCATCAACTACCCGGCGCGGGGCATCGGCGCGACCACCGTCGAGAAGCTCGTGCTCGCCGCGCAGGCCAAGCACGTCACCCTGTGGGACGCGTGCAAGGCCGCCATCTCCGGCACAGGCACGCTCCCTGGCATGGGTCCGACGCTGTCGTCCGACGACAACGATCCACTGGGTGCGGGCCCCACGGTCGACATCGACCCGCTACGCGGCGCGGCCAAGAACGGGATCATCGAGCTCGTCCACGTCGTCTCCGAGCTCGGCGCGTCGATCATGTCGGGCGGGGATATCGTCGCAGCGACCAAGGTCCTCATCGAGGACATCAAGCTCTACGACGACCTCAAGCACGCCGCGCCCAGCATGTCGGCCGCGCAGCGCCGCATCGACAACGTCGAGGGCCTGCTCAACTCGCTCAAGCGGTTCGCCGAGAAGGGCAAAGGCCGCGAGCAGCTCGCCGAATATCTCCGCATGCTCTCCCTCGACACCAAGGACGAGCAAGAGGAGCACACGGGCCCGCGCGTCGTACTCACGACCTTGCACGGCGCCAAGGGACTCGAGTTTCCGGTCTGCTTCATGGTCGGCCTCGAGGAGGAGCTGCTCCCTCACGCGCGCACGCTTCAGCCGCAGGCCACCGACGTCCTCGACGCCGACCACGCGACCGACATCAGCGAGGAGCGCCGGCTCTGTTACGTCGGCATCACGCGCGCGCAGCGCAAGCTCTACCTGACCCGCGCCTGCACGCGCGTCTCGCGCGGCCGCCCGGTCCCGCGCACGCCCTCGCGCTTCCTCCTCGAGATCCCCGAAGAGCTCTACGACGTGATCGACATCGGCGAGATGCAGCGCCAGCAGGTTCCGACGGCGGAAGCCGCCAGCTTCTTCGGCAACCTGGCATCGATGCTCGACGATTAGTTCGACGCGACCGCACGACGCCCCGGAGTGCATCGCCGACAGCCGCCCCCGTGTGCCTTGCCGAGCAAGCGGGACCCGAGAAAGCCGCACGGCGCGATCTCGCGTAGTTAGCCGGGTGTCGCACCCGTCGCGGTCGTCGCGTGAACCCGAATTCTCCCTTGTGTCATCAGGTGATGTGCGACTGGGACGCGAGAGTCTGCTATGTCCCCGCGAATGAAAAGGAACGCGCTTCTTATCGGTCTCCTCGCCGCGGCGTGCGGCGGTAAGGCAGCTCCCCAGAACGACACGCTAGGGACCTCGAACGTCCAGCCGAAGCCGACGCAGCCCGTCACCGGCGCGCCGACCTCCTCGACCACCCCGGCGCCTGTCGATGCGGCGACCGCGTTCCGGCTCGCGCACTCCAACGAGGGTGGCATGTGGATGCCGATGCAGATGAACCTGCCGGGCCACGTCGAGCTGTTCAAGAAGATGGGCGTGAAGATGGACGCCAGCGTGCTCGCCGATCCGCTGGCGGCGCCGCTCAACGCGATCGTGTCGCTCGGTGGCTGCTCGGCGTCGTTCGTGTCGCCCGACGGCCTCATCGTCACCAATCACCACTGCGTGCAGGGCGCGCTGCAGCACAACTCGACCCCCGAGAACAACCTCGTCGAGAACGGCTTCCTCGCGAAGACGCGTGCGGATGAAGTGTCGGCGGGTCCGGCGCAGCGCGTATTCGTCGCGCAGGCGTTCAAGGACGTGACGAAGGAGATGCGCGACGGGCTCGACAAGATCAAGGACCCGGCGAAGCGCAAGGAAGAGTCCGAGAAGCGCCTCAAGCAGCTGACGGCCGCGTGCGAGAAGGATCGCCCCGAGCTGCGCTGCGACATCAAGAGCTTCTTCCGCGGCGGTCAGTACATCCAGATCGAGAACCTCGAGATCAAGGACGTCCGCCTCGTCTACGTGCCGCCCCGCTCGGTCGGCAACTACGGCGGTGAGATCGACAACTGGGCGTGGCCGCGCCACACCGGTGACTTCTCGTTCTATCGCGCGTACGTCGGCAAGGACGGCAAGCCCGCCGACTTCTCGAAGGACAACGTTCCGTTCAAGCCGAAGCACTTCCTCAAGGTGTCGTCGTCGGGCGTGAAGCCGGGCGACTTCGTGATGGTCACGGGCTACCCGGGCTCGACGAGCCGCACCGAGACCGTGCTGGAGACCCAGCACGACATCGAGTGGTACTACCCGTACCTCATCGCCTACTACAAGGAGCGCTACGCGATCGCGGAGGCGAACCTCAAGTCGCCCGGCGAGACCGCGATCAAGGCCGCGGTGATGAAGCAGGGCATCCAGAACGGCCTGGAGAAGTTCCAGGGCGTGCTCGACGGGCTCAAGAAGAACGAAGAGCTGATGGCGCGCAAGCGTAACCTCGACAAGCAGGTCAAGGAGTGGGCGGCGAAGCCGGGCAACGAGGCACACAAGGCGGCGATCGAGAAGCTCGAGGCGATGATCCTCGAGGAGCAGCGCACCGCGCGCGTCGACTTCGATCGCAACATGGCGTTCGGTGGCTCCAAGCTGCTCTCGCAGGCACTCAGCTTCAACCGCTGGTCCGAGGAGCGCGTCAAGAAGGACGCCGATCGTAAGCCCGGCTTCCAGGACCGTGACATGCCGCGCGCTGTCGCTGGTCAGAAGTCGTTCGGCAAGGCGTATGACCGCACGCTCGATCGCGCGGGGTTCCGGCTCGCGCTGACCCGCGCGCTCCAGCTCGACGAGAAAGAGCGCCCGTGGCTGGCCACGCTGCTCGGCGTGAAGAAGGGTACCAAGATCGACGAGGCGCTGATCGATAAGACGCTCGACAGCTGGTACGCCGGCGCCACCCTCGAGGACGAGAAGGTGCGCATGGAGCTGCTCCAGAAAGGCGACGCCAAGAAGATGAAGGCGTCGAAGGATCCGTTCGTTCAGGCCGCGCTTCGCATCTGGCCGCTCGTGAAGGCCGACGAGAAGAAGCACGACGCGATCTACGGCGAGTGGCTGCTCTACTCCCCGTCGTACGCCGAGGGCATGAAGCAGGTCCTCGGTGGGCTGCTCGCCCCCGATGCAAACTCCACGCTGCGCGTCACCTACGGCACCGTGAAGTCGTTCAAGCCGGGCTCGAATGCCGAGGCCGACTGGCCGTTCACCACGGCCTCGCAGATCCTCGCCAAGAACACCGGCAAGGAGCCGTTCGACGCGCCGGCGAAGCTCGTCGAGGCGGTGAAGGCGAAGAAGTACGGTCCGTACGTGGATGCAGCGCTCGGCGGCGAGCTCCCCGTCGACTTCCTCAGCGACCTCGACATCACCGGCGGCAACTCGGGGTCGGCGACGCTCAACGACAAGGGCGAGCTCGTCGGCCTCGCGTTCGACGGCACGACCGAAGGCCTCGCGTCTGACGTCGTGTTCAACGGTGCCACGACGCGCGTGATCCACGTCGACGCGCGCTACATGCTGTGGAACATGGACCTGCTCGACGGCGCCGACCATCTCCTCAAGGAGATGGGCATCACGCCCGCGCTCTAACCATCACGCGATGCGCGGACGGCCGGTGCTGCGAGGCATCGGCCGTTTTGCGTTCAGGATCAGTTTGCCGCACAGAGAGGTGCCCACCACGCCGATGGGAACTGCGTCGCCCCGTGTCACGGCAGGTGGACAGCCACCCCCTCGCGGGTTGCGCCGTCAGAGATGCGCCAGGCGCTCGCGCGTTAGGCCCACGTAGCGCGCGTCGGCATCCCCCGCGAGCCAGCGCCGCTCGAGCCGCGCTGCGACGACGGCGGTGGTGCCCGAGCCGACGAACGGATCGACGACGAGCTGGCCAGGCTTGCTCGACGCGAGCACGAGCTTCTCGATCAGCGCCTCGGGCTTCTGCGTGGCATGCGGCGTCTTCTCGGACATGCCGTTGCAGATCACCGGCACCTCGATCACATCGCGCGGCTTGGCGCCGAGCGGATGCGGCTCCCACTTGTCGCGCCGCACGCCGCGTCCGTATTGCGACGACACGGCTTGCACGCGCGCCGGGTACTTCGTGGTGTGGCCGTTGTACGGCACGCGCACCGCGTCGACGTCGAGCTTCGCGCCTTCCTTGCGCAGGTGAAGGATCGACTCGTGCGAGCGGCCCCAGTCCTTCCCGAGGTTCGCCTTGTTCTTGTAGTACCAGATGAGCCAGCGGCAGCCGTCGAACCGCTTCGCGCTGCGCACCTTGACGTCGGCGAGGATCTCCGAGAACCCGCACACGTAGGCCGAGCCGTGCGGTGCGAGCACGCGCGCGATCTCGGCGAGCCACGTATCGCACCAGTCGACGTACGCGTCGAGCGACTCGAACTCGTCCCACGCGGCCTTCGCGATTGCATACGGTGGATCGGTGACCACGAGATCGACGGATCCGTCGGCGAGCTCGCCGAGCAGCGCCAGCACGTCCGCATGCCACAGCTCGCCACCCTTGTCCGCCAGCGCGCACGTCGGACCGGCGCCTCGCAGGTCCCGCGGTACGGTCAGCTCGCGAGCGACGCGTGGTGGACGTTTGGGCACGGCGGGCGCATCCTACGCCCGATGCAGCGCCCGGACCAGCTGGTTCACTCCACCGCGATCGTCGACGGGCCGAACACGCACATCGGCGCTGACACGCGGATCTGGCACTGGGTCCACGTCATGGCGGGCGCACACATCGGCGACCGCTGCTCGATCGGCCAAGGCTGCTTCGTCGGCAAGGTCCACATCGGCAACGGCTGCCGGATCCAGAACAACGTCTCCCTCTACGACGGCGTGACTCTCGACGACGATGTGTTCCTCGGCCCCTCGTGCGTTTTCACCAACGTCAAACACCCCCGCGCACACGTCGCGCGCAAGGACAGCTATGCGCGCACCCACGTCGGCCGCGGCGCGACCGTCGGCGCCAACGCGACCATCGTGTGCGGCGTGACGATCGGCGCCTACGCGATGATCGGCGCGGGCGCGGTGATCACCAGAGACGTCGTGCCACACGCGATCATGGTCGGCACGCCGGCGCATCGGGTGGGCTGGGCATGCCGCTGCGGCGAGACACTCCCCGACACCTATGCGTGCCAGCGGTGCGGCGACGTCTTTCGCCTCGACGGTGAGAGGCTCGTGCTCCTCTAGGCCGGATCGAGCGAATCCCGACGGCGACGCCGCAGGCGACGGCGACGGCATAACGAGCGAAGGACGGACGGAAGAAGATGACGAGGGGCGTGTCTCTAGAGCGCGGCGAGGATCGCGTCTCGCTGCGTCTGCGTTGGTATCGCGCCGCGCAACGCACCGAGGTTGTCCTCGACGTGTTTGACCTTCGACGTCGCCGGGATCGGGCAGTTCACCGCAGGGTGTCCGACGATCCACTTGAGCGCGAGCTGCGCCCAGCTGGTGCAGCCGAGCTCGGCCGCGACGGGCGGTAGCGGCTTGCCCTTGGTTTGGCTGAACACGTTGCCCCTCTCGAACGGCTCCATCACGAGCACCGCGGCTCCGGCCGCCTGGGCGGCGGGGAGCAGGCGCTTCTCGGCGGCGCGATCGAGCACGGAGTATGGCAGCTGCACGAAGTCGAGCTTCTCGGTCCTCAGGATCCGCTCCATCTCGTCGAACGCACTCTCCTGGTAGTGCGTGATGCCGATGTAGCGGATCGTGCCAGCGTCCTTCCAAGCGCGCAGTGTCGGCAGGTGTGTCTTCCAGTCGAGCAGGTTGTGGATCTGCATCAGGTCGAGCCTGGTCACCCCGAGGCGCTGCAGCGAACGCTTCATCTCGGCGATGCCCTTGTCCTTCCCGCTCGTCCACACCTTCGTCGCGAGGAAGGGCGTGGGCGCGTTCGGCTTGGCCTTGCGGATCTGCGCCAACATGGCGCCGATCGCAGCCTCGGAACGCCCGTACATCGGCGACGAATCGATCACGCGCCCCCCGAGCGTGAGGAACTTGTCGACGACGGGTGTGATCGGCGCGACGTCAGCGACGTCGAACGTCTGCCACGAGCCGAGGCCGATCACCGGCAGCAGCTCTTTCGTCGACGGAATCGGGCGCGTGATGACGTCGCTCATGTGGTCCTTTGGAGTTCCCACGCGGGGCACGAGGGTCGCGAGCCCAGCGGCGATGAGCTGTCGGCGCGACCACATGCGCCAAGCCTAGCGGATCAGGTCCGATAGTGATGCTTGAGCTGCGCCCACAGCTCGATCGGGTCGAAGCCGAGCAGCGCGAACGGATGTGCGCCCGAGTCTTTGATCGCGTCGCGCGCACGACCGGCGATGCCCTTGGCCGCGTCACGGGCGCCCTGTGGCAACAGGCTCGCGAACGCACTCGCCGCGCGGCCTGCGACGGCCGCGACGGCCGCGCCGCCGAGGAGCCCGAGCAGCCATGCGGGAGCAGGATCGATCACCGCGCGCTTGGCGTTGAGCTCGCGCGCGAGCTGATCGCTCGGGCCCGTGACGATGCCCATCAGCGTCGAGCGCTCGATGAACAGCGCGAGGCTCGGCTTCGCGAACCGCTCTTCCACCGCCTGCAGCACGCGCTTGTAGTTCTTGCCCCAGTCGCGCGCGAACGCCGCCTCGGGCACGAGATCCGCGATCGCGCGGTGGGTCGCAGCGCGCGTGATGTCACCGCCATCCTTCACGCCGATGATCGAGCTGTGCACGCGCGAACGATCATCCTCGATCACGTACGCGAGCATCGCCGTGCGATCCGGGATCAGCAGATCGAAGGTGCGCTGGATCGACTCGAACGCCGGCGCAGGCAACAGCTCGAGAAGCGGCGGGCTCGTCCACACGCCCGTGCCCGCGTGCCGCTTGAGGGCACGCAGTGCGACGAGCCCTTGCGCGACGAGGTCCTGGTCGAGGCGCAGCGCACTCTCGATCTCCTGCGACAGCTGCCCGATCAGCGCACGATCGATCGCAACCACCGCCCCGGCCCCGAGCGACCGCGCCCACGCCTCGAGACCCTTCGCGGTCAGCCCCGGCAGCGGATGCTCCGCGGGATCGATCGCGCCCTTCGCATCGTGGCCGGCGATGACGAGCTTGATCACCTTGCCAGCATCGAGCACGGCGAGCGCCCACCGTGGGCGCTCCATCACACGGGGTGGGACAAGGAGCGTCCACCAGTTGCGCACGTGCCGCCCCTCGACGTCGCGTAACTCCAGCTCCGGTGACAACACGTGACGAGGTTAACATTCGCGCACACGTCCGGATCTGCCCACAACTTGCGCTCACTCCCGTTTCCGCGGGATCTTCGCGCGCATGAAGACAACGATGCTTGCAGCATTGCTCCTCTCCGCCGCGACAGGGATCGCCTCCGCGGGTGGCCAGGAAGGCTCGATCGGCGCCGGCGTGGAGTACCAACTGGCGGGACTCTCCCAGGTCGGAAATCTCGGTGGACCGTCGATCAACTACGACGCGGGCAAGTTCCACGTCGGCGGCTACCTGTCGCTGTTCGACGGGGACGGCGCGGACAACACCTCGATCGGCCTCGGGGGCCGCTTCTTCTATCACGTGCACTCGACGGCGATGTCGGACTTCGGCGTCGGCAGCAACATCGGGTTCGTCAACTTCGACAACCCGCTTCCGCTGGACCAGGACAACAGCGACACGGCGCTGTTCATCGAGCCCGGCTTTCAGATCCGTCTGTTCGTCGCGTCGAACGTCGCGCTCAGCTTCAACGCGGGCATCGTGATCGGTGCGCTCGATGCGCCAGGCGGCTTCGCGCTTACGGGCAACGTGACCGGCGGCGCCGGCGTTCACTACTACTTCTTCTAGACCAACAGGGCGGAGCGGGCCATCACTCTTCCCCGCCGCCCACCGCTGCGGCGATCGCGACGTCCTGCGCACGGATCTTCGACGGATCGAACTTCTTCGCCCCGTCGATCATCTTGTCGATGGTCTTGTCGAAGTCCGGCCGGGCTTCTTCCTTGCCCCCGGGTTTGGAGGATGGCGCAAACCGCAGCGGATTCACCCGTGCGACCACGATCGGCTTCAAGTAGCCGCTCGTGAAGCCCGATTCCTTGAGCCGCACGACCGCCGCCGAAACGGCCTCGTCGAGCTCGAGGAGCTTGTCGGCGTGCTCTTCGCGCATCTCGAGGCTCTTCTTCATCGGGTCGGTCGAGAACGCCTCGCACTTGCTGACGACGGAGTTGTACGCGCCACCCGAGAACCGCGCGTTCTTCTCGTAGCAGATGCCGATCGTGACGAGCGACGCCTGCTCGAGCTCGAACGCGACGTCGGTCTCACTCTGGCCAGCACGCTTGGGATCCGCCGCGATCGCACGCGCCATGCGGATGACCTCGATCGCCTTGTCCTTGAGGTTGTGCGCCTTCTCGGTGTTGAGCGCGAGGATGCGGAACGCGATCTCCGGCTCGGGCATCACCAGCGCGACGACCGTCTTCGCGCCGAGGCTCCCGAGCGCGCTCAGACGGTGCATGCCGTTGGGCGAGATGAAGCTACCCTCGCCGTCGGGGACCGCGATCACCGGATCGAGGAACCGGCCGACCTTGGGGATCACGGTTGCGAGCCGATCCGCATGCGCCTTCGACAGCTCGCGCTGGTATGGCGTGGGCTTCACCTTCTCGAGCGGCAGCGCTGCGAGCGCGACCCAGTGCCCTCCGAAGGGTTCGCGGTAGGTGGCGAGCACGTTGCCACCGGCGTCCTCGATCTCCTTCTGCACGCCCTTCACCGAGACGGGTGGCGTACCGTCGGTGGTTTCATGGGCCGTGAGGCCCACCGAGCCAGCTTCCGCCTTCACCTTCCGCTTGCGCGGCGCGGCTGGTTTCTTCGGTCCCTTCGGCTTCGGATCTGCGGACTTCGCGCGGGGTGACATGGGCTTGCACTGTAGTACCCTGCCCCCGTGAAGTGGACCCGAGGGACCAAGAACGACGACGTCATTGACGCGCGTGGCAAGCAGGCCACTGGCGTCAAGGTCGCCGGAGGCGGCATCGTGACGGTCCTCGTCGTCTACGCGGTCGCGAAGATCTTCGGCGTCGACATCAGCGGGCTCGTCGGGAGTGGCGGTGGTGGAAACGAAAGCTCCACCGCGCAGCAGCACGAGAACGAGCCGCCCAAGGGGCCGGATCCGGATGCGGAGCTCGTCGACTATGTCCGCTTCGTGATGAAGGACATCCAGGACACGTTCGAGAGCATCTACAAGGCCGACGGCAAGACCTACGACCGCGCGAAGCTGATCGTGTTCACCAACGCGGTGGACACGAAGTGTGGCCGGTCGACTTCCGCGATCGGCCCGTTCTACTGCCCCGGTGACGCGAACGCGTACATCGACCTGTCATTCTACAAGGACCTCAAGGCCCGCTTCGGTGCCCCTGGAGACTTCGCGCAAGCCTACGTGCTGGCGCACGAGATCGGTCATCATCTGCAGAACCTCATGCGGGTCGAGCAGAAGCAGCGGGGCCGCCGCGACAACGACCTGTCCGTACGGATCGAGCTCCAAGCCGATTGCTTCGCCGGTGTGTGGGGACACCACGCGAAGGGCAAGAAGCTCCTCGAAGCCGGCGACCTCGAAGAGGCGCTCACGGCCGCGACGGCGATCGGCGACGACCGGCTACAGAGGCAGGCGGGGCAGGAGGTCAATCCCGAGACGTTCACGCACGGTACGTCGGCGCAGCGCGTGACGTGGTTCCGCGTCGGCTTCGACAGTGGAAAGCTCGATTCCTGCGACACGTTTTCGATCGCGCAGCCCTAGAGAGAAGGAAGCCATGGCCGCAACGTCGTTTCCCAAGAGCGAGATCAAGATCCTCCTGCTCGAGAACATCCACCCGGTCGCGCAGAAGGCGTTCGCCGAGGAGGGGTTTCGGGTCGAATTACTAAAGGGTGCGCTGCCGGAAGCGGAGCTCATCCAGCGCGTGCGCGACGTGCACATCCTCGGCATTCGCTCGAAGACGCAGGTCTCGCAGGCCGTCCTCGACGAGGCGCGCCGCCTGCTTTCGGTCGGTGCGTTCTGCATCGGCACCAACCAGATCAAGACCGCCCACGCGAACGCGCGCGGCGTGCCGGTGTTCAACGCGCCGTTCTCGAACACGCGCTCCGTCGCCGAGCTGATCATGGCCGAGGTCGTGATGCTGTCGCGTCATCTCGGGGATCGCTCGCGCGAGGTGCACGCGGGCACGTGGACCAAATCCGCCGTCGGTGCTCACGAGGTGCGTGGCCGGACACTTGGCATCGTCGGTTACGGACACATCGGTAGCCAGCTCGGTGTGCTCGCCGAGGCGTTCGGTATGCGCGTCGTGTTCTACGACATCGTCGCGAAGCTGCCGATGGGCAACAACCGCGCGTGCAACACGCTGCAGGATGTTCTCGAGCAGTCGGACTTCGTGACGCTGCACGTCCCCGAGACGCCGTCGACAAAGAACATGATCGGCGCCGAGGAGCTCGCGCGCATGAAGCCGGGTGCGTGCCTGCTCAACGCGAGCCGCGGCACGGTCGTCGTGATCGACGCGCTCGCCGAGGCGATCAAGCGCGGGCACATCGGTGGTGCGGCAGTCGATGTGTATCCCGAGGAGCCCGAGACCAACAGCAACGGCTTCAACACGGCGCTGCGCGGCCTACCCAACGTGATCCTGACGCCGCACATCGGTGGCTCGACGGAAGAGGCGCAGGAGGCGATCGGCCGCGAGGTGTCGGCCGCGCTCATCAAGTACATCAACAGCGGCGCGACGACGGGGGCGGTGAACTTCCCGCAGATCGAGGTGCCGATCACGAAGGGCGCGCACCGCATCCTCAACGTGCACCGCAATGTCCCCGGCGTGCTCCGCGACATCAACATGATCGTCTCGGACCACAACGCCAACATCCGGGCGCAGGTCCTCGCGACCGATCCTGACATCGGATATCTGATCATGGACCTGGATCAGGATGTTTCCGGCGATGTGAAGAAGGCCGTGGGCGCGCTAGACACCAGCATCAAGACCCGAATCCTGTTCTGATGCACATCTCCGTCTTCGACATCTTCAAGATCGGCATCGGCCCGTCGAGCTCCCACACGGTGGGGCCCATGCGCGCGGCGCGCCGCTTCGTCGAGCGGCTCGAAGCTGATGGCCAGCTCGCGAACACGGCGGGTGTGAAGATCGAGCTGTTCGGCTCGCTCGGCTTCACGGGCAAGGGACACGGCAGTGACAAGGCCGTCGTGCTCGGACTCGAGGGTGACGAGCCGGCCAACGTCGATGTCGACTCGGTGCCAAAGCGTATTTCCGACGTCGAGACCACGCGCCGGATCAAGCTGCTCGGGAAGCACGAGGTCGATCTCGATCCCGCCGAGGCACTGATCTTCCATCGGCGCGACAAGCTGCCGCTGCATGCCAACGGCATGCGGTTCACGGCGCGTGACGCCAACAAGACCGTGCTCGCGGAGCGCGTCTACTACTCGGTCGGTGGCGGCTTCGTCGTCGATCACACGGGCGCGCCCGCCGATGGCAGCCTGCCCGTTGATCAGATCAACGTCCCGTACCCCTTCAACAACGCAGCCGAGTTGCTCGCCCAGGCGCAGGAGCACGGCATGAGCATCTCGACGCTGATGCTCGAGAACGAGAAGGCGCACGCGCCCGAAGCGGACGTCCTCACGCGCATCGACGCCATCTGGCGCGCGATGGAGGCATGCGTGAAGCGTGGCTGCGAGCGCGAGGGCATCCTGCCGGGTGGCCTCAAGGTCAAGCGGCGCGCAGCGGCCCTGCATCGGAAGATGAAGAGCGACCCGGCGGGCGACAGCGATCCGCTGCGCATCATGGACTGGGTGAACCTATTCGCGCTCGCTGTGAACGAGGAGAACGCCGCGGGTGGCCGCGTGGTGACGGCGCCGACCAACGGCGCCGCGGGCATCATACCGGCCGTGATCATGTACTACCGGCGGTTCCTGCCCAACGCCGACGATGAAGGCACGCGTCGATTTCTCATAACGGCCGCTGCCATTGGTGCGCTGTACAAGAAGAACGCCTCGATCAGTGGTGCCGAGGTCGGCTGCCAGGGTGAGGTGGGCGTGGCGTGCTCCATGGCTGCGGGCGCACTCGCCGAGGTGATGGGCGGTACACCCGCGCAGGTCGAGAACGCCGCGGAGATCGGGATGGAGCACAACCTCGGGCTCACGTGCGATCCGATCGGTGGCCTCGTCCAGGTGCCGTGCATCGAACGCAATGCCATGGGCGCCGTGAAGGCGATCAATGCGGCGCGCCTGGCCCTACAAGGCGATGGCACGCACAAGGTGTCGCTCGACAAGGTCATCAAGACCATGTGGCGCACGGGCGCGGACATGAGCAGCAAGTACAAGGAGACCGCGCGCGGCGGTCTCGCCGTGAACATCATCGAGTGCTAACGACTCGCGGCCCGGATTCGGGGTACGCTTGATCTCAGTGGAACTCTCGGGCCTCGAGCCGCGGCGCAGTGACCTCGCCCGCGGGATCGTGATCGCGAGGAGCGCGAAGCCCCTCGACCCCGCAGCGCAGCGTGCGTTGTGGGCGATGCTTGCTGCGGCCGGGGTCACCGAGCCCGACGAGGAACGCGGTGAAGGCTCGGACGAAGACGACCAGCATCGCCAGTGGCTGGCCGCACCCTGGCTGCCGCCGCTCGAGAGCGAGATCGAAGCTCAGCGCGCGGCCCTGGAGAGTGCGGCCGCGACGTATGGCATCGACGCGGTCTGGTGCGCGAAGGTCGAGACGGCGATCGACGGCATGACCTGGCTCGAGCTCGCCGCAGATGAGGCGCGCGAGGACGTCGAGGGCGATGAAGATGGGGAGGAGGGCGAGGAACAAGAAGTCGTCGACGCGATCTTCGACGAGCAGGCAGAAGTGCTCTACGCCGCTCCCGACGCGCCAGAAGCCGAGGAGAGCGAAGAGGACGTCGGCGACGAAGACGAGCTCGAGGACGAGATCGACGTCGAGGCCGATCTCTCGCCGTCGATCGAGAGCCACTGGCGCAACGGCGCACCGCCCACCGAGCAGACCGTCTCGTTTCCGATCGAGCGCTATCCCGAGATCATCGAGGATTACGACTGGGAGAGCTTCGGCATCGCGTTCAAGCTCGCGGGCGCCGCGCTCCCGGGTGAAGAGTCGGTGGTCAACGCGTTCTTCGCGCTCTGGCTCTCCGTCTACCAGGACGAGCGCTCCGACGAGTTCGAGCCGTTCCAGCGCGCCGATGTCGTACATGACCGCAAGCATCGCTCCGCGCTGATGTGGGTCGAGCGGTTCGCGGTGCCCGCGACCGCGACCGACCAGGTGAACTTCCTGCTCTGGATCGTCGCGCGCATCAACGAGGTGCTGCCGCTCGTGTGGGCGCGCTTCGAGACCGTCGACGAGGCGATCAAGTCGCGCGCGATGCCCGACGAGGACGGCGACCCCTTCATCCTCGCCGGCAACCCGTTCGCGGAGCGCTTCCGTCGTCACGGTGAAGAGCCCGCGCTCGCGTGGGCCGTGTCGCAAAGCGGTTGGACGCGGCGCGAGGTCGCCGGGATGTTGATCGAGGTCGCGCTCGATCACGATCCGGACGACCCGGGCACCGCCATTGTCGCTGAACGTCTGCTGCGCCGCGCGCTCTCGTTCGACGCGTCCTCCGACGCGACCGGGTACCTCGCGATCGTGCTCGTGCGCCAGCGCCGGTACGACGAGGCGATCACCCTCGCGCGCGAATCACTGCGCCGCGACGTGCGCCTCGTCGTCGTCGGCGAGATCGCCGAACAGGCGCCACACGAGCTCGCCGACGCCCTCGAGCTCCTCGACGAGTCGACGCTGCGCACCACCGATGCCGAGGAGATCGCCGACCTCGTCGGTGCGATCGCGCGGCACGCCCCGGCGCACCTATCCGCGGTGCTCGCGCGGCTGCCCGAGGACGCGGCCCTGATTCCCCATCTCTACAACGCGAGCTTCTCCGTCGAGCGGCCGCAGGGGCTCGCGATCCTGCTTCGCGTGCTCACGCTGCCCGAGCCGTCCCGCGAGGCGGGCGAGGCGCGCACCGCATTCGTGATGGCGTGGAACAACGCATGTATCCACGCGCACGCGCTGCGCGACTACAAGCTGGCGGTCGAACTCGCTGATGGGGGGCAGCCGTTCGCGCCCGAGAATCCGTACATCTATCACTCGGCGGCGTGTGCCTATACAGCGGTCGGGCAGATCGATCGCGCGATCGCGCAGGTGAGCCTGGCGATCGAGCGCGACTACGAGCATGCCGAGAAAATGGAGACCGATGCGGACCTCGCGCCGCTGCAGTCGGATCCGCGCTTCGCGCAGCTGTTCGTCGAGTGGCGGACACGGCGCGCTGATCTCAACTGAGACGTTCGCCGCGGCTCCAGACCCTCTTGGCGCCGCACCTGCCGAACAGTTGGCCGGCGATCGAACGACGCAACCACGGGCGCGTGTCGCCGATAGGGCGCACCCATGGGCCATCGAGATGATCACCTGGTTGACGCCGAGCGCGCGCATCTGCTCGCCGCCGAGGTCGAGCGCGAGCGCGAGCGCGCGGACGCTGCAGAGCAAGCATTCGCCGCGATCGTGCGCGACCGCGACCAGCTGCAAGCCGAGCTCGCGGACGTCGTGATGCGTACATCCAAGCCGCCAGCACTGCCGTGGCCTGTCGAGCTGCCGCGGGCTCGTGAGGATGACGAAGCAGCGAGCACCGCGCGGACCACGCTGAAGATCCTGGCGCTGGTCGTCATCGCGTCGGTGGTGGCGATGATCATCGCGAACACAGGGGCGCGATGAGCTGCCGAATGACACGATGCCGCGCGCGCTCGCCGGGCGGAGATCATGGTAGTTGCTGCGAAGGCGTGCTGACGCTGCGTTAGACTGGGGCGTGCGCTGCGCGAATCACCCGAACGTCGAGGCAACGCTGGAATGCACGGCGTGTTCGGCGTGCTGGTGCGATGCCTGCCCGCGCAAGGTAGGCCTGAGTCATCACGTGGTGTGCGCGACGTGCGGCCACGCCCTCGCGAAGTACGTCGTATCGCATCCGGCCGACGAGGTGCTCGCGCGCTCGTTTCGGCGCGCGATCTCGACGGAAGGCCTCGTGACCGGTGCTGCGCTGGCCGTGTTCTACGGTGTGCTCAGCTCGCTGGCCGCCGTGCCGGTGATCTACCTGGCGAGCTTGGTGAGCTACTACTTCGTGACGGTGCACCACGTCGGGGATGGCAAGCCAGGGCTGCCCGGGCCGGCGGAGACCGTCGACAACTGGACCGAGATGCGCACCACGGCACTCGGGGGCATCTTCACCGCGGGCCTCGGGTTCCTGCCGCTGATCGTCGCGATCACGACGACGCGCACGCCGCTCGACGACCGCATGTTCGTCGCGCTCGCGCTCCTCGGGCAGCTTTACATGCCCGCGATCATCCTGTCTGTCGCGGTGACGAACTCGCCGTGGGCCGCGATCTGGCCGCCAACCTGGGTGCGCGTCATCGGGCGCGCGCCGGGCCAGTACGTGCGCTTCGTCGGACTGTGGATCGTCTCGGTCCTGCTCGGGCTCGTGGTGCTGTGGGCCACGACGCAGTCGTTGACCGGCTCCGTTCCCGGCGATTGTGTGGCCGCCTTCGCGTGGAACCTCTTCTGGTTCTTCCAGGCCTCGCTCGTCGGTGAATACGTGCGGCGCAACGCGAGCGCGTACGGCTGGGACTAGGGGACGGTCGAGCTCAGCTGGGACGGAGGACACCGCCGGACGTCTCCGCCTCGATCTGGCGCGTCGCCTCGTCGTAGTGCGCCCAGCACACGGGGGCATACTGCTCGTCGGCGCCGAGCTGGATCTGCGGTCCACGCACCGTTGGCGTACCGTTGACGAACCGAAGGTTGCAAATCGCCTTCTTCTGGCAGTACTGGCAGGTGACCTTCACCTCTTCCATCGCGTCGGCCAGCTCCATCAGACGCTGTGCGCCCGGGAACAGCTTCGTGCGAAAGTCCGTGCGCAGGCCATAGCAGATGACGGGCACGCCCGGATCGACGGTGATGCGGCGCAGGTCCTCGATGACAGCGGGCGGCAGGAACTGCGCCTCGTCGACGAGCACGCAGTCGATGCCAGCGAAGTCGCGCGGGTCGAGCTGCGTATCTTCATCAACCATCATGTCGGCTTCCGCCTCGAGGCCCGCGCGCGACATGATCGTCGTGGCACCGAACCGCACGTCGAGGCGCGGCTTCATCAGCAGCACCTTCTTGCCCTGCTTCTTGTAGTTGTGCGCCACGGCGAGCAGGTTGAGCGACTTCGCCGAGTCCATCGTGCCGTACCGGAAGTAGAGCTTCGCCACGTCCGGACCCTACGAGGAGGGGCTGACATCGCAGGTCACGTCGACCACCACGCCTTCGTCGACCACCTCCAAGCTCACCACCCTCATGTCGTTACGCTCGGCAAGCTCGTGAATCCTGAGGATGTCGCCCACTCCGGACCACCGCGTGGTCGCGACGAGGGTATAGGGCTTTCCGGGTGGTGCGCTGACGAAGGGGTGCGCGAAGCGCTCGCCGTAGATCGCGTCGATGCTCACCACACGCCCGTTTCCGCGGTCTGACGTAAGAACAGTGCGAGCTCTGTCTTCGTGTTCACGCGATGGGGCACCTGCGTACCGTTCGCGTCGATGACGAGCTCGTATCCAACCACCGGGCCGGCAGCGATGAGCTCCACCCGATCGAGGCGATAGCCATCGGGCGGCCGGACCGCGTTGCGTGCACGGTCCTCACACTGCCGATCGGGCAGCGCATCGCACGTATGTGCTCCGAGGATCCATACGCGCTTCGCCTCGATCCGGACCGTGCAGAGCGTTGCACCCACACGCCGTGCGAACGCGCGAAACTGATCGTCAGTGCACGCCTTCGCCGTGGGCGCGTCGCGGGGCGCCACGGACGCCGGCTGCGTCGCAGGAGACTCCACCGCATCGTCATGGCGGCCAGCCGTCCAGCACCCGCTCAGCATCGCCAACGCCCACCACGCGCGCAGCATCAATAAGCACACCCGACGACGAGCTCGATGGTCTTCGGTCCGGCTGCCATGGACAGGAGCTCGATTCTACGTTTCGTCGCGGTGGTGTGAATCTGTTCGAGCTGCGCGGCGCGCTCGCCGGACGGCATCGCATGGATCTTGGCGACGCGACGCGCGGGCCCCGGTGGCCCGAATAGATCGAGATGGGCGACGCGATCCCCGCCGCCACGCTTCATGTCGGCGCGCACCATCGTCACGCGCTTGCCCTGTGCCTGCAGCTCCTTCGCGCGGGCGGCGCCTTCTAACGCGTTCTTGTACACCCGTACCTCCGGCGTGCCATCGACATCGAGCTCGACCTCGACGCCCACCATCTCTCCGCTATTGTCGATGCCGATGCGCGTGACCTCCCAGCCCTCCGGGATGATCGCGTTCGCGCGCGCGTGGTCGATGCAGGCCTCGTCGGTGGAGGCGGGTGGGCACTTGACCTGGAGCGTGTCGGCCATGCGGCCCGTCGGCTTGACGCTCATGCTCTCGATGCCGGCGTCGACGGCGGCCGCGAACTCACGCAGGCGCTGCTCGGGGCACGGGTCGACCTTGGCGACAGGGGCGGGCGCGGGCTTCGGTGGGGGAGGCGGCGGCGTGCGGCTCCAGCATCCACCGACGAGCACCACCGCGAGACACGCGCGCAGCATCGTTGCCGAGCTTACCAAGCGTGCAGTGCACGAGCGAGTGTGACCGCACCGGCGCCGACGAGGCCGGCGGCGGGGATGGTGAAGATCCACGCGTAGATGATCCGCGTCGCCACGCCCCAGCGGATGCCGCGGGCCTTGGTGACCGAGCCGACGCCGACGATGGCGCCCGTGATCGTGTGCGTCGTCGAGACCGGGATCTTGAAGTGGGTCGCGAGGAACAGCGTGATCGCGCCCGCGACCTCGGCGCAGAAGCCACCGACGGGCTTCAGGTGTGTCAGGCCCATGCCCATCGTCTTGACGATGCGCCACCCGCCGATCGCAGTGCCGAAGGCCATCGCGCTGTAGGACGCGACGAACACCCAGTACGGCGCCGCTTCCTTGGGCCCGAGCATGCCTCCCGCGATCATCACGGCCCAGATCACGCCGGCCGTTTTCTGCGCATCGTTGCCACCGTGGCCGATCGAGTACAGGCCCGCCGAAAGCAGCTGCCCGACGCGGAACATGCGATCGACCTTCTGCGGCCGCATCTTCCGGAACACCCAGTACACGATGAACATGAGCAGGCTGCCGGTGAGGAGCCCGATCAACGGAGCGAGCGGAATGAAGTAGAGCGTCTTGGCGATGCTCTTGAGCTGAAGCGTCTCGGTGCCGCCGAACGCGATGCCGGCCCCCGACAGACCACCGATCAGCGCGTGGGAGCTCGACGATGGCAGGCCCCACCACCAGGTGAGGACGTTCCACGCGATCGCGCCGAACAGGCCGCAGATCACCACCCAGACATAGGCGATGCTGCCGTTCGCACCCGCGTCGAGGTGAATGGTCTTGGCGATCGTGTCGGCGACGCCCTGATGGAAAATGAAGAGCGCGATGAAGTTGAACGTCGCCGCCCACAGGACCGCGAAGCGAGGCGACAGCACGCGCGTCGACACGACGGTGGCGATCGAGTTCGCCGCATCGTGGAAGCCGTTGATCACGTCGAAGATCAGCGCCACGACGATCGTGAGTATGACGAGGACCTGGATGTCCATCTACGTCACGCGTGCTCGAGGATCACGCCTTCGATAATGTTCGCGACGTCCTCGCAGCGGTCCGTCGCGTTCTCCAGGCTCTCGTAGATTTCTTTCCACTTGATGACCATGATCGGGTCCTTCTCTTCCTTGAAGAGACGCGCGACCGATCGGCGCAAGATGGCGTCCGCCTCGTTCTCGAGACGGTTGATGTCGATGCAGAGCTTGAGCGTGGCCTGCGGATCTTTGAGCGTGCGCAGCCCGCGGATCGCCGCTTCGACCTGCAGCGCCGAGCGGTGGAGCGCGTCGGCGAGGTCACGGACGTCGGCCGTCATGTTCGTCAGCTCGTAGAGCTCGATGCGCTCCGCCGCGGCCTCGACGAAGTCCATGACGTCGTCCATGCGCGTGATGAGGCGATGGATCGAGTCACGGTCGATCGGGGTGATGAACGTCTTGTGCAGCGCCTCGACACAGCGATGCGTGATCGTGTCGGTCTCGTGCTCGATATCGGAAATGCGGCGGCACTTCGCGGCGATGTTCGCGCCCGTCGTGACGAGCGACAGAAATTCTTTCGTTCCTTCGATCGTGAGCGCGGCATGCTGCTCGAAGAAGTCGAAGAAGCTGGTTTCGCGAGGCAGGAACCGACCGAACATGCAGCCTCCTTTGCAGGCCTGTAACACAGGCGCGATCAGCCCGTCATCGATAGCAGCCGAAATCAGTCGACGCCACCGAATGAACCGTCTCGCAAATAGGATGTGATCAGACGCTGGGCGCGCGGGTCATTCATGATCCACGTGTGGGTAGCATCCACCTCGGCGAAGGCACTCATCCCGTCGAGCTTGGTCTCGTCGACGGCGACCGTGCCGTCATTGGCCGTGCCAGACGAAAACCTCCGCCCGATGGTCCAACTCGTGACGTTGGTGAAGGCGCGGGAGCGAGTGCCGGCGATGACCCCGAACGGGGCCGGCGGCGCAGGCCAGTGCGAGCCGTCGGCCAGCTCCACCCCGGCAGGGCCGTAGAACCAGCGAAACACCGGGTTGCGCATGAGCCCGGCCGCGAGCTGGCTACCTCGGTTCGGCGGGGCGAGCATGACGATGCGCTCCCACCGGATCCGAGGATCATGGAGATGGCGCACGATCACGCCGCCCATCGAGTGGGTGACGGCGTGGACCGGCCGTCCTCGTGCGTGCTCGACGATCCACTCGGTGAGCTCTCCCGCGAGATAACTGATCGAGTGCCTGCGCGACGGATACGTGCGCGCGGCGGTCTCGAACCCTTCGGTGCGGAGATACGAGCCCAGGCGCGACATCGAACCGTGCCCACGTGCGAGCCCGTGCAGCAGTACAACCAGTGGCTTCATTCGCGGTCGCGCTCCTCGGCGAGGTCTTCAGCGTGGTCCTTGTCGAACTCGGCATCGAGGTCGGCGTTCTTGCGCGCGCGCCACGATTCGCCTGCGTCCTCACGGCGCGGATCGCCCGGCGGAAACAGCTGATCCACGCCGGCTGGCTTGATCTCGGTGACCACGCGAATAACGTCGGTGGAAAGCTGGTCGCGCTCGGCGCGCAGCTGGATCACCTCGCGCCGGAACCGCAGCTGGCGCACGAGCACGCCGAGCCCGCGCCGCACGAGGCGAATGCGATCGAGGACGCGCAGCGTTGCCCAGCCCGAGAGCGGCAGGATGATCGCCGCGATCAACGCCCATGTGAAGCCGACGCGCCACCACAGGATCGATACCGCGATCGCGTACGACAGCATCACGAGCAACATGCCGACGACGAGCTTGGTGGTCGCGACGACGTCCTTGCGCGGGGTGAGGCGTGGCCCGGCGATGCGCGCGAACGCCACCGTCGGCAGGTGCAGCGGCGCGCCGGGCGCGGTGAGCGGCAACCAGATCGCGACGAGCACGAGATGGCGCAACACGCGGCCGGTGATCTCGAACTTCGACAAATCGCGCGCGAGCTCGCGATCGGTGATGCCCAGCTCGTCGAGCTTCTGCTGATACGCGCGCACGCGGACCATGATGTCGATCACGCGCGGGTCCGCCGCCACCGACGCGTAGTACTGGTTGAACCGTCGCGCGAGCTCGACGCGCTCCTCGATCGAGATCTCCTGCGGCTGGTACAGGCGGCGCACCACGTCGAGCGCCCGGACCGTGTCCCAGTCAGGCGCGTTGATCGTGAGGCGGCGCATCGCAACATCGAGCTCCGCCGTCACGGTCGTCACCGTCTCGGGGGCGGTCTGTTGCCCGGGATGGATGACGATCGGCGTGCCGTAATGCACGAGCACGCGGCTGCGGAACCGCTTCGGATGGATGAACGTGAGCCCGCACGGCACGATCGTGATGGGCTGCCCGTTCTTCGTCGCGCCGCCGATCGCGAGGCGCGCGGCACCGGTCTTCAGCTTCGCGAGCTGCGACTCGTCGTGTGACAGGCCCTCGGGGAAGATGCCGATCGCGCCGCCCCCGCCCAATACGTCGAACATCGCGGCGAACGCTGCATCGTTGGCGGCCGCACGTTCCGCCGCGGGGCGCTCGGCCGCGTTCTCGGCGGGCTTGGTGCGCGGCTTGCCGTCGTGGTCATCCTTGCGCGCGACCGGCACTGCGCCGAGGCCGTTCAGGATCGCGCGCATGAGGCGGCCGCTGAACAGCGAGTCCTTGGCGGCGAAGTGCACCTTCCGGCCGCACGTCGTGATGATGAGGATCGGGTCGATCAGCGAGTTGGGATGATTTCCCGCGAACAACACCGGTCCGCTCGCTGGCACGTTCTCGAGCCCCACCACTTCCACTTGGCGGAAGAACACGCGTGTAATGACGCGCAGAAACCACGCCAGCACCCGGTAGGCCACACGTCCATGCTACCAACTTTGTCCGCGCCCAAGACGCTCGATCCCGAAGCCCGACAAGTCGGCGATGGACGGACGGCCGCAGGGAGCGAGCACGAGCACGGGTACCGCGCACCCACTCCACAGGTTAGATCGTCCGTTCTAACGATCGAGCGCGGAGGTCAGTGCGGTGAGCCCCAGCTCTGCCGCTGCGCGCCATGGGTCGGCGGGCAGCTCGTGCAACTCCTCGGGGGTCCGTACCACGTCGGAGATTCCGGGGTACTCGGCCTCGAGGGCAGCGCGCATGGCCTCGCGTCGCTTGCGCCGCTCGCGGTCACCGGTGGCGGCCAGGAGCTCGCGGTTGCGTTCGATGGCGGCATGCACCACCTGGCGGAGGACCTCCGGGTCGAATGGCTTCTCGAGGAAGCGGAAGATCTCTCCCTGGTTGATGCCGTCGATCGCGGTCTCGAGCGTGCGCTTGCCCGTGAGCAAAATGCGCACGGTCTCGGGTCGGATGCGGCGCGCGTGCCCGGCGAGCTGCGCACCGGTCATTTCCGGCATGTCGTAGTCAGAGACGATCACTGCGACGTTGTCGACGGCGATCCAGCCGAGAGCCTCGCTGGGCGAGCCCGTGGCGCGAACGTCAAACGCGTCACGCTTGAGGCAGCGCGCGATCGTCGACAGCACGACCGGCTCGTCGTCGACACACACCACGAGTGGAAGCTTGGTCGTCATGTCGGCAACCACCTGCGCCAGCCGCGGCGATCGGAGATGCGCTCGATCTCGTCGAGCGTATCGAGGATCGCGCGCATGCTCGGGAAGCGCGCCTCGGGCGCCTTCTGCAGGCACGTGGTGATGACCTCACCGAGCTTCGTGGGCAGGGGGCCGTGCGGGCTCTCGACGGGCGGAATCGGCGATGACAGGTGCATGCGGCACAGCGTCCGCAGGTCGCGGTGGTTGAACGGCGGCTGGCCGGTGATCAGCTCGAACAGCACCGCGCCGAGGCCATATTGATCCGAGCGATCGGTGGGACCGAGGCCCCGTAGCTGCTCGGGGGACACGTACGCTGGCGTGCCGAGCACGTACTTCGGCTCGTCGTCATACGCACTCTCGTCGGCGAGAACGGCGAGCCCGAAATCGACCAGCTTCACGACCGGATCGCTCGGGGCGCCGATCAGGATCACGTTGGTCGGCGTGACGTCGGTGTGGATCACCCCGCGCTCGTGGGCAGCGGCGAGCGCCATCGCGAGCTGGCGTGCGATCGCGAGCACCTCGCGCGGAGGCAGGGCGCCCTTCTCGACGCGATCCGCGAGGCTCGTGCCCTCGAGCAGCTCCATCACCAGATAGGGACGCGCGTCGGAGAGGTAGCCGAGGTCGACGACGTCGACGATGTTCGGGTGGCGAATGCGCGCGGCCGTGCGCGCCTCCTTGAGGAACCGCTGTCCCGCCGACGGATCGCGCGCGAGCACGCGGCTGCGCAGCACCTTCAGCGCGTACAGGCGGCCGAGATCGAGATGCTCGACCTTGTACACCGTGCCCATCCCGCCCTTGCCGAGCAGCTCGAGCACGCGATAGCGGCCCACCATGTCGCCCGGCTCGGGATCGATGGTCTCGATGGGGACACCGCGATCGCGCCGCCGCGGCATCAGCATGACGTCGGCGCGAAGCTGCGCGCCGGGCCGCACGGTGATCACCGCTTCCGCTTCGCGATTTCCTGCGCGCACCGGCACCACGGCGCTCGAGGCACTCGGGGCCGAGAGATCGAGATCCGCGAGAAATGCGAGGCGCGCGATCACCGCGGTGCCGAGATTGGCGTCGAGCAGCTGCGTCGCGATCGGCTGACTCGCACGCTCGAGGATGAGCGCGTAGAGATCCTCCTTGCCGAGGGGATCGAGGAAGACCGCATCTGCTTGCGAGCGCACCGCCGCCGAGAGCACGACGTCCGTGATCCGCCTGGGATCACCGCTGCGCACGGCCTCCGAACGTTGCGACCGGTCCACCATGCCGCGGCGAAGCTTAGCGCCAATGCCGGTCAGTTTGCGTCGACCTGAACCTGAACCTGAACGCCTTAGACGTTGACGTCGACAGGCCACCGGTAGCCCCCGGCATCGATAGCCTAGCGATGCTGAGTTCTCAGAACCTGCTTGGCGTTGGTGATGGAGATCGTCGGCGTCCCAAAGCGCCATGCCGACCTCGCCGGATGGCGGGGATCGATCGAAACACGAACGCGAGGTGTTCGATCGCGCAGCGATCGACGTCGCGCTTTTCGTCGTCGAGCATGTCGGCCGTATCGGCCAGCGGCCCAGCGTGGGTGCGGCCCAGATCGTGGACGTGGACGAGCACGTGACACGTGACACGAGCACGACGAAAGTCCTTAACTGACCAGCTTGGGCTTAACGCTGGCTAGCGACCCGTCGCGAGGACGTCGCCCAAGATCCGCCAGGTAAGGCCCCAGATCACGTGGCCCTCATAGTTCCAGCTCGGGAACTGGCGGTTCGTTCCCGGGTAGGTATAGGTCCCGTCGAGTGCACCGGACACGGCTTGATCGAGCGGTAGCCAGAACGCCGAAAGCGCTTCAGGCCCGCACTGCGTGGCCACGATGGATTCGCTCGCGAACACGAACGGAGTGACCTCGACGCCTCCCCGCCCCGAGGTGAAGGGGTGCATCGCGGGCATCATCCCGAGCAGGCGCATCGTCGAGAGATCGACGTCGAGCTCCTCGCGCGCCTCGCGGATCGCCGTGGTCAACAGACTCACGTCTTCTGGCTCGTACCGTCCGCCGGGCAGCGAAATATGTCCGGACCAAGGATCGCTCTCGCGCTCGGCGCGCTTCATCAGCAGCACCCGGGGATCGGGCCCCTCGTGGAGCACCACGGCGACGGCGGCCCGCCGCGTTCCCTCGCTGGGCCCTACGGGGACGCGCGCGGCCTCCGGAGTCAGCTTCACCGCGAGCCTGTCGATCAACGACGACACGCGACCAGCATACTGCGCATCGGGCGGTCGGCACGGGGGTAGAGTGTGTTCGCGATGACGCGAGAGTTCGAGCTCGTTTTATTCGGTGCAACGGGATTCACAGGCCGGCTGGTCGCGGATTACCTCTCGATGTCTCCCGAGAAGCCGCGGTGGGCGATCGCGGGTCGCAACAAGGCCAAGCTCGAAGCCCTCGGCCTCGACGTCCCCATCCTGGTCGCCGATGCCCTCGACCCCTCCTCCCTTGCGGCGGTCGCCCAACGGACGCGCGTCGTCTGCACCACCGTCGGACCCTACGCGAAATACGGAAGCGACCTCGTCGCCGCGTGCGCCACCGCGGGCACGCACTACTGCGACCTCGCCGGTGAGGTGCAGTGGATGCGCCGCATGATCGACGCGCATCACGAGCGAGCGCGCGAGACCGGCGCACGCATCGTCCACGCGTGCGGCTTCGACTCGATCCCGTCGGATCTCGGCACGTGGGCCCTCCAGCAAGAGATGATCGCCACCTTCGGCGCGCCGGCTTCGTCGGTCACCGCGCTGTTCGGCGAGTCGAGCGGGCGTGCGTCCGGCGGCACCGTCGCGAGTGGCGCGCAGACGGCGATCGAGGCCGGCGCCGATCGCGCCGTGCGTGAGGTGCTCTCGAATCCATATGCCCTCGATCCAGATCCCTATGCATCGCGTCCGCCCGTGCGCGACGAGGCGAGCATCGGTTGGGACGCGCGGCTCAAGATGTTCACCGTCCCGTTCCTCATGGCGCAGATCAACACGCGCGTCGTGCGGCGCGCACACGCACTCGCGGGGTTTCCGTGGGGCCAGGACTTCACCTATCGCGAGGTGATGTCGACGCCCGGCTCGCCACGCGGGCTGGTGAAGGCCACCGGCATCACCGCTGCCCTCGCCGGGCTCGCCTTCGCCCTCAAGCGGCCGCGCCTGCGCGCGCAGCTCCTCGCGCGCGCCCCGAAACCGGGTGAGGGCCCGACCGCCGAACAACGTGCCCGCGGCTACTGGAAGGTTCGGTTCATCGGCGAGAACGGACCGCACCGCCTCGTGTACATCGTCGCAGACGCGCACGGTGATCCCGGCTATCAGTCCACCGCGAAGATGCTCGGCGAAGCCGCGTTGTCCCTCGCCCGGGATCCACTCACCTCGTCGGGCGGCGTCATCACTCCCTCTGTAGCGATGGGTGGGGCGCTTCTCCAGAGACTGCGGCGCGCCGGGTTGACGTTCGAAGTAGCCGGCTGATCGAGCTGCTAGGGCCAGCGCTCCCGAGCGCAACCGCCCGAACCTGCGTGTGCGCCGGCTGGCATTCGCGGTGCACACCCTCTGGGTCATGCAGCGGAACCTCCGTGGCTACTCACGTAGCCGGTACGCGCGCGAACCCAGGGGCTGCAGCCAGAGCACCTGAGGTTCTCCAACGATTCGAGTGCGCGGTTGGTGAGACCGTGTATTCGAGGATGGCTGGCCGGCCGCGGTAATTCTGCCGCGGCCGGTTCTTTTTTCGGCTAGCGATCGTCAGCGATCGCGCGGCGCTCGTTCAACGAGACCTCGTACAGATCAAAGATCGCCGCGTTGATCACGTCGTCAACCGCGTCCCCCGTCAACCGCCGCTCGACGAGACCTTCGATCTCGCGCCGCGCCGCCGCCGACGGCTCCGCGACCGGCAGCGCGCGCATGTACGCGAGCTTCGGTCGCACGGCGCCATTGAGGGCGGGCGGAAATCGCCGCTTCGCATACCACCCGTAGAGCTTCGAGTTCAGCAGCGCGAGCACCACACGATCCGCCGTCGGCAACATCCACACCGTCGTATCCGGCGCGAGCTCACCAGTCTCGTCGAGCGCGCAGGCAGGCGATGTCTGGATATCCTGAAACAACAGTCGTGGCCCACGCGCCTTCACCAGCGGCCCCACCGGATCCTGTAGCTCGTGCCACGCATACACGCCGGGCTTGCGCCCCTTCCACGCGCCCTGCGACCAGCCGGGCGGTTTCGGCTCCAGCACCTCGCGAAACGCCGACAAGTGCTCGCGCACCGCGGGCAACGCGTCGATCTGCGTGCCGCGATCGATCAGCAAGATCCAGCGCCCCGCCGCCTCCATGCGCCACCGCCGCACATCGCGGCCCTTCACGAACGGACGGATCAACGCGTGCGCCTTCGGCTCCATCGCAACGAGCGCATCTCGCGTTGCCCGGTCGATCACGAAGGCGCGATTGCAGCCCGTCACTACCCCGCGCGCCGGCTTTCCCGTCACCACCTCAGCCAGCCTCGGCCACCGCTTCTCCATGCGCTCGAGCAAGCCGCGCTCCGATGCCACCTCGATGTGCCACGGCTCGGTCGCCCACGCCGTGCGCGAATGGGGCGTCACCGTCTCGCGTAGCGCCACCTCCACCGGCGTCTCCGCCTCGGGCCGCGCGGCCATGATGGGCTTCGTCGCGTCGGTGCCCACCGTGCCCCACACGATGCACGGGAACGCATCTGCGTCCGCGAACAGCTTCACCCGCGACAGATCCACCACGCCCTCGACACTTGCCTGTTCCGCGAGGAACCCACGCAACGCCCGCGCGTACGCCACGGTCAGCCACTTGTTCGGGACGATCAGGCAGAACCGCCCACGTGGGCGCAGCACGCGATGCGCGAGCTCGATGAAGTAGACGTACAGATCCGCGACGCCGTGGTAGCTCGCGTATCCGCGCATCAGCTGCTTGCTGCCGAGGCGCTCCTGCCGAATGTACGGCGGATTTCCGACGACGACGTCGAAGCCACCGCGGGCGAAGACGTCCGGAAACGCCGCCGCCCAGTCGAGCGACGTCGCATCGGCAACCCGCAACGCCTCCCCCCGCGCGCCGAGCTCAGCGCGCGCAGCCTCGAAGTCGAGCGACGTCGCATCGGCAACCCGCAACGCCTCCCCACGCGCGCCGAGCTCAGCGCGCGCAGCCTCGACCGCACGCGCATCGATATCGACTCCAACGATGCATTGCGCAGCCACACGCGCACGCGCCTCGCGGACGAGGCTGTCCGAGGGCTCGCGGCCGAGGTCATCGTCGGAGCGCACACCACGGACAGCGTCGTTCCGTCGGACCTCGGTGGTGCGTACATCGCCAACGTGCGCGTCGCGATCGCGGCCATCGATGAGATGCGGGTCCCGGAAGCTATCGTTGCCGAGGCCCGCGCCGCCGCCTGCATCGCGTACGCGTGCCTCATCGTGCACCTCGCTAGTGCGCGCCGCGCGCCGCCACGCTGCGACGACGGCATCCGCGAGCACCCGCACGACCTCGACGAGAAACACCCCCTCGCCGATCGCGGGATCGCACACGCGAAGGGCCAAGATCTCGTCGGCCGACTTGCCCGCGACGAGCGGCGCGAGCACCAGCTCCACCATCGCGGCGGCAACCTCGCGCGGCGTGTACACGACCCCCAGAGGTCGGTCGCTGTCGCGCATGACCGGCACTCGGTCAGCGTACTGCCAGAGTGTGGGGCTAGCCACTATCCGCGCCTGCCAGCCACCTCCTTCACCTTCCGCGAAGATCGAGCAGCGATGAAGAACCGTGATCCTCGAGTTTCGTGCCGAGCTCAAGACACGCACGATCAAGCCGGTCATTCATTAAAAGCCCGAGCGCGAGCGCGCCGTGCCACTCGACCGCGCGCTCTATCGGATTCGCTACTTCGTCGACGTCTGCTTCCACGAGCTGAAAGCGCTTCCGCGCCATTGGGACCCGCTACGACAAAACCAAGATCAGCTTCCTCGCGCTGCTTCAGGTCGCGTGCATCTGTCTGTGGCTCAACGAACGACTGCCGGTACGTCCTAGGCGTTCGTTGTGACACGACGTCACCCGCGGGCGGGTTCGTGTTCTCGCCAAGCCAGTCACACGCGCAAAGGACGGGCTGGCACCGTGCACGAACGACGGTGCGCTCGAGGAGGCGGAGGACGGCGAGTCAGCCGACCCGCGCGTCAGGGCGGCGAGAACCGGCGCGAGGCGGGAAGCACGAGCTCCCACAGTCCGAACGTCGCGGCAAGGACGTGATCCAGCTCGCGCGTCTCTGGCGAGTGCAGCATCGTGTTGGCGTCCGGCAAGCAACGTGCCGCGAGCCGCGAGGCCTCGAGCGTGTGCAGGATGCCGCGCGACCAGCCTTCGCCCGCGTAGACGAGACAGCCGGGGATCCACAGCGCCTCGAGGTCTTCGAGCGCATAGGGGATCTTCTCGTCCGTCGTGCCCTGGCTGTCCTGGTACTTGCACTCGAGGGCGATCGCCTTCTGGTCCAGCGAGCGAACGACGAAGATGTCGATGCGGCGGTCCTTGCCGATCACGGTCTTGCCCAGCGAGATCTCCGTGTAGATGACGAGCCCGAACGGCGCGTAGTGGCGATGGATGTACGCCGCGATCAGATCTCGATACTGGTTGCCGGTCATGGCGTCACCCGAGCATCACATCTGCAGGCCGAGCTGTGGTGCCACCGGCGCGCTCGCGAGCGCCTGCAACGGCTCCTTGGCGCCTGCTTCGAGTAGCCGCCGCCGGGTGATCTGGATCGCCTCGTCGCAGAGGTCATTGCCCGCGAAGTGGCGTCCCTGCGTGACTGCGGCGACACCCGAGGAGCCCGACCCCATGAACGGATCGATCACGAGCTCGCCTGGCTGCGTGCTCTGCCCGATGAGCACGGTGCTCACCTGCGGCGGCTTCTCCGCGGGATAGCCACCGTTGATGCGCGGGTGCTCGATGATGTCGGCGATGCCGAGGTCGTTGAGCTTCCGCTTACCCTTCTCGAAGAACAGGATGCACTCGTAGCGCGCGCGGTAGTGGTAGCCCATCCCGATCTTGCAGTTGTGGGTGACCACGCCATTGGCGAGCAGGAACAGCTCGTCACGATCGGCGACCGAGATATCGACGAGCTCGCGCTCGCCCAGATCCTCCACGGCCACGACGGTGGTGGGGCGTGGCCGCACGCTTGCCGAGAACCGCACGGTCCAGCGGTCACCGGCACACGCGATCGCCGCGGTGTTGCCGTGCGCGGGCAGCTCGCGCCGCACGAACATCGCGAGGTCTGCCGACGGCGTGGTGAGCTGCTCGCTCTCGCCGCCGACGAGGGCATCGAGCAGGCCGTGCCGAAATTCCTCGGTGGTCTCGTACGCCGCGCGGCGCAAGTAGGTGCCGGCGCCGAGGCCACCCACGAAGATCCCCGCGATGTCGGCGCTCTTGCGCAGGAGCTCATGGTCTTCGATCGCGATGTCGTTGGCGAGCCGGTGGGCGTGCAGGCCAACCAAGCGGCCGAGCTCGTAGTCGAGGTTGAGCGCGATCTCGCCCACACCCGCGATCTGCGTGCGCGCGCATTGCGCGATCCGCTGCCGCACGCGCCGCGTGCACAGAGAGTCACCGGGGCGCAGCTCGCGCGCCTCGCACAGCGCACCGCCGCCGCGCATGAAGCGATGCTCGCGCGCGGCGACCAGCTCGCTGCCATCGGACAGCGTGAGCTTGAGCGCGGGCGCCTTTGTACGGCGCGTCGCGCGCACGGTCGTGGACCCACCCTCGGGGCGTCCTACGCGGTCACCCTCGACGATATCGCCGATGGGCAGCGTGCCGCGCTCCGTCCACACGAGCGTTTCGGGGGCGAGGCACTTGTCCCAGATGATGGGCTTCCAGAACTTGAAGCCGGCAGCCTCCGCGATCGGCTTGGCCACGAACATCGTCTCGGGATCGCAGTACAGATAGAAGTGCGTGTTCTTCCTGAGCACGCGATAGACCTCAGCGAACAGCTCCCCGAACCGCGCGTTCGGGAAGATCTCGAACCAGTCGTTGCTCGAGGCCTTGCTGTGCTTGAGGCGCGTGGTGGTACCGATCGCGCGATGTTTCTCGAGCGATTCGTACGGTGGATCGGTCACGACCAGGTCGATCGACTCGCTCGGCAACGTGCGCAGCCAGTCCACGGCGTCGCTGCGCGATAGCTGAAACCTCGTCTCGTCCACGCGTCGAGACTCGCACGCGGGTCTGACAATCCGTTCAGTGCACCTAGTTGCCGACGGCGGCGAGTAGCTCATCCACGGTCGGGCGATCTTCCGCCTTTGCGCCGACCTTGCGGAAGGAGATCTCTCCGCTTGCTTCGACGATGAACGCTGCGGGCCGCGCGATGTGGTTCTCGAAGTCCTCGACGCCCCACTTCGAGATCACCGCGAGATCGGCATCGGAGTAGAGATCGAAGCCCAGGGTAAGCTTGTCGCGCATCGCGCCGATATCGGCGGGGGCATCCGCACTGATCCCGATGATCTTCACGTTGCGATCCGTGAACTGCTTCTGCGCGTTGTTCAGATCCCCGAGCTGCTTCGCGCAGTGAGGGCACCAGCCGCCCATGTAGAAGATGACGAGCGTGCGCTGGTTCGCGAACAGGCTCGCGAGCTCGACCGGCTTGCCATCGCGCGACTGCACTGTGCCACCCGGTGCGGTCTGAAGCGTCACATCGCGTTCGACATCCGGCGTCGTGCTGCGGTGGCGCGCGTGAGGGTTCTCCACACGAGGCGGTGGACTACAGGCGGCGAGGGCGACGGCGAGAGCGAAGAGGCGCACGCCCCATTGTATGCGAATGCGTCACGAACCCGCGACGAGGCACGCACACGAGGTGCAGCATTGGCGACGTCAGCCAGGCCAAGGCACTGGCCAGGTCGCTCGAACATCCAGACAGAATCTGCCACTCGCGGGCGTATCTCCGCGGGATTTCGAGATGACGAGGAGCAATGTGACAAGCCCGCGACGGTACATGCCTTGCTCGAGGCGCGCCGCATGATGCGCACCGTCACCGCCCTCTCGTTCGCCACCCTGTCGCTCGTCGGTTGTGCTTCGCAGCCCACCGAAGAGAACGAGCTCCCCGAGGTCCTCGTCGAGGGCGCGGCCGATAGCTTCAGCCGCCCGACCGAGATGGGCACGTTGTTCGAGCGCGTCTGGCAGTACGGCACGATCGATCCCGCCGGCAACCAGCGCAACATCGCGTACACGTTCACCGTCGATGGCGCCGCCGCCATCGAGATCACTACGCGCGAGGCACCGGTCGAAGAGCACGAGCGCGACCTCTCCAACACCGTCGTTTACCTTTACCAGCAGACCGAGGCCGGCTCGTTCCGCCGCATCGCCAAGACCGAAGCGAACGATGACTTCGGCGTGCTCGCCCGCAACGTCGAGGCCGGCACCTACCGCGTGCTCGTCAAGGGCACCCAGACACGCGACGAAGGCGACTTCATGATCCGCCTCGGCTGCGAGGGCGAGGGCTGCGCGGACGGACCTCAGTGCCTGTTCGGTGACACGTACTACCAGCTGCACGAGACCAAGCGGGGCGCCATCGAGGCCTACGGGCGCACCGAGCTCACGATCGCGAGCCAGATGAACGACGCCACCAAGGCGCAGATCATCGCCGCCGTGCGCCAGTCGTCGCACGAGCCGAACACGATCGAAGAGGCGTTCGAGGCCGTCGACCAGAACGAGATCAACCGCGACATCTACAGCGACAACCTCGCCGGCCGTAGCTTCAAGGCCTTCGAATATGGCGCGGGCGACAACTCCTATGGCGCGATCTTCGAGGGCACGGACCCGAACCCCGTCGCGGTCATTGGCGATGGCGACCTCTACGAGTGCAAGGTGTTCGCGCAGACCTGCGTGTTCGGCCGTACCAAGGGCGAGGCCGCGTACATGCCCGACATGACGGTCACCGACGAGATCGAGCTCACCAAGCCGAGCGACGTCCCCGCCAACCTCCAGGCGCAGCTGATCGCCGCGCTCACCTACGACAACCAGGTCCCGACGCTCGCCGAGATCTTCGACAACGTCGACGACGGCACGGTCTACGTCACCAAATACAAGCACACCGACGGCCGTGAGTTCGTCGGCTTCGACTACTACTCGGGCGACACCCCGGTCGGCGCATTCTACGCCAAGGGCTCGACGGCGCAGCTCGGGGAGATCAGCGACGGCGACATCCTGAACTGCAAGGCGTACTAAGCTTCCAGCTCGGCGATCCAGTACAGCTGCTTGTGTCCGCGCGCCTCGAAGGCGCGCTTCGTGCTTTCGGCCTCGTCGCGATCGATGAACCGCGCCACCTCGACATCGTTCCCGTTGTCGTCGGTGCGCATCAAGACGAAGACCGTCATGCGGCCCCTAGTTTTTCGCAACGAACGGCGGCGCCGCTTCGAGCGGCCCGACATCCGGCGCCGAGTAGTAACGCCCGATAAACTCGAGGACGTTCGGCCGCGTGTAGATCTCCGCCCGCGGCGTCGCGATCGCATCGACGATGATCTGCGCGACCTCATCGACGGGCTGCGCCATCGGCAGCGTGCGCGAGTCGGGCCCGCCGTGCAGCGCGTTCTTGCCGAAGTCCGTCGCCACCACGCCGGGCAACACGGTGGTCAGGTGCACGTCGGGGAACTGCGGCCGGATCTCGAGCCGCGCACTCATGAGCAACGAGTTCACCGCCGCCTTCATCGCGCTGTAGGCGCTGCGGATCGGCGTGAACGAGACGCGGCCCATCATCGATGACACCACGATCAGCTGCCCACGCTGCGCGGCCTTGAACGTCGGCAGCACCGCTTGCAGCGCGTACACCACCGACTTGAAGTTGACGTCGACCATCTCGTCGATGTCCTCGTCGGTGAGCTGCGACGCGACGCGCGTGATGCCGCGGCCCGCATTGGCGACCCACACGTCTAGCTGTCCGAACCTCGCGAGCGTCGCCTCGCGCAGGCGCTCGTTGTCAGCGCGCTTGCTCACGTCCGTGACCACGGGCAGCGCCGTCGGCCCGAGCTGCTGTGCAAGCGCCTTCAGCTCGGCTTCACGGCGCGCGGCGAGCACGACGCCCTTCGCGCCCCTACGCACGCACAGCTCGGCGAGGGCGCGGCCGATTCCCGACGATGCGCCCGTGATGACGACGACCTTGTCTTGCATGGACGCAGCCTACGCCAGAGTGCGCGCGTGCGGCGTAGGTTAGAGCTTCGTCGTCTTCACGAGCTTGCCGTGCGCGTCGAACGTCTCCCACGTGCCGACCTGCGCGCCCCGCGCGAACTGCCCGGTGCGCATGAGCGTGCCGTCCTTGCGGAACCACTTCCACGTGCCGTGGAGCTGGCCGTGCTTCATTTGTCCGGTCGCCTTGAGCTGGCCGTCGTCGTAGTAGTCGAACCGGGGCCCATTATCGACGTCGGCGAGCTCGGCGAGCCGGAGCTTCACGAGCTTCTTCACGAGCCCCACCGGCAGGGGCTTCTCGACGGGAAACCGCAGCCCACCCTTGGACACCGGATACTTCGCGACCGCACGACCCGCCGCGACGAGGACGTTGCTGCTGTGCGGGAAGTAGCTGCAGTGTTCCTTGAATCCGGCGTACCCCGCGATCGCCTTGCTCCCGAGCACCACCGCCGGCATGCCGTACTTCACGTCCTCCGTCGCGTGCGGGAGGATCCCGAGCAAGGTCGCGCGCAGGGCCTCGAGCGTCGCGCGCGGCGGACCCGCGAAGCCCGCGAGGTACTTGTCGACGAGCGTGGCCCCGGCCGATTGCGTCTTCACCTCGCAACTCTACGCCAAGGCTCCTCTACACTGCGGCCAGCGCATGAAGTCTGGCAACGCGACCCTCTCCGGCTACGGCACCACGATCTTCGAGGCCATGTCCGCCCTCGCGCGCGAGCACGCCGCCGTGAACCTCGGCCAGGGCTTCCCCGACGCACGCGGGTCACTCGAGATGCGGCGCGCTGCGGCCGACTACGTCGTCGATGGTCACAACCAGTATCCGCCGATGATGGGCATGCCCGCGCTGCGTCAGGCGGTTGCCGCGCACGCGCGCCGCTTCTACAACCTCGAGCTCGACTGGCAGACCGAGGTTCTCGTCACCTCGGGCGCGACCGAAGCCCTGCTCGATTGCTTCATGGGGCTCCTCGAGTCCGGCGACGAGGTCGTGCTGCTCGAGCCCGCGTATGACACCTACGCGCCCGTCCTGCGACGCCTCGGCGCGATCCCGCGGCCCGTGCGCCTCGTGCCGCCCACGTGGGCGCTCCCCCACGACGAGCTCGTCGCCGCCTTTACACCCCGCACCAAGCTCCTGGTTCTCAACTCGCCGATGAACCCTACCGGCAAGGTGTTCACGCGCGACGAGCTCGGCTTCCTCGCGGAGCTCGCGATCAAACACGACACGTTCGTCGTGTGCGACGAGGTCTACGAGCACCTGACCTTCGGCGCGGACCACATTCCACTCATCACCCTCCCCGGCATGCGCGAGCGCACCGTGCGCATTGGCTCCGCGGGCAAGACGTTTTCGATGACCGGATGGAAGGTCGGCTACATCTCGGGCGCCGCGTCCATGCTGCGTCCGATCACCAAGGCGCATCAGTTCGTCACCTTCACCACGCCGCCCAACCTCCAGCACGCGGTCGCCCTCGGCCTTGGCTTCGGTGACGAGTTCTTCGCCGAGGTCGGCCCGTCGATCGCGCGCGGACGTGATCGTCTCACCAGCGGCCTCACCGCGCTCGGCATTCCCGTCCTGCCCTGCGACGGCACCTACTTCAGCGTCCTCGACATCTCGGCGTGGCAGCACCCCGACGAGGACGACATCGCCTTCTGCCACCGCCTCGTGCGCGAGGCCGGCGTCGTACTGATCCCGATGAGCGCGTTCTACGAAGCCTCACCGCCACGCCACCTCGTGCGCGCGTGCTTCTGCAAGGACGACGCGACCATCGACGCGGCCCTCGACCGCCTGCGCACCTGGCTGCGTCGCTGAAGAGCGCGTCGCTCTCGCTAGAGCATGGCGGCCCGCTGCGCCTCGTCGTGCCCCGGCTCTACGCAGAGCGCGAAGTGGGTCCGCGGCATCGAGCTACGCCGAGGCTCGCGCCGGCTACTGGGAAGAGGGCGGCTACCACATGAACGGAGACCCCTGGACCGAAGAGCGGACGCGCTGAGCACTTGCGCGTGGTGGCTCAGCCGGAGGTCATCGTCGTACACGGGCCCGCGGTACGCGGGGCGGGCGTCGAAAACAGAAACGGCCTGCATTGCTGCAGACCGTTTCCGTTTCCTGGTGGAGCCTAGGGGGATCGAACCCCTGACCTCCAGAGTGCGATTCTGGCGCTCTCCCAGCTGAGCTAAGACCCCAGGACTGGAGGCGGTTAGGTATCAGTGTGCGTGCATGCTGTCAACACGCGGCGCCGGCTACGTAGAAATTGCCGCTGATTCTGCGTCGATTGCCGCGAGATGACGATCGACTTCGCGCACCAGATCGGAGGCGGGGAGGGGGAGGCCGACCCGGATGAGATCGACCGCGGCCCGGATGACGCCAGGATCTCGGAGGATCCGGCGATGACCGAGCCCCTCCGTGGCGATGAACCGCGCGTTGGGCCAGGCCGCGGCCAGGCGCTCGCCATGGCGATAGGCGACCTCCTTGTCGTCTTGGTCGTGGACTACCAGGAGGGCGGCATCGCGGCATCCGGCCAGGCGCTCGACCCGGATGGCGTCGAGAGAGATGCCCGAGCTGCGGACGACGTTGTGCTCGAGCAGGGTGCGGTCCGCGGCGTCCAAGCCGACGAACTGAGCGAACCGGTCGAACGACTCGTTGATGAGGACGTTGGGCGCGATCATGACATTGCGGGACGCGTCGATGCCGCCGCGGGCGTGGGCGAGCAGGGTGGCTGCGGCGCCGAACGAGTGCGCGACGATGGCGTGGAGCGGGCCCACGTGTCCGGCGACGGCAATGATCGCGTCGGCCTGGTCGGTCAGATAGAGCTTGTGCCCGGGCGAGTCGCCGTGGGCCGGGGCATCGAAGGCGATCACCGATAGGCCCGCCTGCACGAGCGGCTCGACGAACGCGCCGAGTTGCGAGCCGCGACCCTCCCAGCCATGGACGAGCAGGACGGCCGGGCCGAGGCCCCAGCGCCACGCGGTCACCTTGGTGTGCGCGCCGCCCCAGATCGGGGAGCGTAGGGGGACGTCCACGGTGAACCGGCGGCCGCTCGCGAGGATGGCTCGTTCACGCTCGGGGCGCGCGTAGCGGCGAGGCGTTACGAACAGTCGTTCGGCGAAGCTCGTACCGAGCCCGTCGGAGACGATGTAGGCCGCCTGGAGGGCGACCCGCGTCAGGCGGAGGGCATTTGGAGAACGAACGGTCGTGCTATTTCGGGGCGTGTTGGAAGACATTGGGGACCTCCGAAGTTGGCTGTGAGCTACGGACGCGGGCGGTCGCGTCGGGGGGATGAGGAGGCTCGCGCACCAGCGAGCTGTTGTTCGAATGCCTGGCGTGCGCGGTGGAGGGCGGATGGATCGCGCAGGAAGCGGAAATAGGTGTGGACGCCGAGCATGATCCCGTACTCCTCGAACGCGAACTGCTCGGCGTCGAGGTCAGCACGGAAGTGGCCCTCACTGATCGCGATGCGTGCGGCCTTCGTGAGCTCGTCGATCCAGTCCTTGGAGGCCTGGACGAGAGCATCGCGTGGCGGGCCCGGTCGGTCGTCGAGCTCGGCACTCGCACCGACGAAGAAACAGCCGCCCGGGCGCTGTCCCCACGTGAGCCACCGCTCGAACAGCGCGCGGATGCGCGGCTCGCCACGCGGCTCGCGGAGCGCGGGCACCATGACGTCCTGCACGAACTGCCGGCTCGCCTCCTGGACCACCGCCACCTCGAGCGCTTCCTTCGAACCGAAGTGCGCGAACAGGCCGCTCTTGGAGAGGCCGGTCGCCTCGGCGAGCCGGCCGATCGAGAGACCCGACACGCCGATCACGGCCGCGAGCTCGAACGCTCGCTCCAGGATCGCCTGCCGGGTTTCCTCTCCCTTGGCCATGCATCCAGGATAGAACGACCGTGCTTTTCGTCAAGGACCGAAGGCAGCGCGCTCGTATCCACACGAAATCTGGTAGGAAACAGCGATGCCGCGCGAGCGCCTCGACAAGCTACTGGTCGATCGCGGCCTCGTGGCGAGCCGCGAACGCGCGCGGGCCTTGATCATGAGCGGCGCCGTCCTCGTGCGCGGGCAGCCAGAGACCAAGGCGGGGACGCTCATCGACACGAGCGCCGAGGTCACGCTCCGCGAAGAAGACCACCCCTACGTCTCGCGCGGCGCCCTCAAGCTCGTGAAGGGCCTCGACACCTTCGGCATCGATCCCACCGGCATGGTCGCGCTCGACATCGGAGCGTCCACGGGCGGCTTCACCGACGTCCTGCTCCGCCGCGGGGCGACCAAGGTGTACGCGATCGATGTCGGGTACGGCCAGCTCGCGTGGTCGATCCGCCAGGACCCGCGCGTCGTCGTGCTCGAGCGCGAGAACGTCCGCAACATGGATCTCGCGCTCGTCCCCGATGCCTGCGACCTCGCAGTCATCGACGTCTCGTTCATCTCGCTCACGCTCGTGCTGCCACGCATCGCACAGCTTCTGCGCCCCCCCGCCGGCAAGCCCATCGTCGCGCTCGTGAAGCCGCAGTTCGAGGTCGGTCGCGAGAACGTCGCGCGCGGTGGCGTGGTGCGCGACGAGGCTGCCCGCCTGGGGGCGATCGAGAAGGTTCGCACGTGGGCCATCGCCAACGGCTTCGCCGCGCACGAGCACGTCGAGTCGCCGATCACCGGCCCGGCAGGCAACGTCGAATATCTCCTGCTGCTGCGCACGGCAGGGGCCGAGTCGTGCTCGACGGCGGATGCGGGCTCGACAGCGGATGCGGACGTGGACCTGCCGCCGGACGTGGATTCCGACTAAGCGCGTCTACTTTCTTCGCCTTGCCCTGACGTATCACCCCGGCGTCGGCCGCCTCGTCGGCAACAACGCGCAGGCCGTCGCTGGTACAACCGGCCGTATGAACCTTCGCGTTGCTCTCCTCACGTCGCTGGTGCTGGCGTCCGGTGCCTGTGTCACTTCGGGCACCCACAAGAAAAAGATCGCCGAGCTCAACAAGCTCCGCGAGGACCAGGCCGCCGCTGCGGCGAAGCGCGAGAAGGAGCTGCTCGATCAGCTCGCGGACATCACGAAGAAGCTCGGGGACACGACCACCGAGCGCGACAAGTTGCAGAAGGCCGTCGACGAAGGGACCGCTCTCACCGCGACCCTGCAACAGCGCCTCGAGAAGCTCGGCCAGAACGTCGACTCGCTGACGAAGGACAAAAATGAAGCCGCTGCCCGCCTCGAGGAGCTGCGCAAGCAGAAGGCGGCCGCCGACGCGCGCCTCTCCACGTTCAAGAACCTCCTCTCGAAGCTTCGCTCGATGATCGACTCCGGTCAGCTCAAGGTCATCATCCGCGACGGTCGCATGATCATCGCGTTGCCGAACGACATCCTGTTCGACTCGGGCAAGGTCGAGGTCAAAAAGGAGGGCAAGGCCGCCCTCGAGAAGGTCGCGCAGGTCCTCGCCACCGTCCCCGATCGCGACTTCCTCGTCGCCGGGCACACGGACGATGTCCCGATCAAGACCTCGCAGTTCCCTTCCAACTGGGAGCTCTCCACCGGCCGCGCCGTCGAGGTCGTGCGCTTCCTCATCAGCAAGGGCATGAGCGGCAAGGTGCTCGCCGCGGCCGGCTTCGCCGAGTTCGACCCCGTCGTCGCGAACGATTCCTCCGAGCACCGCGCGCAGAACCGGCGCATCGAGATCGTGCTGCAGCCGAACATCTCGGACCTGCCGCCGCTCGACGATATCGCGCAGTAGTTCGCACAGTCGCCGCGCAGTCGCGATGCGCCCACGCAGGCCAGCACCCACGTGGGCGCCCGCCTCGATAACCGTACTAACGGCGGTTCGAACGGGATTGGCAACAAAGGCTTGTCTACATGCGTGGACCATCGACGACGTGCTCGTGTGGCCGCTCGCATTTTCTCCGCTGCCCATCGAGTAGGTGGCTCGTGCGCGCGCCAGTGATGACAAAACTGCGCACGCGCAGATGACAAGACTGCGCGAATCTTCGCGAATTCGTAACGTAATCGGTCAGTCGGCCAGCCACGGCTACCAGGCGCGCCGCCGATAAAAAACGCAACCGCGCGGGACTTCTCGCACGACACCTGGCACTGGTCGTGCTCGGGGCGCGTGCATCATGAAGAAGCTCGGATTCCTCGCCCCGCTGTTCCTGTCCTCCCTTATCGGCTGCGCAGACGACGGCGCAGTCGAAGACGCAGCCGACGACGTCTTCCTCACCGAGGACGCCAAGGCGGATGCCTTCGGTGTCGAGGACTGGAGCCCGGACGGTAGGGCGGTCCTTCGCCTGGTGTCCTCGGCGAGCAGGGACAAGCTCGAGGACGAAGTCGGCCTTTCGGCGCGCGTCGCCAAGTCGATCGTGGCCCACCGCGCCACCTTGAGCGGCGGCGAATACCACGACCTCGCCGAGCTCGATGCTGCTTCGTACGTCGGCGTGACGGTGTTCAAGCGCCTCCTCAAGTACGTGGCTGACGAGAAGCTGTTCCGCACCTCGATTCGCATTCCGCTCGTCGTCACCGGCGGCGCGCGCGATGTGTCGATCACAACGTTCAATGACGAGGCCCGCACCGCCGGCGTCCAGGGCTTCGCGGCGTACACCTTCGTCGACGCGGAGACCAACTTCTCCGAGAAGATGGCGAAGTACGACGAGCGCCTCGCCGAGCTCGCGGAGAAGGCCGGCATCGAAACCGGCGAGATGTCGATGTACGCCAGCTCGATCAACGACTACGCGGTCGGCTCGCTCAAGCCCTGCTACCTCGGCGACCCCCTCGAGGTCGTCGACGTCGCGCAGGCGCAGACCGACGCGATGATGGGCGACATGTACAGCGTGTGGGGCTGGCGCTACAAGACCACCAAGTGGACCTACGAGGATGCGCCGGATAGCGACTTCAACTTCGACGCCGCCTGGCGCAACTTCAACACGCGCGGCAAGAGCGTGCTGATCGCCGCGACCAACACCGACAGCGGTGACGAGCCGAATAGCGATGTGATCGGGCCCTGCCGCTAATCAGAGCGCGCGCGTCAGCAGAATGAACCGGCGGTCTGCCGCGACCCCGGCGACCTTGTCGTAAAACGGCCGCGGTCCGATCCACGCTACCTCGCACCGCGCGTGGTGTGCGGCGACGTCGACCAGGCACGCGAGGAGCAACACCTCGCCGAGGCCCTTGCCGCGATGCGCGGGCCACGTCCCCGTCGGGCCGAACCACCCGAGCCCACGATTGTTGCCGTCGTGCGCGGCGAACGCGCAATACGCACCGTCGTGCAGCGCGACGTGCACGCCCGCCGGCTCGTAGGCGAGGGCGCGCGCGAGCTCGAACGGCCACGCCCCGCCAAACTCCTGGGCGACGGCGTCGAGGAGTGAGGTCTCGTCGGGGCGCGCGCGCCGCACCTCGTAGCCTTGGCCCGCTGCCTTGGCCGCGAGCTCGGCTGTCCGCTCAGCGGACACTCGGGGGTTGTCGCGTACGTTCAGGAGGACGTTCTCGCGCGGCTCGCCGGACCGCTGCCACCCACGCCGCTCGAGCCAGCCGATGGTCTCGGTGTTGCGCTCGTCGATTCCCGGTGCGAGGTAGTTCCCGGGTTGATCGAGCGTGCGCAGCGTGGTCTCTCGGCCGCTGCGTGCGAGGTCCTCGCAGCGCGCGAGCAAGGCGCTACCCACCCCGCGTCCGCGCGCGCCTGGTGTCACCGCGAGCACGCGGATCCGGTTGCTCGCGACGGCCGCGACCCCAACGAGCTCGGGTCCCTCCCAGGCCCCCAACGCCTGCGCCGGGCCCTTGGGGCCATCTCCGAACAACTTCTCCTCGGCGACGACCTCCGCGCGGTCGAACGCGCACCCTGCGGCGAGCACGGTGGTGGCCGCGTGAAGCTGAAGGCGATCGAGCGCGTCGATCCGCACGGGCCATCAACGTAGCAGATGTGGCCACCGCGTTGCCGTCGTGCGACGGTTCGAGCGATGCGTGCGATGCTCCTGTGCGCGGGTCTCAGCACCCGTCTCGGCAAGCTAGGAACCGAGCGACCCAAGCCGATGCTCCCCGTGTGCGGGATCCCGATCCTCGCCTACGGCATCACGAACCTCGTCGCGCATGGCATTCGCGACATCGTGATCAACACCCATCACAAGGGCGACGTCATCGAGCGCGAGATCGGCAACGGCAAGCAACTCGGCGCGCGCATCCGGTACATCCAGGAAGACGTCATCCTCGGTACCGGTGGTGGCCTCAAGAACGCGCTGAAGGCGCTCGATCCCGATGGTACCGACGAGCCGTTCATCTCGCACAACGGCAAGCTGATCTTCGATCTCGATCTTACCGCCCTCATCGAAGCGTACCAGCGCGTGCCCGACAGCCTCGGCATGATGGTCGTCCAGCGCGTGCCCGACGCGAAGAGCTGGGGCGCCGTCCACGTCGTGCCCGACGAGCGAGGCCCGCGCGTGCGCGACATCCTCGGCGACGGCGAGCACATGTTCTGCGGTGTCCACATCACGCGTCCGTCGGTGATGGCGCGCCTGCCTGACGGCGAGTCCGACTCGATCCGCCAGGGATACCTGCCGTGGCTGCGCGCGGGCGAGCGCGTCGCTGCGTTCGAGCACACACGCGGCTACTTCGCGGAGCACTCGACACCAGAGCGCTACCTCGAGTCGAACTGGGCCCTGCTCGGCGGCCAGCAGCTGCGCAACCCGCCCACGCGCAAGCTGCGCGGCGTCGATCCCACGGCGCGGATCGCCGCGACCGCGACGATCGTCGAGCCCGTGCACATCGGCGCGCGCGCGGTGATCGCACCAGGCGTGACCGTCGGGCCGTACGCGGTCGTCGGCGAAGGCGCACGGGTCGAGCGCTCGATCACGCGCACGGTCGTGTGGGCCGGTGCGACCGCAGCGCTCGGCGACGACAGCGCGATTGTCACCTGAGCACCGCGCGCACTCGCGACGGCTCGCCAGCAACTCGCGGAGATCGCCCGCGGTCATGCTCGGTCCTGCGCTTGCTACGACCGTCGAGGTATGCGCCCCCTAGCTCTCGCCGTGCTCGTCGTCAGCGCGCTCGGTTGCGATGACGACGACACTGGCACGTTAGCCGTCGTCAGTAGTAGCGACCGCAAGGTGATCCCGTTCACGGCACAGGGCCCATGCTTCGTGGCCCCGCTGTTCGACGAAGATCCCGACACGGTGGGCCTCCAACCTTCGTGTACCGGCTCGTTCACCCTCGCCGATGGCACCGAGGAGATTCTGCCGATGTGCGGCAACGGCGACGATCCATGCTGGAGCCTCGTCCCCGACGCGGTGGCCTGCCCCGATTCAGGGCTGTTCGTCTCGATCCAGACCTCCGGCCTCGCGTTCGGTGCCGATGCGACCGCGACGATCGAGTGCCTCCTCGCTGACTGATCGCCACCGCGTCGATATCGCCGCAGGGTCCCAGCCTTTGTGCCCTGATCAGCCCATGCGCTCGAGCGCGTCGCCCATGCTCTCGGCGAGCACCGCGAGATCGAACGCCGCGTCCTCGGCATCCTCGTCGACCCGCGACGGCTCACCGACGGCGAACACGTACTTGATCACGTCGGAGCCCTCGCGCGCGACGGGTGCTGCCACCGGATGCATCGCGCGACCGAGCGCCTTCGCGACCTGATCGCTCACCGCATTCGAGATGTCGAGCCGCTCGTGGACGAGCCGGCGCTCACCGCTCGCGATCGAGACAATCGACGGCTGCGTGAGTGTAATCGTGATCAGCGTCGCGCCGTGTCCGCGCACGGCGACGGCCGTGTCTCCGCGCAGCTCGAACAGCAGGGCGGCCTGCCAGCGCATGGCCACGTAGCGAAGCACGACGTCGAAGAGCCACGCGGCGTCGTCGATGTCACCGAACGACGCGATCGTCGCATCGAGCGAGTCCCGCTGCGTTGGCGGACGGCTCGGCGTGTTTATGCGTCGAACCTCGACGGGCAGCGCTGGGCTCGACGGCGCGGCGGGCTTCTCGATCAGCGCGTCGAACAGGTTGTCGATATCGGCCTCGGTCGCGCGCGGTGCGAGGACAGGCTCGTCGATCTCGATCGGAATCTCCGTGGGCAGCGGCGGCGGCGTCGCGCGTGGGCGCACGACCTCGATGTCGATCTGCACGTCGACCTTGGGCGCGTACACGCGCTCGACGAGCTTCTCGAGGAACATCGACGGACCGACCGCCATCACGAACCTCCCCGGCATCGCGCGTGCGATGTGGCCGTAGTTCGCGCGCGACGGATCGCGCACGCAAACGATCACGGCGCCATCGCCGAGCTTGCCGATCGGCACCGCCACGATCCGGCGCGCGAGCGGCGCGGGCAGCATCGACACCACGCTCGGATCGCGATGCTGCAGGTGCTTGCGCAGCACGGCCGCGACGCCGAGGTGCTCTCCCAGCGCGCGCGACGCATCGTCGAACGACACCACGCCGCGCGCGACGAGCAGCGAGCAGATGCGCATCTTTGCGGCGTGCTGCTCGGCGAGCACGCGCGCGAGATCATCCAGCGTCACCGCGCCGCGCTGGAGCAAGAGGTCGCCGACCCGCATTTACTGCGTGCGGATCGTATCGCACTGGACGCGTTACGAAATGTGTAGTCAGCAGCCCAGCGACGGAAGCTTCGCCGTCTGCTCGATGCATTCCTTGATCGTCTTGCGGATGCTGTCGTTAGCCTGCAAGACGTCCATGCGCGTCGAGTCGGGGCTCGCGGCCACCTCGCGGCCAACGGTGAGAGCGTCGGGCAGGGCGCGCGCGAGCTTGCAGGCGTCGGCGGCGGCCGGCGCAGTGCAGGCGCAGACCTTGTCGACGTAGGCCTTGCACGCGTCCTCGCCGCGCTTGAGCTCGGTGGCGGCGATCTTCGGCCGGTCCTCGGCGGACCCCGCCCCGACCGCGGGGTCGTCGTCCGCCTTCTTGTTGGCACAGCCGCAGCCCAGCGTGGCGAGCACGGCGAGGGCCAGGACGAGCCCCCGCATGATCATCCCGCCTCGACGCGCGCGAGCACGACGGAGATGTTGTCGACGCCACCCTCTTCGTTGGCGGCGGCGATCAGGCGATCGACGGCGCGGTCGAGATCGCGCTCCGTCATCAGGATGTGCTGGATCTGATCGTCCTTGATCATGCCGGTGAGACCGTCCGAGCACAGGAGGTACGTGTCGCCGATCTGCGGCTTCTCGGTGAGGATGTCGACCTGCACGCTCTCCTTCATGCCGAGCGCGCGCACGATGACGTTCTTGTGCGGCCAGTTCTCGGCCTCTTCGGGCGTCACCCGCTTCATGCGGATGTAGTCGTTGATCAGCGAGTGATCCTCGGTGAGCTGCGTGATCTCGGCCTGCCGGGTGCGGTAGCAACGGCTATCGCCGACGTGCCCGATGATCAGCGCATCGTCGAGGAAGTAGATCGCGATGCACGTGGTGCCCATGCCCTTGAACCGCGAGTCGCGCTGGGACTTCTCCCAGATCTCGAGGTTGGCGATCATGATCCCGGTGATCATCCGGTTCACGTGGGTCCGGAGATCGCGGTCGACCTTGTAGGGCCAGGTCAGTGTTTGTTGCTTGGACGTCTCGGCGAAGTGGTCGCTGACCATCTCCACGGCGAGCCGGCTCGCGACCTCGCCGGACGCGTGGCCGCCCATGCCATCGGCGACGATCGCCAGGCGCTCGTTCTCGGGCAGCGAGATCGAATCCTCGTTGTGGTCGCGCTTGCGCCCGATATTGGTCGCCCCCGCAAACCGAACGCGCATGCCATCCAGAGGGAACGACGTGCTCACCGACGCGATTCTAGCATCGGCCCGGCCGTTGACTCCAAGCGGCCGTCCCACCATCCTTGTAGGAAATGTGGGGCTACGCCGAGGGGAATCAGACCCTCGTGACGATCGTCGTCGTGCTCGTCGTGGTTGCGGCGCTCGCATATGTCGTGAACCGCATCTGGGGCGGGAGGCGCTAGGTGGCCGAGCTAGCTCGCGGAACGGTCCTCGACCGCCCCTGGGGACGGACCCTGGCGGCCCTGGGCCTGCGCGGCCTGACGGGCCAGCTCACGGTGACCGAAGGTGCGAAGGTCTATCAGATCGCGTTCCATCAGGGCGCCGTGGTCGCGGCGACCTCCCCCCTGGCGTCGGATGCGGCGGTCCGCATAGCGATGACGCTGGGCCTGGTGTCGTCGACGACGGTCACCGATGTCGCCAAGAAGCAGGCGGCGCAACCCGTGGCGGCGGCGCAGGAGGATGATGTCGGTGCGCTCGCCGAGCGGTCGCGGATGCAGCCCGATCAGGCCATGCGCCTGCGCCGGCGGGCCATCGCCCAGCGCGCCGCTCGCACGTTCTCCGTCGAAAGCGGTGAGTTCGTCGTCGAGGACCGGGTTACGCTGCCGCTGGTCGCCGGTGCAGCCGTCGACATTCGCACGGTCGTGTTTCTCGGCGCGAAGTCGTTGATCTCGGCTGGCCGGCTAGACCGCGAGCTCGGACAGTTGGGTGCGTGGTTCCAGCTCAAGCCCGAGGCCCAGGAGGACCTGCGCCAGTTCGGCTTTGGCGAGGTCGAGCGGACGCTGCTCGAGCCACTGACGGCCGGCGCGGGGCTCGCCGAGCTCGAGGCCACCGGCGCCGACCAGCGCGTGGTGCGGGCGGTCGTGTACGCCCTCGTCGCGTGCAACGCGTGCAACGTCGAGATGACCGCGCGGTCCCCTGCACCCCCGCGGCGCACGCCCTCGACGACGGCCGCGCCGCACCGCAAGCACACCCCGACCGCGGACCTGCCGGTCCGCCAGGCGACGCCGCCGACGGGCGCACCCACGATCCGCCAGGCGACGCCGTTGACCGGTGCGCCGACGCTGCGCACCCAACGCCCCACGCAGGCGCCGCACACCGAAGAGCCTCCCCTCGACCTCGAGGCGTCGATTCAGCCGACCCCCACCTCGTACCTGGACGCGCCCACCGTGGCTCGCCCCGGCCCGCCGCCGCCCAGCTCCCTGGACGCACCCACCGTGGCTCGCCCGGGCCCGCCGCCGCCCAGCTCCCTGGACGCGCCCACGGCGCGCGGGCACAAGCGCAGCACGGCCCCGACGACCCGAGCGGGCGAGGCCGCCGCCCGCGAGATCGAGTCGTTGATCAAGACGCGCATGGCGCTCGTCGAGGCGCGGGCGGATCACTTCGCGCTGCTCGGCGTCCCGCACGATGCCTCGGCCGGACAGGTCCGCTCCGCGTACCTCACCCTGGCGCGCCTGCTGCATCCCGATCGCCTGATCGCCCTCGGTGTCTTAGACGAGGAGCGCCGCGCGCAGCGCTTGTTCGCCGAGGTCAACACCGCGTTCGCGGTGCTCAGCGACACCAAGCGTCGTGACGAGTACCTAGCGATCCTCGCGCGGGGAGGTGAGGACGCGATCCGGAACGAACAGGCGGAAGCCGAGGCGATGACCCAGCGCGTCCTCGAGTCCGAGGAGGCGTTCCGCAAGGGCGAGCAAGCGCTGCGCCGCGACCAGATCCAGACCGCGATCCGCGAGCTCGAGCACGCTGTTTCTCTCAATCCCGACGAAGCCGACTACCAGGCCGCCCTCGCGTGGGCGCGGTTCGCCGGCGCTACCGACAAGGCCTCGATCGCCGTGGCTACCCGCCAGGCCCTCGAGAAAGCGATCGCGCGCTCTCCCAAGGCGGCGGCTCCCAAGTTCTACTTGGGGCGTGTCGAGCGCATGCTCGGCCGCGACCACGACGCCATCGCGCGCTTTCAGGAAGTGCTCAAGCTATCCCCGGGTCACGCTGAAGCGGCTAGCGAGCTGCGCGTCCTCGAGGCCAAGCTGGCGCAACCCGACAAGAGCGGTAGCGGCCTGTTCGGGCGCTTCAAGCGCTGAGCTACTTCCGCTTCTCAAACACGGACCGTGTTCGGGGCCGTGGTCACCGTCGACGAGCACGCGGTGACGCCGAGTCCGACGGCGAGGACGCACGGGACGTTAATCCTCCGCACGCCTGGCCTCATCCCGCGCGCTCGATCCGCTCGAGCTCGGTCACCTTGGCATCCGCGGTGCCGACATGAGCGCGTACACGCACCTGGGTCTCGGTGACCTTGTCGCCGTCCTCGATGCGGACGTGCAGCTCCTCGCCGATCTCGAACCACATGGGCGAGCGGACCCGGACGACGTCCTCGTCGAGGCTTACGACCTCGAACACCTCGTGCGACGCCGTCCCGTCGAGGACCAGCACAGCCCTGCCCGACATGATTGCCACGTATCACGGCGCGCAATCCGGCCTCAAGGCCTCCAATGGGAGGGGGTGGTGGGGTAACCTCGCAGGCGCGGATGCTCAAGCCGGTCGAGAAGCAACGCGTCGCGGAAGAGATCGCCGAGCAACTGCGCGGCCTCATTCTCAATGGCCAGTATCCACCGGGATCAAAGCTCCCGCCGGAGCGCGAGCTGTCCAAGCGCCTTCGGGTCAATCGCGCGTCGCTGCGCGAGGCCTTGAAGAAGCTCGAGCACCTAGGGCTCGTGCGCATCCGGCAGGGCGACGGTACCCGCGTGCAGAACTTCATGGAGACTGGCGGCATCGAGCTCGTGCAGCACTTGCTGCCGCTCGCCGGCGGGAAGCCGGAGCTGATCCGTGACCTCCTCGAGTTCCGTCGCATCTTCGGCCGCGAGCTCGCACGCCTGGCCGCGGCACGGTCGAGCAAGGACCGCGACGGGCTCGCCAAGCTGCGCGCGCTCGCCGACAAGGCCGACGCGTCGGCAACGGCAGTCGAGCTGTTCGACGTCGATTTCGACTTCTACGTCGCGCTTGCTCAGCTGTCGGGGAACCAGGTCATGCTGCTCCTCATCAACACAGTGCGCGACGGCGTCCGCGGATTCCTGCCCCTGCTCGCGAACCTCGCGGGCCCGGGCGAGACGGTGCGCGCACACCACCGCGAGCTGATCACCGCGATCGAGAAGGCCGACATCACCAGCGCCGGCCGGATCGCCGACGAGTACCTCAAGATGGGCGCCGAGCTTGCCGGCCGAATGGGTGGCAAGCCCGAGCTTCAACCTCAACCACTCCCCGACTGAACCATGGCAAACCTTACGCGCAAGGAGGTCGAGGAGATCGCGTTGCTGGCGCGGCTGCATCTGGAGAGCTTCGAGCTCGAGGCGATGCAGAAGGAGCTCGGCGCGATCCTCGAGCACTTCAAGGCCATCGACGCCGTCGACACCACGAACGTCGAGCCGATGACACACGCTGTACCCCTCGAGCTGCCGCTGCGCCCCGACGTCGTCGAGACATCGCTGACGGCGGCCCAAGCGCTCGCCGGTGCACCCAAGCGCGATGGCGACCTCATCGTCGTCCCCGCGATCCTTCCGGGGAGTGACCAGTGAGCGTGGAGTTCGCATCGATCGCGGAAATCACGCAGAGAATTGCGTCGGGCGAGCTGACCGCGCTGCGCGTGCTCGACGTGATGCAGGGGCGCATCCTCAACGTGGATCGCGAACTAGGTGCCTACCTCGCCACCGACCACGAACGCGCGCGTGCCGCCGCCGCCGAGGTCGATCGCAAGCGCAAGGCGGGCGAGCCATTGCCACCGCTCGCTGGCGTCCCGATCTCGCTCAAGGACAACCTCGTCACCAAGGGGCTCGTGACCACCGCCGGTTCGAAGATCCTGCAGGGCTGGATCCCGCCGTACGACGCCACCGTCGTCGAGAAGTTGCGCGCCGCGGGTGCGCTCTTGCTCGGCAAGGTCAACCTCGACGAGTTCGGTATGGGTAGCTCGACGGAGCGCTCGGCCTACAAGAAGACGCGTAACCCGTGGGACCCCTCACGCGTGCCGGGCGGTAGCTCCGGTGGCGGTGCGGCGGCAGTCGCGGCGGGCCTCTGTACCGCTAGCCTCGGCACCGACACGGGCGGGTCAATTCGGCAGCCCGCAGCCTTCTGCGGCGTCGTCGGGCTCAAGCCCACGTACGGTCGGGTTTCGCGCTGGGGCGTGGTCGCATTCGCGTCGTCGCTCGACCAGGTCGGTCCGCTCACGCGCTCGGTCGCGGACGCGGCGGCAGTGCTGCAGGCGATCGCCGGGCACGATGCGCGCGACTCGACCTCGCTCGCCGAACCTGTCCCTCGCTTCGTCGAGGCGCTCACCGGCGACGTGCGCGGGCTTCGCATCGGCCTGCCGCGCGAATACTACGAGGGCATCTCCGACGGCGAAGTGCGCGCGGCGCTCGAGCGCACGATCGCGGCGCTCGTCGACAAGGGCGCGACCAAGGTCGACATCTCGCTGCCACACACGAAGCTCGCGCTCACGGCCTACTACATCGTGGCGCCGGCCGAGGCGTCGTCCAACCTCGCGCGCTATGACGGCATCCGCTACGGCAAGCGCGCCGATGCGAAAGATCTATTGTCGCTCTACATGAAGTCGCGCGGCGCGGGCTTCGGCCCCGAGGTCAAGCGACGCATCATGCTCGGCACGTACGCGCTGCGCTCTGGCTACTACGACGCGTACTACAAGAAGGCACAGCAGGTGCGCGCGCTCATCAAGGCCGACTTCGACGGCGCCTTCACCAAGTGCGACGTCCTCCTCACGCCGACGACGCCGGCGACGGCGTTCCGATTCAACGCGAAGTCGTCGCCGCTCGAGATGTACCAGGCCGACATCTTCACCCTTGCGTGCAACCTCGCCGGGCTGCCCGGTATGAACGTGCCCTGTGGTCTATCGAGTGAGGGGCTCCCGATCGGCGCACAGCTACTCGCCAAGCCGCTCGACGAAGTCACCCTGCTGCGCGCCGGCGGCGTCGTCGAGAGCGTCGCCGGCCTCGACGGCAAGCGCCCGAGCGGCGTGGGAGGCATCTAGCCAGTGACGGAGCTCGCCCAGTTACTCGAGGAGTGGGAGCCGGTCATCGGGCTCGAGGTGCACGTCCAGCTCGCGACGAATTCGAAGATCTTCTCCGGCTCTGCGACGACGTTCGGTGCATCGCCCAACTCGCTCACCGATCCGCTCGTGATGGGCCTGCCGGGGACGCTGCCCGTGTTCAACCGCGGCGTCCTCGAGCTCGCGCTCAAGCTGGGCATCGCGACCGGCTCGCAAATCCGCACCAGGTCGCGGTTCGCGCGCAAGCACTACTTCTATCCCGACCTCCCTAAGGGCTATCAGATCTCGCAGTACGACGAACCGCTCTGCGAGAATGGCCACCTCGACCTCATCCTCGGCGGGCAGGTGAAGCGCGTGAACTTACAGCGCATCCACATCGAGGAGGATGCCGGCAAGAACACGCATGTCGGCGTGATCTCGCAGGTCGATCTCAACCGCGCGGGTGTGCCCCTCGTCGAGGTCGTGTCGGCACCCGAGCTGACGTCGGCGGAAGAAGCAGCGGAGTTCATGCGCGCGCTGGCGCGGCTCGTGCGCTGGATCGAGATCTCCGAGGCCGACATGGAGAAGGGCCAGCTGCGCTGCGACGCCAACGTCAGCGTGCGGCGGCGCGGCGAGGACCGCCTCGGCACGCGTACCGAGCTCAAGAACATCAACTCGTTCCGGTTCGTGCAGAACGCCGTCGACCACGAGATCGCGCGCCAGCTGCGCATCATCGAGAGCGGAGGGCACATCGAGCGCGAGACGCGCCTCTGGGACGCCGACGCGGGTCAGTCGCAGACCATGCGCAGCAAGGAAGAAGCGAACGACTATCGCTACTTCCCCGACCCGGATCTACCGCCGCTCGTCGTCGACGGCCCCACGATGGGCGCCGTCCTCCATGCGCTCCCCGAGCTGCCCGCGGCCCGGTTCGAGCGCTACGTGACGGCGGGCGTCGCACCCGATGACGCGAAGACCCTCGTCGGCGAGCGCGCGCTCGCGGACTACTTCGACGGCGCGCTCTCGCAGATCGGCGAGAAGTTTGCGCGCCCCATCGCCAACTGGATCCTCACCGAGCTGCTCGGGGCGCTCAACGCCGGCCACCTCACGATCTCCCAGTCGCCAATGGCGCCTGAGCGGCTCGCGCGCCACGTCGAGCTCGTCGAGAACGGAACGATCAGCGGCAAGAACGGCAAGGAGATCTTCGAGGAGTCCTACCGCACCAATGAGGAGCCGATCGCGATCGTCGAGCGGCGTGGGGTGCAGCAGATCTCCGATGAGGCGTTCTTGTGGGCGATCGTCGACAAGATCGTCGCGTCGAATCCGAAGCAAGCGCAGGAGTACCGCAACGGGAAGGACGGCATCTTCGGGTTCTTCGTGGGCCAGGTCATGAAGGAGACCCAGGGCCGCGCGAACCCCGTGATCACCACCGATCTGCTGCGTCGCGCCCTCGGCCGCTAACCCTGCCGCCTGGCGGGGCCTAGCTAATCCCTTGATCTTGCCCGGCGATCCAGGCCCTCTCGACGAAGGCTTGACGGAGCGCTCGCGATCCGTAAAGTCCCGGATTCCGAAAGCGAACCCGCGCACTGCCATCAAGTGACCCGCAAGGTCCGCGTCGCGCGACTCGCAAGCCAGATAGGAACGAAGCCATGTACGCCGTGATTCAGACGGGTGGAAAGCAGTACCGGGTCGAGCCCGGCAAGACCGTCGTTGTCGAGAAGCTCGCCGGTGATGAGGGCGCCCAGGTCGTGTTCGACCAGGTTCTCCTCCTCTCCTCCGGCGATGGTGGCAGTGTGACCGTGGGCAAGCCCACCGTCGCTGGCGCTAAGGTGACGGGTGAGATCGTGGAGCAGGGTCGCGGCGAGAAGCTCGTCGTGTTCAAGTTCCGCCGTCGCAAGAACTACGTCCGCCGCAATGGACATCGTCAGGACTACACCGCGGTGAAGATCGCGGCCATCAACGCCTAGGAAGTCGAGAAAGCGCCATGGCTCATAAAAAAGGACAGGGTTCTACCCGTAACGGTCGCGACTCCTTGCCGAAGATGCGAGGCGTCAAGCGCTTCGCCGGCGAGCAGGTTCGCGCGGGCTCGATCCTGGTTCGCCAGGTCGGCACCAGGTACCACGCAGGTGAGAACGTCGGCATCGGCCGCGACTTCACCCTCTTCGCGCTCATCGACGGCCTCGTGAAGTTCGAGCGCCACGGTAAGTCGAAGACGCGCGTCGCCGTCTATCCGGCGGCCGCGGCTGCTGCCTGATTCCGTCGTCGCCCACTTCGTACGAATGCCGATCCGGCTGCGGTGCGTGTTGCATCGCGCCATCGATCTCGGCACCCATGCCTGGCTTTCCCGCAGGAAAGCTTGCAGGCGTGCGCTGTCCGCATCTCATGGCGGACACGCGCTGTGCTTTGTTCGGCAGACCCGAGCGGCCCGCCGTCTGTCGCGATCTCAAGCCGCAGCCCGAGATGTGCGGTTCCTCGGCAGAGGAAGCCATGGCGACGCTTGCGCGCTGGGAGCTCGAAACGGCGCCCTCGCCGCGGCGTCGCTGATCGCGGTCGTCGTTACTGGTCGCGCCTTGCCCCCTCGGGCCGCTGCCACTCGCAGAACGCCGATGCCATCTACAGCGCCCGTCGCATTCGCTCGGCGATCCGGTTCTAACGCCGTACTAACCGGTTCGCTGGACGTCCTCCATCTGCAGTGTTGCCGATGCACGTGAGCCCAACCAATCAGGACTGCACGTGGTGCAACGGGACCATGTGACCGCGACGTCTGGATGTTCGATCGACGCGCGTGTCGCCGCACGTCTTTGGTGGAGGCGGCGTCCTCGATGGAAGCAGGGCCGCTGCCCGTTGCAGGTGCGTTCTCGGCGATGCCTCGCGCACTGGCCGTCCCGCGCAGCTCCGAGCTCGATGGCATCTTTGCGGTCTGACGGAATGACGGAGTGCCAAGCTCGAAGCTAGGTCCGGCCGGAAAATTTCGCGGCGATCGCGGTGGACGAGAACGTCTCGGAAGATTTTCGCTGATGGTTTCGGGTCAGCGGAACGCGACGCTGTGTCCCCATTTCTCTGTGTATTCGATAGTTTACGCGCAGACTCGGGCAAATGTGCCCTAGGGATTCCAGCCAAGATCGAGCTTTCTGCTGGAAGTCGCCGATCTCGAGTTGACGCGGGAGCCCGAACCGAGTACAAGCAGCATCCCTCGACGGCGGTGACGCCCGAGAGGAAAAACCGAAGGAAAGCGATCACCTGGCAATGGTCAGGCAGAGCCCTTCGGGATCGGTCTCTGAAAACTGGATAGCAAGTCGCAAGAACACGTGAATTTTTGTTCGTAAAGAAACCATTCCACGTCGGATGGCTGCCTCCCCCCGGAGGCGACCTAGACACCGGCGTAGAGCGGGATTCAAAACTTTTCTATGGAGAGTTTGATCCTGGCTCAGAGCGAACGTTAGCGGCGGGCCTAACACATGCAAGTCGAGCGAGAAAGTGGCTTCGGCCATCAGTAAAGCGGCGGACGGGTGAGTAACACGT
>JANRKM010000277.1:0-18517 GCA_033763475.1 Kofleriaceae bacterium
CCTGCCTCTACAACCTGGGCCGCGCGTACGAGCAGCAGGGCAGGGTGGACGACGCCGCCGTTCGCTACGGCGAGTCGCTCGCTCTCAGGCCCAACGCGAGGGTGCGCGCGCAGCTCGAGGCGCTGGGCGCGCGCCCACAGCAGCCAGCGTCCCGACTGCCAGTCGATGTGTGCGGCCCGCGCGAAGAGTTCTCAAGCGTCGATGCGCTCTGTTCTGCGTTGCTCGACGGCGCCCTCGGCGAGCGCGAGCGGTGTGGCGAGCTCGCGCTCGAAGGACCCGCGCTCACCGGCGCGGGCATCCGGTTCGTGCAGTTCGAAGAGGCGTACCCGCACCACTCCACGGTCGTGCGCAGGCTGGTCGCGCAGGTCGGCAGTGGCTGGTACCCGCTGGCGATCGTCGGCCGTTCGGAGGAGTTTCAGTTCGGCAACGTGGGCTCCGAGGTCGAGGTCGTAGCGGCGACCGTTCGAGCTCGTGACGGGGCGCCACCTGACGCGATGCTCGTCGTGCAGGAGCGTCGCTACGACGACTCCGGAGCGGCCGACGTGGAGTTCGAGTGCGAAGAGCGCGGGCTCGACATCGACAGCGCCGAGTGCCGAGTGCTCGTGGACGACGCCGACGAGTACGACATCACGACGACGAGCGTGCTCGTCTGCCGGTCGCAGCGTGAGGCGTCGTGGTGGTGCGGGTGGTTCGAGAATGCGCCCACGGACGCGCAGCTCCAGAGCCGCATCGACGCGAGCGACTGCGTGTCCGTGCCGACGCTTTGAACCGTTCTTCGATCGAGGCGCTCATGGCAACAGCGAGTTTCCACCGGTTCGGCCGCCAGTACGTCATCGCCGACCCGTGGCGAGATGGGAGCCGCCTCGTAGCCAGCGGGTTCGCGCTGGTGCCCCACCACGCAGCCGGTTGGGAGCTCGGGGCGCTGCCGTTCGATGAAGCCGTTCGCGAGTTGCGTTCTGTGCTCCGGGAACATGCGGTCGCGTCTTGGTGGACGGACGCCCAAGTGCTCGATGAGGTACGCCGCGAGCTTTCCTCGATGACGGGCCGTCTGCGGCTGTACGTGCGCGAGCAGAGGATGACGGCGGCCGCCGCGCGGCACGATGCGCCGCATCCGGTCGAGCCTGCGACCGACCTCGCCTGGATCGAGTTGGAGGTCGTCGACGAGCTCGGAAATGCGCTCGCGAACGAGCGCTTCGAACTGCGTGCGCCGAGCGGTGCGACGCGTAGCGGTGCTCTCGACGGGAATGGCGCCGTGCGCCTCGACGCGCTGGAGGAGCGAGGCTCGTACGAAGTGTCGTTCCCGGATGCCGGCGCGCGGTACACGTTCGCGAGGGGCTGATTTCCTAGAGCGCCGGTCGCGCACGAGTTTGATCACGCCAGAACGGTCCTCGTGCAGCGGATGCAACCGCCGGCATTGTAGCGATGTCAGTGGGAGGCGGCATCGAGGACGCGCTCGATCAAGTCATCCTCGGACACGCCGCGCGCGTGGGCGCGGCGTGAGCTGCGAGGGACGCGCCTGGCCCGGTCCGCTGCGTCGATGCCAGCCGTGCTCGCGGGCGTCTCCGCGCTGCGTGCCGCCGCGCGAACATGGGGAGGGCGTTATGCTCCGCGTGAGCTTTCCTTGCGGGCTCAACGAGCGGCGGGCCGAGCACCGCCTGGGCGAGCCGCTGGAGGTCACGGCACGGACACGCGGCGCGTAGCTTGCGGCGCTGCGTGATCACCCCGGCGTCGCTGAGCGGTCACGGCGAAACCGACGCGCTCGCAGCCGTCACGGCAGCCGACAGAGACGCTGCCCGATGCTATCCTCAAGACAATCGAGACCGCTGGGGCATTCGACTCCCGACAGGCACGTCAGGTAAGGCCTGCAGCCGGGCCTTCCGCCGACCGTCCCCGCGCGGTATCCATCGGGACAGCCGTCGAAGCAGTAGTACCTAGTAAATCCGTTAATACAAACGTCGGTGCCGGTGCAGGGAGACTCAGCCGGAAGCCGCTCCGAGTTACAGCTGCCAAACTCGCATCGAGGGATGCTGGTGAAGTAGCATTCTCTCGCAACGTCTACCGAACATTCACTGTCGTCGATGCAAAAGGTACCCGGTCCCGCGCAGTCGCCGACGGTACACCCGGTGAATACTGCTGCGTCACCATCCGACGGTCGCCAGAAGTCGAGGAAGGTTGTCTGGTACTCCGATGCGAGGAACTCGTTCAGCCGACGCCACTCCGGTGCAAGCGTCGTTGCGTCTACCTCGTTCAGCCAAGACTGAAAAAGCCAGGCCATCAAGAAGCCGGCGCCAAGAGATGCTGCAACCGCCGTCTGGCCAGACACTGCAGCAACGATCGCTACTCCTGCGGTAACGCACATGATTGCGTGGCCGACGCGGCCTGTGCGACACAGGCCGGGAATGAAGCTGAGGATGTCGAACCCGGGATCGGGAGGGAATGTAGACTCGCTGTTGGCGAGGAATCCGTCGACGAGAGCGAGTGACCCAGCGTCGACGCGCGCACCAACTGCGTATGGTTCTCCGCTGCGTGCCGGCAAGCCGATAGAGCCGATTTCTACCGTTTCGCCGCCGGCTAGACGATTAACGGTCCTCCGAAGCGCGGCAATCCGTTGGTCCCAAATGAGACGGTGTTCCGGAGGCACGACGGACGATGCGTCCGCGCGATCCAAGAGTGACGCAAGTCCACCCGCCGCACCCAGGTTGGGCGCGGTTACTTCGAATGGGCGCGCCGCGACAGTAGCTTCGGACCCCAGGTCAGTCATTTGCACGCGCGCAGTGCCTGCGGCCACAATGCCACGCCCGTCTCCGGCATTGCCGCAGTCGTTACTCGCGTACACAAGCGGCACTTGAGTCCACCAGACTCCCAGTTGCTCATACGCCACGGAGTAGGCGATAGAGTCGCCGCACCCTGATGGGTGAACGAATCTGACTAAAGCAACGCCGCTACTTCCGAATGTGCCGTTCGATGCGGGAATCGCGCGCGGGTCTACAGTAACGGGCGCGGCGAGACAAATGTACTCGCCCATCGAGTGCTCTCGGCCCGAATGCGGCACATTCTCAGCGGGTCCGAGTTCGATCTCAAGGCATCGCTCTCGGTCGAGTCCGGTCTCGCTGTTTCCCCACGCACCCCACGACCCGACTCCGAAGGGGGCGGCGTCGCTCGTGCCGCTTGTGCTCGAATCGGGAGTGCTAGGGCCTACGGAAGAACTAGTATCGAAGCTATATTCGCCATCGGCGACAATCCCGGAATCAAGCGTGCTTGCGTGCTGCGCAGCGCACGACATCGACATCACAGCTAGAACAGACAGGGCGACACCCCCGCAAGATGATCTCGACGGCGTGAACTGTTCCGTCCATAATCGCCCTCTACGCTTTGTGGAAGCTTACACGACGAGAGCGCCTAGGTCGATGCATGCCCACCGAGCGATAGTCTTTGCAGAAGGAGCGCTTCGTCAGGAGACCGGGCTCGGCGTCCTCTAAGTTCGCTTTAGCGGACACAGAAGAGGCGCCGGCGAGCGGGTAGGGCAGGGCGCTCGAGCAGCACGAACCCGGGTGCGGCTCGACGCTCCTCGCGCTCCGTCAGTCCGGTCGCGTGAGCGTCGACGAACTCGTCGACGAGGTCCGTCATGGGCTCGACGAGCACGAACGCGACGACGGCGAGCGCAGCGGGCGCGACCGACGCGCTCGCGCGCCTAGCCGCATCGGCGCCCGAGCTCGCGGTGCTCGTCGAGGCCGCAGCGGGGTACGCGCGCGCGTCGAAGGCGCCGCGTACCCGCGACGCGTACCGTGCGAGCTGGCAGGCGTTCGAGGGTTGGTGCGCCGCGCATGGACTCGCGGCGCTGCCGGCGAGCGGCGCCACCGTCGCGCTCTACCTCGCGGACCGGGCGAGGGCAGGGCGGGCGGTGGCCTCGCTCGAGCTCGACCTCGCGGCCGTCTCGCAGGCCCACAAGGCGCTCGGACACGAGTCCCCTCGCAGCACGCCCGAGGTGCGCGCGGTTTGGGCGGGGATCCGTCGCGAGCGCGGCGTCGCACAACGTCGTGCCGCGCCGGTCCTCGTGGGCGACCTACGCGCCATCGTGGGTGCGCTGCCGCCGACGCTGCTCGGGCTGCGCGATCGCGCGCTCCTGCTCGTCGGCTGGGCCGCTGCGTTACGGCGTAGTGAGCTCGTGAGCCTGCAAGCTCATGAGCTCACGTGGCGCGAGGATGGTGTCGGGCTCGCGCTCGGGCGCAGCAAGGGCGACCAGGAGGGCCGCGGCGAGCGCGTGTTCGTCGCGAGCTCCAGCGAGCTCGAGCTGTGCCCGGTCGTGGCGCTGCGCGCGTGGCTCGAGGGCGCGGGCATTACCTCGGGCCCGGTCTTCCGCGTGGTCGCGCGCGGCGCACGTGTCGGCGACCATGCGCTCACCGGGCGCAGCGTCGCGCGCATTGTGAAGCGCGCCGCGCGCGCCGCGGGCCTAGACGTGAAGGGGAGGGCGTTCTCGGGCCACTCGCTCCGGGCGGGCCTCGCGACGACGGCCGCGCGCGCTGGCGTGCCCGAGCTCGACATCATGCGGCGCGGCCGCTGGAAGAGCCGCGCGGTGATGGGCGGTACGTTCGGTGAGGCTGTCGAGCCAGCTCAGTAGGGGGCAGTACGGAAGCTCGGCGGGCGGCGCTCGGGATACCATCATCAGATGGCCAAGACCTTCTGCATCGTGGGGGATTCGCAGTCAGTGTTTCCTGGTGGGGTTGCGGAGCGCGAGCTCGAACGGCTCGGCCACACCGTCAGGCGGCTCTCGAACACCGGCAAGGGGCCACACGACTACGTCCGCACGCCCAAGCTGTGGACTGCGTACACGAGCCTCGTGCGTTCGACGGAGCCAGATGGGGTGCTCCTGGTATTCGGGAGCAACGACGCGCCCAACGCGCACCTCGAGAAGTCGCTTCAGACGATGAAGGGCGCGGTGCGCCCGAAGGTTCTGCTGAGCGGGCCTCCGATGTACCCGGACCCGGAGCATCAGAAGTACGGCGCCGCGATCCGCGAGGTCTACATGCGCGTGTTCGGCGAGGACTACATAGACAGCTACCCGCACACGGGCGTCGAACTGTCGCGCGCGCCGGACAAGCTGCACTTCACCAAGGCCGGCGCCGAGACCTGGGGGGTGGCAATGGCTGCCGCCCTCGTGCAGCGATTCGCGTGATCCGGAGGCTCTGAGGTGGGGCCTCGCATCGACGCATCGACCATCGGCGCGCTCGCTTCCATCGGCGCGCTGGTGTGCTCTCTCGCCGTGCTCGCGTACGTGCTCCGCGCGGCCCCAGCCGGGGCCACCCGCGACGACGCCACCGCTGAGCCGGCGACGCCGAGCTGGGAGCCGTGGCCCGAGCTGCCCCCCCCGACCCGGTCGGGTTCCAAGCCGAGCTGGACCCGACGTTCAGCGAAGCTGTCGAGGTGGCTGTGCATCGAGGAGCGCGCGCCGAGCGAGTGCGCCTGACACCGGCCGGATTGCCGGCAGCCGACATCGCAGTGGGCGAGCGCTGGCGTTGCCGGGCGACGCTCGCGGATGGCGAGCCCCTGTCGGCCCGCGTCGACTGCCGCGCTGCGGCTGGCGAGGCAAGCATCGGCCTGGGGTGCTGGGCCAGCGGCGACCGACGCGCGTCGATGGTTCTGCGTGAACTGGGAGGGTTCGAGGCCACGGTGCACGTCGGGTGCGACGACTCGACCGAACGCATCCCCCTCGATCAGGGCGAGTGAGCGTCGCGAGCAGTTGCTCGCGCGCGAGGTCTGCCGTTGGTCGGCGCGCCGTCCGCGCATCCACGCACACTCCGGCCGCCTTTCTGCTGGAGCCCGCGTTGCCCGAACGGGCGAACGCGGCGATACTGACGGTGGCGCGGACGACCGTCTGCTGGCCTGACCCGCTGGCACCCGGGGAGACCCCGGCCGTAAGCCGGTCGACGCGCCTACCCAAGTCCGGCGAGCCACGGGTAAGACTCGAGGGCCGCGTCGGACGACGGGTACAGCTTCAGCCCGTACGACAGGAGCGCGCGCGGCCCACGCCCGCGGCGGTACAGACGGCCGGCGACCGTGCGCAGGTGCGTCGGGTCGGAAGGGCGCGCGTCGCCGCCGTTAAAGGCTTCGCCGGCGATCGACGCCGCGAAGTCCGCCAGCTGCAGGAGCTCGTTCCGCGAGGGCTGGTCGACGCGACCCGGCTTCGGCACGTGGTCCCACGCGATCTCCGTCTGCCGCGTGCGGAGCACGTGCTCGAACGCGCGTAGCTTCGATACCGGGAACCGGTGGACGGACGCGAGCGTATAGTGAACGTCCGACTCTCGTTCGCGTGCGAACCACGAGAGCCGCTCGAGGAGGATGCGGAACGTGCGGAGATAGGTCTCGTGCTCGCTCCACGTCGCGAAGTCGAGGTGTCGCTTGCACAGCACCGCGGTCGAGAACGTCAGCCAACCGGTGCGCGCGACGATCGCGGCGGCACGGGCGCGGTGCTCCGGTCGTAGTCGGTTCCAGTGCAGCTCGTGCGACGGCGCTCGACTCGTGGCCTCGCGGAGTTCCGCGAGGAGCTGCCCCGCGCGCGGGAGGTCAGCGTCGGCGACCAGCGCTGCGCTCATGACGAAACATGGCGACGAGCGCCGCGTGAACGCGCGCTGCCCTGATTCGTCGATGAACGCGTGCATCACAGGGCGCACCCGACGAGCATGCGAGGGCCCGTCGCGCGACGCTAGACGCTCGGACTGACGCCCGGGCCGCTCGAGCGGCACGCGCTGCATCGCGGGTTGCCCGCTCCCGAGCGACAGATCCAGATTTCCGCATGACTCCAAACGACATCTCCCGCCACTTCAACCGGCCACTCACCCCAGACGAGCAGCGGTACTTCGCTGACAGCCTTGCATGGGCGGACGTGTCGTCCGCGCAAACAATCCAGTGGATCCGCAGCGCAACGCACCTCACCGAGCGCACGGGTCCGGCGAGGCGACGACGGAGGAGGTCGCTCTCTTCTGGATACGGGTCGCCGGCGTCTTCACCGACATCCGCCCGCCGGTGAAGTCATCGGTTCAGAACCTTCGCGCGATGTCGGCTCAGACGGGGCTCGCCGAGCCCGCGATCGTCAAGCTGTTCGCGCGCTTCGCCGATGCGCTCGATGCAGCCGTAGGCGTGCTCACCGAGCCAGAGGCGCACTATCTCGCATACCGGCGCCACGTCGAGTGCCACCCACGGCAGGACGGCTATCGGCTGCAGATGGTCGGAAAGCAGCGGGACCAGCTGAAGGACCAGGTCCCGAGCCAGGTGCTCGGTCGCAGCGTGAGTCACCAGGACTCCGAGCGGATGTTGAGGACGGTTCTCCTGCAGCATGGAATCGACGAGTCGAAGATCGGCCCCGCGATCGCGCCGCGGCTTGTTGAGCCGATGCGCCGCGTCCTCGCCGCTGCGGTCCCGCTCTACACGTGACCGCGCGCGAGCATCGCGATCACGAGCGATGGCGCGATGCGCTCGCACGCCCGAAGTGCGCGCGGTCTGGGCCGGGGATCCGTCGTGCTCATGGCTTCGCGCAGCGGCGTGCCGCGCCGGTGCTCGCCGATGACCTGCGCGCGCTCCGGTCGGTCTGCATCGTCAACGCCACTCGCGCGCGGCGGCTGCTAAACACATCCATGCCCATCACGCTGGCCGAGGACTCCGAGCGCATCGCCGACGTGTGTCGCAAGGCAGAAGCCGCGTGCACCGCGCTCCCGACCACGCACGCGTGGCCCGCGTCGCTTCTCGAACACTTCCGCGATGTCCCCGAAGCTCAGGTCGCGCCGTCGTACGCGACGACGCCAGCAGCCTTTCGGAAGTCGGATGCGAGCATCTACGTGAACGCGGAGACTTTCTTCGCGATGAGCGAGGACGAGCAGCTCGCCGTGGTCGTGCACGAGGTTGGGCACGCGGTCCTGCCCGACGGCGACTGCTTCGACGCCGACATGTTCGCGTGCCGATACGGGCAGGAAGCCGCTCTGGTGGCGGAGAGGACGAAGCACTTTGGCGGCGCCTCCGGTGCGGAGTACGCGGCAGCGCTCGCGCAGTGGAGGGACCCGTCGAGCGCGCGCGCGGCATACTCGCGGTGGCGCGCTAGGAAGCTCGCCGGAGTGGTTTGAAACGCGCAAAGCGACGGGTTGACATCGCAGGTTCGGTTGCGGAGCGTACCCGGATGCAGCAGCACATCATCACAACGCCTCGCGGCGAACAGATCGCGTATGGGATCGTCGTCGTGCAGCATCCAGAACCCTCGGGAGCTTTCACCTACTACGGCGAGGTCGAGCTCCCCGACCGTCGGCGCGTCCGAGCGACCACTCGCTATGTGGACCGCGCGACTGCGGAGGCGAATACGCGGGCGTGGCTCGAGGATGCCGCGGCCGAGTTGAGCTTGCCCGACCACGGCGACTACGAGTGGGTCGGTGACCCCGAAAAGCTCGGGGCAGCGCGTGTGGCTCGCTCAAGGAAGACTGGCCAGCCCGTACTTCGGTGACTGGTCAGTCGTGCTTCGGTGAGACCGACCCGCGATCGAGGATAGGGGTTGAGATCGCGCCGAGCGGGCTGGTCTCGCTGCCCTCCTCGGCGCGGGGGGCGCTCCGGCTGACGTCGCGCCGAGAGGCCCCCTGACGTCACGCGTCAGCGCTTCGCCGCCGCATACAGCGCCGGCACCGCCCGCCTTGACCAGGTTGCCGTCCACGCCGTACATCTCAAGCCATGCTGAATGTGGGCCGAGCTTTGCGAGCAAGGACGCGTATCGCGCTCACTTATCTCATCCTCGTCTCAGCCTGCGCGTTTAATCCAGATCCGAGAGACTATCAGACGATCACCTTCCGAGACTTCCAGGGCCGCGCCCGGCAGCTCTCGACAGGTCAGCTGAGGGGTCTCGAGTCGGGTTGGGATGACCCGTACCGCTACCAGGAGTGGCAGGACGTCTTCGAGCGGTGCCGGGAAGAGCGACACATCCGCGGATACGGCCCCGCGTCGGCATGCGCACGGATCGGCGCGAGACTCCTCGCGACTCCGCGCGACCGTTTCGCTTTCGGGGTGAATGCCTGCAATCACTTCTCGGGCCCGGAACGCCACCGAGTGTGCGAGCGGGTTGCTGGACGGGTTCGCTACGGCTTAGAGGATCACGTTCAGGGAAGGCGGAGCCCAGACCTCTATCCCGAGTTCCTGGACGATGTCGAACGTATCGTTCCGATGATGGTTCGATGGTGCGTCTCCGGGACGGCGGGTCGCTACGTATGCGACGCGCTGGATTACATGACTACCATGACCGCCTTTGACCGGTTTGGCCTCACCAGAGCAGACGGCTCGACGTTTCGAGCATTGGCGCGTGTTGCTGAGGGAAATGCCAGTGCTGCAGATAGAGCATCCTCTGCGATTGCACGCGAGCAGTTTCGAGAGGCAGCGGCGGAATCCGAAGAGAGCCGACGGCAGTGGCGGGCTCGCCTCGACGCGACGACTCGAGCGATCGGGAGTCTCGGCGACGCGGTAGAAGGGCTGGGTCCACCCCCCCCCACCCGAGGCTTTTCGACTGCTCCACGGCAGTCGGAGGCAGCGGGCACAACGTCCGGAGCGGAACCTGATCCGTCGAGCAGCGCCGACGAGGATCTGTGTGCAGGCGTCGCGTGCCAACATCCATACTACCCCACGATCTGTAACAACCGTTGCTTTTGCGCGACCGCAGGCTGCGCCGAATAGCTTTCCGCCCTTCGACGAATTTGGTGGTGCCGATCGCAGTCATCGCACCGCGCAGAGAACGCCAGTGGCCTGGCCGGCGCCGCTGGTGTGCGACCGCGACGACGCCGCGATAGCGATGTGCCGACCCGATGAGGAGCGAGTACGGAAAGCGCTTCACGTCGTGTCAGCGCAGGCACGACCGCGTCACGTTGCGCAGCCGACGGCCGCGTGCGGATACGGTGGCAGTCCGGTCGCCTCGATGCTCTCTGGCATGCCGACGTCTGTCACGGACCCGCGATGAGGATCGCAGGGCGCGTCAGCGCAATGCACGGGCAAGTTGTTCACCGGGCCTTCGCGACGACACTTCGCAGAAGAAAAATTATGTCAACTGATGCACGAATTGAGTTGTGGATGCGTCAATTCGCGCGGGCTTGCACGTCTTGATTATGTCAACTCTGGCGCGTTCGGCCGACGATGCCGGTCGGGAGAAGCGCGCCACCGTCGCTTCGCTCGCGGCGTACGCGCGCTCCGAGGTGCTCGTAGAAGCCGCGCGTCGCTGCGTTCGCTCGGATGTACAAGGCGGTCGCTCCTGCGGCGCGCGCCATCGACAGCGCCCACGCGAAGAGCAGCCGTCCAACCCGGCGCGACGCGTGCTCCGGTGCGACGACGAGCAGTTCGACCACGGCGTCATCGGGGGGGATCACAGCACGGGAGTGGGACTCGAGCGCATTCCGAGTTCGGAACGTTTCCCCTGCACCCGCTTGCCGCGCAACGCGAGCGCCATCGAGCGCACGCCCTGCGAGGAGCGGTCGGTGCGCGTCGACCGGGCTCGCCGGCGCGCGGCCGAAACGGCGCGTTGTAGTAGGCCTTGAACGCCGGCAGCAACGCGTTCGCCTCCCGCGACTGAGCTGACGCCGGCGAGGCGCGGCTCCTGAGGCAGCGCAGCGCGTGCGTTTACGTTCAGAAGCGACCGGTCCGATCAAGGTCTCTTACGCTTGATGGGGTGAACGCCGCTGAGGCGTGGAAACGAGCTGCCGCCGACGCTCGCATCCGAAGCTCGGTCACTGCGGCCATCCGCCGTCCATTCCTCTACGGGTTCTGAGCGCAGCATGAGCAGGAGCCCGTCCGCGTCGTGCGGGAGTTCGAGCTCGAGGGCTTCCGACCGCGACGTGTCCTTCCACAGCGCGATCGAGCGCGAAGGCGTGCGTCCGGGCGGCGGCCTAGAGAGGCGAGTCATGCCTGCGCTCGTGAGCGTGAGAACCGACGACCCTGGATCGTCAGCCAGCACGGTCGCATACCGTGCTGGCCACCGGTGACCGAGCTGCGGGCCGTCCATCAGCAGCGCGATGACGAGGTTCGGCCCAACGCTGCGAACCACGTCGGCAACGGGGTCCTGGCGAGCAAGGTCTTCGCAGATGAGGCAGCAGATCGTGAGCTCGTCATCAAGTACGACGAAGTTCACATGACGCTCGCCGAGCTCCGAGCTCTCCCACCATCGGAAGTTTGGATCCAGGGCGCTGCCGAGCCCGTACGTCTGAATCTGGCTGCGATCGAGCTGCCACCTGTGGTGCTTCGACTGACGTACGTCTTCCTGGAACGCGTTGAACCCGCCCTTCTCAGGCGTGGGTCCGCAAGGGGCTAGGGCGACTTCGTTTCGCGCCGGACGACCGTCTTTTGCGGGATGGAAGACGCCAGCGATCAGCATCGCGCCCGCATCGTGGGCCACTTCGCGCAAGGCGCGGAACTGCTCCTCATTGACCGCCAGTTCCGGCAGAACGATGGCATCGACGTGCCCCGTCAGATCTCGTGCGGTCTGAATCAACGATTCAACCCACGAAGCGACGGTGCTCTCGCGGTCTGTCGGATCGCACTCGGGCTCGTACGTGAAGAACCCGAATTTTTCTGGCATTTCATGCAGCAAACCGTTGGCCGGTTCAGTGGGCGCGAACTGGCGAGGTTTTACTTCCAGAGGCCACGGGGCGAGGAGCAGCGTTAACCTACCGTCGGTTGTTCGTGGCCGTTCCGTAGGCTGCTGGTGCCAATGAGGAACAACTTCGCGCCCGATGTGTAGCGATAGATGATGGGTCAGGGACCGGATCGTCATGCCGCTCTGCGGAGTGTGTTGCTTCGGCAGCACGCACAGGACGGTGGGGGGAACGATCTTGCACAGCGTGAACGTCGTTCGGAGCAGGATGTTGGCTTCGTTGATGAAGTCGTGCTTCGAGAACATACCGACGTTCGCGCAGGCTTCGTCCGCTGCGGCGACGAGATGCAGCAGCGCTTGGCACGTCTCCCGGTCCTTTGCGACGTCCAAGAGGTGTGACTGGTTCGATCTCGACATCACGATCGTCCAGAGGTCGAATACGTCCTGCGGCGCGGGTGCCTGCTGCGCGCTTGCGTCTCTCCATGCGGTTCCAACCTTGCGCGCGCACTTCGCCCAGGTGTCTCCGCCAGCGAGGCGAGTGTCCTTCGGAGGCCATTCGCGAAGTACCTCCGTGTAAGCGCCGGAGACCTTCAGGACGTAAGCGCAAACAGCGAACACGTCCGGCGGCCAAGCCAGCCAGGCGCCGTCGGGCTCCATCACCGCGGCATTCAGATGTCGGAGGAAGTTCGCGAGAGTTTGTTCGTTCGCCATATCCGCCCCTCAAGCGAGTTCGAACTCTTCCGCCGGAAACTCGGCCTCGAAATGGGCGCCTGTTTCGGGATGTAGCGGTGCGAGCAACACAAGTCCGACCCAGCCATCAACCGGCGCACGAGAAACGCGAAACCGCAGGTCAGTGGACAGCTTCCAAACCTGTGCAGCGCGATCGAGCACTTGTTTCGTTCGGCGCGGTCGAACGACCGTTCCCTCGTCCATCGACGCTTCTGATAGCGATACGCCGATCGTGGCACATCTGGCTTGGAAGGCGGTCCACCATGCATCGGGGATCTCATGCGGTGAGCGCTTTCGCCAGCGCACCACGTGCACGTGCGGGTCGACCAGCAGGACGTAGCTGAAACTTCTCAGTCCTGAGCCCTGAGCCCGGATGAAGCCGAGCTTCATCAGCGTCTGCATGCGTTCGGTGAACGTGCGTTCGGCTCGGTCGCTCAGATAGCCAGCTTCGACCGCCAGTTGGACGGGGTCGGGGACCTCGACGAAGCCGTCACCGAACTCGTACGCCCAGAGCACGACGTACATTCGGCCGGGGTTCTCCTTGCCCGAGACCGAGTCGATCAGGCTCGCGATCATCGGGACGGTTCGAGGCATCTGGGCCCATCCACCGGCCGAGGGGCTGTAGACGACCGTTGACGCATCGGGCCAAAAGGCGTCGCGACGCTCGCGGCGCTTCTCGCCAATCTTCTTTTTGACCGAGGGGGGCCGGCTCATGGGTCGCGCGGCGTATTATTCGAAGCGCCGCCGCGCGCCGCAAGCGCGTTCGGCGCGATGGTTTAAGCCCACGGCGCCGAGAACCCGAACAGACGAACCGCGATCCATGATATGTGAGCCTATTAAACGTGAGAGGCGGAGCATCGCAAGACGTTGATATTGTTGATCTTCGTGTGCGCCATGGCGCGCGAAAGCCAGGGTGTCCAAGCCTCGTAGCGCGTCGTAAGTACGCGTGGTCACAAAGGAATCGTTGTGAAAGCCGGTCGATCGACGCACAATGTTGGACGATGACCCGGCTCCGTCCTACCGAGATGTCGGCTCTCGCTCAGCTCGCGTACAGCAGCGACGGGCTGCGGCCTGACCTTCGCGAGCGCATCGTCGGCTCGTTGGACGGTGACGCGAAGAAGATTGCTCTTGCGATCCTCGGAGGGCACCCCGACGGGTTGGCGCAAAGCCACCTCGACGCGGCCAATCAGTTGAAGGATTGGGCCAAGCAGCTCGACGAACGTGCCGCGCAGCGCACACGTCGCGCAGCGCTGATCGCGCGGCCGCGCTGACGCGCCCTCCTGGTCGACGCGCGCGATGTCGAACTGAACGACGTCGCGCGCGCTCGATCGGACACGTTCCAAGACCGTCGCGCGCTGCGTGGCTTCCACGCGCGTGCGAGAACTGCAACTAGCGCGTGGGGCGTGCGCTCGCGAAGCCCACCTGCCTGCGTCATCGTGACCCGCGAAACGCGCGTCGCAGTCCAGGACACTCGCGGGCGCGCTCGTCTCCGATGAGTGAGATCGAGCTCGTGCGCGATCGTGCTCGGGATGGCGAACTCAGAGACTTGGGCGAAGCGGGTCGAGGAGTGGCGCGCGAGCGGGCAGAGCGCGGTCGCTAGGAGCGCGACGTCTCGCGTCTGCTGGCCTCCGCGCGTGCGACGCGCGAGCGGCTGCGTGCGCTCGTCATCAAGGCGCGCGTCACCGCCGAAGCGTCGCTGGTGCGCGCGAACGAGACGAGCGATGCGGAGGCGCTCCGAGCTCGTGTCGCTCGCGGCGCGCGATGTCGCGTTCACGACCGACGGGCTCGTCATCACGCTCGAGCGCAGCAAGACCGACCAGGAGGCGCGCGGGGCGCTGGTCGGCATCCCGTGGGCTCCGACCCGGTCACGTGCCCGGTGCGCGCGGTGCGTGCGTGGATGGAGCGTGCGTCGATCGATGCGGCGAGCGGCGACGCGCTATTCCGGGGCGTCGACCGTCACGGCTGCGTCGGCGCTGAGGTGCTCTGACCTGCGCGCCGAGCGCTCGCCCCGCGCGCGCCTCCTGTATCCTCGCGCGCGATGTCAGGCTCGCTCGACTCGGTGTTGCCGCCCTTCGCTCCCGATGCCGCGAAGGTGCGCGCGTTCGTGGCTCGCTGGCGCGTGGCGGAAGCGGCGGAGATGCAGAACTCGCAGCTCTTCCTCTCCGAGCTCTGCGACGTGCTCGAGGTGCCGCGGCCCGAGCCGGCGACCAGCGATTCCGAGCGCGACCTCTACTGCTTCGAGCGCCCGGTGCGCCTCGCCAACGACGACCGGCGCACCGTCGGCCGCATCGATCTCTACAAGGCGGGCTGCTTCGTCCTGGAGGCTAAGCAGGGCTCCGATAAGGCGCGCCGCATGGGCGCCGCGAAGCGCGGCACGCCTGGCTGGACGATCGCGATGAGCGACGCTTACGGCCAGGCGCTCACCTACGCCCGCCAGCTCCCAACGCCGCCGCCCTTCCTGGTCGTCGTCGACGTCGGCTACGCGTTCGATCTCTACGCGTGCTTTGATGGAACCGCGGCGTACCGGCCCTTCCCCGATCCGCCTTCGCACCGCTTCTTCCTCACCGACCTGATCGAGCGCCCGGCCACGCTCACCCGGCTGCGCGCGCTTTTCCTGGCGCCGCACGCGCTCGACCCCTCGCGCCGCCAGGCCGTCGTGACCCGCGAGATCGCGGAGAAGCTCGCCGAGCTCGCGCGCGACCTCGAGGAGACGAGCGGCTTCTCGCCCGAGGGCGTCGCGCGCTTCCTCATGCGCTGCATCTTCGCGATGTTCGCCGAGGACGTCGGGCTCTTCCCGGGGCGCCGCCGGCTCTTCGAGGAGTACCTCGAGAAGTACTGGCTCCCGAGCCCTCGCGGCTTCGCCGGCGGCGTGCAGCAGTTCTTCGGGGTTATGAACACCGGCGGCACGCTCGCGACCGGCGAGACGCTCTACCGCTTCAATGGCGGGCTGTTCGATTCCGCGCAGGGCCTCGCGCTCACCGAGCCCCAGCTCCGCATCCTGCTCGAGGCGGCCAAGAAGGACTGGTCCGACGTCGAGCCGGCGATCTTCGGCACGCTGCTCGAGCGCGCCCTCGACACCAAGGAGCGCCACGCGCTTGGTGCGCACTACACGCCCCGCGCGTACGTCGAGCGCCTCGTGCGCCCCACGCTCGAAGAGCCGCTGCGCGCCGAGTGGCTCGTCGTGCAGGCCGAGGCGAGTCAGCTCGTCGCGGCGGGCAAGGTCGACAAGGCCATCGACGCGCTCGATGCGTTCCACCACCGGCTCTGCAAGGTCATCGTGATTGACCCCGCGTGCGGGTCCGGCAACTTCCTCTACGTCGCGCTCGACCTGATGAAGCAGCTCGAGGGCGAGGTGCTGGAGCAGATGCGGCGTCTGGGCGCCGGCAACGAGCGGCTCGACCTCGCGGGCGTGAGTGTGAATCCATCGCAGTTCCGCGGGATCGAGAAGAAGCCCTGGGCGAAGGAGATCGCTGAGCTCGTGTTGTGGATCGGCCACCTGCGCTGGCACCACCGCCTGAAGGGCAAGGCCGCGCCGCCGCCCGATCCGGTGCTGCACGACTACCACAACGTCGAGTGCCGCGACGCGGTGCTGGAGTGGGACGGCGAGCCGGTCCTGCGCAAGGACGCGAGCGGCAAACCGGTAACGCGCTGGGACGGCGAGACTATGCGCGTCGACCCGCTCACCGGGAACGAGGTCCCCGACGAGAAGGCGCAGGTCCCGGTCTACGACTACGTAAACCCCAGGCCGGCGACGTGGCCCAAGGCCGACTTCATCGTCGGCAACCCGCCGTTCATCGGGAACAAGCGGATGCGGCTCGCGCTCGGCGACGGGTACGTCGAAGCGCTGCGAAAGGCGCACGACGACGTCCCGGACTCCGCGGACTACGTGATGTACTGGTGGAATCACGCCGCGAAGCTCGTGCGTGCCGGCGAGGCGAAGCGCTTCGGGCTCATCACGACGAACAGCATCACGCAGACGTTCAATCGGAGGGTGATCGAGGCCGCGGTCTCGGACCGAAAGGCGTCACTCGTGTTCGCGATCCCCGACCACCCGTGGGTCGACTCCGAGAGCGGCGCCGCGGTCAGGATCTCGATGACGGCACTCGCGCGTGAAGCTCAATCGGGTCGACTCGCGCGCGTAGTCGAGGAGGTCGCGGATGACGAAGGAGTTTCGGACCTCGTTCTCGACGAAGTCGATGTGGAGATCGGTTCGAGCCTCACACCGGGCGTCCAGGCTCTCGTTCCGCTCCGCAGCAATCGGAGCATCGGCTTTCGGGGGATCACGCTGGTCGGCGATGGATTCGAGTTGCCGGAAGGCGATCCTCTACGGTCGAGCTCGCTCGCGCGGAGGCTCGCCGGTGCTCAGACCATCCTTCGGTCTAAACCGAGCAAGGTGGTTCTCGACGGTTTTTCGGTCGGTTCAGCAGCCGAACTCCAGCGGAGTTATCCGGCTGAGTATCAGCGGCTGATCGATCGAGTGCTCCCGGTGCGCGCCGCGCAAGAGCGCAGGAGCTATCGGGAAAAGTGGTGGGTCTTTGCCGAGCCCCGCGGTGAGTTCCGTGCCGCCTCTGCCAACCTCAGCAGGTATCTCGGAACAATCGAAACATCGAAGTTCAGATGGTTCGCGTTCCTCGGACGCGAAGAGCTTCCCGAGCAGACTCTGATCGCGATCGCTCTCGATGATGCGTTCGGTCTCGGCGTCCTTTCGAGTCGACTGCATGCGGTGTTCGCCCTCGCCTCTCGGTCCCGGAACGGAAAGGGCAACGACCCCCGGTACAACATCGCCGAATGCTTCGATCCCTTCCCGTTCCCTGAGGCCACCGACGCGCAGAAGCAGCGCATCCGTGATCTCGCCGAGCGGCTCGATGCGCATCGCAAGCGGCAGCTCGCGGCGCACCCGAAGCTGACGATTACCGCGATGTACAACGTGCTCGAGAAGTTGCGCGCCGCGGAGTCGCTCACCGACAAGGACCGCGCGATCCACGAGGAGGGCCTGGTCACGGTGCTGCGCGAGCTGCACGACGAGCTCGATCGCGCGGTGCTCGATGCCTACGGCTGGCCGCACGACCTGACTGACGAGCAGATCCTCGAGCGCCTCGTCGAGCTGAACCGCGAGCGCGCTGCCGAGGAGGCGCGTGGGCACGTGCGCTGGTTGCGCCCGGACTTCCAGGCGCCGCAGCAGAAGCCGGCCGCGATGCAGCAGGCGCTCGCCGAGACCGAGGAGGACGAGACGCCCGCCGCCGCTGCAAAGTCGAAGGCCCCCGCGTGGCCGAAGACGTTCTTCGAGCGCGCGACCGCCGTGCGCGATCTGGTGCTGGGCGCCTCCGAGCGCGACGAGTGGACCGCGGCCGAGGTCGCGCGGCGCTTCTCGCGTGCGAAGACCACGGACGTGGAGGCAATCCTCGAGAGCTTCGCCGCGCTCGGGCAGCTGGTCGTGCTGACCGAGGAGGGCGCACGCCGATACCGCCGGGCCGCGCGCGCGGCGGCCTGAGGGCGCGCGGGCGTTATCGCTATCCGGCCCCGGCGGGCGCACTCCTGTGCGTCTGAGCAGCGGAGGATGGTGTCCGATAACGCGCTGTTGTCGGTCGGGGCTGCCGGCGATGCTGGCCACGACCTCGTCTGGTCACCCACCGCGAATCGCGCTCGGACCGTGAAACCGCTCCGTCCAGTGCACGACGGTGCGCAGGTCGTCCTCGAACACCGTCCCGGCGAGGTGCGCGCGAAGCGCGTCGAGGCCGCGCTCGACGACGATGAGCGCCCACTGGAGCGCGAGTGGGAGCGGCAGCTGAGCGATCGGTAGCCGCAGCTCGTGAGCGAGCACCATCAGGTTTCCGACGGAGTGCTTACTGACCTCACCGAGGTTGACGCGCACGACGTTCGGGTCGTCGGCGCCATATGCGCAGCGTTCGCTCGTCTCGAGCGCGAACAGGGTTCGACAGCCCGTCGGGCGCAGGTCGTAGGCGGCGCAGCGCCCGTTCTCGAGCAGCACGCAGTCGAGCTGGAGCTCAAACCATTCATCCGCGGTCGTGCGGGTCGCGAGCAGGCGCATCACTGTTACCGAGCAGCGTGATCGATGGGCCCGCGAGCGGTCTGGGTGATGGGCATCGGCGGAGCGCTCGAGGGCGTGCATGACGGCGATGGCCATCGGGGCGTGACGCACGGCGCGTCAGCTCGCGATGGCCATCGAGGATG
>JANRKM010000278.1:0-8754 GCA_033763475.1 Kofleriaceae bacterium
GGCAGCATTCATCAGATTCGCCATACCCCCTTTGATCACAACGAAGGGTCACACGCGATCGTCTCGACGAGGAATCTCACAACTGATCGAAATCGATCCGGAATTCGACGTCGAATTATGACGCAGTAGTGTTAACTGACCGGCACGTGCCCTAGCCCCTCGCTTCGCTATTCAGTCGCCGCCGCCGTCGGCGTCGCCGTCGGGCTGCGGCTCGGTCGCGGACTAGCATCAATCCCTGCGGTACATCGTGACGACGCAGGCGCCGCCGAGACCGAGGTTGTGCTGGAGCGCGACCTTGGCGCCCTCGACCTGCCGCGCTTCTGCGGTGCCGCGCAGGTGCCACACGAGCTCGGTGCATTGCGCGAGGCCGGTGGCGCCGAGTGGGTGGCCCTTCGAGAGCAGGCCGCCCGACGGGTTGGTGACGAACTTGCCGCCGTAGGTGTTGTCACCGTCCCAGATGAACTTCTCGGCTTCGCCTTCCTTGCACAGGCCGAGCGCCTCGTACGTGAGGAGCTCGTTCGCCGTGAAGCAGTCATGCAGCTCGACGACCTGCACGCTCTCGGGCCCCATGCCGGCCTGCTCGTACACCTTCTTGGCGCACACCTTGGCCATGTCGTAGCCGACCATCTTGATCATCGAGTGCTCGTTGAACGTCGACGGGAAGTCGGTGGTCATCGCCTGCGCTGCGATGTACACGGGCTTGCTGATGTTGTGCTTCTTCGCGAACTCGTCGGAGCACAGCACTGCCGCCGCCGCGCCACAGGTCGGCGGGCAGCACTGGTAACGCGTCAGCGGATCGAACACCTCGGGTGAGGCCATGATCTCCTCGACGGAGAGCACGTCCTTGAACAGCGCGTAGGGGTTCTTCGACGCGTGCTTGCGCGCCTTCTCGGAGATCTTGGCGAAGGTCTCCTTCTTGGTCCCGTACTTCCAGCGGTACTCGCGACCGGCGCCACCGAACATCTGCGCGGCGGGCGGCGCGGAGTTGAAGCCCTGCTCCTCGTTCATCACGTTGACAAAGCGATCGAGCGGGTTCGCGCGGTCGGTCCACTTGGCCTGTAGCGCGCCGGCCTCCATCTGCTCGAAGCCCACGACGATCACGCACTCGGCCATGCCGCCGGCGATCGCTTGCGTGCCGAGCATGAGCGCAGAGCTGCCGGTCGAGCAGTTGTTGTTGACGTTGAACACCGGGATGCCGGTCTCGCCGAGCTGATAGATCGCGCGCTGACCGCACGTCGAGTCACCGTAGACGTAGCCGGCGTAGGCCTGCTGCACGTCGGTGAAGGGAATGTTCGCGTCGGCGAGCGCGGCCTCTCCGGCCTTGCGCGCCATCACGTGATACTCCTCGCTCTTGCCGGGCTTGGCGAAGGGAACCATCCCGACGCCGATGACGTTTACTTTGCGGGGCATGTGATTTCTCCTGAGTCGGGTTGTCATCGCGCGGGAAGCGCGCGGAGGGGGGAATGTCGGGGCTCTGGCCCGGCAGAGGGGACGGGCACGTCCCCTAGCGATCGACGAGCTTGTTGAGGAAGCCGAGGCGGTGGGCGACGGAGATGTCGCCATCCACCTTGAGCTGACCGTGCTGGTAGAGCGCCTTCGCGTTCGCCTTGCCGGTGACGAGCGCCACGAGGTCGGCGTCGCCGATCGTGAGCGTGGCGTCGACGACGTTCGGATCCTTGCCGCCGAGCGCGAACACTTGTGTGTTGCCGTCGACGACAAACTTGACGGTCGCGCGCACTTCGCCGGTGAGGCCCGGGTTCTCCGCGATGCGCTTGGTAAGCGCCGTGAAGATCGCCGGCGCCTGCGCATCCTGCTTCGGCGCGGCCGGGGCCGCCGCGCTGCCGGCGCCCGGGGCCGCCGCACCACCACCCGCGCCGCGCCGCTTGGCGACGACCTCGACCGCCTTCGTCGGGTCGAGCTTGCTGAGGAAGTTCAGCTTCTGCGACGCCATCACGTTGCCGGAGATCTTGAGCTTGCCGATCGTGAACAGCTTCATCGCGTCGGCCTTGCCCTGCGTCAGCGCGAGGAAGTCCTCCTCGGTGAGCTCGAGCGTGCACTCGCCCGTGTCGCCGCCGGCCTTCACGCTGCCCGCGCCCTTGAGGTCGAGCGTGTAGCGCTTGTCGCCGATCTTCCATAGGTAGGTCACGTTGACCTTGCCCGCGAGCTCGGGGTTCTGCTTGAGGTACTCCTCGATCACCGCGAACACGTCGTCGACGGTCGGCACGTAGTCCGCCGGCACGCCGCTCGCGGCGGGGGCCGCTGCGCCACCACCTGCCCCGGTGCGCTTCCTGGTCTCGGCGAGCACCATCTCGGGGGTCAGCTTCTTCAGGAAGCCGAGCTTCTGCGACGCCATGACGTCGCCGGAGATCTTGAGCTTGCCCGTCGAGAACAGCTTCATCGCGTCGGCCTGGCCGGTGGCCATCGCCATGAAGTCGGCGTCGGTCATCTCGAGCGTGCAGGCGGCCTTGCCGACGACACCCTCGCTGACGGTGCCGGGCGGCGTCGTCAGATCGATCGTCCACGCCGAGTCCGGCGCCGACAGCTTGAACAGGAAGTTGGTCTTCACCTTCTCGGCGGTCGCCGGGTTGCCGCCGACGAACGTGCCGATCGCGCGGAAGATGTCGGCGCTGCTCGGCACCGCTGCCGATGGGCCGGCGGCCGCCGCCTTGGGCTTTTCCTTCGGCTTCGGAATCTCCTTGTAGAGCTCGACGGCCGCGTTCGAGATCACGACCTCGCCGGTCTCCTTGAGCTTGGTGCGGAACACGATCTTCGTGTCCGACTCCTTCCACATCTCGGTGACCAGCGTCTGGCCGGGCAGCACCGTCGAGGCGAAGCGCGCCTTGATGCTCTTCACGAAGTCGGGGTTGCCGTCGGGCGCGTAGGCCTGCGCGACGTGGCGCGTGGCAAAGCCGAACGACGCGAGGCCGTGCAAGATCGGCTTCTGGAACCCGAACGCCTTGGCGAAGCCAGGATCCGCATGCAGCGGGTTCCAGTCGCCGGAGAGGCGGTAGATGAGCGCCTGGTTCTCGGTGGTCTTGTCCTCGACGACCTTGTCGGGCGCGCGATCGGGCGGCACGTTGATGTCGGCGCTGGGGCCGCGATCGCCGCCCCAACCACCGGCGCCGCGCACGAACGTGGTCAGCTCGTTCTTCACGAGCTCGTTGCCGTCGTCATCGTAGGTGATGAACTCGGTGACGACGAGCGCGTTCTTGCCCTTGTCGTAGATGTTCTTGACCTGCGCCTTCGTAGTCAGCTTGCCGCGCGTCGGCAGCGGGCGCTTCACCTCGGTGTACTGCTCGCCGTGGAGCACGCGATCGAGGCCGAAGTTGAGGCCGGGGTTGGTGATGCCGTTCTTGCCCTGCGTGAACATCATCGTGATCGCGGGGACCACGCCGAAGCTCGGCAGTACCTTCATGCCCTTGCCCGAGAGCTCGTACACGAGCTGGAGGTCACGCTCGTCGAGCGGATTCTGCGCCGCGCCGACGCCAAGGGCGTACAACGACACGTCACGCTCGTCGTAGCTCTGCGTGAACTCGGGGTACTTGAAGGCCAGCGCCGCGTCGAGATCGATGTACTGGTTGCCGCCCTTGCTGGGTCCGGCCTCGACGTTCGCCATGATCGGCTGCATCGACTCGGCGACCGAGCCGGGGTGCGTGGTCTTGTCGAACTGCGTGATGTCCTTCCACGCGCCGTCGACATCCTCGGGTGAGATGGCGCGACCGAGGCGGAACGTCTTGCCTTCGGAGCGCTCCCAGCGCAGCTTCGCGAAGAAGCCGCCGCCGACTTCGTACAGGCCGCCGGTCTCTTCCATGGACTCGTGCGCGAGCTTGGCGACGAGCGCTGACACGTACTCGGGCTTCAGCGCGTCGAGCAGCTCCTTGGGGAGGACGGTCTCGGTCATGCGCGAGCCGGCGATCGGGGCGATGGTGTTGACGATGACGTTGCGCTTGCGACCCTCGGCCGCGAGCGTCTGGGTGAAGCCGTGGATGCCGAGCTTGGCCATCGCGTAGTTCGCCTGGCCGAAGTTGCCGTAGATGCCGGCGGCGCTAGCGGTGTTGATGATGCGGCCGTAGCCCTGGTCGTTCATCAGGTTCCACGCGGCGTGCGTGACCTTCATCGCGCCGAGGACGTGGACCTTGTAGACGAGGTCCCAGTCCTGCTGCGTCATCTTCTTGAACGAGACATCGCGAAGGATGCCGGCGTTGTTGATGATGATGTCGATCTTGCCGAACGCTTCGACGGCGGTCTTGATGATCTTTTCGCCGTCCTCGACGGAGTCATAGTTCGCGACGGCGGTGCCGCCGGCGGCCTTGATCTCCTCGACGACCTTGTCCGCCGCCGAGCTCGACCTGCCATCGCCGGTGAAGCTACCGCCGAGGTCATTGACGACGACCTTCGCGCCGCGAGACGCGAGGAGCAGCGCGTGCGTGCGGCCGAGGCCACCGCCTGCGCCGGTTACGAGTGCGACGCGTCCATCAAATCGGAGTTCCTTACTCATCGCTTCACCTTCGTACGTTTGGTTGTTCGCTTCGCGGACATGGTCGGGCCCTCAGCTTCGCTTCGGGCCCGTCGCTTCGCGCCGGCGGCCACTTTGTGGCCGGCGCCCATTTGTCGCCTGGGCCAGCACAGCGGGGAACAGTTGCTTCCAGTCCTCGATCAGATCGTCGAGGCGACGCTCTTCCTTGTGGAGCACGGCGGACATCGCCGCACCGATCATCAGCTGGAGGGTCAGGTCGAGCGCCCGCTCGAGACCGGGATGCTCGGCGACGTCCTTGCCGAACAGCGTGCGCGCCTGCGCGAAGATGCGATCGCGCAGCGCACGTTCGGCGGTCACCAGGACCGGCCGAAGCTCTGGATCCGTGCGGGCTGCGGTGCGCAGCTCCATGGTGACCTGGAAGAACGTGCCCGAAAAACACTGCCACAAGAGGTCGATCACCGCGTCGGTGCGCGCCTTGCTCGCCCGCTCCTCGGGCAGCTGGCCGGCGAGCTGCTTGAGCTCGCGGGCGCGCATCTCGGCGAGGTGATCCACCGCGGCCACCAGCAGCTCCGCCTTGGACGGGAAGTGGTGGAGCAGGGCGCCGCGCGAGACCTCGGCACGCCGCTGGACCTCGAGCGTCGTGGTGCGGGCAAATCCCACCTCGATCAGACTCTCTACCGCCGCGTCGAGGAGCGCGCGTCGTGTCTCGTCGCGACGCTGCTGCTGAGTACGGGGAGCACGGTCCCCGCTCGCCAGCCTTCGCTGGCTCGCTCCGTTTCGGGCAGCCTCGGGCATCTACCCGGGGTGTACCGCCCAAGAAACAGTCAGTCAAGACTGTTTGTAAGTATCGTCCTCGATCTCGAGGGCTCGGGAATCCATGCGCGCGGCGTCAGGTTAGGGCAAAGTCCCCCATCCATGAGTTACGAGCTCCGCATCGGCTGGCGCTACCTCTACGGAGGCAAGCGCGATCGCTTGATGCTGCTGTGCGCGGGTGGCGCGCTGGTCGTGACCTTGATCGGTCTTGTCATCCTCCTGAACTGGACCGGGAGCTTGATCGGCGTTTCGCTGTTTGTCGTCGGCTTACTGTCGACCGCTGTATTCGCGCTGCTGTCGGTGTTCTCCGTTTTCACCAGCGTGTCGGTACTCGGCGTCGCGCTTGGCGTAGCCGCACTGACGTTCGTGCTCGCGATCACGACCGGCTTCCAGAAGGAGTTCCGCGACAAGGTCCTGGGCGTCAACGCGCACGTGATCGTGCTCAAGTCGCAGGCCACGTTCGCCGAGTACCGGGACGTGATGGACAAGGCGAAGAACGTCGACCCCGACGTCCTTGCCGTCCAGCCCTTCATCTTCGCCGAGATGTTGATCACCCATAACGGGCTGATCTCCGGCGTCGCCATCAAGGGCGTCGATCCGAAGCGCGTGAACGGCGTGCTCGATCTCGAGAAGCACATGCAGGTCGGGTCGGTGAGCGACCTCGAGGCCATTCCCAAGCCGGGCGAGCTGCCGCCGATCATCATGGGCACCGAGCTCGCTCGCAAGCTCAAGGCCTCCGTCGGCGACGTGGTCACCGTCGTAGTGCCGCTCTCGAACATCGACTTCGACACCTGGCGCGCCAAGTCCACCGCGCCGCGCACGCGCAAGTTCCGCGTCAGCGGTGTGTTCTACAGCGGCTTCGACGAATACGACCGCCGCCTCCTCTACACGTCGCTCGCCGACACCCAGGAGCTCGCGGGCCGCGGCGACCAGGTCATGGGCGTCGAGCTCAAGGTCAAAGACGTCGACCGCGCCGAGGAGATCGCGCGCAAGCTCGAGAAGGCCCTCGGCGGTCCGCCCTATCAAGTCCAGGACTGGTACGAGCTCAACAAGAACCTTTTCACCGCGCTCAATCTCCAGAAGCTCGCGCTCATCATCATCCTCACCCTCATCATCCTCGTCGCCGCCGTGAACATGGTCTCGGCGCTCACGATGATGGTCACCGAGAAGACGCGCGAGATCGCCATCCTCAAGTCGATGGGCGGCTCCTCGGGCGGCGTGTCGTCGATCTTCCTCGTCGTCGGCACCGCGATCGGCGGCGTCGGCACGCTGGTCGGCGTCGGCATGGGCCTCGCGTTCTGCTTCGTGGTCAGCTCGTACGGCTACCACCTCGACCCGAAGGTCTATCTGATCGATCGCCTGCCCATCGAGGTGCGCGGCTTCGAGGTCGCCCTCGTCGCCGCCATCACCATGGTGATCAGCATCATCTCGACAATCGCCCCTGCCTCCGCTGCCTCCGCGCTGCGCCCCGTCGAGGGCCTGCGGTACGACTGAGACAACCCGGCCGAGCGCTTCGCGAGCTGACTGCAGCCTCCGACCGGAGGGCCACTCGCGGAGCCGATCCCCTCCACAGGATCTGTGGACAAGTGTCCAAGGCGCAATTCGAGTTGCATTCGTGCAACTAATGTTGCTCAGCCGATGTGGAAGCCAGAATAGCCACTCAATAGTTACAAGCAGGTAGACGTGCCTACATCTGGCCCACCGCTTGTATTTACCGCGACCATCATGCGCAACGTTACCTCGCTTATCACTGCTCTGGTTCTCTCGGTCTCCTCGATGGCTGCTGTTGGCTGTGCGGGAGCGGACGACGTCGATGCCATCGAAGACGGCGAAGCGACGGCCGCCGGCAAGCTCGCGTTCTCGAAAGACGCGGGTGGCAAGTGGCGGTTCAACGTGAAGGCGGGCAACGGTTCGGTGCTGCTCTCGTCCGAGGCGTACACGTCGCGCACGGGCGCGATCAACGGCGCGCTCTCGGTGCTCGAGAACGGCGTCGACCCGGCGCAGTACCTCGTGAACAAGACGACGACCGGCTGGAACATCCACCTCCGCGCGGGCAACAACGAGTCGATCGCGTTCTCCCAGGTCTACGCGACCAAGTCGAGCGCGACGCGCGCGGTGACGTCGTCGGTGCGCGCGGTGACGACGTACCTCGACAAGAAGGAAGCTGCTTCGACCGGCGCGCGCGTCGAGGTTCTCCAGGGTGCGTCGGGCAAGTACCGCTTCAACATCCACGCGAAGAACGGCGAGATCGTGCTGTCGTCGGAGCAGTACTCCTCGGACGCGGCCGCGTACAACGGCGCGTTCGCAGTGCAGGCCGAGGCGAAGAATGCGGCGGCGTACGAGCTCAAGGAGAACGCCGGAGGCGGCTTCTACTTCACGGTGAAGGCGCAGAACGGCGAGATCATCGGTGTCAGCCAGCAGTACGCGACCAAGTCCTCGGCCGAGAGCGGCGTCGCGTCGCTCAAGTCGTTCCTGCCGACCGTCACGGTTCTCTAGGCACTCGATAGCCGATTCGGTTGCGCATGCGGGCAGCGAGGCGACACCTCGCTGCCCGATGCGTTTTCGGCTACTGCACGCTGCGCAGGAGCCGCGTGGTGGGGGCCAGCTAGCTCTCGCGGACAGTGCGCCCGAGCGAGAGTCCCCTGCGCTTGAGCAGACGGTAGAGCGTCACCGTGTTGATGCCGGCAGCCTGCGCCGCGACCTTCACGTTGCCACCATGCTTCGCGAGCAGGTCGGTGAGGTACTGCCGCTCCAGCGGCTCGAGCCACTGCTCGCGCGCCTGGTCGAGCGTCAGCTGTGTAGGCTTGCTCGGCTTGCTCGGCTTGCTCGCGGTGCCGGTCAGTAGCGGACGCGGCAGATCTTCGACGCGCAGCTCTTCCTCGGTTGACAGGATCACGGCGTGTTCGATCGTGTTCTTGAGCTCGCGCACGTTCCCCGGGAAGTCATACGCGGTGAGGCGTGCGAGCACCGACGGGCCGAGCCGCGGCGCCGGCTTGCCATGTGCCGCAGCCGACTGTTCGAGGAACACGTGGGCGAGCGTCTCGAGGTTGTCCTTGTAGCTGCGGAGCGGCGGCAGCTCGAGCGTCATCACGCTGAGGCGGTAGAACAGATCGTCGCGGAACGTGCCGAGCTTGGCCATCCCCTCGAGGTCGCGGTTGGTCGCGCAGATCAAGCGAACATCTACGCGCTCGGGTGGTTCGTTGGAGCCGAGGGGCTGCACCTCACCTTGCTCGACGGCACGCAGCACCTTCGCCTGCAGCATCACGGGCAACTCGCCCACCTCGTCGAGGAAAAGCGTCCCGCCGTTGGCCTTCTGGAACTCGCCGACCTTCTGGATCACGGCGCCGGTGAACGCTCCCTTGACGTGCCCGAACAGGATCGACTCGAGGAGCGTCTCGGGGATCGCGGCGCAGTTGACGACAACATAGGGCTTGTCGGCGCGGCGGCTGTTCCAGTGGATCGCG
>JANRKM010000279.1:0-10767 GCA_033763475.1 Kofleriaceae bacterium
GTGGGCCTGCGCGATGTCTCCCGGACCGATGACGATCGCGTCGGCGCCATGCACCTGCCACATCGCAGCCTCGGTCCAGAAGTCGAGCGCGCCGACGCGCTGGGCGAAGGGGCGCACGAGGTCGGCGAGGGCGTCGCAGCCGAACGGCGCGTGCACGATGACGTCGGCGATGGTGATGCTGCCATCGATCGCAGCGGCGCGCGCGGCGACTTCGCGATCCCAGACCGTGCGATCGAAGCCCGGGTACGGGCGGATCGACCATTCGAGCTCGCCGCGCGCGGGGATGACGTTGAATGCGACGCCGCCGTGGAGCGCGGCGAGGTTGAGGCACGTGCCCGTCATGCCAGCGGGACCGACGCCGACCTGCGTGCGCGCGTAGTCGTCGAGCGACGCGGCGAACCGCGCGAGCTGTGCGATGGGCTTGGGCAGGTGGTCCGCTTTCGACGAGTGCCCTCCGGGTCCGAGCAGCGTGGCCTTCTGGCCGATGATGCCGCGGTGCATGGTGCCCGCGGCGCGCGCCGTGGGCTCGCAGACGATGACCTGCCGGATCGCGGCGGCGTGCGACGAGGCGAGGAAGTCCTCCATCACGCGGCTGCCCGCTTCTTCGTCGCCGGAGAACAGCACGCCCATGTCGCGCGGGGTCGCGGCCTCGAGCGCGACGAGCGTCGCGGCGATCGCGCCCTTGGTGTCCGCCGAGCCGAGACCGTAGAGCCGGCCGTCGGCGAGATGTGGCGTCCACGGATCGCGCGACCAGCCCGCGTTGGCCGGGACGGTGTCGACGTGCGCGTTGATGATGCGCGTGGGCGTCCCCCAGTGCGCGAAGATATAGGCGCCCGGGCTGCCGTCGGTGCGCGGGGCCGTACCGATGATGACGTCGTCAGCGCCGCGCGCGCGGAGCAGCGGGGCCAGGTATTCGCACAGTGCGAGCTCGTTGCCCGCGGCGCGCTCCGCGTTGGCCTGCTGGGTCGGGAACGCGACGAGGTCGGCGAGGAGCTTGGCGACGTCGGTCATGGTGCCACCACCTGGGCAGCAGGCCCGTGCGCGTCGAAGAGGGACTGCCACGCCTCGTGGTGTCCGAGGCGCGTGAGGGCGCGGCTGAGCAGGGTCTTGCCTGGTTCGGTGCGATGCCACGTCGAGGCACCGGAGGGATGCGGGAGGGCGAGCATGTCGAGCGTGACCCCATGGAAGGTGAGGCGCTGTTCGCGACCGATGATGTCTGCGAGCTTGTCGGCGTCGGGCACGAGCTGTGTGATGGCGAGCTTGCCCACCGGGATGATGAGGCGAGGCCGCAAGATGCGGATCTCGGCGGCGAGGTGCTTGCCGCAGGCCGCGATCTCGTCGGCGTCCGGGACGCGGTCGCCGCCGGCGGGAGACTTCCCGGGGAAACATCTGCACACCGCGGCCATGTACACGCGACTACGAAATTGTTCCTCGGACATCCCGAGGTTAGCGAACCAGCCAAACATGGTCTTGCCTGCGGTCCACGCGAACGGTTTGCCGGCCGGTCCTTCCTTGGTCCCCGGGGCCTGCCCGATCAGCATTACAGGGGACACAACCGGTTGCCCGGTCACCACGGGCCCGATCATCTTCGGGCAGGCCGAACACCCCTTTAGCTGGGTGACGTGGCGCTTGATCTGGGTCAGAGCCGACACTGCCGCACTATGAACCAGCGGTCCGACACGCGCACCGGGCGGGAGTCCGCGAATACCTGACGAGATCATCCCCGACAGAGATCACGCTGCGCCTCGCGGGGAGCGCGCTAGACTAAACGCTGTGTCGCACACGCCGCCGCACGAGCCCCTGATTCGCCGCGTCCTCGGCTCGAACTTCCTCGAGCTCAAGTTGGTTCGCCTGGCCTTCGAGGAGGGTGACCATACCTCCACCTGCAAGCTGAACGTCCTCGAGGGCGAGCAGCCGGTTGAAGTGGAAGGGAAAGGGGTGGGTGTCGTCGACGCCATCTTCAGCGCGATGCTCGACCGCTACGCGCGCGAGTATCAGTCGCTCAAGACCATCCAGCTGACGGGCTTCCACGTCGCCGCCGATCTCGAGACCAAAAAGGCGCAGGCCGGCGTCGATGCGATCGGTCGCGTCACCCTCGACATCACCAACAGCGAAGGTCGCCACTTCACGTTCAGTGATAAGTCGCGGTCGGTGACCATTTCGATCGCCCGCGCGGTGCTGGCGACGGTGCAGTACTTCACCAACGCCGAGCGCGCGTTCGTCACGCTGCATAACGCCCGGCGGGATGCCCTCGCGCGCAACCGCGAAGATCTTGTCTCGCGCTACACCGCGGAGATGGCACAGGTCGTCGAGAGCACGAGCTACGCCGAAGTGATCGCAAACATTCGCAAAGAGTTGACCTAGAATCCCGTAGGCGCTTGTGTTGACCCGGGTTTGACCTATACCTACCGTGGCCAGACGGACGGCCGGGTGTGAACGAGCACGATATGCTTCGGCGGCATACGCGGGCGAACGCTCGCTTGCTCGCCGCGCGCGTAAAGCGGCTCCATGACGCCACCCATACCCTCGCGGCTGCGATCGGCGCAGCGCTGGACGCGGCTCCCGCACAGCCCGAGTCACTGCGCATGCTCGCGGCCGCAGGGTTCGCGCGCGACGGATCGGGGTTCTACGAGCGGACCCAGCTGCTCGCACGCGCGCGCGCGGGGGATCCGCCAGACGGGGAGGGGCTGTGCTTCGTCTCTGTCGACGATGAACGTCTCCCCGAGGTCGCGCCGCGGATCGTGAGCATGATGCGGGCGGGGCCGGCGTTCTGGGCGCTCCAGCAACGCCTGGGCGATGTCGCGTGGGTCTATTACACGGACCGCAGTGGGATGGGGCTGGGTGTGCCGTATCGCGCCCCGGATACGGTGCTGTCGCGCGAGTTCAACTGGCTCGGTTACCTCCCGTATCTGATCGCGTCACCGGGCGCGAATCCCTCGCGCGATATCGTGTGGACGCCCCCCAACGTCGACTATGGCGGCCGGGGCGTGATCCTCACACCTTCGCTGCCGGTGTATCGCGGTGACCAGTTCGAGGGCGTCGTGCACATCGACGTGCCGATGCAGTCGCTAGTCGACGACGCGCTGCGCGAGCAGATCATCGAGACCCAGGTCAGCTTCATCGTCGACGGCGCGGGGCTCATCGTGGCGCACCCAACGGTGGAGGGCGTGCTGCGCGGCGAGCACGGCGCGATCGCGCGGGAGTCGATCAGGACGCTCGGGCCGGGCCTCGGCGAGCTCGACGTGCGGGTGATGCTCGCCGCGGGCAGCTCGACCTGCGAGGTGATGACGCGCGACGGCGCGGCGATGGTGGTCGCGGAGGCAGTGCCCGAGATCGGGTGGCTGCTGGTCTCGGTGTTCCCGACGCACTCGCTGGTCGCGCAGCGCATGCAGCAGGTGCGGGCCGCGCTCGCGGCGCTGTCTCGTGGTGACACATCGGTGCGCGTCGCCGAGACCAGCGACGTTGTCGGCGAGATCGCGCGCGCGTTCAATGACACAGCGGGTGCGCTGCAGGTTACCGAGCGGGCGCGCAGCGTGGCCTTCGCCGAGCTCGAGCGCTCGCGCGCGGAGCTGCGGGCCATGTTCGACGCGTCCCCATCGGGGATGGTGCTGTTCGATGGGGACGATCGCGTCGTCGAGGAGAACCGCGCCTGCAAGGCGCTGCGTCCCGTCCTCTCGCCGTTGCCACCGATGCTCGCGCAGCTGCTCGCGACCGCGCGTCGTACTGGAGCGGCCGGTCCGTTCGAGCTCGAGATGCAGACCGTCGAGCACGGGCCGCGCCTGGTGCGCGTCTACGTACGCAGCCTCGTGCGCGACGGCGGCACGATGGTGCTGTGTTCCGCCGAGGACCTCACCGATCGGCGTGCGATCGAGAGCCGGCTCGTCGAGGCCGAGAAGATGCGCGTCGTCGGACGGCTCGCGGCCGGTGTCGCGCACGACTTCAATAACCTGCTGACGGCCATCGGGACCTCCGTGCACCTGCTGCGCAGCCGCACCGACGGCGACGACGCGCGCGAGTTGCTCGCGACTATCACCGAGGCGACGGATCGCGCGGGCGCGTTGACCTCGCAGCTGCTCGCGTTCTCGCGCAACCAGCCCGTCGACTCGCGCGTCCACGAGCTGCGCACGGTGCTCCGCGACGCCTGGCGCCTCGTGCGCCGCGTGATCAGCTCCGATATCGAGCTCGTGCTCGACCTCGACGACGATCTGCCGCTCGTGCGGATCGACAATGGCCAGCTCACGCAGGTGCTGCTCAACCTCGTGGTCAATGCGCGCGACGCGTTGCCGGGGAGCGGGGGACGCATCGACGTGAAGGCGCGACGGTTGCAGAACGGCGCCGAGATCCGGGTCGAGGACGACGGCCGCGGCATGGATCGGGCGACGTTGGCGCGTGCGAGCGAGCCGTTCTTCACCACCAAGTCGACCGGCACTGGGCTCGGGCTGTCGACGGTGAAGAACATCGTGACGGCGGCCGGTGGCACGCTCACGCTGACCTCCCAGATCGGCGTCGGAACCACCGTGGTCGTGACGCTACCCGCGGCGCAGCGCACGGCGACCGTTCCCGAGACCGTGGCCCGCACGGTCGCGAGCGCGGAGGCCGTCATCGTGCTCGTGGACGACGATGCGCTGGTGCTGAACTCTACGGCGCGTGGACTGCGGCACCTTGGCTACACGGTGCGCGAGTTCTCGTCGAGCGAGGAGGCGGCGGGGGTGCTCGCGGATGTGTCCCAGCCCGTCTCGGTGCTGCTCACCGACGTCGTGATGGCCGGGAAGAACGGGCGCGAGCTCGCCGAGGTCGCGTTGCAGGCGCGTCCGGAGCTACCCGTGATCTTCATGAGTGGCTACCAGGACGATGCGATTCTCACCCACGGAATCGAGAGCAATACCGTCCGCCTCGTGCGCAAGCCATTCAGCCCCGAGGCACTCGCGGAGGCGCTGGCGGAGGCGCTGTGATCGGCAGGGCGCGCGGGGTATACCCGGACGCATGAGCGGCATCCTCGCAGGCAAGCGAGCACTGATCACCGGCGGTGGTCGCGGTATCGGCGCAGCGATCGCGCGCGCGCTGGCGGGGGCAGGGGCGCACGTCGTCGTCGCCGGGCGAACCCGCGCGTCGATCGAGGAGGTCGCGCGCGAGCTGTGCGGCACCGCCCTCGAGCTCGACCTGCTGGACCGCAAGGCGACGGATCGTGTGCTCGCGGATGTCGGTCGCGTCGACGTGCTGGTGAATAATGCGGGCGCCGCGGAGAGCGCTTCCCTCGAGCGGACCACCGACGAGCTGTGGGACCGAATCCTGGAGCTCGATGCGACGGCACCGTTTCGCGTCGCGCGCGCCGTGGTGCCGGGCATGGTCAAGGCGGGCTGGGGGCGCGTCATCAACATCGCATCGAACGCCGGCGTCACCGGCTACGGCTACACGGCGGCGTACTGCGCAGCGAAGCACGCGATGGTCGGCATGACGCGCGCGCTCGCGATCGATCTCGCGCGCACCGGCGTCACCATCAACGCGCTGTGTCCGGGCTGGGTCGAGACCCAGATGAGCGGGGAGGCCGTCGCGCGGATCGCGGCGAAGACCGGGCGCTCGCGCGAGGAGGCGCACGCGTCCCTCGCGAACATGAGCCCGCAGCGGCGCATGATCGAGCCTGCGGAGGTCGCCCATACTGCGCTGATGCTGTGCGCGCACGAAGCGCGAGGCATCCATGGCCAGGCGCTCGTCATCGACGGCGGGGCGGTGCTGAAGTGAGCAACGAGGACGTCATTGTCCCGAGCTGGCCGCAACCCAAGGGCTATTCGAACGGCCGCGTCTGCACGGGCCGCGTGCTTCACACCGGCGGACAGATCGGATGGTCGTTCGATGAGGGGGCGGGCGGGTTCGTGTTCCGTGCCAACGACCTGGTCAGCCAGTTCGCGCAGACCCTCGACAACGTGCTCGCGGTGGTCAAGGCCGCGGGTGGGGGCGCCGAGGACATCGCGTCGATGACCGTGTTCGTTACCGACATCCCGGCGTATCGCGGCGCGCAGAAGCTCCTGGGCGTGGTCTGGCGCGAGCGCATGGGCCGCTACTTCCCCGCGATGGCGCTGGTCGGCGTCACCGAGCTCGTCGAGCCGCAGGCGCTCGTCGAGATCCAGGCCATCGCGTATCTCGGAGATAAGTCATGAACCTTCCCACGCCCACCTCGTTTGCTTTCGAGCTCGCGCGCGGCGTCGCCACCATCACCCTCGATCGCGAGAAGCGCCTCAATGCGCTGACCTTCGAGGTCTACCAGGAGCTGGCCGAGACCTTCGAGCAGCTCGATCGTTTCGACGAGGTCCGCGCCATCGTGATCACCGGGCGCGGCCGCGGCTTCTGCTCCGGTGGTGACCAGGACGACATCATCAAGCACCTGCTCGGGCGCGATACGCCCGCGCTGCTCGCGTTCACGCGCGCGACCGGGCGCCTCATCGAGGCGATGCGCGCCTGCAAGCGGCCGATCGTCGCGGCAGTGAACGGTACGGCCGTCGGTGCGGGGGCGGTCATCGCGTGTGCGAGTGACGTTCGCATCGCCGCGCAGGGCGCGAAGTTCGGCTTCATCTTCCCACAGGTCGGCCTGTGTGGCGCCGACATGGGCATCACGTATCTGCTGCCGCGCATCGTTGGCCTCGGGCACGCGTCGGAGCTGCTGTTCTTCGGAGACATCATCCTTGCCGATCGCGCGCTCCAGATCGGGCTCGTCAACCGGGTCGTCCCCGATGCCGCGGCGTGCGTCGCGATGGCCCAGGAGTGGGCGGCGCGGCTCGCGGCAGGCCCCGCGTTCGCACACGCGATGACCAAGCGGATGATCGAGAGCGAGCACACGATGGCGCTCGGCGAGGCGATCGAAGCGGAGGCGCAAGCGCAGGCGCTCTGCATGCAACACCCCGACTTCGCGGAAGCCCACGCCGCCTTCAAGGAGCAGCGCCCGGCGAAGTTCCGCGGAGCCCCGTGACATGAAGCTGTCGACCGACGACCTGTCGATGTTCTTCGACGCTTCGCATGCGGCGCTCGCCGGGCGATTGCGCGCGGCGGTCGATGCCATCGCGGCGGCCGAGCGCGACGTCGACGAGCCCGCGCGTGATCGGGCCGCCGCCAAGGCGTTGGCCCAGACCGGGCTACTGGAGCTCGTTGTTCCGACCGGCAAGATCGACACGCGCGCGCTGTGCCTGGCGCGCGAGATGCTCGGGTACGTCTCGGCGCGCGCGGATTCGATCTTTGCGGTGCAGGGCCTCGGCACTCACTCGATCTACCTGGCGGGTTCCGCCGAGCAGCGTGCGCTTCTTCCCGCCTTCGCGCGCGGTGAGCGGGTGGCGGCGTTCGCGCTGACCGAGCCGGAAGCCGGGTCCGACGTCGCTGCGATCTCGACCCGGGCGCGCGAGGTCGATGGTGGGTACGTACTCGACGGCGACAAGCTGTTCATCTCGAACCTGGGCATCGCGGATCACGCGACGGTCGTGGCGACCCTCGATGCGACGAAGGGCAGTGCGGGGCTCGCGGCGTTCTGGGTGCCACTCGATACCCCGGGCGTGACCGTGCAGCCGCTACAGGCGACCGCGGCGCATCCGATCGGTGCGTTACAGCTGCGCGGGGCGAGGCTGCCGGCGAGTGCCCGAATCGGGGAGGCGGGGCAGGGCATGAAGCTCGCGATGCAGACCCTCGATGCGTTTCGCGTGTCGGTCGGCGCGGCCGCGGTGGGCATGGCGCGGCGCGCACTCGACGAGGCCATCACGTTCGTGACGGCGCGCAAGCAGTTCGGCAAGGCGCTGAGCGAGCAACCGCTCGTGCAGGCGCACCTCGCGGACATGGTCGTCGACCTCGACGCGGCGCGGTTGCTCGTGCTGCGTGCGGCGCATGCGAAGGACACGAGCGATCGGCGCGTGACGACCGAGGTGTCGATCGCGAAGCTCGGGGCGACCGAGGCCGCGAGCCGCGTGATCGATCGCGCCGTGCAGCTGTTCGGTGGGCGCGGCGTGATGGCGGGGGCGATCGTCGAACACCTGTATCGCGCTGTGAGGCCGCTGCGGATCTACGAGGGGACGAGCGAGATCCAGCGTACGATCATCGGTCGCGCGCTGACGCAGGGAGCGCGCGGATGACGGACACCAGCAAGATCACGTTCCCGGAGGACTTCAGCCTCGCCGACTACTTCCTGTTCGATCGCGAGCGCGAAGGGAAGGGCGGCAAGGTCGCGTTGCGGTTCGGCGACCGCAGCTGGACGTATAGCGACGTCGCGGCGCGTGCGCGCGGACTCGCGCGCTATCTCGTCGACGGTGGGCTCCGCCCCGAGAACCGTGTCTACGTCGTGCTGTCGGACGTGCCGCCGTTCGCGTGGAGCATCTTCGGCATCCTGGCCGCAGGTGGCGTGCTCGCCATGGGCAACCCGATCGCGCCGGCCGACGATCTGCGCTACACGCTCGACTACATCAAAGCGCAGGTGCTGATCACCACGCCAGCAGTGGCCAACGCGCTCGCGCCATTCTTCCCCGAGTTGCCACACCTGAAGACGGTGCTGCTCGTCCCCGACGCGGCGACCGGTGACGACCCCGAGGCGGACATCCGGGTGCCGGCCTTGCCGAAACCCTGCGACACGCTCGTCGGTGCGATCGCGCGCGGCGAGACCCTCGCGACGCAGCTGCCGCCGCTCCGACGCGACGATCCCGCGATCTGGCTGTTCACCTCGGGTTCGACGGGGCGCGCGAAGGCCGCGATGCACACGCACCGCGACTTCGCGTTCAACACCGAGGTCTATGCGAAGGGCACCGTTGGCTATCGCGAGAGCGACGTGACGGTGAGCGTGCCGCGCTTGTTCTTCGGCTACGCGACGGGCACGAACCTGTGGTTCCCGTTTGCCGTGGGCGCGACCGTTGGCTTGTTCTCCGAGCGCCCCACGGCGGAGAGCATCTCTGCCGCGATCGCACGCTACCGGCCGACCATCGTGACGAACGTGCCCACCATGCTTGGCAAGCTGTTGGACCTCGACGACGAGCTGCGTGCCAAGGGCGAGCGTGGGCTCGATCTCTCGTGTGTGCGGTTCCATCTGTCCGCGGGCGAGGCGCTGCCCGAGCCGCTGATGCGCCGGTTCACCGAGCGGTTCGGCGCCGAGGTCTACGACGGCATCGGCTCCGCGGAGATGTTCCACATCTACTGCTCGAACCGTCCCGGTGACATCAAGCCCGGCTCGCTCGGCCGTGCGGTCACCGGCTACCAGCTCGCGATCCTCCCCGAGGACGCGGAGGGCGCGGCCGCTACACCATTGCCGCCCGGCGAGATCGGTGTCTTGTGGGTGAAGGGCGACTCGGTCGCACAGGGCTACTTCCAGGATCGCGACAAGAGCTGGAGGACGTTCCACGGGCATTGGTGCCGCACGGGCGATCTGTTCTCGATCGACGCCGACGGCTACCTGTGGTTCCAGGGCCGCGCCGATGATCTGTTCAAGGTCGGCGGCATCTTCGTCGCGCCTCGCGAGGTCGAGGACTGCCTGCTCGCGCATGCGTGCGTGTCGGTCGCCGCGGTAATCCCCGCCGAGGATGGTGGGCTCACCAAGCCGAAGGCGCTGATCGAGCTGCGCCCGGACGCGCGCGAGCGGATCGCGTCGGCCGACGGTAGGCGCGCCCTGATCGCGGAGCTGAAGGCCCACGTCCAGGCGCGGCTGTCGAAGCACAAGTATCCGCGCTGGATCGCATTCCTCGAGGACATGCCGAAGAACGATCGCGGCAAGGTCGATAAGAAGGCACTACTCGAGCGCGAGAAGCGCGGCGAGCTCGGCGGAGAGTAACGACGATGGCGGAGAAATTCCTCGCGCGACACACCACGGCATCCCTGTACACGCTCCTCGGCGGCAAGAAGGCCGTCGTCGCGCTCGTGCCGGTTGGCTCGACAGAGCCCCATGGTCCGCACCTCGGCCTCGGCACCGACGTTGTCATCTCGGCGGCCGCCTGCGTGCGCGCGTGCGAGCTGCTCGACAAGAAGGGCCCGCTCACCTCGGTGATCGCGCCCGCGATCAGCTACGGCGTCACCGACTGCGCGGTTGGCTTTCCGGGCGCGGTCTCGATCCCCCCCGCGGTGCTCACCGCGTATGTCGCCGCCGTGTGCGACGGCTTACTCGCGCAGGGGCTGCGCCACGTGTGCCTCGTCAACAATCACCTCGAGCCTGCGCACGATGCCGCGATCCGCGCGGTGCTCGACGGCCGGACGGGCAAGGTGAGCTACGCGTGCCCGTTGACCCGGAAGTGGGCGCGCACGCTCTCGGCGGAGTTCAAGAGCGGCGCGTGTCACGCAGGCCAGTACGAGACGTCGATCGTGATGGCGGCGGCGCCCGAGCTCGTCGACGAGGCGATGCGCACCACGCTGCAGCCAGTGCCGATCAGCCTGTCGGAGAAGCTCTCAGCGGGGGTGAACACCTTCACGGCGATGGGCATGGAGCTCGCGTACGCGGGCAACCCTGCGGCGGCGACGGTGGAGGAGGGCGAGCAGATGATCCAGCGTCTGGCTGAAATGGTGATCGGCGAGGTCCGCGAGGCGCTCGGTCTGCCCGCATGACGACGCCCGCCGAAGATCTCGCGGTGCTCGAAGCCCGGATCGGTGCGACCACGGATCCGGATCGTCTGGTCGCGCTCGCGAGCGACGTCGAGAAGATCGGTGCACGCCTGGCACTCGAGCTCTCGCAGGCGAAGGACCCGGCGATCGCCGCACCGCTGAAGCCGCTGATGATGCGCGTCCCGAGCGTCGCCGGCCGCGCGATGCTCGCTGCCGCCGAGC
>JANRKM010000280.1:0-12038 GCA_033763475.1 Kofleriaceae bacterium
CGGCGCGAACAAGGGCCCCGCCGTCAGGTCGTAGGGCCGGTGGAACACCTCCCGTACGTACGCCTCTGCTTCCTCGGACGATCCCACCTCGACGACCGCCAGCACGCCCGCACGCGCAGGCGCGATTCTCTGCACGACCCGACCGTCGTCCTCCGCGAGCGTCGTGCGCAGCACCTCGTGGCGTGCGACGATCGCGTCCACCGCGCCCGCGAGCGCGGCGACGTCGAGCCGGCCGCGCAGCCGCAGCGCGTGCGTCATGTCATACGCGTCGCCCTCCGACAGCTGCGCCATCACCCAGAACCGCTGCTGTCCGAACGATGCGACAAGGGAACCGTCGCGCCCCGCCGCCACCAGCGGCGGCGCCGCCGTACCGGTCGTGCGACCGAGCACTTCTGCCAGCGCGCCCAGCGTCGGGGCCTCGAACACGGCCCGTACCGGAATCTCCACCGAAAGGAGCGCCCGCACTCGCGCCACCAACTTCATCACCAGTAGCGAGTGCCCGCCGAGCGCGAAGAAGTTGTCATGTACGCCCACGCGGGCAACGCGTAGCAGCTCGCACCAGATCCCGGCGAGCAACGCCTCCGGCTCCGTCCGCGGTGCCACGTACGCGTGCTGCACCTGCTCGCCGAGGTCGGGCGCTGGCAGCGCCTTGCGATCCAGCTTGCCGTTCGGGGTCACCGGCAACGCGTCGAGCACCACGAACGCCGAGGGCACCATGTAGGCCGGCAGCGACGCCGCGACGTGCACACCGAGCAGGTCGACGTCCGGCGCGCCATCGCGCCCGACCACGTACGCCACCAGGCGCTTGTCCCCGGGCACATCCTCGCGCGCCAGCACCACAACCTCGCGCACCGACGGGTGTCCCGCGAGCGCCGCCTCGATCTCCCCGAGCTCGATCCGGAACCCGCGCACCTTTACCTGATGGTCGAGCCGCCCCAGGTATTCGAGCGTCCCATCCTGCTGCCATCGTGCGAGGTCCCCGGTGCGGTACATGCGCGCGCCGGGCTCAACGGCGAACGTATCCGCGATGAAGCGCTCGGTCGTGAGATCCGGCCGGTTCAGATACCCTCGGGCGACCCCCACGCCCCCGATGTATAGTTCCCCGACCCCGCCCGGCGGCACGAGCTGGCGATGCGCGTCCAGGACGTACACCTGCGTGTTCGCCAGCGGTCGCCCGATCGAGGCGCGGGTACCCGCAGCGCGCCGCGTATAGGTCGAGTACGTCGTCGTCTCCGACGGCCCGTACAGATCGTAGACATCCTGCACCGTCGGGATCGCGTAGAGCCGCGCCACCAGCTCATCCTTGAGCGGCTCACCTGCGAGGTTCACCGTCCGCACGCTCGCCGGCAGCGACGTCGCCTCGAGTACCGACGCCAGAACCGACGGCACCGTGTTGATAAGCCGCACCTGCACACTCGCCGGCAGCGTTGCTACCGCCATCGCGTTCTCCACCAGCACGACGCGCCCGCCCCATGCCAGGGTCGCGAAGAGCTCGAACACCGACAGGTCAAAACAGATTGACGTCGCGAACAACACACCGTCTCGCTGTTCGGACGTGAACGCCTCCCTTGCCCAGTGGCAGAAGTTCACGACGCTTCGGTGCTCGATCGCGACTCCCTTGGGCCGTCCCGTCGACCCCGACGTGTAGATCACGTGCGAAAGGTTTCGGCCGGTCGCCTCCGACGCCGGTCGTGTCCGCGGCAGCCGTGCGATCTCTGGCCATGCGTGATCGACCACCACCACCGCCGCTCCCTCCTTGGACGGCAGTCGCGCTGCCAGCGATGCCTGCGTCAACACAACCGCGCTCGCCGCGTCCTCCTGGATGAACCGCACCCGCTCCTCCGGGTAGTTCGGATCCAGCGGCACGTATGCCCCGCCAGCCTTGTGCACGGCGTACAACGCGATTACCAGGTCGAGCGTCCGCTCCATGAAGATCGCGACTAGCCGATCGGGGCCGACTCCCAACCCACGCAGGTGATGCGCGAGCTTGTTCGCACGCTCGTCGAGCTCGCGATACGTCAGCTGCCCCTCCTCGAACACCACCGCCACCGAGTCCGGCGTCCGATCCGTTTGCGCTTCGAACAGCGCCTGTAGCGTCGCGTCCCTCGGGTACTCGCGCGCCGTCGCGTTCCACTCCGCGAGCTGCTGTCGCTCGCCCTCGGTCAGCAAGGGCAGCGCGGCGAGCGGCTGCGTCGGTGCCGCAACGATCGCTTCGAGCAAGGTCTGGTAGTGCCCTAGCATCCGCTCGATCGTCGAGGTCTCGAACAGCTCCGTGTTCAGCTCCATCGCGCACGTCGTTCCATCAGGACCGTCCAGGACGAAGAGCGACAGCTCGAACTTCGCCGTGCCGAGGCCGGGCATGACGCCGTCAACCGGTGCGATGTTGATCTCAGAGCCCCATCGGTCGTCACCTGCGCCCACAGGCTGGTGCACGAACATCACCTGGAACAACGGGCTGCGGCCGGTGTCGCGTGGCACCCGCAGGGCCTCGAGGACCTGATCGAACGGCGCGTCCTGGTGAGCGTACGCGCCCAACGCGACCTCGCGCACCTGCGCAAGCAGCGTCTCGAAGGTAGAGGTCCCCGAGAGATCCGCGCGCAGCACCACCGTGTTAAGGAAGTAGCCGATCAGCGCGTCGGTCTCCGCGCGGCCGCGGTTCGCCACGGGGGTTCCAATGGCAATGTCGTCTTGGTGGCTGTAGCGCTGCAAGAGCACGTAGAACGCTGCCAGGTACGTCATGAAGGGCGTGGTGCCGTGGGCGCGCCCGAGCGCGTCCATCGCGTCTCCCACCGCGGCAGGCAACCGCCGTTCCACCCACGCACCTTGGTTCCCGAGTCTCGTCGGGCGGGGCCGATCCGTCGGCAACTCCAACGGCGTGACGCCGGCGAGGCGCGCATGCCAGTAATCGAGCTGCCGTTGGAGGACATCGCCGACGAGCCAGGCGCGTTGCCACGCCGCAAAGTCCGCGTACTGCACGACGAGCGGCGCCAGCGCCTCGCCCCGATACAGGGCCGCAAGCTCACGCGACAGCACGTCCTGCGACCACTCGTCCCCGACGACGTGGTGCATCCGCAGCAGCAGCACGTGGTCCTCGGCGCCGATGCGGACCAGCGTCGGTGCGAACAAGGGCCCGGCTGTCAGATCGAAGGGACGCTGAATGGCCTCGCGGACGTACGCATCCGCGGCCTCGTCCGTCGCGACGTCTACGACAGCGAGTAGCCCTGGGCGCGCCGGCGCGATCCGCTGCACCAGATGTCCGTCGACCTCGGCAAGCGTGGTGCGCAGCACCTCGTGGCGTGCGACGAGGGCGTCCATCGCGCGCGCGAGCGCAGCGATGTCGAGCGAGCCGCGGAGCCGGCGCGCGTGCGACATATGATACGCGTCACGCTCCTCGAGCTGCGCGAGCACCCAGAACCGCTGCTGCCCGAACGACGCGACGAGTTCCCCCCCGCGCGGCACCGGCACGAGTGGCGGCGCCACGACACCGGTCGTACGACCGATCACCTCCGCAAGCGCGCCGAGCGTCGGCGCTTCGAACACCGCCCGCATCGACAACTCCACGGACAGGACCCTCCGGACGCGCGCTACCAGCTTCATCACCAGCAGCGAGTGGCCGCCCAGCTCGAAGAAGTTGTCGTGCACGCCCACTCGCTCGACGCCCATCAGCTGGCACCAGATCCCCGCAAGCAGCTCCTCCGCGGCCGTCCGCGGCGCGACGTAGTCCCGCTGCGTCAACGGATCCAGATCTGGCGCCGGCAGCGCCTTACGATCCAGCTTGCCGTTGGGCGTCACAGGCAGCGCGTCGAGCACCACGAACGCCGATGGCACCATGTACTCCGGCCGCGACGCTGCCACGTACGCACGGAGCGTTGCTACGTCCGGCGCGCCTTCGTGCCCGACCACGTACGCCACGAGGCGCGTGTCTCCGGGTGCATGCTCCCGCGCCATCACCGCCACCTCGCGCACCGACGCATGCTCGGCGAGCACCGATTCGATCTCCCCCAACTCGATGCGGAAGCCACGCACCTTCACCTGTTGGTCGAGACGCCCCAGATACTCGAGCGTGCCGTTCGCGAGCCACCGCACCTGGTCACCGGTCCGGTACATGCGCCCCCCGCCGAACGGATCATCGACGAACTTCTCCGCCGTCAGCTCCGGGCGACCGAGGTAGCCGCGCGCGACGCCCGCGCCGCCGATGTATAGCTCGCCCGGCACGCCAATGGGCACCAGTGCTCCCTGCGCGTCGAGCACGTACACCGTGTAGTTCGGCAGCGGCCGCCCGATCGGCACCTCGCGGCCCGGGGCGAGCTCTTCAGCGCGCAACTGCCACGCCGTCGCGGCGATCGTCGTCTCTGTTGGCCCATAGACATTGAGTACGGCGCACCGCGGCGCGAGCTCGAGCCACCCGCGCATGTGCTGTGGCAACGCCCGCTCACCTCCGATCACCGCGAGCCGCAGCGATGCCGGCGGTGCAGTGCCCGTCGCCAGCGCGTGCCAGTATGCCGTCGGCACGTTCATCACGGTCACGCCCGCAAACTGCGGTCCGTACAGCTCCTCCGCCGTCGGAACGCCGCCGCCGCGCACCACGAGCGTCGCGCCGCGCGACAGCGTCGCGAAGATCTCGTCGACGCTCGTATCGAACGCGAGCGACGCGAACTGCAACACCCGATCGCCTGGCCCCAGATCCTCGAGCTCTCCCACCCCCAGCACCTCGTTGACTGCCATGCCGTGCTCGATCTCGACCCCCTTGGGCCGCCCCGTCGAGCCCGACGTGTAGATGACGTAAGCGAGGTGATTCGACTGCCCTCCGGTCACCGGCCTCGTGCGCGGGTGATGCGCGATCGAGACGTCCGTGTCGATCGCGACGAGCCGCACGTCCCGAACGGTGACGCGCGCGACGAGGTCGCCGTGAATGACGGCGACCGACACCCCAGCGTCCGTGAACGTCGACGCAATGCGCTCCGATGGCGACGTGGGTTCAACCGGTACGTATGCCCCGCCGGCCTTGAGGATGCCGATGAGCGCGACGAACATGTCCAGCCTGCGCTCGACGCACAGCCCCACGCGCTGCTCGGGGCCGACGCCGAGGGCGCGCAGGTGGTGCGCGAGCTGATTCGCCCGTTCATCGAGCTCCTGGTACGTGAGCTGTGTACCCGCGAGCTCCACGGCGACCGCCTCGGGCCTCTCATCCGCCTGCGCTTCGAACAGCTCGTGCAGGCAGACATCCCGGGCGAAGTCGTGGGTCGTCGCATTCCACTCGACGAGCAGCTGCCGCCGCTCGTCCGGAGGCAGAATGTCGAGCGCACGGACCGGCGTGTGCGGTGCGTGTTCGAGCGCGGTCGCGAGCTCCTCCAGTGCGCGCACCATCATCGCGCACACGCGGTCCGGCGAGATCGAGTCCACGACCTGCACGCTCAAGGTCAGGGCGTTGCTGTCATCGTCAACCGAGATGTCGAACGCATAATTCGTGCGCTCCTCGGCGCTGAGGAACTCGACCGCTGCGAGTGGGTTCGCCGCCGCCGCCGCGCCCGGCTCCGTGGACTGGGGCGCGTTGTGACGATAGTTGAACAGCGAGCTGAACAACGGCGCTGGCGGCGCCACCCTGCTGCACCGCTGCGCAAGCGACAGCGGTGCGTGCTCGTGCGCCATCAGCTCCGCGAGCGTCGCGTGCGTCCGCCGCACGGTCGCCTCGACGGAGCTGGCGTCCAGATCCAACCGGATCGGCAGCGTGTTCAAGTACATCCCGATGGCGCGATCCGCGCCCGTGGCGTGCATCCGGCCGAACAGGACGGTTCCGAACACTACCTGCTCGCGCCCGCTCGTCCGCGCGATCACCTGGCCCCACGCCACGTGACAAAGAGTCGCCACGCTCACGCCAAGCCTGCGGGCCTGGGCGCGCAGCTGGGCGGCGAGACCGTCCGGCAGCCGCCTGTACCCCTCGGCCACCCCATGTCCGCTGCCGAGTGCGTACGCGAGCCCGAACGGTGCGGTCGTCTCCTCGATGTCACCAAGCAGCGAGCGGAAGTAGCGCTCGTGCGCCGCCTCGCCCATCTGACCGAACCGCGCTTCCGCGACCAGGTTGCGAAACGGTCGCGATGGCGGCAGCGCGCCCCCCGCGAACAGCGCGTCGATTTCTTGCCGCATCAGCTCCAATGACTCGTGGTCGTTGATGATGTGATGCCACAGCTCGATCACCAGCCAACGCTCGGTCCCTGGCTCCTGCGCGATCACCAGCTCCATCAACGGCGCACGCGTGAGGTCGATCCGGTAGTGGCGCGGGTTGTACTGCGCCGCGAGCCGCGCGAACGCCTCGGGCCCGGGCCCCGCGAGTACGACCTCCGAGATCCGAAGCGGCGCAGTCCGCCACACCACCTGCGCAGGCGTCGTTAGCCCCTCCCAGCAGAATGAGGTCCGCAGTACGTCGTGCCGATCGACGACCTGCTGCAGCGTCGCGAGGTAGCGATCCAGAAGCGCACGGTCGGGGAACGCCATCCGCTGCACCAGCAGATACGTGTCACCCTCGGTCGTCAGCTGGTGATGGAACAGCATGCCCTCTTGCAGAGGCATCAGCGCGTAGATGTCCTGGATGTTCGCGACGCCGCCGGGTACCCGAGCGACGATCGTGTCGATGTCCGCTTGTGTCAGCGTGATCAACGGCAGTTGCGCCGGCGTGATCGCGGTGGCCCCCGGCTCGATCGCGTTGGGCGGCACCCGGGAATCGCGGCGCCGTGTCATGGCCTCCGCTAGCGCCGCCAGCGTCGGGGTCGCGAACAGCGTTTTCACGTCCAACGTCCATCCACGCCGCCGCAACTGCGCCATCATGCGGATCGATAGAAGCGACTGCCCGCCCAACTCGAAGAAATGATCGTTCCGCCCCACCTGTGTAAGCCCCAACAACTCGCACCAGATCTGCGCCAGTAGCTCTTCCACCGCGCCCTGTGGCGGAACGTACGCACGCTGCGCCAGGCTCACGTCGGGCGCAGGCAGCGCCCTCCGATCCAGCTTGCCGTTCGTCGTAAGCGGCAGTGCGTCGAGCAAGACGAACGCCGACGGCACCATGTAGTCGGGCAGCGCCGCGGACACGTGCGCTCGTAGCTTGCCGACCTCGAGGGCCCCGTCACGCCCCACCACGTAGGCCACGAGCCGCTTGTCGCCGGGCTGATCCTCCCGCATCACCACCGCAGCGTCGCGCACGGTCGACTGCCCCAGCAGCACCGCCTCGATCTCCCCTAGTTCGATGCGGTACCCGCGCAGCTTCACCTGCGTGTCGGCGCGCCCATGGAACTCGAGCAAGCCATTCGGCAACCACCGCGCCAGGTCGCCCGTGCGATATAGCCGCCCCGAAGCGAACGGGTTTGCGATGAACTTCGCCGCCGTCAACTCGGGCCGATCCAGGTAGCCGCGCGCCACGCCGTCGCCACCGATGTACAGCTCTCCCACGACGCCGATCGGGACCGGCATTCCGCGCGCGTCGAGCACATAGGTCTTGTAGTTCGGCAGCGGCGCACCGATCGGCGCGTCACGACCCGCCGAAACGTGGTCGAGCTCCAACCGGAGCACCGTCGAGAACGCTGTGCATTCGGTCGGCCCGTAGCCGTTGTACGTCGCGCACGCCGTGCCTGCCTGAAGCCACGTCCGAACATGCGCGGGCGACACCCGCTCGCCGCCGAACGACACCAACCGATACGAGCTCGGCACCGCGTGGCCCACCAGCGTGTGCCAGTACGCCGTGGTGAAGAACGCGACCGTGACCCCCGGATAGCGCCCGCCGAATAGCTCGTCCGCCGTCGGGACCTCCTCCCCTCGCAGCACCAACGTCGCGCCGAACAACCACGCCGGAAAGATCTCGAGCACGCTGCCGTCGAACGACAGCGAGGCCATCTGCAGCACGCGGTCGGCCGACGTGAGCTGCTCCTCCTCGCCCCACGCGTAGGCGAGGGTCGTGACGTTGCGGTGCTCGACCATCACGCCCTTGGGTCGCCCCGTCGAGCCCGAAGTGTAGATGACGTACGCCAGGTTCGCCGGGGTCGTCCCCGCCGAGACCCGCGCGCGCACCTGCTTGTCGATCGTTGACCCGTCGGCGTCGATCCGCACCACGTGTACGCCGGGTCGGAGCACCCGATCCGCGAGCGCGGAATGCGCGATCACCACCGGCGTCGCAGCGTCCTCGATCATGAACGCCAGGCGGTCCGCCGGGTAGTTCGGATCCAGCGGCACGTACGCTCCGCCCGCCTTCAGGATCCCGAGGACGCCGATCATCATCTCGAGCGTCCGGCGCACGCACAGCCCAACGCGCACCTCGGGGCCGACCCCGAGCGCACGCAGGTGATGTGCGAGCTGGTTCGCGCGCTCGTCGAGCTCGCGATAGGTCAGCTCGGCACGCTCGAACACGAGCGCCACTGCGTCTGGCGTCCGATCGGCCTGCGCCTCGAACAGCTCGTGCAGGCAGGCGTCGCGGGGATATGCGCGGGTCGTCGCGTTCCACGCCGCCAACTGCTGCTGCTCGCCCGCCGACAACAAGGGGAGCTCGCTGATCGAACGCGCCGGCATCGCGACGATCCCTTCGAGCAAGATCTCGAAGTGACCGAGCATCCGCTCGAGCGTCGTGGCGTCATGCAGCTCGGCCTTCGCCTCCAGCTGGCACAGCACGCCGTGGGCTTCCGCCTTGACCTGGAGCGTCAGCTCGAACTTTGCCATCGGGCGACCGCCCAGCCCTACGCCCTCCTCCGTGATCCCGGTGAGCAGGCTCGCATCGCGCGCGTCACCGGCGTGCTGGTGCACGAACATCACCTGAAACAACGGGCTTCGCCCCGCGTCGCGCGGTAGGTGCAGGGCCTCGACGACAAGCTCGAACGGCGCGTCTTGATGCGCGTACGCACCGAGTGCCACGTCCCTGACTTGAGCGAGCAGTGTCTCGAAGCTCGGACTGTCGCTGAGGTCCGCGCGCAGCACCACCGTGTTCAGGAAATAGCCGATCAACGCCTCCGTCTCCGCGCGCCCACGGTTCGCCACCGGCGTGCCGATCGAGATGTCGGTCTGCTGAGTGTAGCGGTGAAGCAGCGCATAGAACGCCGCCAGGTACGTCATGAACGGCGTCGCACCTGCCGCACGCCCCACCGCCTCGACGGCGTGACCCAGCGACAATGGCAGCGTCCGCTCGACGACGACACCGTCGACGGCGAGCACGGCAGGCCGCGGGCGATCCGTCGGTAGCGCCAGCGGCTCTGCGCCGCCCAGCCGCGCGCTCCAGTATCCCAGCTGCTGTGCTAATACGTCGCCCGTCACCCACGACCGCTGCCACGTCGCGAAGTCCGCGTACTGCACGGCCAACGCAGTCAGCCTCTTCCCTTGATACAGCGCGCCCAGCTCGCGCCGCAGGATCTCCATCGACCACTCGTCACCGACGGCGTGATGCATCCGCAGCACCAGCACGTGATCGTCGTCCGCGATCCGCACCAGCTCCGGCGCGAACAGGGGGCCCGCAGTCAGGTCATACGGGCGTGCGCAAAGGTCTGCGCAGTACGCGCGCGCGGCCTCGTACGATGCGACCTCGACAAGCTTCAACACGCCCGCATCTGCGGGCGCGATCCGCTGCACTACCACGTCGTCCACCGCCACCAGCGTCGTCCGCAGCACCTCATGTCGCTCGACGAGCGCATCGACCGCACGCGCGAGCGCCGCCACATCCAGCGCGCCCCGCAGCCGCACGACGGTGGACATGTCGTACGCCGCGCCCTCCGCCAGCTGCGCCATCAACCAGAACCGCTGCTGTCCGAACGACGCAACGAGCGCGCCCGCGCGCGACACCGGCACCAGTGGCTGCGCTCCTGCAGCCGACAGACGGCCGATCGCCTCCGCCAGCCCGCCCGGCGTCGGCGCTTCGAACACCGCCCGCATCGATACCTCCACGCCCAGCGCCTTGCGCACCCACGCCACCAGCCGCATCACCAACAGCGAGTGCCCGCCCAGCGCGAAGAAGTCGTCGTGCACGCCCACGCGCTCCACGCCGAGCAGCTCGCTCCACACCTGCGTCAGCAGCGTTTCCACCTCCGTCCGCGGCGCCGCGTATTCGCGCTGTGCCAGGTTCACGTCCGGTGCCGGTAGCGCCTTCAGATCCAGCTTGCCGTTGGGCGTCAGCGGTAGCGCATCGAGCATGACGAACGCGGAGGGCACCATGTACGCAGGTAGGGACGCGGCGAGATGCGTGCGAAGCGCTTCGACGTCGAGGGCCCCTTCGCCCTCGCGCGCGATCACATACGCGACCAGGCGCTTGTCCCCGGGGGCGTCCTCACGCGCCATCACCGCAACCTCACCCACCGCGGGGTGCGCGGCGAGGACCGACTCGATCTCACCCAGCTCGATCCGGAACCCGCGAATCTTCACCTGTTGATCGATGCGGCCCAGGTACTCGAGCTGACCGTCGGCGAACCACCGAACCTTGTCGCCGGTTCGGTACACGCGGCCCTCGCCGCCCGGGTGGGCCACGAAGCGTTCAGCGGTCAGCGCGGGCTGATCCAGATACCCGCGCGCGACGCCGGCGCCCCCGATGTAGAGCTCGCCAGGGACCCCGACCGGCACGGGCTGCCCGCGCTCGTCGAGCACGTGCACCTGATAGTTCGGCAGCGGCCGACCGATAGGCACCTCGCGGCCAGGGCGCAGCACGTCCCCCGCGACGAACGCGCCCGTCGCGGCGATCGTGCCTTCCGTCGGCCCGTAGAGGTTAAGCAGGCGACACGTCGTTCCCAGGGCGCTCCAGGTACGCACGTGGGCTGGCAACGCGCGTTCACCACCGAACACGACCAGCCGCAACGCGGTAGGCAGGTTCGCCGGCGCGAGCGCGTGCCAGTACGCCGTCGTCAGGTTCATGATCGTCACACCTGCGTACGCCGGGCCCAGCAGCTCTTCCGCGCTGGGCACTTCGGGGCCGCGGACCACCGCGGTCGCGCCGTGGACCAGCGGGGTGAAGAGCTCCTGCACACTCGGATCGAACGAAAGCGACGTGAACTGCAACACGCGGTCCCGCGGCTGGATCTCTTCGAGCGCGCCGAGCCCCAGTACCATGTTGACCGCCATGCGGTGCTCCACCACCACGCCCTTGGGACGCCCGGTCGACCCCGACGTGTAGATCACGTACGCGGCGTTCGCGCCACGCGCAGTACGCGGCGGGCGCGCAGCCGCCCCGCTGTCGCCCACCACCCCGTCGCCGTCCAGCCGCACCACCTGTACGCCCGCGCGGGTTACGCGCTCGGCCAACTCCCCGTGCGCCACCACCACTGGCACGGTAGCGTCCTCGAGCATGTACGCGAGCCGCTCCGCCGGATAGCTCGGATCGAGCGGCACGTAGGCCCCGCCCGCCTTGAGAATCCCGAGCACGCCCACGACCATCTCGACCGAGCGCCGTACACAGATCCCGACCCTCACTTCCGGCCCGACGCCGAGCGTTCGCAGCTGGTGCGCGAGCTGATTCGCGCGCCGGTCCAGGGCCGCGTACGTCAGCTCGACACCGTCGCACACGACCGCGGTGGACGCCGGCGCCTGGTCCACCTGCGCCTCGAACAGCTCGTGGAGACAGGCCTCCCGCGGGTAGTCCCGCGCCGTCGCGTTCCAGCGGACCAGCTGTTGTCGCTCGCCTTCGGTCAGCAGCGGCAACGCGCCGATCGCGCACGCCGGATCCGCGCTCATCCCTTCGAGCAGCATCTGGTAGTGCCCCAACATCCGCTCGACCGTCGTCGTGTCGAACAGCTCCGTGTTGAGCTCCATCACGCACGACACCCCCGCCTGGTGCTCGGTGACGATGAGCGCCAGCTCGAACTTCGCCGCAACGTCGGCAGGCGCTCCCTCTCCCACCGGGGCCGTGGTTAGCGCGGTCCCCCAACCGCCCTCCGCTTGGGCCCCTTCGCGCTGGTGCACGAACATCACCTGGAACAGCGGGCTCCGGCCGGTGTCGCGGGGCACCCGCAGCGCCTCGACGACCCGCTCGAACGGCGCGTCCTGGTGCGAGTACGCGCCCAACGCCACCTCGCGCACCTGCGCCAGCA
>JANRKM010000281.1:0-12123 GCA_033763475.1 Kofleriaceae bacterium
CATGTTGAAGGTAGGCAAAAGCGCCCCGCCTTCGACAACGGGTGATTACTTGGTGTGCATGAACGTCTTACGCCATACCTTCGTGTTCGCGCTCGACAAAGACCGCTATACGCTCGGCACAGGTAGTGACCAAGATATTCAGTTGGAAGCGCAATTCTTGTCGCGCCGCCATGCTGTCATTGAGCGCGACGACGAAGGCATTACCGTCACCGACGCAGGGGCAGCCAACGGCATCTGGATCAACGCCAACAAGACGTCGGTCTCCCACGATGGCTACGACGTCGGCCGCATCATCCAGTTCGACAATCGCGACTTCGCCGAGGCGAAGGCCGTCGACGGCGTCGAGCACATCGCTGGACAGTTCATGTTCGGCGGCGGGACGAACATGACCCGGCGTGGCGGCAAGGCGAACGCGTTCGGGATGAACGCCGTGCACCCCGACGCGCTGTACTTGACCACGCACACGATGGATCGTGGCCGGTTCCTCAACGACACCGACGTCGCCGAGCGGCGCAAGGCGGTCGTGGTCGGCCGCCCGATCGTCGACTTCCTGTTCACGCCCGACGAGGATCCGATCGGTCAGTGGATCGAGGTCGCGGGCGTGCCATTCCAGATCGTCGGCGTCTTCCGCAACGAGCAAGGCGCCGAGCAGGAGCGCCAGCTCTACATCCCGGTCAGCACCGCGCAGCTGTCGTTCAACGGTGCCGACCGGCTCAACGCGTTGCAACTCACCGCGGGGGATGCCGACGCCGCAGAGGTCCAGCGCATTATCGACAAGATCGTCGGCCAGCTCGCGATCCGCCACCAGTTCGCGCCTGGCGACGTGCAGGCCGTCCGCGTCCACAACAATGTCGAGAACTTCCGCCGGTTCTCGATGATCTTCTTCATGATCTCCGTGTTCGTCGTGGTCATCGGCATCGGCACGCTCGCCGCGGGCGTCGTTGGCGTTTCGAACATCATGATGATCTCGGTGAAGGAGCGCACCAAGGAGATCGGCGTGCGGAAGGCACTCGGGGCAACGCCACCGTCGATCATCTTCATGATCGTCCAGGAGGCCGTCGCGCTCACCGGCGTCGCCGGGCTGCTCGGACTTTCGGCCGGTGTGGCGTGCCTCAGCCTCCTGGATCACCTGAAGCTCACAGCCTTCATCCGCAATCCGTCGATCGATCTCAGCACCGGGGTCATCGCGACCGCGTTCCTCGTGTTCGCCGGCGCGCTCGCGGGCTACTTCCCCGCGCGCAACGCGGCGCGCATCAACCCCATCCACGCGCTGCGGGACCAGTAGCGATGTTCGATCTCGACAAGTGGAAAGAGATCTGGGCGACGCTCAAGGCGAACCCGCTGCGGACGGCGCTCACCGCGTTCGGCGTGTTCTGGGGCGTGGTCATGCTGATGGCCATGCTGGCCTTCGGCTCGAGCATGCAGACCGGCATGGCGCGTCAGGTCAAGGGCATGGCGACCAACCTCCTATTCATCTGGGGCGGTCAAGCCTCCGAGGCGTACGATGGCCTCCCGCCCGGTCGTGAGGTGCGGTTCTCGACCGACGACATCCCGCACCTGCGCCGGCTGCCCGCGATCGAACATCTGGCGCCGCGCATCCAGCTCGGCGGCTGGATGAACAACTTCAAGGTCCGGCGGAACTCGAGGAACGGGACGTTCACGGTGATGGGCGACTACCCGGAGTTCGCGAAGATCGTCGCGTTCCAGTACGACGCAGGGCGGTTCATCAACGAGCTCGACGTCCAGCAAGGACGCAAGGTCGCCGTCATCGGGGACGCGGTGCGCACGTTGCTGTTCGGCCCCGACGAAGATCCGATCGGACAGCACATCGAGATCAGCGGCATCTTCTTTCAGGTCGTCGGCGTGACGCACACGCTGCGTGGTGGGCCGATGGGCAACCGCGATCGCGAGACCGTGTGGGTCCCGTTCACGACGATGCGGGCGTCGTTCAACACCGGCGAACGTGTCGGCTTCTTCGCGTTGACCGCGAAGCCCGGGTTCGATGGTCCCGAGCTCGAGCGCCAGGTGCGCGGTGTGCTCGCCGACCGCCACCGCGTCGCCCCTACGGACAGGCTCGCGATGGGCTCGTTCAACATGTTCGTGGAGTTCGCCAAGTTCGACACATTCATGCTCGTGCTGGTGCTCATGAGCTGGGTCGTCGGCGGCGCCACGCTGATGGCCGGCGTCGTGGGCGTATCGAACATCATGTTGATCACCGTCAAGGAGCGCACCAAGGAGATCGGCGTGCGCAAGGCGCTCGGTGCTCCACCGCTCTCCATCGTCACGATGGTGATGAAGGAGTCGGTCGCCTTGACGCTCATCGCCGGACTCGTCGGCGTCTCCGCCGGCGTCGGCATCATGGCGTTCTTCGATTACCTGCTCACCAACGTCGTCACCGACCTGCCCTTCGGCCCTCCTAACGTCGGGTTCTCGACGGTGCTGACCGCGGTCGGCGTCCTTGTCGCCGCCGGTGGCCTCGCCGGCATCATGCCTGCTTCTCACGCCGCTTCGATCAAGCCGATCGAGGCGCTCCGCGCCGAGTAACGAACCATGAAACGTATCCTCAGCTACCTCCTGCTCATCCTGCTCGCTCTCGCGATCGGCAGCGCCTTCGTCTACCTCTACAAGAAGTCAAAGGCGCAGCCGGTCGTGTACCAGACCGAGACCGCACGGGTCGCCGACATCACCAAGAAGACCGTCGCGACGGGCTCTATCGTGCCGCGCCGCGAAGTTGACGTGAAGCCCAAGGTCACGGGCGTCCTGTCGGAGCTCTACGTCGAGCCCGGCAAGCGCGTGAAGCAGGGCGACCCGCTCGGCAAGATCTCGATCATTGCCGATGCGATGCAGACCAACCAGGCCGAGGCCGGCCTCAAGACCGCCCAGATCGCGTTCGACAACGCCGAGCGCGAGCTGAAGCGCAACGAGGAGCTGTTCAAGAAGGGCGTGATCGCCGACGCCGAGCTGCAGCAGTTCCGCACCCAGTTCGCGCTGCGCAAGCAGGAGCTCGCCACGGCCGGCTCCAACCTCCAGCTCGTGAAGGAAGGCGCGACACGCGGTCAGGGGAAGTCCTCGACCCTGATCGTCACGGCCACCGCAGATGGCATGGTCATTGACGTGCCCGTCAAGGTCGGATTCAGCGTCATCCAGGCCAACAACTTCAACCCCGGCACCACAGTCGCCGTCATCGCCGATATGGACGACATGATCTTCGAGGGCCGGGTCGACGAGGCCGAGGTGGCGAAGATCAAGGAGCAGATGCGCCTTGCCATCAAGGTCGGCGCCATCGAGAAGGAAGTCCTCGAGGGTCGCCTCGAGTACATCTCGCCCAAGGGCAAGCTGATCGACGGCGCGATCCAGTTCGAGATCAAGGCGAAGGTCGTGCAGAAGCCGGGCCTCCAGATCCGCGCCAACTACAGCGCGAACGCCGACATCGTCCTCGACGAGAAGAAGCAGGTGCTCGCGATCCGGGAGGCGCTGGTGCAGTTCGAGGACGGCAAGCCATTCGTCGAGATCGAGACTGCCCCGCAGACCTTCGTGAAAAAGGACGTCACCCTCGGCCTCTCCGATGGCGTGGAGGTCGAGGTCCTGAGCGGCGTGACCGCGACGGACCGCGTCAAGATCCCCGAAAATGCCGGTCCCGGCGCAACGAGCAAAGGGCCCGCTCAACCGCCTAGCCGAAAGTAACGTCGATCGCCCAGGGCTGATGATAGCGTCGGCCCATGCGAAGCGTTCTGATCGGCGTACTCGCCGGGTTGTTGGGCTGTGGACCCAGCGTACGCGGTGGCGACGACAATCCGCCCGGCAACCGCGACGGCGATAGCGACGGGTACACGCCCGACCAGGGCGATTGCGACGACGCGAACGCTGCGATCAACCCCGGTGTCAGTGAAACTTGCACCGACGGCGTCGATAACAACTGCGACGGCAACCTCGATAGCGCTGACTACGCGTGCAAGACGCCATGCGAGCGCGCGTTTGTCGATCGCTCGTCGATCGGCTGCGTGTACTACGGCGTCGATACCAATGCCCTCGGTGGGCCGTACGCGATCGCGATCTCCAACATCGACGCGGCGGCGACCGCGAACGTGGTGATCGAGGCGAAGGAGAACGGCACGTGGGCGCCTATCAGCGGCGGCATGCTGACCGTCGGCCCGCGCTCGCTACAGACCGTGACCCCGCCTCGCCGCACGGCGACCGGCAGCCAGCTGATGGCCGGGGGCGCGTACCGCGTCACCTCGGACCTCCCGGTAATCGCATACCAGTTCGCGCCGATCGACGGCGCCGCGAGCTTCCTCTCGGACGCCTCGCTGCTCCTCCCGACGTCGTCGCTCGACACGTATTACATCGTGCCCGCATGGCCGCGCGGCCGCGACATCGGCGGCTCGGACCGCCCCGCGCACCTCCAGATCGCCGCGGCGGGTAACGCGACGGTCACCATCACCTCGCCGATCGCGAGCCTCGCGGGTTCGGTGCCGACGCTGACGCCGAACGTGCCGCAGTCTTACAACCTGACCGAAGGTGACGTGCTGCAGCTCGACGTGGGCGTTCTCGATCAGAGCTTCGCAGGCACGTACATCGAGAGCTCGGGTCCGATCGCGGTGTTCACGTCGAATGACTGCGCGAACGTACCGTTCGACCCGAACGCGTGCTGCTGCGAGCACCTCGAGGAACAGATCTTCGGACTCCAGACGTGGGGCACGTCGTACGTCGCGGCGCAGATGCCACGCCGGGCCAACGAGGGCGCGGTCTGGCAGATCCTCGCGCAGCAGGACGGCACCAACGTGACGTTTACCCCCGCCGCGGGGGTCACCGGCCTGCCGCCGTCCGTCACGCTCGGCGCGCGGCAGCTCGTGACGTACGAGGTGACCGGTGGCACCGGCGCCGCGGACTTCCTCGTCACGAGCGACAAGCCGGTGCTCGTCACCCAGTACACGGTCGGCGCGTTCCACGCGGGCTCGGGTGATGTGGGCGATCCCGATATGGTACAGGCCATCCCGAGCGAGCAGTTCCTGCCGCGCTACGTGGTCCTGGTACCCGGTACCTGGGTGAACGATTTCCTCGTGCTCACGCGCAAGGCGGGCGTTCCGATCACCGTCGATGGCGCCACGCCGAATGTCGCGTGGCGCTCGGTGCCCGGCGGCTGGGAGACCGGTACGCTCGATATCCCCGACGGCGTCCACGTGCTCGAGAGCGCCACGCCCTTTGGCGTCGCGGTCTCCGGCTACGATATGTACGATTCGTACTCGTACCCGGGCGGCCTCAGCCAGACGGTGATTAACCCGATTCTCTGACGGAGATCCTCGGAGATCTCGCCTAGGCGACGCGGCGAGCGTGCTAGCGTCGCCGTGTGGGAAGCCCCGTCCGCCTCGGTGCGATCGACGCCGGATCGAACGCGATCCGTGTGGTCATCGCCGAGATGACGCCGACCGATCTCGTGCGCATCGAGGCCGAGCGCGTGCCCGTGCGGCTCGGGCACCAGGCGTTCACGCGTGGCGAGCTCGATCCGAAGGTCATCGATCAGGCGGTGACCGCCTTCGTGCACTTCCGCCAGCGCTTCGACCAGCACGGCGTGACCATTTATCGCGCGGTCGCGACCTCGGCCGTGCGCGGAGCGAGCAACCGCGACGTGCTGCTCCACCGGCTCTATCACGAGGCCGGCATCGAGCTCGAGGTCATCGAGGGCGAGGAAGAGGCGCGGCTCGTGCGCAAGGCCGTCGTCCATACGCTGAAGGGGAACCAGACGCCGCGCGCGATCCTCGATCTCGGCGGCGGCAGCCTCGAGGTTAACCTCCGCCAGGGCGCCACGTGGCGGCCGTTCTCGCTGCCGGTTGGCACCGTGCGGCTTCTCGAGACGTTCGGCCTCGACGGCGCGATCGCGGACGCGGAGGCAGGCATGGTGCGCCGCTACACCGCGACGTTGATGCACACGATCACGCGTCCTGGCAACGGTGGCGGCGTGGCGGCGGCGACGGGTGGCAACGCGGAAGCGCTCGCGAAGATCGTGGGCGACGCGCATCCCACGCTGCCGAGCTTCGAGCTCGCCGCGCTCGAGAAGGAGCTGCCCGCGATCGTCGGTGCGAGCGTCGAAGAGCGCATGCAGCGCTTCGGCGTCAAGCGCGACCGCGCCGAGGTCCTCGGCATCGCCGCGCTCGTGTTCGCGACCGCCGCGCGCCAGCTCGGCATCGGCAAGCTCGTGGCGCCTGGCGTGGGCGTGCGCGAGGCCGTGCTGCTCGAGCTGGCCGAGACCGCGCGCGAGGAGCAGACCCGCGCCGAGGGCGCGCACGACAAGGCGCTGCTGACCGCGGCGCGCTCGTTCGCCAACCGCGTCGATCACGACACGACCCACGGTGAGCACGTCCGTCACCTCGCGCGCGCGCTGTTCCATCAGCTGCACGACGTTCACGGCATCCCCGACGACCGGGGCGTGCTGCTCGAGGTCGCCGCCCTGCTCCACGATGTCGGCGAGGTGGTGAACGTCCGCGGTCATCACAAGCACAGCGAATACATGATCCGCTGGGCGCGTCTGCCCGGCCTCGACAACACGGCGCGCGAGATGGTCGCGCTGATGGCGCGCACGCACCGCAAGGATGCCGCGCGGGCCAAGCAGATTATCAATGACTCGACGCTGCCCAAGGAGCTGCGCGGGCAGCTACGGCGCCTCACCGCCCTGCTCCGCATCGCCGACGGCCTCGACTGGGAGCACCGGTCCCGCGTCGAGCAGGTGGTGTGTACACGGATGGGTAACGCGATCGTGCTCGACCTCGTAGTCCGCGATGGCCCGTCGCGCGACGATGCCCAGCTGCTCCGCAAGGCCGATCTGTTCAAAGAGGAGCTCGGTCTCGACGTGCGTGTCACGGTTGCGCGCCAGGTCACACCGCCGCTCGAGGTTCCGGCCTCGGCGGGCGCCTCGGGCTCGATGGAAGCGATTCCGCGCTCGCGCATCCGCTGAGCCGTACGTTCCTTCGCTTGCCCTTTGTCGAGTCGTGTTATCTCGGGCGCCATGACACGGCTGCTCGGTGCCCTGGTCCTGTGCTCGCTCACTGCCTGCGGAGGCGATGACGCACCGCCGCCCGTCGGCGAGATCACGGCGACGGTCACCCACTACGACTACCGGTTCGACGTCGAGTCGCGCGCCGCGCACGCGACGGTCACCGCGACTGTCGAGGTCGAGGGCAACTGCTTTTCGCTGCCGTTCCGCGCGCAGGATCTGAATTCAGGGACCGCGCTTGTCGACGGCAAGCCCGCGGTCAGCGCCGCGGTCAACGGCACCGTGCTGACGGTGTGCGGCAACGGGCACCGCGCCGGCGAGACGCTCTCCTTCGAGGTGGATCTCGTGATCCCGCTGAAGACGGTCTCGACGAGCCAGGTCGGCTACTCGAAGACGATGGACTCGATGGGCAACCCGCTCTACTACCTCGTGAGCTGGGTGGGCGGCTGCGATCAGTTCGGTCCCTGCGATAGCCGTCCCGATCAGTTCGCGACCTACACGTTCCGCGTCACGCACCCCGAGGCGCTGATGGTGGCGTGCTCGGGTGCGATCACCGAGGTGTCGCCGACCGAGACGGAGTGCGCGTTCGATCATCCGGGTGGGCCGACGTATTCGACGTTCGGCGTCGCTGCGTATCCGAAAGCTGCGTGGGTCGCGACGGACAAGGGCATGTGGGGCTCCGTCCACGCCACGGTGTACGACCGCCCGGGCACGAACATGACCGCCGCGATCGATGCAGCGCATCACGCGGGCTTCGTCACGTGGCTCGAGTCCACGTTCGGCGCGTATCCGTTCGGCAGCGAGCTGCGCATCCACACCGCGCCGACGTACTGGAACGGATTCGAGCACCCGGGCAGCATCATTCTGGACGACAGCCTCGCGCGCGTGCAGCGGCCGCCGTACCTCCACAACGCGCGCCACATCCTCGATCACGAGCTCGCGCACCAGTGGGCCGGCGACGAGACCACGCTCGCGACCACCTACGACTTCGTGTGGAAGGAAGCGATGGCCGAGTACCTGACCTTCGTCTACGAGGACATGGAAGAGCCGCAGGCCGCGAACGTGACCGCCGGCTACTGGCGCAGCGCGGCCAATGGCGCGAGCTTCTTCCCGGTGCCCGGTGAGAAACCCGAGCTGTTCACCTACTACGGCGACGTCTACGGGGCGGGGCCGATGGTGCTGTTCCGCCAGATCGAAGTGCTGTCGTCGCGCGAGCAGGTGATCGCGGCGCTGAAGACGCTGCTCGGCGAGCCGCGCGCGATCTCCGTCGATGATGTGGTGTCCGCTCTCGAGACCAGCACGGGCCTCGATCTCGACGCCTATGCCGCCGCGTGGATCCACGGCACCGGCGAGCCGCAGTGGCCCGGCGTCCGTGTGACGTACACCGAGGGCACCGGCGGCACGAGCACGGTGCGCGTGCAAGTCGTGAACGGCACCGAGCGCCGGTGCAAGTTCCACGTGCAGCTCAACGGCGCCAACCCCGGCGAGCTCGCGCCGATCGCAGTCGACACGTTCCGCAACGGCATCGATCAGACGCTCACGGTGACCACACCGCCGTTCGCCGTTGCGAGCACGCTCGTCGATCCGTTCGCCGAGTGCCTCGTGTATGCGAGCAACGTCACGCGCGAGAAGCGACTCACGCATCCGTGGCTCGCGACCGAAGATTCAGCTTCACCCTAGCTTTTCGTACACGACGTCAATGCTGGTGTTTTTGCGTCGCGCACGCGCCACCGCACTGCGGAGTTTTGATATCCCAGTCGGGTTCAAGAGGAGCCTGATTCCATGCACATCGTCTCGTCACGTCTCGTGTTCGCGTCCGCCGTTATGGCGCTCACCACGCTCGCCGGTTGCCCCAAGGGGAAGCTTCCCGGAGGCTCTGGCATCCCCGGAGGCTCTGGCATCCCTGGAGGCGGCGTCCCCGGCGGACTCGGCGGTGAATCCGGAATGGTCGATCCGAACAGCTGTGGCAACTACGCGGTGTCGGATGCCGGTCGCAAGCTGAAGGACTTCCTCATCGCGACCCAGCAGCTGCAGACCACGACCGAGAATACGGTCAAGGTCGTTCGCGAGAGCTGCATCATCCTTGGCACCGAGATCGGCATGGTCGAGGCGGACCTCCAGGGCGAAACGAAGGACGTCTGCGCGAAGGTCTACGGCCAGGTCGACGCGAACATGAAGGTCGCGGTCAAGTCGAAGGCCGCGCTCAAGGTCAAGTACACGCCGGCCGTCTGCAAGGTCAACGTCGAGGCCGAGGCCAAGGCGGCGGCCGAGTGCGAAGGCAAGGCATCGGCCGACATCAAGGCGTCGTGCTCGGGCACGTGCAGTGGTACCTGCGAGGGTACGTGCGCGGGCAAGGCTGGCACCGGCGGCTCGGGCGGTCAGTGCAACGGCCAGTGCCAGGGCACCTGCCGCGGCGAGTGCGATGGTCACGCGGACGTCAACGCGAGCGCGCAGTGCAAGGCGAGCGCGTCGGTGAAGGCGTCGGCGGACGTGCAGTGCACCGAGCCGAGCCTCGACATCTCGCTCGACGCCAAGCTTGTCGTCGACAAGGCGAAGGCCGAGCAGACCATCAAGGGCCTCAAGGCCGGCCTGCCGAAGATCTTCTCGGTCAAGGCGCGCCTCGCGTCGCTCGAGTACGCGGCGAAGCTCTGGGCGTCGAGCGCAGCCGAGCTCAAGGACTCGGCCGGCACGCTCGCCACGTCCTTCAAGGACCAGGCGATGTGCATCACCGGCCAGATCGGCGCGGCGGCCAAGATGATGGGCTCGATCCAGGCGAACGTGTCCGTCTCCGTCGAGGTCTCGGCCTCGGCGAGCGGCTCGATCGGTGGCTGATCGGTAGCCGCTCTCGGCACCTGACCTAGGAAGGGGTCACGGTCCTCGTCGCTCGGCGGCGCGGACGGTGGCCCCTTCTTCATTGCAGAACATCTCTCGCGCGCTAGCGCTCGCAGGGGGTTTGGTGTAGCTAGCCCCCTATGAAGACGCTCACCGAGTTCTCGACGCTGACCCTTCGCAAGGCGGCGGAGGCACGCGCCACGGCCCCGAAGGCCGCGCCTGCCCCGACTGCCGAGGCTGCGCCGGCCGATGCCGCGCCTGCCGAGGGTGCCGCCGAGGGCGAGGCCGCGCCTGCCGAAGCCGCCGCTCCTGCCGATCCAGCGATCGACGCGGTCGCTGCCGCGCTTGGCGTGCAGCCCGACCGCGCCGCGCGCTTGCTCGAGGCGCTCGACATCGTCGGCAACGCGCTCGACCAGGTTCGCCTGGTGCGCGTGTTCCAGGGCGAGTCCGGCCCGCACGGCGCCGTCTCGCGCGGCGAGTTCCATTACGTCGTGGATCGCGTCGCTGGTGCGAAGCCGCGCCGCGAGGAGCGCAGTGGCGGCCGCGATGATCGCGGCGGCCGTGGTGATCGTCCGCGTGGTGGCGATCGCGACAAGCCGCGTGGCCTCGGCAGCCTGAAGGTCGGCGCGCCCAAGGAAGAGAAGAAGGAAGACGATCGTCCAGGCCGGGGCGAGATGCCGCGCGCGGGCGTTGGCTGGCAGCTCACGTCGGCGCCGCGTGACTTCGGCGGCGGCGAAGGCCGTGGCCGTGGTCGTGGCCCCGGTGGCGAGCGCCGCGGTCGTGGTCCGGGTGGTCCTGGCGGCGAGCGCCGCGGCCGTGGTCCAGGTGGCGGTGGTCCGGGCGGCCCACGTGGTCCGCGCGAGCAGCGTCTCGGCCCCGACGGTCAGCCCCTCCCGCCGCGCGAGCCGCGTGGCCCCCGTGGTCCGCGCCCAGACCGTGGTCCGCGCCCGGACCGTGGTCCGCGCCCGCCGCAACAGCTTGGCCCCGACGGCCAACCCCTCCCGCGCGCCCCGCGCCTGGGCCCTGATGGTCAACCCCTCCCGCGCCGCGAGCGCAAGCCGATCGGCCCTGATGCCAATGGCCTGGGCCCCGACGGAACCCCTTGGGATCCCGAGCGACGCGCGAAGCGCCAGGCCGAACGCGGCACGGTGAATACCGCGAGCGCTGCGCCCGTCGAAGGGGCTGCGCCGGCCGGTTCCGCGGACGCCGCGAAGGAATAGAAGCTCTTATATACGTCAGCGGCATCACGTCGGAGAAACCCGCAGCTCTCGGGGGTGTCACGCGTTATGTTCGCCCAAACGGAAGGTGCCCCATGCAGACCCATCGTGTGATGTCCGCTGCCGTCGTTGCTGTCGCGCTGATGTTCGGGGGCACAGCCTCTGCTGATCTGTCGAAGCCCGTGATCAATGCCTTCAAGGGCCAGATCGTGGTTTCGAAGGCCGAGCTTCCCGAAGGCAAGAACGACAAAGAGACGATCGCCAAGATCAAGGCAGCCAAGCTGGCGGCCATCACTGGCGAGGCGCAGGAAGACGTCCAGTACTGGAACTTCCACTACACCGCGTTCCTGTCGAAGGCAGGCGCGTCGAAGCTGAAGCTCGAGTTCTACAACGCCGACAAGCAACTCGCGGCGGACAAGACCCTCGACGGCATCGACCCGAAGAGCGGCGTCCTCACCGGCGACATCTCGATCAACGAGGACGAGGGTCTCGCGAAGGGCAAGACGTACACGATCAAGCTCGTCACGCCGAGCAACGCCACCCTCGCGACCGCGACGCTCACGATGAAGTAGTCGCGGTAGGCTACGCAGCGGCCTTCGTGCGGCGACGCCAGCGGAAGTACACGACCCACGCGACGGGTCCGAGCAAGATGAACAGCGCGCCGAGCACGGCCATCGCGATGCGCTCGCGATCGGACTGCTGACTCACGTAGACCTGGAACGCGCGCGCCTCGAGCTCGGGGCTCTCCGCGAAGGCCTGGCCCGCCCACACTACCTGCGCGTCGATCCAGCTCAGCCTGCCCTGGAGGGTGCGGCCCGGCAGGTCGTCGCGGCCGTCGACGCGCACGGGAAGCACGTGCTTGCCCATCTCGCAGAGCGCGATCCGCGCGTCCACCCTGCCCTTGCTGTCGCGCACCTCTCCGAGCCAGTACGGATCGGCGTCACAGGTGACGCGCACGACGCGTGTGATCGGCGCGTGCATGCTCTTCAGCATCTTGATGTCGGCGTCGAGTACGGGCTGCACCGAGGAGAAGAACAGCGGCAGGCCGACCAGGCCGAAGATCGTGGCGACCGCGACGCCGAAGCG
>JANRKM010000282.1:0-14149 GCA_033763475.1 Kofleriaceae bacterium
TCGATCCGTCGCGCACGTCCCACCAGTCGGGGACGTAGAAGCCCACGGGACAGAAGCCTGAACCCGGCGCGTCTTCCGCTTCTTCGGCAATGACCGTGCCGGTGGCGAGATCGAGCACGGCGGTGCGCGTGTAGTTGCGAGAGATGAGCGCGTAGTCGTGACCGTTCTGCCGGAACGGCTCGAACGTGTGCAGCATCGAGTAGTTTCGAACGTACTCGCCGACCTTCTCGAGCCCGGCTGCTGTTCCGGTTCGACGGAACACTCGGGCCGTTGCTTTGCTTCGTGACCTTCGCGGCGTACGCATCGCGCGGCTTCGGGAGCCTCGGGATCTCGAAGTCCGTCTCGACGACGACGGGACGCACTACGAAGCCCTTGTTGTGATACCGGGCGGCCCAGTTCTCGTCGTGCAGCTCCCGAGCGAGAAGCTCAGCGATCCTCACCCGCGCTTCTTCCTCGGTGCGGTACGTCCCGAAGAAGGAGTCCTCCTCGCGTCCCTCGTGACAGCCGTAGACTCGGAACACAACGTCGCCGCGCATTGCCTCTCACCGTGATGCTCGAGTGTACGTCCGGTTCCGAGCGTGCCTATACCTCGCCACTGAGGCTCAGACACGTTCACGCAGCAGACCCGAGTCGTCGGTTGCGCGGTCACAGCCCGGCGACGGTGCTCCCCACGCTCCAACCAATCAGAACCGCTGTGGCGAGGTCCAAGCGGTGCGGACACCCTCCATCCCAAGTCGGTACTAACGGCCGTTGGAACCGGTTTGCGATGAGAGGGTGTCGCCATCGCATTGAACCGGAGCAAGGCTCGTCACGCGGTGGACGAGCTACCGGGTCCAAACGAGCATCCGCGTCCACGCAGCGCAAACATCGTCGTCGTCGCCTCCCCACTAATCGCTGACTTTCGCGCCCCCATACTCGCGGAGTGCTGCCGTCAGCGGCTGGGGATCTTGTCCTGCGCTCCGGGGACGGAGAGCACGATGAGCATCGCGTTCTTGTGGATGGGGCCGCGCATCCACCGGGCGCTCCACGTGAAGCGCCCGGTGCCCGCAGCAGGCTTGGGCCAATCGGATGAGAGCTGCGCAAGGTCGACCTCGATCACCCCACGACGTGTGACCCTTCCGTTCTGCAACAGCGTCTGCGCCGTCGCACGAACGAGCTCTCTCGCGCGATCGAGATCTGCGCGCACCACGTTCGGTAAGTACAGTTCCGGAAGACCTAGTCTCCAGAGACCGATGCTGCGGACGTGGTCCAGGCCGCCTTTCGTGGAGACCACAGCCATCATCCGGGTGAACGAACGTACGTCGCGAAGATGGGCATCAGGGATCGAGGCTGCAAACGTCTCGGGGTTGTGGAGCTCGGCGCGATACGGGTCATAGATCCACCCGTGTTGCGCGGCCGCGAGATCGCGCGCCTCCATGGTCACGGTGCGGAGGAGGTCCCATGCCCGGGATGCCGGAGCGTGCGCATCCATGTGAACGATCCCCGCGGATTGCTCGAGGTCTGGAAGCTCGTCGGGGTCGATCTTCGATGCGACGTAGCCACGCAGATGACGGGGCCATTCTTGCTCGGCAAGGCTCTTCAGCTGAATCGTGATGACCGCCTCGCTCGCTGTGGCACGCAGCGAGTCGACGAGAACAAGTCCATCCAGCTATGCGCTATGCGCACGACCCGGCCCTCGATTGGCTGTTCCGGTTCACCGGTGAGGTCGGCCTGGTCGCGCTCGTGCACTGCGACATCGACACGCCGTTCCCGAAGCCTGGCGATCGCCGGCGTATCTCGATCCGCTGGAGGATCTGTTCGCGCGGCACCCCGACACCACGTTCATCTGGGCGCATATCGGCCTCGGACACGTGGTGCGGCCGGTAAAGGATCAGGCGATGTACATCGAGGCGATTCTCGAGAACCCGAAGCTCAAGCACGTCAACTTCGATATCTCGTGGACCGAGACCGCCAAGTATCTCGTGTCGTCGCCCGCGGCCATCGACCGCGTCTCGGATCTGATCAAGCGTCACCCGGATCGGTTCCTGTTCGGCACCGATGAGGTCGCGCCCAAGACGCAGGCCGACTACTTGAAGATCTATTCCATGTATCAGCCCCTCTGGGCCAAGCTGCCGCCCGACGTCGCGGAGAAGGTCAAGAAGGGCAACTACGCCCGGATCTTCGACGAGGCCAAGCGCCGGGTCCGCGCGTGGCAGGAACAGGGCCGCGTCCGCAAGCAGCTGCTCGGCGTGCGCCCGTAGCACGCAACGTGGCCGTGCAGGCGGTGTCCAGGTGGCATGCAGCTGCGCCTTTGCCTTGTCGTGGTCATGACCGCCTGCTGGGGCTCCGCGCCGCCGCCCACCGCGCCACTGGCTCATGCTGTACCGAGTGCACCGAGTGCACCGAGTGCACCGAGTGCAGCGTCGTGCACCGTCCGCACGAACGCGATTACGCCGCTATCGCGTGCCGAGCTCGAGCAGGAGGCAACTCCGGCCGACGACGAAAGCGCGGCCTCGCTGCTGCTCGGTGTGTGGGACGGCCACTCGTTCGAGCTCGGAGGCGAGCTCGGCGAACCGGGGACCAATCCGACGCCGCTCGACCCGGACGATTCCTCCTCCGCGCTGTGTTTCTATGCCGACGGGCGCCTCGGCCCGGCAGAGGTACGCGCGCCCGCACCCGGGTGCACGCCCCGGGCGAAGACCTTTGCGGTGCGACGCGAGCCAGAGGCGGGTAACCTGCTCGTGCTCCAGGTGCGCAGCACCGGCGGATGCCCTGGTGACGCCAGCTACGCGACGCCATACGTCCATCCCATGTACGTGCACCGGCTCGATGATCGCTACCTGGTGCTCAGCAGCGGTGTGACCGCCGCTGTCTCTGGCTACCGCCGACGTTGACCGCGCGGAGCGTGCCGCGTGGACTCATGGTCCGATGCGACCGCCCCGTTCGGCTTCACCGCGATCCGATCCGCCTCGCCCACGTGTGCGCGAGATCGCGGTCTCGTCACGCGCGGCGCGCCCGAGCGAGGGGGCCTCTTCGGAGAGCGCAGCCGCCGGCGCAGGGTCCCAGCGGCCTGGCGCGAAGCGCACAGGCTGCGAGGGCTGCACCGGCGCGCGCGGGGCCGACGCGCTGGGCGAGCTCGATGAGCTGTCGATCCGCCGCGCGGTCGAGGGCGACGCCAAGCGAGCCGCGCGTTGGTCGAGCTCTACGAGCAGCTGCGTTCGCATTCGTCTCGCACATCCTCTGGCGGCACCCCAGGGCCACGATCGAAGACACCGCTCAGGACACGTTCCTGCGTGTGTTCCAACAGCTGCCCAACTTCGATCTGCGCGGATCGGCGCGCATGTCGACGTGGATCCTGACGATCGCCGCGCGTCGCGCGATCGATGAGCTGCGCAAGTCGAGGCCGGTGCCGCAGGCCGAGATCGAACAAGCCGGGGGGCGAACCCGCGGACGGCCGACTCGCCCGCTCGGAGCTGATGCAGGCGATCGAGGCCGCTCTCGCGGAGCTGTCTCCCGAGCTACGTGCGGCGTTCCTGCTGCGCGAGTATCACGGACTGGAGTACGGAGACATCGCGCGCTCGCTCGGCATCGAGCTCGGTCAAGTCTCGGCTCGCACGCGCCCGGACGGCGTTACGCGAGCGTCTCGCGGAGGTGCATCGATGAGCGACGAGTTGACGACGGACGAGCGCCGGGCGCTCGAGGTTTGGGCACCGATGGCGCCGCCGCTGGAGTGAAGGCGCATCGCGACGCGTTGCTCGTCTCGGTGACCTCCAAGCTTGTACGAGATGCGGCCGTGGTCGGTCCACGCCAGGCGCTCTAGGCGGCGAGGCCTACAGGGCACATCCTATCGGCAACAATCGACACATCGCGATTCTACTGTCGGCGAACCATGACCCGTCGCGTGATCTGGCTGCTTGCTCTCGCCGCGTGTGGCGACAACCTCGTCGCAGGAACACCCGACGCCGTTGTTCCCGACGCGCAGGGTGCGTGCGGCACGGCCGCCGAGGTCGACCTGTTGCTCGAGAATGCGAGCGTGGGATGGCAGGCGGTCGCCCCCGACGGCCGGCACCTCGCCGTGCTCGTCGACTACGATGCCGAATCGAGCAGTGGCGATCTGCGGATCATCGATCTCGCGACCGGCGGAGCGACCGGCGTGATCGCGCCGCACGTGAGAGCCCCGGCGTGGTTCACCCACGATGGCTCGGCGGTCGTGTACACCGCGTCGCCGACCCGCGTGTTCCCTGGCGCACACGTCACCTGGGACCTGCGCGCGTACAACATCGCGGACGCCGAGATCAGCATCGTGGGGTCCGATGTCACGGCGTCGAACGTGTCGCGCACGTCGCCGTTCGTCGCGTACCACACACCGGACGCGACCTACGTCTACGATGTCGTCGCACGCACGCCGCGCCTCGTCAGCGGGGGCGCGAATCCTTGCGGCTTCGATCCCGACGCTGGCTTCATGTGCGGTCCGTTGTCGTTCGCCAACGACGACCAGCTGTGGTTCATGGCGCAGCGGGAGCCTGTGTGGCCATTCGCCGCGACGCTCGCGTGGACGAACACGCACGATCCGTCGATCACGACGACGCTCGCCACCGGTGTGCGCGACTACTCGACTTGGGCAGGCGGCAAGGTGGTGTTGTTCACGCGTGGCTGGACCTTCGATGACTCGGCGTGCATGTGCCCGCGCGGCGATCTGGTTGCCGCCGCCATCGACGGTTCCTTCGTTCGAACGCTGCTCGCGCAGGCACGCTACGCGTCGTCGACCGCGCACGCGACCGTCGACGCCAGCGGCACCACCGCGGCGTACTACGATCCCGATCGGAACCCGACGGAGGCGACGCTGCTCTCGCTCACCGACGGGACCGTGCGCTGGAGCGACCCCGACGGTGACCGCGTCGCTGGCACTCCGCGCGCGGTGAGCAGCGTGTTCGCGAGCGCGGAATCGGTCACGACGGCGACGCTGCGGCGCCCACCGCAGGAGCAGTGCAGGACGTCATCTGAGGCAACCGTCGGTGAGGCATCGATCCTTCGAGCTCACCACCCTGCTCGCCGCTGGCTCCCTCTGCGCCTCATCGGCGGCTGGGAGAAGACCAGATCTCTTCGAGCAGCGCGTAAAGCACCTCGACGTGAGGTGTCTCGATCATCGTCTGGTGCGTGCCCGGCGTCGTGTGAACCTCGAGATTGGGCGCGTAGCGTCGCCATTCTTCGGTGCCGTCGGCATCATCTGGCGCGCCCACCGTGTTGACGACCACGATCCGATCATGCGTCGGTTCCGGCACATAGCTTCGCGCAGCACGCATGTGCGCTTCCATTACGCGGGCGTATGTCGCCAGAGTAGCGACGTCGACGGACGCGCCCCACTGCCCGGTCACCCGCGCTCGCTCGGCAAACATGGCGAGCACCTCGTGACGCGGCCGCGCGAGCTCGTCCTCGCTGAGATCGAGCCCGAGCCCATGGCCGAGCCCGCTGAGTACCGCCGCCGCCGGATCGCCTAGGTCGGCCCCGGGCTGGGCGGGGGCCTGCGGATCGAGCATCGTTGTCGACAAGACGTCGACCCCCGCGGATACGAGGTGATGTCGCATCTCGTACACGACGAGGCCGCCGAACGAATACCCGAGCAGATGCACCGCGCCGGTGCCCCGCGTCTCGATCAGCTCGCCCGCATAGTGTGCGGCCATTTCGGGAATCGAGGTCCATGGAGCGCCGCCGAACAACCCGCGCGATTCGATCGCGTCTACGCCCCGCACGCGCCCGATCAGCGCGCCGAGCGTCAGGTAGGGTCCGCTGGTGCCCCCGAGCGCATGCACGCAGACGACGGACGGCGTTCCGCTCTTGGCGGCACTTATGGGTACCAGGTAGCGCGCCGGTGACGTCGGGCCGAGTTCGTCCACGACGCGGGCCAGTGCCTCGATGGTACGGGCTTGAAACAACGCCGCGAGCGGCAGCCTCACCCCGAGGCGCTCGCGCACGCGGGTGACGGCCTGAACCGCGAGCAGCGAGTGACCACCGAGCTCGAAGAAGTCGTGGCGCACCCCCACCCGATCGGTCCCGAGCACGTGGCACCAGATTTCGGACAGCGCGATCTCCGTCGGCGTCCACGGCGCGACATACGCGCGCTGCGACAACGCACCCAGATCCGGCGCCGGCAGCGCCTTGCGGTCTACCTTGCCGTTCGGCGTCAGCGGCATCGTCTCGAGCACCACGAACGCCGCCGGCACCATGTACTCGGGCAGCGAGGCGCTCGCGTGCGTCCGCAGCGCCGCGACCTCCGGCACTCCGTCGCGGCCGACCACGTACGCCACCAGCCGCTTGTCGCCGGGCGAATCCTCGCGCGCCAGCACCACCACCTCGCGGACCGACGCGTGCGCCGCGAGCACGGCTTCGATCTCGCCCAGCTCGATCCGGAACCCGCGGAGCTTGATCTGCGCGTCGCCTCGCCCCAGGTACGCGAGCGTGCCGTCCGCGCCCCAGCGTACGAGATCGCCGGTCCGGTACATGCGGGCGTCCGGCTCGGTCGCGAACGGGTCGGGCATGAACCGCTCGGCGGTCAGCTCGGGGCGGTTGTGATAGCCCAGCGCCACGCCGTGCCCGCCGATGTACAGCTCTCCGGCCACGCCTACCGGCACCGGCCGTCTTTCGGCATCGAGCACGTACAGCTTTGTGTTGTCTATCGCCCGGCCGATCGTGATCGGCGCGCCGGGCTCGAGCTTGGCGCACGTCGACCAGATCGTCGTCTCCGTCGGGCCGTACAGGTTCCATACCGACGCCGCGTCGGCGAGGAGCGACGCCGCCAGCTCCGCCGGCATGGCTTCGCCACCGCACAACACGCGGAGGCGCGCGGGTGCTCGCCAGTCAGACGCGACGAGCATGCGCCACGTCGCCGGCGTGGCTTGCATGACGGTGGCCCCGCACGCCTCGATCTGCGCCGCCAGGAGCTGCCCGTCACGGGCGGTCTCGCGGCTCGCGATCACGACCTTGGCGCCGGCCACCAGCGGCAGATAGAGCTCCAGGCCCGCGATGTCGAAGGAGAGCGTGGTGACCGCGAGCAGGGTGTCGGTGGGTGCGATGCCGGGCGCTCGCTGCATCGCGCAAAGGAAGTTGACCACCGCACGATGCGGGACCATCACGCCCTTGGGCCGCCCCGTCGAGCCCGACGTGAAGATCACGTACGCCCGATCACTCGGCCGCGCGGTCCGCCCCAGCCGCTCGGTACTCGCCTGCGCGACCTCCGCCCAGTCCGCATCGAGCCGCACGACGCGTGCGCCGTGATCCGGCAGCAGGTCGACGACCCGCGCCTGGGTCAGCAGCACCGGCATCGCGGCGTCGTCGATCGTGAACGCGAGCCGCTCGCGCGGATAGCTCGGATCCAGCGGTACGTACGCGGCGCCCGCCTTGAGCACGCCGTACAGCGCGACCACCATGTCGAGCGACCGCTCGACGAAGATCCCGACCAGCACGCCAGGCCCCACCCCGACCGCACGCAGATGGTGAGCGACCTGATTCGCGCGCCGATCGAGCTCCGCGTACGTCAGCTGCGAACCCTCGAACTCCACCGCCACCGCCGCCGGCGTCCGATCCACCTGCGCCTCGAACATCTCGTGCAGGCACAGGTCCTGCGGGTAATCGCGCTCGGTCGCGTTCCAGTCGACGAGCAGCTGCTGCCTCTCGTCCGGGGGCATGACGTCGAGCGCGCGCACCGGCGTGTGCGGTGCGTGCTCGAGAGCATCCGCCAACTCCTCCAACGCGCGCGCCATCATGGCGCACACGCGGTCGGCGGACACGGGCTCCACCGCTTGAACGCGCAGCCCCAGTTCGGCGCCAACATCGTCCACCGAGACCATGAAGGGGAAGTTGGTCCGCTCCTCGCCACCGAGCCACTCGACCGCTGCGAGCGCGTGGTGCGCCAGGTCCTCAGCGGCAGGCGCCACCGCGCTATGGCGATAGTTCAGCAGCGAGCTGAACAGCGGCGTCGGCGGTGCCACTCCGCTGCACCGCTGCGCCATTCCCAGCGACGCGTGCTCGTGCGCCACCAGCTCCGCCAGCACCGCATGCGCGCGCCGCGCCGTCTCCACCACGCTGGTGTCGTCGAGGTCCAACCGGATCGGCAGCGTGTTCATATACAGACCGAGCGCGCTATCGGCGTTGCTCACCTGCATGCGCCCAAACAGCACCGTTCCAAACACCACCTGCGTGCGCCCGGTCGTCCGGGCGACCACCTGTCCCCACGCCACGTGACACAGGGTGGCCACGCTGAGACCGAGTGGTCGCGCCGCCGCGCGTAACCGCCGGCTCACGTCGGTCGGCAACTGCCGGTGGGCCTCGACCATCCCCGTGCCGTCCTGATGCGCGTCGAGGATGCCGAACGGGCTCGAGGGCTCATCGACATTCCCCAGCAACGCGCGGAAGTACAGCTCGTGCGCCTCCGGGTTCACCCCCAGCGTGGCCGCCGCCACCAAGTTGCGGAACGGATAGGGCTCCGCCAGCGCCTGTTCACGCCCTGTCATCAGCAGCTCCACCTCTGCACGCATCAGCTCGAGCGACTCGTGATCCCCGATCAGGTGGTGCGATAGCTCGCGCACCAGCCACCGCCCGCTCCCCGGCTCCTGCGCGATCGCGTACCGAATCAGCGGCGCTTGCGTGAGGTCGAAGCGATCGCGCCGCGGATCGAACGTCCCTGCGAGTTGCGCGAACGGGTCAGGCCCACCTTCGTCGATCGCGATCTCCGTGACGATGATGGAGACGCTCCGCAACACGACCTGGGCGGGCACCGAGAGCGACTCCCACACGAACGCCGTCCGCATGATGTCGTGCCGATCGATCACCTGCTGCGTCGCCGCGATGTACCGATCCAGCAGCGCGCGGTCGGGGAACGCGAACTGCTGGACCACGAGGTACGGATCCCCCGCCGTGGCAAGCTGATGATGAAACAGGATCCCTTCCTGCAACGGCGCCAGCGCGTAGATGTCTTGGACGTTCGCGAGACCGCCCGGCACGACTGCCCCGATCCGCTCGATGTCCGCTTGCGTCAGATCGATCAACGGCAGCTGCGCCGGCGTGATCGTCGTGCTCCCCGGTGCGATCACGTTGGGCGGCACGCTGAGCTCGCGGTGGCCTTGCAGCGCGCTCGCGAGCGCGCTCAGCGTCGGCGTCCCGAACAGCGTGCGCACCTCGACCGTTCGCCCCACGCGCCGCAGCTGCGCCAGCATCCGCATCGCCATCAGCGAGTGCCCGCCAAGCTCGAAGAAGTTGTCGTGGCGCCCGACCTCGTCGAGGTCGAGCAGCTCGCACCAGATCCCTGCGAGCATCTGCTCGAGCTCACCCTCGGGCGGCTCGTACGTGCGCGGCGCAGCCAGCGCTTCACCCGGCACGTCCGGCAGCGCCGCCTTGTTTACCTTGCCCGTCGCCGTGATCGGGATCTCGTCCACCACGACGAGCCGGGCCGGCACCATGTACGCGGGCAGGCGCGCGCGCACGTGCTCGCCCAGCTCGCCCACCGTCGCAGCCGCGCCGAGCACCACGTACGCGACCAGCTGCTTCTCGCCACCGCCGACCGCCCGCGCGAGCACCGCCACGTTCTGCACCGCCGGATGCTCCGCGAACACCATCTCGATCTCCCCGAGCTCGATGCGGAACCCGCGGATCTTCACCTGATCGTCCACCCGCCCTTGGAACTCGAGGTTGCCGTCGGCCCGCCACCGTACGAGGTCACTGGTCCGGTACAGCCGTCCCGGGCCGAACGGATTCGTGACGAACTTCTCCGCCGTCAGCTCCGGCCGATCCAGGTACCCGCGCGCCACGCTCTCCCCGCCGATGTACAGCTCGCCGTTCACGCCGACCGGCACCGGCTCTCCCCGCGCATCCAGCACGTACACCGTGTAGTTCGGCAGTGGCCGACCGATCGGCGCCTCGCGCCCCTCGAGCAGTTGGTCCCGCTCCAGCCGCCACGCCGTCGCCATCACCGTCGTCTCGGTCGGCCCGTACTGGTTATTGAGCGCGCACCCTGGAAACAGCTCGTGCCACCTCCGCAGGTATTCCGGCAGCGCGCGCTCCCCACCGATGTTGATCATGCGTAGCCCCGCCGGCGGCGTCAGCGCCTGGCCCTCGAGCGCCGCCGCGATCGCGTGCCAATACGCCGTCGCCATGTTCATCACCGTCACGCCCGCGTACCGCGCACCGAACAGCTCCAGCGCGCTGGGTACCTCCTCCCCGCGCAGCACCATCGTCGCTCCGTGCGCCAGCGGCGTGAACAGCTCCTCGACGCTCGAATCGAACGCGATCGATGAGAACTGCAGCACCCGGTCCGTCGCCTTGATTCCCTCGACCGCCCCCGACGCCGTCACTTGATTCACGATCTGCCGGTGCTCGATCTGCACGCCCTTGGGCTTCCCGGTCGATCCCGACGTGTAGATCACGTACGCGAGGTTCTCCGCGCGCACACCTGATGAAGGCCGCGTCGTCGGGAGGCCGGCCATGCTCGCGGCGTCGCGGTCGAGCGTCACGAACCGCGCACTCAGCCCGCGCAGCTGCGGCAGCAGGCGGTCCTGCGTGACCACGAGCGCGGCCGACGCATCGGCAAGGAGGAACGCCAGCCGCTCCGCCGGAGACTTGGTCTCGAGCGGGACGTACGCCGCGCCCGCCTTCAGGATCCCCAGGATCCCGATCACCATCTCGATCGACCGCTCCACGAACACGCCCACCTTGACCTCGGGCCCCGCACCCAGCGCGATCAGGTGGTGCGCGAGCTGGTTCGCCCGCGCGTCCAGCTCTCGATACGTCAGCTGCGCGCCCTCGAGCACCAGCGCGATCGCCGACGGCGACCGGTCGACCTGCGCCTCGACCAGCTCGTGCAGGCACGTGTCGCGCGGGTAGTCGCGGGCCGTTGCATTCCATGCGACGAGCAGCTGATCGCGTTCGCGCGCGTCCATGATCGGTAGCTCGCCGATCCGCCGCGTGGCATCGGCTACGAGGCCCTCGACCAGCAGCTGGTAGTGGCCCAGCATCCGCTCGATCGTCGAGTGATCGAACAGTTCGGTATTGTGCTCGACTCGGCACACGAGCTCCTCGGCGCCTTGCTCGACGAACAACGTCAGGTCGAACGACGAGACCTCGTGCGCGAGCTCGACCGGCTCCACCGACAGCCCCGCCAGCCCAGGCCCCGCCTCCCCGCGCTGAAACACGAACATCACCTGGAACAGCGGCGTCCGTGCCAGGTCACGCGCCACGCGCAGCGCTTGGACCACACGCTCGAACGGCGCGTCCTCGTGCGCGTACGCCCCGAGCGCGAGCTCCCGCACCTGCCGCAACAAGTCGGCGAACCGCGGATTGTTGGATAGATCCGCGCGCAGCACCACCGTATTCAGGAAGTAGCCGATCAACGCGTCGGTTTCCGCGCGCCCACGGTGGGCCACGGGTGTGCCGACCGAGAGGTCCGACTGGTGGCTGTAGCGGTGCAGCAGCACGTAGAATGCCGCCAACCAGGTCATGAACGGCGTCGCGCCATGCACGCGCCCGAGCGCCTCCATGCCGCGACCGAGCTCGGCCGGCATCGCACGCGCGACCATCGCGCCCCGCGTCCCGAGCACGGCCGGCCGAGGCCGGTCCGTCGGCAGCTCCAGCGGCTCCGCGCCCGTCAAGCGCCCACGCCAGTACGCGAGCTGCCGCTCCAACACGTCGCCCACCAGCCACGCGCGTTGCCACGCCGCGACGTCCGCGTACTGCACCGCCAGCGCCGGCAGCTCGCGTCCTTGGTAGAGCCGTTCGAGATCGCGCCACAGCACGCCTACCGACCGCTCGTCCCCCGCGACGTGGTGCATCCGCAACAGCAGCACGTGGTCCTCCGCGACGACGCGCACGAGCACCGGCTGAAACAACGGCCCCGTCGTCAGATCGTAGGGACGCTGGACCACCTCGCGGCAGCACGCGCGCGCCTCCTCGTACGACCCCACCTCCACCACCGCCAGCACGCCCGTGCGCGCCGGCCCGATCCGTTGCACCACCCGCCCGTCGATCTCGGCGAACGTCGTCCGCAGCACCTCATGGCGTTCGACGAGCGCATCCATCGCGCGCGCCAGCGCCCCCACGTCGATCGCTCCCCGGATCCGGACCGCGTGCGACATGTCGTACGCATCGCGCTCGTCCACCTGCGCGAGCACCCAGAACCGCTGCTGCCCGAACGACGCTTCGAGCTCGCCGTCGCGTTACACCCGCACCAGCGGCGGCGCCACGTCACCTGCCGAGCGGCCGATCACCTCTGCGAGCGCTCCCAGCGTCGGCGCCTCGAACACCTCCCGCACCGTCAGCGCGACCGCCAGCGTTTGGCGAATGCGCGCGACCAGCTGCATCGCCAACAGCGAGTGGCCACCGAGCGCGAAGAAGTCGTCGTGCACACCCACCCGCTCGACCCCGAGTAGCTCGCACCAGCTCCCCGCCAACAGCTGCTCCGCCTCCGTCCGCGGCGGAACGTATTCGTGCCGCACCAGCGCGGCCCGATCGGGCGCGGGTAGCGCCTTCCGATCCAATTTGCCGTTCGGCGTCACTGGCATCGCATCGAGCACCACGAACGCCGACGGCACCATGTACTCGGGCAGCGCCGCCGCCGCGTGCGTCCGCAGCGCGTCCACCTCCGGCGCGCCGTCGCGCCCCACCACGTACGCCACCAGCCGCTTGTCCCCGGGATTGTCCTCGCGCGCTAGCACCACCACCTCGCGCACCGCCGCGTGCGCCCCGAGCACCACCTCGATCTCTCCTAGCTCGATCCGGAACCCGCGAATCTTCACCTGATGGTCGATCCGCCCGACGTATTGCAGCGTCCCGTCGGGCAGCCACCGCGCGACATCCCCGGTCTTGTACAGACGTCCCGCGCCGAACGGGTTCGGCACGAACCGTTCGTTCGTCAGCTCCGGCTGGTTGAAATACCCGCGCGCCAGTCCGTCGCCAGCCACATAAAGCTCCCCAGGGACCCCCACCGGTACCAACCCTCCATGCGCGTCGAGCAGGTAGATCTGTGCGTTCGCGATCGGCCGCCCGATCACCGCGGGCCCCTCGCCGCTGCGCCGCGACCACGTCGCGATGAACGTCTCGGTCGGGCCATAAAAATCGTACACGCACGCCACACCCGCGGCGTGCAGCTGTTGCACGAGCGCGTTGGACAGCGGTTCGCCCGCACACGACACCGCTTCCAGCGTTGCCGGCAACGCCCCTGATCGCAGGAACGCCGACATCACCGACGGCACCGCATTGACGAACGTCAGCCCGCCTTCCTCCCCGATCGACGGCAACGCCAGCAGATCCTCCACCACGTAGATCCGCCCACCCCACGACAGCGGCACGAACACCTCGAACAGCGACATGTCGAAGCACACCGACGTCGCGAACAGCCACGCACCTAGCTCCGGCCGCGGATGCAAATCGCGGGAGAACCGAATGTAGTTCACCATCACCCCGTGCTCGATGGCCACCCCCTTGGGCCGCCCGGTCGAGCCCGATGTGAAGATGACATGGGACAGCTCGGTCCGCGTCACCAGCCGCGACAGTCGCGACGACGGCCCCCGCGCAATCTCCTCCGCGTCGCTGTCGACCCGCACGATCCGGGCGTCCAACACCGGCAGTCGACCGTCCAGGGCGCGCTCGGTGATCAGCACCCTGGGCCGCGCCTGCTCGTAGATCGACGTGATGCGATCCTTGGGATACGCCGGATCGAGCGGCACGTACGCTGCACCCGACTTGAGCGCCCCCAGCAACGCCACCACGAGCTCGACCGATCGTTCGAGGAAGATTCCAACCAACTCGCCAGGACCGGCCCCGCACGAGCGCAGGTGCAACGCCAACTGATTGGCACGCTCGTCGAGCTGCCGATACGTCAGGGTACTCGCGCCAGCCACCACCGCCACAGCGTCCGGTGTGCGTTCGACCTGTTGCTCGAACAGCTCGTGCAAACAGGTATCGTCACCATAGTCGGGGCGCGCCGTCGCGTTCCACGCCACGAGCAGTTGTTGCCGCTCCTCCGGCGGTAACAGCGGCAGCTCGGCGATCCGCTGCGCGGGCTCGGCGACGATCCCTTCGAGCAGCGTCTGGTAATGCCCCAGCATCCGTTCGATCGTCGATGGATCGAACAGCTGCGTGTTCAGCTCGATCGCGCACGCGACGCCGTACGGGCCTTCGTTGATCT
>JANRKM010000283.1:0-17542 GCA_033763475.1 Kofleriaceae bacterium
CGACGCGTTCGAGCGCGCCCTCGCCCTCGCATCGCAAACGACGGATGTCTCGACGTGGCAGGCTCTCCGGCTCAACCTCGCCTCCGTGCTGTGGGCGGACGGGAAAGCGGCTTCGCGCCGCCGGGCGCGCGAGCTCGTCACCGCGGGGAGGGACGCCCTCGCCGCCGATGCGCCCGATCGAGGCTCGTACGACGCGTGGCTCGCGACGTACCGGTGAGTCAGGCGTCCGCGTCCTGGATCAGGCTCTGCAGGACGGGTTCGATGCGGCTCGCCACGAGGCGCAGCAGGCTCGCGATCTCACTGTCGGACGCCGCCAGGTCGCGCTTCATGAGGAGGCGGGTGTGCTCGACGAGCTCCTCCATCGCCTGCCGCACCCAGCGCGAGGCAGTCACGCGATGCACGCGGTACATGGCGCCGATATTGTCGATGGTTAGCCGCTCGCCGTAGTAGAAGCGAAGGACGCTCCGGGTCCGCGCGGGAAGCTCGAGGAACGCCGCGCGGAGCGCGTTCTCGAACGCGACGCCATAGCGGCGCTTCAGGTACTCGCGCTCGACATCGAGCGCCTCGGTGGCGACCGCTCCGAGCAACGAGCTGTCGAGCTGCGTGTGTGGCCTCGTCTGGCGCGCACGTCGCTGCGCGGCGCGCACCGCCGCCACCCGGACCCATCGGCGCAGCGGTCCTTTCCCCGAATAGGTCGTGATCCGGCCGGCCGCTTTGCCGTGACCGAGCAACAGGTACTCTCGCAGGTATTGCTTGGTCTCGTCGATCGCGTCGCGCGAGATCCCGAGCCGGAGCAGGCCATGGTCGACCTCGTCGACCATCTGCTCGTCGAAGTACCTGAGCGCGCGCGCGTCACCAGCGGCGCACGCACAGGCGAGGTAGAGCTCCGACGTCCTCAGCGTCGAGATCGGCTCACCCGGTTCGAGCCGCTCCTCGAGCCAGGCCGCGAACCGCTCCCGCGACATCTGGATATCTGGCCATTCCGCACGCGCGGCCTCGATCGCACGCGCGAGGTCCTCCTCGCTCACCCGAGCAGAGGAGCCTGCGGTGCGGTTGCCTCCCACGCGCTCGTGGCTAGCCCGCACGAACGGACGTGTCAATCGGTATCTGCGTTGGCGGTATCCGACGGGGCGCGGACCTACTCGACGCTCGCGTTTTGTGGCTGATAAGAGCCACGCGCGAAGGGGCCCGCCGGTCGGGCTGGGTGTCTGGATCGAGTTGCCAGGTCCGCGCGCGGTCGTCCTCGGCGGCTGATACCACCCGGGGGTCCTGCGTGAACACCACGCCTTTGACGGCGGTGCGGTAGCCGCGGAACGTCTGCTTCGCGTCCACACGACGGGGCGTAGGCCCTCGAGCGGTACCGGCGGATAAGCTCGGCGCGTTCTTGCGGCGGAAGAGTGTGCACGAGGCGCAGCTCGCCGAGTGGCGCGCTGCTGCACCGCGGCACTGCGACACGCCGGTCGCGTGCTCTCGCAATCCGTATATCGTTCAACTGTCAGTCCCCGAGAACCGCTTGGCGGTCGCGATGAGCACATCCAGCTTGACGGGCTTGCGCAGGAATTCGGTGACTCCGAGGCTCGCGGCTTTGGCGCCGACGTTTGCATCCGCACTCACAAGGACGACCGGCACCGCCAGAAGGACGGGGTCCGCACGCTGGGCGGCCAGGAAGTCGGGGCCGCTCATGCCGGGCATCATGAGGTCCAACAGGATGAGCGCGGGAAGGCTGGAGGAAGCGCCGAGAACGCGCAGTGCCTCGGCGCCGTCGCTCGCCCCGACGGCCTCGAAGCCCTCATCAGACAGGGCCTCGACGATGGTCTCCCGAATATCGTCGTCGTCGTCGACGACGAGAATGGAAGTGGCGGTCACGCACGCACCTCGTCTCGCTCGCGCGCGGATGGAACCTGGGGCTGGCGAGGCAGCCGCACCGTGAACGTTGCGCCTTCGCCAAGATCACTTTGAACCTCGATCGTGCCTCCATGCGCCTCGACGATGTGCCGCGTGATGAACAGTCCGAGCCCGAGGCCGCCATAATTGGTCGACGCTGCGCGCTCGAAGCGCCCGAAGACTCGCTCTTTCGCTTCGGGCGAGATTCCAATGCCGTGGTCCTTGATGGACAAGATCGCCCAATCGGAATCTGCATCGACGGTCACTTCGATGGGCTTGCCCTGGCCGTATTTGATGGCATTGCCGAGCAGGTTCACGAGCGCCTCATCGAGGCGTTCTCGGTCCCACGCACCCGTGGCCTCGTGCCCCATGTGCACGCGGACTTCGCACCTTGCTCTCGCCAAGAGCGCGGACAAATGATCAACCATCTCTTCCACGACGCTGCGCAGATCAAACCGCGACGCGTGAACTTGCAGCCGACCCTCGGCGATGCGAGAGACGTTCAAGAGCCCGGCGACGAGCGACTCGAGGCGGTCGGTTTGACGGATGGCCGTGTCGAGGTTCTTGAGCGCTTTCTGCTTATCGCCATCCGCCACGCGGACGACGAGCTTCTTCAGCCGTTCGAGTTGAAGACCGAGCGCGGTGAGCGGCGTCCTGAGCTCGTGAGAGGCCACCGACAAGAACTCGTCACGGAGAGCGACCGCTTGTCGGAGCTGCCGTTCGACCTCCTTCTCGATCGTCGTGTCGCGAACCTCGATGACGGTACCGACCGCCTTTCCGTTCTCGACGATAGGGCTCGCCGTGAATGCGACCGGATAGAAGTGCCCATCTTTGTGGACGAAGAGATCCTCTCCACGCTCCTGGTTACGCGTCGGCAAAGCCCGGTCGATCGGGCACTCCTCGAGGGGGTACGGCCTCCCGTCGGGGCGGGTGTGATGAATCATGGCGTGGAGCGGGCGACCCTGCACCTCCTCGAAGGAGAAGCCGGTCAGCTGCACCGCTGCGGGGTTCATGAAGACGCACTGCTGGCGGGAGTCCGTGATGAAGAGGGCCAACGTCGCGTTGTCGGTGACGGTCTTGTACAGCCGGCGCTGCTCGGCCAGCGCGACCTGCCGGATCTTGCGCTCGGTGATGTCCTCACTGAAGACCACGAGGCCGCCGACCTCACCCTTGGCGTCGCGCCAGGGGCGAACCTCCCATCGCAGCCACTGCACCGTACCATCCAGGCGCGTGAACGAATCCTCCTCGGACTGCAGCACCTCGCCTGCGAGCCCTCGGCGGTGGATCGCCTTCCACCGCTCGGGCACTTCGGGGAAAACCTCGTAGTGCGAGGCTCCGCGCAGCTCGCGCTCCTGTAGTCCGAAGTCTCGGATCCACCGCCGGCTCGCGCTGAGGTAGCGCATCTGGCGGTCGAACATCGCCAACGCGACCGGGGCATGGTCGACGAACAGGCTCAGCCGCGCTTCGTTTTCCCGCAGTGCTTCCTCGGCGCGCCTTTGTTCGGTGATGTCGCGCGACACCCCCACGATCCCGGCGATGCTTCCCTGCCGGTCGCGGAGGGGGCTCTTGGTCGACAGGAACACCCGCGTTTCGCCGGAGGCCGCCGTGAAGACCTCCTCGATCGTTTCCGGAACGCCGCGCTCCAGGACGCCGCGGTCGTTTTCCATGATCGCCGAGGCCTGCGTGCGGTCCTGGTGATACTCGATGTCGGTGCGGCCGAGCACCTTCTCCGCCGGCTTGCCGACCACACGCAGCGTCGCAGAGTTGGCGACGAGCATGCGGCCCTCGCGATTCTTCGCGAAGATGAGGTCCGGTGTCGATTCGATGATTGCCCGCACGAGATCATCGCGCTCGCGCACCCCCTGCTCTGCCCGGCGCAGCTCGGTGAGGTCGCGGCAGGTGAGAAGAATGAAGCGCTCGCCAGCGGCGGTGTCGAGCATCGTGCCGCTATAGGAGAACACCTTCTCCCAGCCCTGATCCGGTCGATGGATGCGCAGTTCGAGGTCGCGAACGAGTTCACCGCGCTTGATCCGCCGCATCGGCCAGTCCTCGAGCAGCAGCTGGCGGCTGCCGTCGGACGTCCATAGCTCGAACGTCGTGGGCGTGTTCGCGAGCGGTTCGATGTTCTCGTCCGAACCGAGAAAGCCGTGCATCTCGCGGGCCGCGGGGTTCCAGTAGATGACCTGTTCGCCCTCGGTGGCGAGGATTACGCCCTCTGCGAAGCTCTCGATCGCGGCATTCCAGCGCGCTTCGCTACGCCGAAGCGCGTTCTCGGCCTGAACGCGCTCGGTAAGTGCCACCGCCGAGGGGAGGAGATGGGTGATCTGACCTGCCGCGTCGCGCAGGGGCGCAACCTGGAAGTCAATCGGCATCCGCGCATCGCCCGCCACGCGCACCACCGCGTCATAACGTGCGATCTCGCCCCGGGCGGCCTGCTCGCACGCCTCGCGTACGCGCGAACGTACGTCCTCCGAGTAGCTCCACCAGTAGCAGTCCCAGAACTTCTTGCCGCGCACGTCGTCTATCTTGATGCCGGCGACGACGAGCGGAGGTTCGTTCGCGCTCAGCAGTGTGCCGTCGACGTGGAGCACGCCTACAAACACGAACAGATTGTTGATGAGCTGGAGAGCGAACTCCTCACCGGGTCGCTTCGACATTTCGGCCGACGCGTGACGTGCGCGCTCGAGGAGCGAGAACCGCTCGATTGCTTCGGCGATGGCGGTCGAGAGGATCTCGTGCGTCAGGCTCTCGAGCTCGACGACCTCCATGGCTCCGGCGGCCAGCGCCGCACGCCGGAGGCTCCCGTCGGCGTTGCCGGTCGAGACGACAACCACCGCCACTCGGGGAACGCCCTGTGGCCCGCAGAGCCGCACTACCCGGGCGAGCGCATCGAGGACCGGCGGATCGTGCACGAGAACCACGCAGTCCGCGGCGCAGGGGTCCGCGCCGCTGGTCAGGACGACCTCGCCATGTAGCAAGCTGCGGAGAGCCTCCGTTCGCGCCTGCGCAGCCTCCAGGCAGACCGATACGCTCATCACCTTACTTGCCACGAAAGCTACCCTCGGACAAATCGAGGTCGGGGCAGCGTAACGACGAGGACGGCCCAGTCTCGAGCGTGGCTTGAAGGCCGGTAACCGCAGTGACGACCGACGCCGAGCTCAGCGGGGCCGTTCGTGTCCAGCACGTGCTTGGTGAGACCTCCCACTGGCGGACCGTAACTGAGGTCAACGACGACCGGGCACAACGACCGTCGCGCACTACAGGAGCAGGTCCGCGAGCGCCGCTTCGGCGATCGAGATCCGCGACCGGTCCAGCATCACGCGCGTTCTGCTAGCTCTCGAGCGGAGCCAGGCTCGCGACCCGTCACAACGGGCGTCCGCGCAAGCGCGGATCACCTTGGCGCCCTAGCCTTCTTCGCCGCGGCGCGCGAGGATGATCTGGCCGATGTCCCAGTGGCCTGCGCTCGCGCTCGGCCCGATCAGCGCTCAGCCGAGCGGGTCGCCGCACGTGCGGCATGGCTCGACTGTTGCTGCCGGCGTGGTCAGCCTGTAGGGCGCGGCGCGCACACGAGTAGGAGGTCACTCGCCTCGAGACCTGCCTCCGTGGCGCGGTGGACGAGTTCGACGGGCGTGTCTGCGGTGAAGAGCAAGAGCCTCGCCGGCACGTCGGTCCCATCGAGCTGCACGAGCCCTACGTCTTGCGAGACGAAGTGGGTCGAGGTGCGAAGCTGCTCGCACCACGCGGCCGTAGCGGACACGATGACGCCGATGTTCATTCGCTCGGCGGCAAGGTCGAGCTGCGCTTCGAGCTCATGACCAGGCGCCACCGCGATCAACCTTCCCAGCATGCCCGCGAACGCGTGGGGCGGTAGAACCAGTGGCAGCACATGCAGCCGGTCTACGTGCTCGCGGAGCAGCCCCAGCCAGCAGTCCACGCCGAGCTCACAGCGGGTGATCGCGGTGACGACGAACCACTCGCGGCTGGCCTGTTCTGCCTGAAAGACACGGGCCAGCGCGAGGGCGCTGTCGCTGCCCTCGTCCGGCGTGGGGTGTTCGCCTCGCGGTCTGCTCATGTGTCGTGGGGGCCGTCGGCAAGTTCCGGTGTCTCGAGCGGCACGATCCGGCCCGCTCGATCGACGAGCAACAGGGCGCCGTCTCTGCGGCGGAGCACGCCGCGATTGGTCGGCACATCGCTGCGCCGAAGGTCGCGCGGGTGGTGGGGATCGTCGAGGCGCCACACGCGCGCGCAGAACGGGTCGCGCGCGATCACCTCGTCGGCCGCGACGTACACGACCTCATTGTTCATCTCTTCAAGGCCATGGCCGTTGCCGCCGACGGTGTACTCGGACCACGTATCGCGCAGTACGTCGTAGACGAAGAGGCGGGTCGTCGACCACAGCGCGGCGAAGCGGCCATCGTCCGAGAGCCGGACCCGGCAGCCGCACCATTCGAACGCCTTCGTGGTGCTAGCACGGCCAGTGATGAGGTCGACAAGCACGAGCCTGCCGTCGTAATACGCGGCGGCGGCACGACTCCCGTCGGCTGACAGCGCGCACGCGGATGGGGGACCATCGGCCACGCGATCTCGAAACACGGTCTCGAGCGACGGCAGCCGGTGCACGACGAGGTCTCCGGCATCCCAGCCGCAGATCCAGTCGTCATGGATAGCCTGCGGGTCGAGCCCCAGCCGCGCCATGAGGCCCCCCGATGTAGCGGACAGCGCCAGCGTCTCGCCGCCCGCGCACACCACGGCTACATCGCGTGAATAAAGGACTCTCATCGCGTCCGTGATCGGCACTCGCCAGCGTACGGCGGCGAGCGCCAGATCGAAGAGTACAAGTTCAGTACCGCTGTACAGACAGACCGTGGATGCCGACAGATCCAGATTGTAGACCGACTCGAGGGGCACCGACACGCGCCAGGACCACGCCGGGCGCGCGAGGTCGGTCATCTTCAGCGTGCAATCGGACATCCAGACCGCCACGAGATCGTGATGACGCGCCACGCGCCCCAGAGCGACCGGGGCGGACGATTCCTTCGTTGGTGCTGGTGGCGCCGGCGGCGGTCCCACACGGGTCAGCTCGCCACCCAACTCGCACGTCACGAGCCCGGAAACCGCGCCGTCTGCTGCGTCGAAGAGCGCGTTGAGCGCGGCGTTGTAGGCCCAGCTCGGGGCGAGCAGATCCACCTCGAAGACCATCGACGCGTCGACCGGCGTCGCGTCGGATAGCAGCGGCGCACGTTCGCGGAGCGTGGCGAGCGCAACGTCACGCGCATGCACGTTCGAGAACGCGAGCGTCCCCCTGAAGCAGCAACGCAATGACATCGTCACCGGCTTAGCTCAGGGAAGCACCTGGTTCAACCCGATAGCCGCCCGGGATTCGCAGCGTACTCCCTGCGCGGCTCTCGCCGTGCGCCACCGCCCTCGCGGCGCCCGAGCCAGCGTGCCGTGGACCGCGCGCACGCACCCGCCGCGCAGCTCTGCCCACGCACGAAAGCACGAGCCCGCGACACCTGAGGCGCCGCGGGGCACGTGAGCGATGCCGTGGGACGGGCGGCGAGCGCCGCCCGCGATCGACTAGAACTCGAGCCGCAGGCCGAAGAGGGTGCGGATTGGGGTGAGACGACCGCGACCGCTCACGTTGCCGACGTTCACCTTGGACCACACCGGACTTGCTCGATCAGTTGGAGGCCCTGCCCCTCGCCCGCGAGGCGGCGGCGTGGGGCTAAGCCGTTCTGATACGATCGTGCGGGCCACATGTTATTCAGCTCGTTCACGTTCCTGTTCCTGCTGACAGTCGTGCTGCTGCTGGATAGGGGGCTGCCCACTTCGCGCTCGAGGAAGATGATGATCCTCTGGGCCAGTGTCGCGTTCTACGCGGCGTGGAAGCCGATCTTCATCCTGCTGATGACGTTTCAGGCCGCGGTCGACTGGTTCGCGTCCCGTGCGATCGCAGCGACGGAGGTGCCCTGGAAGCGAAAAGCATGGTTGATCACAAGCATCGGCATCAACCTCGCGGTACTCGCCTTTTTCAAGTACGTGGCGTTCTTCGCGTCGTCGATCAACGACATCTCGAATGCGTTCGGCGGCAGCTTCGAGATTCCAGTTCCGCACATCGTGCTGCCGATCGGAATCTCGTTCTACACGTTCGAGACCATCTCCTACACCATCGACGTGTATCGCCGTGAGCTCAAGCCTACGTCCTCGTTCCTGGACTACGCGATGTTCATCACGTTCTTTCCACACCTCGTCGCGGGTCCGATCGTCCGTGCGTCGGCATTCCTGCCGCAGTGTGCGGACGAGGACGAGAGCCGGGCCTCGCGGAGAAGGCTCGGCTATGGGCTCTGTCTGTTTGTCGTGGGGTTGTTTCAGAAGCTGATGATCGCCGACGCGATCTTCGCGCCGCTGGTCGACCCGCTGTTCGCCACATCTGCGCAGGCTTCGACGACCGACGCATGGATCGGAACGCTCGCGTTCTCCGGGCAGATCTACTACGACTTCAGCGGCTACTCGACGTGTGCGATCGGGCTGGCCGCCTGTCTCGGGATAACCATCGCGGACAACTTTCATTCACCGTATGCCGCGCTCGGGTTCTCCGATTTTTGGAGACGCTGGCACATCTCGCTTTCTTCCTGGCTTCGCGACTACGTCTACGTCCCACTGGGCGGAAATCGTCATGGACGCTGGACCCGCTATCGCAATCTCGTCGTGACCATGCTGCTGGGCGGCTTGTGGCACGGCCCAGCGTGGACGTTCGTGGTCTGGGGAGCCCTGCATGGCCTCTTGCTCCTCGTTGAACAGGTGATTCGAAGCGCGTTCGCGAAGTTCAAGATCGCGTTCACGCATCCAGCATGGACAGTGCTCGGCGTGGCGCTCACGTATCTGGCCGTGTGCCTTACCTGGGTGTTCTTTCGCGCGCAAAGCTTTGCCGACGCCGGTCGGATCATCGCGGCGATGTTCGGCATCCAGACCGGCGACGGGGTCGGGTACGTCGCGTGGTACGGCGAGGACATCAATTTGGCAGTGCTCGCCGTCATTGCGATGCTGGCCAGCCAGGTGATCTGGAGGCGCGGCAGGTTCGATCGGTGGATCGACGTGAGCCCATGGTGGATACGCGCTGCAGTGCTCTCCGTCGCGATTCCAATCATCCTCGTGCTGATGGGCGGCGGTGCCGGCCACCAGGCGTTCATCTACTTCCAGTTCTAAGCAAAGGCGCCTGGCGATGAGTGAATGGAAAAAATCGTGGGCGGTCGCGGTTGTGGTCGCGGCGACCGCGCTCTTCGGATACGAGCGCTACTGTCGGCATTTCGGATTCGAGCCCTCCGTCGAGGAGACTGCGAACGCGTGGATCGATCACTGGAACGATGCGATCCCCGGGCGGGCCGTCTTGCTCGGAAACTCGCGCTGCCAAGCTGCGTTGCGGCCCGAAGGGCTCGCGGCGATGTTCGGTGGGGAGCCGCCGGTGCAGCTGTGCACGGTCGGCGTCAGCCCGCTCTCCGTTCTCGACTATCTCGTGAATCACACCAGCTTCTCCGGGACCGCGATCGTGGAGATCGTCCCGGGCGTCGTGTTCGTTCGGGTCACCGACAAATGGCCAGATCTGAAGCGGCACCTCGAGGAGGGCCCGGTGTTCGAGCGGTTCGAGACGAAAGTGTTGCTAGCCCTGCAAAGCCGGTTAGCGATGTTGAACCGCCAGGCCAAGCCCCTCGTGCGCCTCCGTGGCCTACGCGGGCTGAACCCCGAGTGGCTACAACATCAGACGCATGCGGTCCGCAGGGACGGCGTGCACATCCTCGTTGGTCATCCAGAATTGACGCGGCAGGATTTCGCGCCGGAGAAGTGGCCGGACGGCCTGCCATGGCCGCAGTACATCAAAGCCGACTACGAGAAGCGGTCGAGCGACGAAGAGCTCGACCAGCTCTACGGGAGCTGGCGACGCACCATCGAGAAACTCGAAGAACGAGGTGGACAGGTCATCTTCGTGCGCCTTCCGGTCACGGGAACGACGCGAGAGGCTGAGGACAAGTACTTTCCACGCGAGAAATATTGGGATCAACTGATCCGCAAGACAGGAGCGCCCGGCGTCTATTACGCGGACCATGCGGAGCTGCAGGGCTTCGAGCAGCCCGACGAGTCGCACGTCGCAAAGTGGGAGTCGCAGGAGTTCACGCGCCGGCTCGCGGCGATCTTGAAACCTGTCCTCCGAGCCAACTCCGCACCTCGCTAAGATCGCGCTGCCCGATCCACGGTGGCCGCAGCGCGTCGAGGCCGCCACGCCGGTACGCACTCATGTCGCACGAGCGGCACCGCAAGTTGCTGTCGCACGCCGTCGCAGCGACCGGCACCGCAAGTTTGCTGTCGCACGCCGTCGCAGCGAGCGGCACCACAAATTTCTGATGTGGCGCGATTTATCGATAGATTGAACCGAACTCGGACCACGAGAATCACGATGCTGTTTCGTGGGAGAGCCTCCGGTTCGCGGAGGCTGAATCCAGCAGCAAGTCCGCCGGCTCGACAGCCAAAGTGCGCGCTGCCCCCGTCGAGAAGAGAGGGAAAGAGGGAGCATGAGCGACGTCCACGAGTCAGAGGCCGCGATCGCGATCGCAGCGACGTTTACCGCGGAGCCCGTCGAGGAGCCCCTCCAGTTCTGGTTCGAGAAGCTCGCACGCCGCACGGAGGTCCGGTTCGCGCCGTTCAACCAGGTGTTCCAGCAGCTGCTCGACCCCACCAGCCCGCTTAGCCGCGATCCTCGCGCGCGGCGCGTCATCGCGGTCCGTATCGAGGACTGGCTCCGCGCGGACCAGCTGGACGGCGCCGGGCTGACGACCGCATTTGTCGAAAGTGTCGAACGCAACCTGCGCGAGCTGGTGACCGCGATCGAGACAAGCGCGGCGCGCACGCCGGCTCCGCACGTAGTGTGCTTCTGTCCACCAGGCGCGACGCTCGGGCGCGATGTCGAGCGTACTGCATATCTGGCCGAGCAAGAACACGCGGTCGTCGCGAAGCTCGAGGGCATCGCCGGTGTTCTGGCGTGCTCGAGCGCGACACTCGCCGAGCTCTATCCGATCACGGAGGCCCTCGATCCGCTCGCCGAGGAGCTTGGCCGCATCCCGTATACACGCGCATTCTTCACCGCCCTCGGCACCCTGATCGCGCGCAAGCTGCACACGCTGACGCAGCCACCGTGCAAGGTGATCGTGCTCGACTGCGACAACACGCTCTGGCGCGGCGTGCTCGGTGAGGACGGCATCGAGGGGCTCGTGATCAGTCCGGTCCACCAGGCCCTTCAGGCGTTCATGGTCGAGCGTTCGCGTGAGGGTGTGTTGCTCTGCCTGTGCAGCAAGAATGCCGAGGGGGACGTGCTCGACGTGCTTGATCGCAGGTCGGACATGGTGCTTCGACGCGAGCACCTTGCTGGATGGCGCATCAACTGGCAGCCCAAGTCACAGAATCTCCGCGCTCTCGCGGCCGAGCTCAACCTTGGCCTCGACAGCTTCGTGTTCATCGATGACTCCGCCATCGAGGTCGCCGAGGTGACGGCCAATTGCCCGGAGGCTCTCGCGCTTCGCCTTCCGGAACGCGAGGACGAGATCGCGAGCTTCTTGCGCCACATCTGGTCGTTCGATCGCGCTCGAGTGCTCGACGCCGATCGCCAGCGAACCGAGCTCTATCGCCGCGAACGCGAGCGCGAGCAGTTCCGAAAGCAGGCCCCCACCCTCGCCGAGTTCCTCGCGGGGCTCGAGCTCGAGATCGACATCGCGCCGATCGCTTCAGCCCAGGTGGCGCGCGTTGCGCAGCTGGTGCAGCGCACGAATCAGTTCAACACATCGACGCTGAGAACGACGGACGGGGAGCTGCGCGAGCGCCTGGCGACGAACGCCTTGGATGGGTTCGCGGTGTCCGTGAGCGATCGGTTTGGAGACTATGGGCTCGTCGGCGCCGCGTTGTTCGCAGGCGAGGGCACCGCCCTGAAGGTCAAGACGTTGCTCATGAGCTGCCGTGCCCTCGGTCGCGGCGTCGAGCACCACTTACTCGCACGCCTCGGACAGGTCGCGCGTGAGCGCAGCCTCTCGGTGGTAGAGGTCCCGTTCGTGCCCACGGCGAAGAATCAGCCCGCGCACGACTTCTTGCGCTCGATCACCGGCGCCGAGCAGATCGCGCGCGATGGCCACGTCGTGTTCGTGATCCCCGCCGAGCTCGCCGCCCAGACCGCGTATCGGCCAGATGAGACGGCTGCTCCGGCGCAGCCTGCGCCGCGTGAGACGGTGGAACACCGAGCAGCGCCACCGAGCTTCCACGCGCAGCTCCGCGAGATCGCCGAGAACCTGCGAGACCCTGCGGCGATCCTGCAGCAGATCCTCGATTCGCGCGTCGTGATTCCCGCCGCGAGCGACCAGCCCGTCGTCCCACTCACGTCGACCGAACGAACCATCGCGAAGATCGCGGCCGAGCTCCTGAATCGGGAGGCGGTTGGGCGCGACGACGACCTGTTCGCTCTCGGGGCGCACTCGCTGATCTTGATCCAGCTCGCCTCGCGCGTCGAGGACGAGCTCGACGTCGCGCTGACTATGCGCGAATTGTTCAAGGAACCCACGGTCGCAAGGCTCGCGGCCGCGGTCGATGCCCTCATCATCGGGCAGGTCGACGCCTCCGAGCTGGAATCTCTGCTCGACGAGGTCCGCGACCTGTCACCCGAGCAGATCCGCGCGTTGCTCGGAGGAGAGGAATGACCAAGCTCGGCGATCTGACCCCCGAGCAGCGCGCGCTGCTCGCGCGCCGACTCCGTGCGGCGAACAAGCCGCGAACTGACGCGGGACCGCCGCCCCTCGTGCCCACGGCTCGCGACGGCGCCATCGAGGCGTCGTTCGGGCAGCAGCGGTTCTGGGTGCTCGCGCAGCTGGACGAACGCGACGCCTACGACATGTCACTGGTGTTCCGGATCGGCGGCGTGCTCGAGGTGAGCGCGCTGGCGCGGGCGCTGGAGGGGCTCGTCGCGCGCCACGAGGTCCTGCGGACGACGTTCGCCGAGATCGACGGGCTGGTGGTGCAGAGGATCGGGCCGGCGCGCGCGGGTGTGCTCGAGGTGATCGACGCCGGGTCGTTTGACGCGGCGTACGCGTTCTGCCACGCGGCCGTGAGACGCCCCTACGATCTGACGACGGGGCCGTTGTTCGAGGCGGTGCTCATGCGCCTCGGCGCCGAGGACCACGTGTTGCTCCTGCGGATGCACCACATCGTGCGCGACGAGTGGTCGGCGGGGGTGCTGTGGCGTGATCTCGATGCGCTCTATCAAGGCCGTGTGTTGCCCGCGCTACCTGTGCAGTACGCGGACTTCGCGGCGTGGCAACGCAGGTGGCTGGAGGGCGACGTACTCGCGCAGCAGCTGACGTACTGGCGAGGGCGCCTGATCGGGGCGGAGCCGTTGGAGCTGCCAACGGATCGGCCGCGCCCGGCCGTGCTCGGGACGCGGGGCGCGATGCTCGCACACGCGATTCCCGCGCACGTGGGCGGAGGCATGGAGGCACTCGGGCGGACGCATGGCACGACGCCGTTCATGACGTGGCTGGCGGCCTACTACGTGCTGCTCTATCGCTACAGCCATCAAACGGACCTCTCGGTGGGCACGCCGGTGGCGCACCGCGGCCGCGCGGAGACCGACGCGATGATCGGCTACTTCGTCAATACGCTGGTGCTGCGCGCCGACCTGGCGAACAACCCGCGCTTCACCGACCTATTGGCGCAGGTGCGCGACGTCGCGCTCGGGGCGTACGCGCACCAGGAGGCGCCGTTCGAGCGCGTGGTCGAGGCCTTGCGCGTCCCCCGCGACCTCGCCAGGACGCCGCTGTTTCAGACGATGTTTGTGGTTAATCGCACGGAGGCGGAACCCACGCTCGCGGGACTTGAGGTGCAAGGGATCGAGCTTCCGCACGAGGTATCCGCGTTCGACCTGACGTGGTTCGTCGAGCAGGGCGAGGACAAGGTCGTGTTCCACGTCGAGTACAATACCGATCTGTTCGATCGATCGACGATCGAGCGGATGATGGGCCACTACCAGCAGCTCGTCGAGGGGATCCTGGTCGACGCGACGCAGACCATTGGCGCGTTGCCGATCTTGAATGCGCACGAGCGACAGAAGCTCCTCGTCGACTGGAATGCAACGGCACGGGACTATCCGCGGGACACCTGCCTGCACGAGTTGGTCGAGGCGCAGGTCGACCGGTCGCCCGAGGCGATCGCGCTGGTGCTCGACGGCTCGGAGCTGACGTATCAGGAGCTGGACACACGAGCGAACCAGCTCGCGCACCACCTGATTGCCCTGGGTGCGGGGCCCGAGGTCAAGGTGGGCGTGTTCGTGGAGCGCTCGATCGAGATGGTGATCGGGATCTTGGGGATCCTGAAGGCGGGCGCAGCGTACGTGCCCCTGGAGACCAAGGCGCCGGCGGACAGGCTCGCATTTATCCTCGCGGATGCGTCGGCCACGCTGCTGGTCACGCAGGACCGGATGGCCGCGCAGCGGGACGGGCTAGAGGCACAATGTGTGCGACTCGACGGCGATGCGGCGAGCATCGCCGCGCGCCCGACGACGCGACCGCGATCGGGCGTGGGCGCCGAGCACCTCGCGTACGTGATCTACACGTCGGGGTCGACCGGTCGGCCCAAGGGCGTGCAGATCGAGCACCGGCAGATCGTGAATCTGGTGACGGCGTCGGGTGCGGTGGAGGGGATCGAGGCGACGGATCGCGTACTGCAGTTCTCGTCGATCGCATTCGACTCGAGCGTCGAGGAGCTGTTCACGCCGCTGTTGCACGGGGCGACGATGGTGCTGCGCGGGGAGGAGGTGCCGAGCGCGCTGGAGCTATTCGGTGCGCTGTACGCCGGCGTGACGGTGATGAACATGGCGACGGCGTACTGGCACGCGATCGCGGCCGCGCTAGAAGGCCACGCGCTGACGCCGCCGGCGGAGCTGCGCATGATCAATATCGGTGGGGAGCGAGCGCTACCGGATTACCTGCGGAGGTGGCACGCGCTGCTTCCAGGGTGCGCGCTCAATAACCAGTACGGACCGACAGAGACGACGGTGATGGCGACGGCGTGGAGGCTCGATCGAGACCAGCTGGTCGACGGCCGCGAGGTGCCGATCGGTCGGCCACTGCCAAACTACACGGTGTACGTGCTGGACGCGCGGGGCGAGCTGGTGCCGGTGGGCGTGGACGGCGAGCTGTACATCGGCGGAGAGAGCGTGGCGCGCGGATACCTGAATCGACCGGCGCTGACCGCCGAGAAGTTCGTGCCCAACCCCTTCGGCCCGGGGCGGCTGTACCGGACGGGTGACCTCGTGCGGTGGCGCGCCGATGGCAACCTCGAGTTCGTCGGCCGGGTGGACGACCAGGTGAAGATCCGCGGGTTCCGGATCGAGCTGGGGGAGATCGAGGCGTTGTTTGCCGAGCATCCGGCGGTGCAGAACGTGGCGGTGCTCGCGCGGCCGCTCGACGGCGGCGAGAAGCAGCTGGTGGCCTACGTGGTGCTCGGCGCAGCGGTGGCGGCGGACGAGCTGGGTGCGTTCGTGCGCTCGCGGCTGCCGGCGTATATGGTGCCGGCGCGGCTGATCGTCCTCGATGCGCTGCCGATCACGGCGACGGGCAAGGTGAACAAGGCGGCGCTACCGAACGTGCCGGGCGAAGCGCTCTCCGCACCGCGCACGTACGAGCCGCCGCAGGGTGAGCTCGAGCTGCAACTCGCGGATATCTGGTGCGAGCTGCTCGGCCTGCCCGCGGTGAGCCGGCACGACAACTTCTTCGAGCTCGGTGGGCACTCACTGCTCGCGATGCGGATGCTGGGGCAGCTGCGACGCCTCGGGCGAACGGTCGAGGTCCGCACGCTGTTCGCGACGCCGACCCTCAGCGCGCTAGCGAGCACGATGCGTAGTCACCGCGAGGTGAGCGTGCCGGCCAACATGATCGCTCCGGGCAGCACGACGATCACGCCGACGCAGCTGCCCCTGATCGACCTCACACAAGCAGACATCGATATGATCGGCGCAGCGGTACCAGGCGGACTCGCGAACGTCCAGGACATCTACGCGCTGGCACCGCTGCAGGCGGGGATCCTGTTCCATCACCAGCTCGCCATCGAGGGCGATCCGTACGTCGTGGTCCAGCAGTTCGCGTTCCCCGATCGCGCGCTCCTGGATCGCTACCTGTCGGCGACGCAGCAGGTGATCGACCGGCACGACATCATGCGGACCGCGTTCGTGTGGGAGGGCCTGACGACACCGGCGCAGGTGGTGTTGCGAAGGGCCCCGCTGGTGGTAACCGAGGTTGCCCTCGACGGCACTGGCCCCGCGGCGCTCGCGCAACTCGTGGCGACGTTCGATCCGCGGCAGGAGCGGCTCGACTTGGTGGAGGCGCCGCTGCTCCGATACGTGATCGGGCGTGAGGCGGGCAGCGAGCGGTGGCTGTTGCTCGAGATCTCGCATCACCTGATCGGCGATCACGAGTCGATGGAACTGATGCGCTCCGAGGTAGAGCTGCTGCTGGCGGGGCGCACGGATGCGCTGGCCGCGCCGCATCCGTTCCGCAATCTCGTGGCGGCGGCCACGTTGGGCGTCAGTACAGAGGCACACGAGCACTACTTCCGTTCGTTGCTCGGGGATGTCGACGAGCCGTCGAACCCGTTCGGTATCGCCGACGTACATCAAGATGGCGGGGCGATGGCCGAGGCTAACCAGCAGCTCCCGCGGGAGCTCGCCACGCGGCTGCGCGCGGTAGCGCGACAGCTCGGGATCAGCGTCGCGACCTTGTGCCACGTCGCATGGGGGCACGTGGTGGCGCGGACGAGTGGGCGCACGCAGGCGGTCTTCGGCACGGTGCTGTTCGGGCGCATGCACGTGAGCAACGGCGATAGCGCGCTCGGCCTGTACATGAATACGCTGCCGATCCGGCTCGACCTCGGCGAGCAGAGCGTTGTAGCGACCGTGCGGCGTGCGCACGCGGTGCTCGCGGACCTGATGGCGAACGAGCACGCATCGCTGGCACTCGCGCAGCGCAGCAGCGGCGTCGCGCCGTCAACGCCGCTGTTCAGCTCGCTGCTCAACTATCGCCACTTCGAAGCCGCGCCGGAGAGTACGGATGAGTCGCACCGTGTTCTGCAGGCGGTCGAGTGGCTCGGGGGTGAGGAGCGGACCAATTACCCCTTCGTGGTGGCGGTAAACGACCAGGGCGGCGCGCTGTCGTTGAACGTGCAGGTGGTCGATTCGATCTCCCCGGGCCGCGTGTGCGCGATGCTGGCGCGCGCACTCGAGGAGCTGGCGCACGCGCTCGAGCACACGCCCGACCAGCCGGTGCGCGCGCTCGATATCCTGCCGCCCTCGGAGCGGCAGCAGATCCTCGTCGAGTGGAACGCCACCGCGGCGGCATACCCGGCCGACCAGTGCCTGCACGAGCTGTTCGAAGCGCAGGTGGATCGGACGCCCCACGCGGTCGCGGTGGTGTGCGAGGGCTCGCAGCTCACATTCAAGGAGCTCGACGAGCGCGCGAACGCGCTGGCGCATCGGCTGATCGCCCTCGGCGTGATGCCGGGCGAGTACGTCGCGACGCTGCTCGAGCGCGGGACCGGGCTGGTGATCGCGCAGCTCGGTATCTTGAAGGCGGGCGCGGCG
>JANRKM010000284.1:0-34922 GCA_033763475.1 Kofleriaceae bacterium
GAGCGCGACGTGTTGCTCGTCGAGGCGTATCTCGCGGCAGGCAACCAACGCCTCGCACGCGAGCGCCTCGCTCACTACCACGCGACCTACCCCGCGGGCCTACACCGCCGCCGCGCCGATGTAGCCGCACGTGCACTCGGCGACGAGTGAGCACCTCGAAGTGTGAGCCGCGCCCATAGACGCCGTACGCAGCGGCTGTGTCTCCGTGCCCGCACTCTTCGCCAACCACCTGAAATAAATTGGCTTTGGCATCGGCATCCCGGCTGCACGATCCCGGGCTCATGGCGCACGTGTTTTCGACGGTCTCTCGCGGTTACCTCCTCGCAGGTGCAGTCGTGGCTACGGGCCTGTACGCGACGCGCGATCACGCCGCTACCGAGCGCGAAGAGCCGGCGGTCGCCAGCACGGGGCGCGCCAGCACCTTCGTCGCGCCGACGCCCGCGCCGATGCTCGTCAGCACACGCGATGCGCATCCTGATGTGCCCGAGCTTGCCCTCGCCGACGAGGAGCCGGAAGAGGTTCGCGGCCACGGCGAGATCGAAGACGTCGCCGAGTTCGCGATGCTGTTCGAAGTGGGCGGCACGACCTACCTGCGCCTCTCGAGTGATCTGCGCGCGACGTCGCGTGGCACGCCGCGCCTGATCGTCGACGGCGAGGTCTACGCCGCGGTTGCCCCGGTCGCGCTCGCGGCGCTCCCCGCCGAGCTCTCTCCCTGGCAAGGCCGCACGGTGCTCGTCGACGGCACGTGCAAGGCACGCGTCGTAGGCTTCGCAGAGGTCGCACGCGCGTCGGGCGATGCACCGGGCATCGAGGAGTACTGGAATCTGTCCGAGGACGAGCGCCCTGCGAGCCCGCCAGCGTGGACACTCGAGGACCTCATGAACGACGAGGTCATCCTCGCCGCGAAGCTCGACGGCTGCGCGGGCACGTGGGCGCGCAGCACCGACTATCAACCGGCGCAGGTCGCGCGCGCGGTCTCGTCGCCCAGCCTCGAGACCGACGCGATCGCGGATCTACTCGCCATCGACGACGGGGCCGATCCCATCCAGGACGCGTGGAAGGAGATGGGCGGCGAAGGTGACTGGCGCGAGTCCGTCGACATCGAGGCCAAGACGTTCGAGCACCCGGACACCGGCGAGAAGTGGATCTTCGCGTCCGCCTACAAGGAAGGTAGCTGCGGCGATCCTTCGGCCTCCAAGATGGCCGCCTATCGCGTGACCGCGAGCGGCGCGGTACAGCGGTTCACCGAGCTCGACTACGCGGGCGAGACCCTTCAGGAGGTCGTCGACCTCGACGGCGACGGGCAGCCCGAGCTGGTGTTCGGGTCGGGAGGGTCGGCCACGCTCGTCGATCTCGCGAACAAGGAGCATGCCTCGATCGCGGTGCCGTTCCACACGTACGGCTGTGGCTGCTAAGGCGAGGCGTTGCGTGTGAGCGGTAACGCGAAGCGCAGCGGCGGTGAGCGCCACACGGTGCTGGTGTTCGCGAAGCCGCTGCCGCCCGCGCAAAAGTGGCCGGGATCGCCGGCGTCGCGTCCCACGAGCGGTTAGCGTCTCCGCCAAGCACATGCGGATCACGAAGCTGCCCATCCTCGTCGCCTTCGGTGTAGCCACTACGGCGACCGCCGTCGCGCAACCAAAGAAGCCCGCGCCTGCGAAGCCGCCCGCGCCGCGCCCCACGGGCAGTGTGCCGACCAAGGCCGTGCCGTGCGCGAAGGATATGCTCACGCTCAGTGTGGTCGACGCGTCCCCCGTGGTGTGCTGGGAAACCGGGTGTATGAAGCTCGACGTCTTACACGAAGAGGCGACCGCCGTGCCGAAGCCCCCGGCGCCCAAGCGCTGGTTGTTCCCGACGCCCGAGGTGAAGGCCGACAGCGTGTGCCTCGGCACCACGTGCAAGCCGCTCGGCAAGCGGCTCTCCGCCGCGGTCGCTGCGTTCCGCAAGGACTCCGAGGACAACGCCGCGCCCGACAACCCGACGGTCTCGGCCACCACCGATCTGAAGGCCGTCGGCATCCCGAACGGCAGCAATCCGGCGCAGGTCTGGAGCGTGGCGCAGGACAAGCCGCTCAAGCTCAAGGCGCCGCCCTCGAAGGGCGACGTCTACGACGTGACCGCTGTGGGCAACCTGTTCGCGGTCGACTGGCGCGCGTGCGCGGGGCCGTGTGCGGAGATGGAGCTCGTCGACTCCAGTGGCCGCAACAAGGGACCCGGTGGTACCGGCGGCGGCCCGGTGTTCCAGCTCGACGCCAAACGGTTCGTCGCCGTCTCCGAGAACACGCGCGTGCAGGTCTACGACCTCGCCACGGGCAAGCTGCTCGGCAAGCTGGAGCTCGAGGGCCAGGACGGTGGCCCCCTCGACGCCGTCCGTATCGACGATGAAACGATTGCGGTGATGTACGGGAAGTCGGACAACGCGACGGACATTGTGATTGTCTCTGTGTTCCCCAAGGGAAAGCCAGAGGTCACATCGGCCATGCGGCTGCCGAACTGCGACTGAGAGACAAAGCCGGTCAGTTAGCGACTTCAGGTAGCGCGCCGCTCGATCGACGGCCGCACTACCGCGTACTGCCTGCGTCGACGGCGCGCGTTCGTCGCGTCTCGGCCGGCACGGCAACACGGAGCCCGATCGGTGGAAGCGGATCCGCAAGGCGATCACCGCGTGCGGTGACGACTTCGGGCTTCTGAGGCACAGTTCACCGTGTTGGCCGAGCTCGCCCAGCGGATCCGCGCGTTGCGCTGACGGACTACCAGCTCGGCTCAGCGGGCAGGCGGTCGTAGTAGCCGTTCGCGAGCAGGGTGACGCGCTCGCAGCGCGCGCCCGCGGGGAGCGTGAACGTCACGTCGAACGCGTCGCCCTGGGTGAGCACACGGGCAACGCCGTCGTTGCCACACAGCGCGCCGCATGCGTCGGGAAGGATCGTCTCGCCATCGACCACGAGCGCGAGCGCGTCGAGGCGGGTGACCTCGCGCTTCTCCTCGGTGATGCGGAACGTGACCTGTCCTGAGCAACGCGGCAGCTGCACGGCGAGCGGCTGGGTGCGCTCGCTGTCGCGCGAGACGAGGTTGCGGATGATCTCGCCCTGCAGCACCGGCCCTTGTGCGGTGAGCAGATAGGCGAACGGGCAGGCCGACGACATGCCGCGCGCCAGTCCGACGACCTTGCCCTTGTCGTCGATCGCGAGCTGGAGACCGGAGGCGCCACCCTCGCATTGCTCGTCCGAGCAGTCCGTTCCTGGGGGAAGGGGCGTTGGATCATAGCTATAGACCGTCATGATCCGGACGTTCTTGCCCTGCGTTGCGGCTTCGAGTTTGTCGCCAATAGCTCCTGCGTGGTACTGGAGCTTGCGCGGTGGAGCGAGCTCGTCCTTCCATGAGCGCAGCCACTCCTCCAGCTCGGCCCTGGGCGTTGGCGTTCCGTCCCACTCGTTCTCGTCGACGAAGATGTCGGGAATCTCGGGCTTGCCGGTCCGCACCTTTGCCATCCACGCATCGATCACTTTCTTGTCGGCGTCGCTGACGTCGTCGCCCTGGCGACAGGCCTGGGCCTGCTTCTTCAGGTCGCTGACGTTCGCCTGCGCGACCTGGGAGAGATCCTTCTCCTTGAAGTCCGCGCGCGCCTTGTACCAGGGCTCCTTGCCGAACGCGGTCTGGTACCGCTTCTTCTTGAACGTGTAGCCAGCGGTCGCGTAGATGCAGTTGCGCTGGTAGTCGAGCTGTGCGCAGTCGGTCGTGGTCGCCGTCCACTCGGTGCCGCACGTCGACTTCACCTTCTGCGCAACCTCCGCGAGCGGGGTGTCGGCGAGGAACCGGCACGTCGCGGCACACCGCTCGTCGGTAGCGCCGGCAGCCGAGCCAGCGCTCGAGCCTACGGTGGTCGCTGCCGTGGTCGACGAACCCGAGGGGGGCGCAGAGCCCGCGGTGGTCGCGGAGCCCGCAACCGCGCTACCCGGCGCGGACTTGTTGCCATCTGCGTCCTTCCCCTTGCAGCCAATCGTTACGAGCAACGCCAGCACGAAGAGCTTCATGCCGCGGCGATACCATGGAACCGATCCGTAAAGCGGCGACGCCGACATGCATCCCTCGCCGAGGAGGTCCACACCTGGCTGAGCGAGCAACTCGACGACGCCGCGCTCGCCGCGCTCGACCTCGCTCGCACCGCCGCCGAGGACGAGCTTCGCGAGAACCTCGCCGCGATGACCGCGTGCGACGACCTCGGTTTGCCGGGGGCACCCCACGCGGTCGCACTGTTCGACGCCTACTTCGGCGCCGCGCACGCGGGGTGAGCCCTGCGTCGTGCTGCACTCCGTACTCCAGAAGTAGCCGTCCGTGCGCTGTGACATGACATAGAAGCCGATCAGGAAGCCATAGAAGACCTTGTACTCGCGCCGGTACCTGGTCTCGAATTCGTCGAACGCGTCCGCTTCGTGCGAGGGCACCGCCGAGGATCGCGTTCACCGACCTCGCCGTAGGTCGCGAGGTGACCCCCCCGACGAGAAGTAGAAACACCGCCCTACCCCCTGCAAGCTCGACGTACCTGCTCCCGCGCGCGCTTCGTCGATTAGCGCACGCGGAACGGGCACGCGCGGCACGCGTCGTAATCGCACAACCGGCACGTCGTGGCTGCGGCGTGCGGTGTGGGCGTGCCCTGATCCAGCAGCCTGGTGGCGAGCCGGCCGAGCGCCGCCCGCTCCTCCGGCGACAGTGTCCTCACGAGGCGCAGCAGGTACGCCGCGCGGGCCTCCGCGCCGGCCGCAGCGACGGCGCGCCCGCTGCGCGTGAGTCGCAGGGCGACCGCGCGACCATCTGCACCTGTCCGCCGGGTGACGTGGCCCTGTGCGACGAGGCGGTCGACGAGCCGGACGCAACCCGAGTGCGACAGCGCGAGCGGACGGCGCAGCTCCTCGATCGAGCAGTCGGGATACTTGAAAAGCACCGACAGCGCGGTCCGTTCGACCAGTGTTCCGGGATCCGGCGCCACGGCATCGCGGACGCCGTCTCCGATCATGGCCGCGAGCGCGCCGAGTAAGTTCGCCGCGTTCGGCTCGTTCACGGGGCGCTCGCGATGTATGCGTCGCGCATGCTACTGGCCCGCGCTCGTGACGAGGTCCTTGCGGAACAGCACCATATCCACCCCGGGAGCGTAGTAATTGGAGATCTGCGCCGCCTGCTCGTACCCGCACGCGACATAGAACGCCCGCGTCCGCGCGTAGCTCGCCTCGCTGGAGGTCTGGACGAGCAGCAGCCGCTGTCCTTGCTCGCGCAGGGCCTGCTCGACGTGGCGCACTAACGCTGCACCGCGCCCTCGGCTCTGGTGGCTAGGGTGTACGGCGATCATGAGCAGCTCCCACGTACCGTCGGTCGCCCGGACGGGCTCCACATACGCCATGGCGACCCGCTCGGCGCCCTCCGCGAGCTCGTCGATCAGACACACATGTCCCTCGTCGCGCTTTCCCGCGAAGTACGCGGCCATCATCTGATCGGTCACCGACGTGTCGTCGGCGGGAAACATTCCGGCGGCGACGCCCACCGCGCTCACGAATGAGGAGTCGTCAGGGGTGGCTGTTCGAATCATGCGTGGATTGTATGCGTCATGCACATAGTGGACAAGCCCCGCGCGCCCGCTAGATGCAGGTTCAAGCGCGCCTGATCGTCGAGACTCTGTCCGACCCGCCCGCCCAGGGGGGCCGATCTGGCGTTGATGTCGACGTGGTCGTCGTCGACCACGACAGGCAGATGCATGCGATGTGGATCAGGGCGAGGTAGTTGCGCGCTGTGTTCTCGAAGCGGGTTGCGATCGCGCGGTATCGCTTGAGGTTGTGCTGTGCGCTCGGACCACGTGCGCGCGATCTGCGTGGTGGCGCGCGACGAGCGCAAGACCGTGCTCGATCGCGACGGGCTGCGCCCGCGCAGGTAGCCACGACGTTGCCGCGCCCGCGCAGGTAGTCGCGACGTTGCCGCGCCCGCGGAGGTAGCTCACTTCCCGGTGCAGGTGATCGCGCGATCCGCGCCGAGCTTGCACGAGAGCGCGTGGTTGGTGGGCTTCTCCGGGATCTCGCGCTGCTTGTCGACGTCGTAGCTGCTCTCGGTCGTGGTCCACGCGAGCTCGACGGTGTCACCCTCGATCGCGAGCCTCGTGATCTTCAGATCCGTCGAGTGGCCCTCGCCCATGCCCGCGGGCGCCGGGCCGCAGTCGAACGTCTTGTGGTGGACGTACCAGCCGTCGGCGAGCTGGAGCGCGAGCTCGCAGGACTGGTAGTCCGACGAGCTGCGCGCCACGCGTACGAACGTCGCGGCCTGGATCGGCCCCGTGCCCTTCGCCTCACGCGAGCCTGAGACGTCGTCCTTCGTCACAGCGTCGCAGCCGCACAGATCCTCGTCGGGGCCGTACTTGCACGCCTCGGAGCCCGCGACGCTCGCGCGCACGGCGGTGCAGTACGCGTCTATCGACGCGTGCGGACCGGAGGGGACGGTCTTCGCCCCCGGCACTACCGGCGCCGGTGCCGCCGAGCCCAACCCCGCCGATCCCGAGCCTGCCGAGCCCGAGCCCGTCGCGACGACGGTGCTCGAACCCGAGCCGGAGCCCGTGCTCTCTGCGCCGCCCTTCTCCTTCGCGCACGCCCCGGCTGCGAGAAGCAGTAGGGCGAGGGTTCCGCACCGAGTCTTGGTAATCATCATGGTGTCCAACGGTGTCGCCGGAGGTGGTATTCCGTTGCAAGCGCTCGGCCGTCGTCCGCTCGGTGGCACGGCGCCATTTTCGGCGAAGGCACGCATCCTGCTGTGCCGATCCGGCATGAACATGAACAAGTGCACGTCCCTCGTCGCGAGCGATTGGTCTCCGTGCTGTTCTCGAAGAGTCCGAACCTCCGTGATAGCTCGGAGACGTCGCGGTGAAGCTGGCGGAGCGACACGCCGAGCGCCCGCTTGACCTGTCGTAGGGGCTCAGGGCGTTCCAGGTCGCGCGCTGTGATCACTCGTTCAAGGTGCCCGCGCACATCGGATGCCACTCGTGCCGATATGAGCCGACGGAGGAAGTTCGTCGCGGGCAGCCGCCCGAAGGCTGTTTGCCCCGGTGGTATACGCCCCGCCGCGGCGGACCCGAGAGCCCGCGCCCACTGGCGTAAGGTTCACGCAGTCGATGCAAGGATTCTGCGGGTACGGCGACCAGGAATAGTCGAGGTTCCACTCCATCACGTTGCCGCCGAGGTCAGCGTGCCCCCAGCGCCCGTCGCCTTCCCTGAGGCCGACCTGAACGTAATCGGTCACGGCGCAACCTGCCGTGAAGTCGCCGACACACTGCGCGGTGGTATCGGCGTAGTAGCTGGCTTTCATCGGGGCGATCGACAGCGACTCAGGGGGCACGGACCATGGATAAGCGCGCTGCTCGTCGCCGCCACTCGCCGCGTAGTTCCATTCTGCCTCCGTCGGCAAGAACCCTCCGTCCCAGATGCAGAACGCCATCGCCTCGAACCAGTTGACGCAGGTGATCGGGCGGCTTTCGTTGTCGCCGGGTAGATCTGTCCACGTTTTGAAGGTCGTTCCGCAGTTGAGTGCAGCCATCAGCGCGGCTGTATTGACGGTGAGGTTTCCGTTCCACGCCGTATCCCAGCCGCCTTGGTTCGCCGTTCCGTTCAACGTTCGTGCGCCCGCGTTCGCGGCCGGCGGACTCGCCTGTGTGCCCTGACCGGCCTCCACGAACTCGCGGAACCGCCCGACCGTTACCTCGTACTTGTCCAGCCGGAAGGAGCTCACCGTGGCGGTGTAGCTGTTGTCGGAGTGAAGCCCATCGGTCGCCACGTCGTAGCTCCGAGCGTAGGTACCACCGGGCACGAGCAAGCTTTCACAGCACGGCGAGGTTCCATCTCGCCCGCACGTCGACGCCAGCATCGAGCACCGCATCGCGGAGGGTGCGTCATCGAGCGCACCATCGCTCACCGCGACCGCATCGCTCGACGTATCCGAGCCGATGTCGTTGGGCACGTTCGGCACATCCGCAGGTCGCTGATACCCGCATGCCGCAACCAAGACCACGAGCGATAGCCGTCCCCAGAGCATTGGTCTCTAACCTTCTCCCGCCGCTCGACGGGCGCTTCCGCTTCGACTCTCGTTGTCGCCAACAGCGAGATGTCGGTCCTCATTACTACACACCATCACCTATCCTATCGCAGGCCCTAGCTTGACTGGTGTAATCGAATCACTCATCCTTTTACGTCGTGCTCGAGGGGACGCAGATCGGAGGCTACCGCATCGTCCGGCAGATCGGAGAAGGTGGTATGGGCGCGATCTTCATGGCCGAGCACGCGATGCTCGGTCGCCGCGCGGCGATCAAGGTCCTGCATCGCGAGTACTCGATGCGGCAGGACATCATCACGCGGTTCTTCAACGAGGCTCGCGCCGCGACGGCGATCGCGGATCCTGGGATCATTCAAGTTTTCGATTTTGGGTACCACACAGATAGCAGCGCGTTCATCGTCATGGAGCTTCTCGACGGAGAGCCACTCGACACGCGCCTGCGCCGGCAGGGTGCGCTGCCCATCATGGATGCGCTGCGTATCTGTCGACAGACGGCCGCTGCCGTCGGCGCGGCGCACGCTCGCGGGATCGTCCATCGCGATCTCAAGCCCGAGAACATCTTCCTCGTCCGCGACAACGAGGTTGCGGGCGGCGAGCGCGCGAAGGTCCTCGACTTCGGCATCGCGAAGCTGGCGGGCGATCTCGGCGGCGGACAAAAGACAAGCACGCAGGCGATCATCGGGACACCCGAGTACATGTCACCCGAGCAGTGCCGCGGCGCGGGGTTGGTCGATCAGCGTTCGGACGTGTACTCGCTCGGCTGCGTCCTCTACGCGTTGGTGACAGGCCACGCGCCGTTCAACGTCGAGGGCACCGGCGCGATGATCATGGCGCACATGGTAGAGCCACCGACGCGGCCATCGGCGCGGTTGATGGGGGTGCCCCGCGAGGTCGACGACCTCATCTTGCGGTGCCTGGCAAAGAATCCGGACGAACGCTTCTCCTCGGGCACCGAGCTGGCCGCGGCGATCGAAGCGGTGATGGGGCGTAGCTCGATCGTGGGAATGACACACGGCGGGGCGACGGCGGTCGCGCCGCACGGCGTTGCGATGGCGAGCGGCACGTCACCGGCGATCACCGGCAATCACCGGCCGGCGAGCAAGCGGCGCAATGCGTTGCTCGCCGGGCTCGGCGTCGTGGTCGTGCTTGGAGCAATCATCGTCGCGGTCGTCGCGCAGGGCGACTCGAAGAGCGAAGCAGCCGTCGACCCCACCGAACAGTCGACGCAGGCGATCGCGCTGGAGCCGGCGAAGCCGCAATCTGCGCCGCCGGCGACAGAGCCGCCGAAACCCGCGGCGACGACGACAGCGCCCCCAACGCCGCAGCCCGTGCCGGCGCTCGACGCCGTGGCTGAAACTGCGATGAAGGCGCAACTGGCGGCGTTCGCGGCGTGGACCGAGAGCCATGCTGGCGCACCGTGTCCGACGAGCCAGGAGCTCGGCGGTGGGCTCGATCCGTGGGGCAAGGCGTACATCGTAACGTGCTTGGATCAACCGGCGGATCAGAGGATCGGGATCGTCTCGTCGGGCCCCGACGGCGCGCCCAACACGGGGGATGACATCGCGTCGTGGACGCTCGGTCGCACGGTGACGGACATCGTGCGCGGAACGCGCTGGGTGCCCGTGTCCATGGCGACCGCGCAGCCGACGGCGAAGAAGCCCAAGCCCAAGGCAGCTGGGACCAAGACGAAGCCTACGTCGGCTTCGGGGGTCTTCGACCTCGATGGCGATGGCATTCCCGATGTGCGATAGGCCAGGAGACCTCTATGACGACAATGCTTCGAGTGGTCGGCGTGCTCGCTCTCTCGGCAGCGACGGCGATGGCGCAGCCAGCATCCACGCAAGCCGAGTCGCTGTTCCGGCATGGCAAGGCGCTCATGCAGGAGAAGAAGCTCGCCGAGGCCTGCATCGCATTCGAGGGAAGCTACAAGCTGGACCCGAGCACCACGACTCTGCTCAATCACGCTGATTGCCGCGAGAAGAACGGGCAGCTCGCGACGGCGTGGGGCCTGTTCGTCGACGCACAGCGCGTGACCCGGGGCAGTACCGACGCGTCGGCGAAGGCGATGAACACCACGGCGATGACGCGCGCCTCGAAGCTCGAGCCGCGCCTGTCGAAGCTGTCGGTCAGGGTGACGGAGGAGCGAACGCAGCAAGAGGTCCTCCTCAACGGCGTACTGGTCGACAAGACGACGTGGAACCTCGCGTTGCCCATCGACGGGGGAACGTACACGCTCGTGTCGCGCGCTCCGGGACACAAGGAATGGACGGGCGTGGTGACGATCAAACCTGAACGCGACCAGCAGACCGTCGATGTGCCGGCGCTCGATCCCCTCCCTGTCGCTATTCCAACGGAAGGCGAGCCGATCACGAAGGCGGTTCCGCTCGAGCCTCCCCCGTCGCTCATCCAGCCTCAACCGCGCTCGCGCGCGTTGCCGATCGCTCTCGGTGTCGGCGCTCTCGCGCTTGGCGGAACGGCGGTCGGCTTTGCGATTTGGGGAGACAGCATCTACGACGATGCGACTCGGGAGCCCGATGACGCTCGCCAGGAGTCGTTGTGGAAGTCGGCCAACCAGCGTCGCTACGCAGCCGTTGGCTTCGCCGGCGCGGGGGTCGCGTGCGCAGGTGCCGCGGTGTTCCTCCTCCTACGTGGACGAGGCGACGAGTCACCGCGCCGGACGGCGCACCGCGGTGTCGAGGTCGAGCCGGTCGCGTCGGCAGAGTTGGTTGGGGTCTCGCTGCGCGGCGGCTGGTGAATCAAACGTGCCCCGCGGTAATCCGGCGCGCACGAGCCGATCGGGCGTGAGGTGAAGCGAATCCGCTCGGAGTCGCCAAGCGCCGGGCGCGGCAGGTGGCTCCACGAGCGAGCGTTCAGCGGCGCGACAAGCGCGCTGCTGCGCGTTCGCAGCCGTCGATCGCGCGGCACATGGGCTCGCGGATCTGCAGGCCGGCTTCGACGAACTGGTTGGTGCGGGCATGCCCATCGGCAACTCGTGCGGCGGCTCGACGACGCCCGACGCGCGACCCAGCGACCAGAGATCTCTGCCGACGACGTCGGCGCGGTGATCGCCGTACGTCGTATCCGCGCTCGTCGTCGGCCACACCGTCGCCTCGTACACGCCGCGACGAGCCGGCGAGGATTCGCGACCACGACCGACTGGGCGAGGAACAGTTCCCCGTGTTCGCGACGCGGCGCGTTTGCTAGCGGATCACCATGTCGAGGAGGAGTTCGAGCTGGGCCTTGACCTGATGATCTCGGGGCTCGCGGCGCGCCTCGGAGGTCGCGAAAGGCCGAAGGCTCGTTGAGCAATCCGTTCCGGAATGACGAGATCGATCAGGACCCGAACCCGACGCTTCATGAAACCTGGTTCGCGAAGTAGTCCTTCTCTATGCGTAAGCCTTGCATGTCGAAACCAAAGCCGGCACGGTGGCAGGCACCATGCGCGGCATCCTGCTCCTCATCCTGATCACCACCACGTTCGCCGGTTGCGGCAAGAAAGCCGAGACCCAGAAGGGGCCCGCCATCAGCGAGGCGGACAAGACTGCAACGCCGACCGACGCCCAATGCGACGCGTATGCCGCGAAGTCCATCGAGATCAAGGCCAACCCGCCGAACATGAAGGACTACGCGAAGGACCTGTGCCTGAAGGGCTATTCGGTTGCGCTGGTCAAGTGCGCCGAGGGGGCGACGAAGACCTCTGACCTCGGTGATTGCATTGCAAAGTATCCTCCCAAGCAGTAGGCCACCAAGCGCGTCTATCGGCCCGAGCCCGCGTGCGCGCGCGCGACGACCATCCGCACGTTGGACGGGAACCGGGAGCCCACACCGATGACGAACGACGATGGGAGTCGGACAGACAACACCGACTTGTCGGCCGCGGACGTGCCCCGGAAGCAGAGCCGGACCAGCACGCCCACAGCATTGGAACGCGTCACCAGAGGTCGAACGTCGGCAGCGCATTCAGCGTGAAGCCGGCGATCTTGAGGTCGCCGCCGACGACGCCGCGGAACTTGGCGTGGGCGTCGAAGTCGTTCTCGACGAAGTCCTTCACCACCTCGAGCTGAGGGCCGACGGCGACGTAGGGTCCAGCGACGCCGTAGAGGCGTACGTTGAGACGGACGTTCAGCCAGGCGCGGACGCCGGCCTCGCTGAGCAGGTTGATCCGTGCTTCGGGCAGCGCCGCATCCGCGTCAGCCTCGAGCTCCGCGACGCCGTCCCAACCGCCGGCGCGCGTGTAGCGGATGCCACCCTCGAGATCTGCCGTCGCGTTCGCGGTCGCGCGCAGGCGGCTATCGCCGCGAGCGACGCCTTCCACCTTGAGCACCACGCTGGTCGACACCGTCTCGACCAGCGGGACGATGCCGATCTGCTGGTAGAACACCGACGGCGTCGACTCCCACAGCGTGATCTCGGTGCCGGCGGAGAGGTCCCGCCCTTCGACCTGGAGGTCGAGGGTTCCCTCGAGGTGCGCACGCACGACGAGCTCGAAGTTCTGCAGGCGCCGATCTCCGATCTCGAGATCGAGATCGATCTCTGGGCGGAGCGAGAGGGAGGCGTTGTTGAGGCGAACGGCGAAATAGCGATTCTGGGCGACGATCTTGTCGCGGATGGAGAAGCCGATCCGCGGGAGCTGATAAGTGTCGGCCTTGCCATCGCCACCGAGTGCGGTCGCGACGCGTGCGTCGATCAGCGCGTCGCCGAGGTTGGCGTCGTGGGTCGTGAGCGCGGTGATGCCGCCGCTGGTGTGGACGGCGTCGATCTGGCGCAGGAAGCCCTCGCCCTGCGCGGAGATGATGATGTCACCAGGGGCGAGGCCCTCGACGCCGATCGCTCCCCCATCGGGGATGCGGACGCCGGTTGGGTCGACCGCGATGCCCTCGATGTAGGGGAGGACGCGGACGCGCGGGTCGACCTGCGGTTCGGCGCTGGGCTCATCGAGCACGCAGCCAACGAGTCCGAACGCCGCTAGACCAGCCAGTACAAGGCGCATCGGCGCAGGTAGCAGCACGGTCCATGCCATCGTAGGCCCGCGAAGTTACTAGGCTGGTGCGACGTACCGGCAAGTGCACTGGCCAGCGAGCATGCGCGAGATCAGCCGCCCGCGCGCTTCGCGCGCTTGATCGCGGCGCGGACGCGCGAGCGGACCTTCGGGGCGAGCTTGTACGTTCTCATCATCTCCTCGACCTCGCCGAGGGTGAACATGTCCTCGGCGCCCTCCCATCCCCCCTCGATCAGACCGTCGAGCTCCTTCTCGTCGGGCAGCTCGGCGAGAGCGCGGAGGGCACAGGGGAGCCCGATCTGGAAGCTGTCGGAGAATCGTGCGTGGATGAGCTCGAGGCGGCCCCGCAGCTCGCCCGGATCGACGCGCTCGGTCAGCGCTTCGACGATGAAGCACAACCGGTACGCCGCTGGCTCGCCGCCGCCGAGCTCCGTTGCGCGCTCCACGATCACGCGTGCGACCTCGACCATTCCGACCTCGTTCAGGAGCGCTTCGATCTCGCCGCCCCCGGAGGTCTCCGTGATGCGTCGCCAGACGGCATCATCCGGCCGTGCGGGCGCCGCGAGCGCCTCGTTGTAGCGTGCGAGCCAGACGCGATCGAGCGTGCCGTTCGCGACGCACCGCTCGAGCCAGTCGCGACCGTGGCGCGCCTCATACTCGACGAGCTTCGGCGAAATACGGCGCGCGCGGCCTGCCGCGGCGCTGACTGCGGCGAAGAGCTCGGGGTGCTCGGGGCAGCGCGCGATGCCCCGTGCCAGTGCCGCCAACGCTGAGTCCGGCGGCTCCGTCTCGCAGGCGCCGAGGGGGACGAGCAGGTCAGCGGCGAGACGTCCGTCCGAGATCTCGTCGGCGAGCGAGAACACGATCCAGAGCGCGCTGGTGCGGAGCGCCGCCGGTGTGTCGGCGGCGCGGAGGATGTCGAGCACCTCGCGCGCTACGGGCTCGGGGCCCCGGCGGCGTAGCTCCTCGGCGATGACGTCCTGCGCCGCGTAGTGATCGCGCGCTTCACCGAGGCGCTCGCGGAAGCCAGCTTCGTCTCCCGACATCCGCCGATTCTCGCACGCGAGCGCCCTTGGTTGCGCGTGCATCCTGCTCACCCTCGATTGGTCGAGCTGGGAGACGCGCCCCCAAAAGCCGTCGCCGGCTAGCTGCCCATTTTCTTGCGCACGCTCGCCGGACGCATATCCGTCCACACCTCGTTGATATAGGCCAGGCACTCGGCCTTCTTGCCCTTCTTGCCGACGGTGCGCCACCCGGCTGGAACCTCGCGGTCCGCGGGCCAGATTGAGTACTGTTCCTCGTGATTCATAACGACCTCGAACGTGGCCTTGTCGTCATCGAAGACCGGATTGGACATAACCATTCTTGTAACCTAGGGACGCGCACGTGCCAACGCCCCTCGTCGCCGACACCATCGCCCGCTATCTCGACCTGCTCTCGACCTGCTCTCGACCAGCGCGCTTGGCGGTGACCCGGCGCCGGGCGAGCTCGGCCTTCGCGAAGCGCTTGTCACGCCCGCGATCACGGCAGCCTCGAATCGCATGCAACGAGGCGGGCGTTCAGGCTGTCGCAGGAGAATGAAGGGACTCCTCGCCACTCCCCGCGTGTCTGCTCAACGTCCAGCAGCGCGTCGCGATGCTCGAGGAGAGGCTCGCCGGTCAGCGCTACGCGGTCAAGATCGATGGGCCGTTCGTGGTGATCGGCGACGAGCCCCCCACATGCGCCGGATGCGGAGCGCGCTTGCGCACCGAACTGCCGTTCTCCTGATCGCAGTTGTCGGCCCGAAGCAACCGGATCGCGGACGCCTCCGGAACGCGAAGCACCTCGTTTGGCGCGAACCTCGCCCTTGGCCTGCGTCGCCTCACCCGCGCCTCGATCGCGAGGTCGCGCTCGAGCTCACCAGGCCGTTCGCTTCCGCTTCGTAGCCGAATTTAGCGGCGGTCGCCGGCGTCCGGATCGCCGCGGGGCGCCGGCTCCTTCGTCATCGGCATCACCGAGCGGGCGATGAGGCCGATACCACCGACGATGAGGACGAGCATCGTCAGCGTGTTCCACAGCGAGGTCTGCCGGAAGTGAATGTCGAGGTTGGCGATGATCCCGACGAAGATGATGAGGAGCCCGCCGGCGGTGAGCGCTTTGCCTACGAGCGACTTGCCATTCGCGAACAGGATCCCGACGCCGAACAAGAGCGGGATCAGCGTGATGCCGAAGCTCGCCCCGTAGCCGGTGCCGAACCAGTTCACTCGCCAGTAGCCGCCGTGGACCTGCACCTGGTTGAACAGCAGGTAGCCGCCGACGACGAGCATCACGATCCCGACCAGGAACGTCTTCGTCCCACCAGGCGTCCCTCCGACGTTGTGGATGTCCATCTTGTGCATCAAAGATGCGTCGGGTGCCCCCCTCGCGCAAGACGCGTGCTGAGCCAATGGGCCTGAGGCCGCCCGCGGTCGTCGCGCTGGTGCTGCGATCCGCGTTCCTCCACGCCGGGTGGAATGCGCTCCTGTGCGTCGAGCCCGACAAGGATCGCGGCCTCGCTCGGTTTGATCCTGATCGCAGCTTCGTTCGCGACGGTGATCGCGGTGACCCGGTGGGCGACGGGCGGGTGTCGGGTGGCCCGTGCTCGCCGCGCTGTTCGGAACATCGAACGTGAGCGCGGGCGCGGCGCGTGGGGCGCGCGCGGAGCTCTACTTCGCGCCGCACGCCGCGGCCGCGAGACGCTCCTCGAACCCTGGAGCGAAGCCGGCATCGACGTGACGCGCCCACAGGAGGGCGTACAGGTTCGGCCGCGCCGCCTCGTGCGGATAGTTCACGACGGCCGCGAGCGCGGCGTCGAGGTCGCCGCTCCAGATCGCGGCGAGCGCGGGCACCGAGTCGGCGATCCGCGGCTCCATCTTCGCGAGGATCGGTGCGAGACGCGCGACCTCCTCGCGATCACCAGCGACGAGCGCCGCGTAGTGCAGCTCGATGAGGGTGCTCGCGACCAGCGACGCTCCCGGGCCCGGATTCTCCGCCGTGATCCGCAGCTCGCGACGCAGCGGTGCCAGCTCCGCACTGAAACCGAGCGCATTCGCAGGCGCGACGACATCGGACACGACGAACTTGTCGTGGGACGGGTTCGCGGCGCGCGCACGCGAAAGTGCGGCCAGCGCCTCCGTCACGCCTTTGCGCTGGCGCATCGCCTCGCGAGCCCACAGCTGGTGAATGTCGAGGCTGTCGGATACGCGCTGCGCGGCGAGCGCAGGCAGCTTGCTCGTGAGATCGAGCGCAACGTACGCGGGGACGATCTGATACGGCCGGATCTCGTCGGGCTTGGCCTTCGCCTCGAAGGCCGCGAGAACCTCCTGTGCCTTCGCCCGCTTGCCGGCGTGCACGAGGGCCGGCACGTCCTGGATCTCGAAGGGCACGGCCTCGTCGACGGGCTCGCCGATGAGCAGCCTCACGCGGTTGCCCGGTGGCTTGCGATCGAGCCGCTTCGCCGAGCGCAGCTCCTCGGCGCGCTTGTACGCGAGGCGCGCGCCGTCGATGTCGCCGAGCTCGGCGAGCTCGGAGGCCGCATCGGACCACGCCGCCCATCGGTGACCGTCGTCGCGCAGTCCCGCATCGACTGTCGCGTCCGCGAAGCTCGCGATCCGCAGCACGCCGACCGGTGGAGCGTCAGCGACGATCCGGTGCAGCCACCGTCCCTTGCGGTTCGCCGCGACGATGCAGGCGGTGCTCTTCGCCGCGACGATCTCGTCGGTGCGCGCGAGGCTCGGGTGGGCGACCGGTGGCGGCACCGCAGCGACCGCCGGGGGCACGGACGGCGCGACGAGCGGCGCCGTCGGAACGGACGGCGCCGGCGTGGCAACAGGCGGCGGGGGGGGACTCCCACACGCCGCGATCACGAGAATCGAGAGGACGCGCATGCGCCCGCATCATAGCGGGGCAGGCGAGTCGCGTGCGCTTTAGAACTCTAGGAGGGGCGCCGAGCTCGACCTCGGCGTCGAGTGGTTCCCACCCCCGGGGCTGTTACGCTTGTGGGGTGCTCCCAACGCACCCGATGAGGTGGGGCTGGCTGCTGGCCGTCCTGACGACGTGCTCGACGTCGCCGCGCGTGAAGGCGCCGCCTCCGCCGTCGCCTCCCCCGCCGCCGTCGCCAGCGGCGCCTTGCCCGACGTGCTGCGACGAGGCGGTCCTCGTCGTCGAGGTGGATCCGGCGAGCACGCTCGGCTTCAGCCCCTACGGATGCTGGTTACGCCTCGAAGGCCGCTATGCGATCGAACAGGCGCTGCCGGACCCTCCTCCGGCAGCCTTCGACTTGTTATGCCGCGAGGGCGCCGACGAGTCGCTGCAGATCGCCTACCAAGGCGCGCCGGTCGGACACGATCCGATCACCGACCTCGTCGACCCCTACCACACGGGAGGACGCGAGAACGTGAACACGGTGAGCTACTCGCTGGGCGCACCCACGAACGCGCGCTACCGCTTCGAGGACGGCGAGGTCCGCTTCCACAGGCTCCCCCTCGCGCGTCTGGGCGTCAACGACGAGTCGGCGCGCAGTCGCGACGGTCGCGGTGGTTACATCGAGGTCGGCCTCGACCTCCGCTTCGAGGGCAACCGGCGCTTCCGCGCCGCGCTGCGGATCTGCCCAACGTACGCCGACTATGGTCCGGCCTCGGACCCGGCCGAATAGCGTCAAGCGCGTGCATCGAGGTCGTGACGTCCTCACACTCCGCCTCGGCGACGCGCGATCAGCTTGGGCGAGTCCGCGCGTCGCGCGATCACCAAGAGCACGTGATCGCGAAGCGCTCGTAGCTCCGCAGCGGCTGCACGAGCGTCCGCACTCCGACGCCTCGCTATGCGCACGGGAAACAAGCGCCGGGTCGCGCGCCGTATCGGCACAGCAGTTCGCGCGCGGCGCGATCGCGCGCGGCGACGATGACGGCCGCGGGCTCGACGTCGAGCTGTCGACACCGTGAGCGGGAGCCCGGTGCGGTCAGTTCTTCCCTTGACAGAAGTGTAAACGACGTTTAATAAATAAAAGTGATTCGCGAATCGGCAAGAACACCGCGGGCGCGGCGCCACGACGCCAACGTGGAGCGGATCCTCGAGGTCGCGCTCGACCTGATCGCCGACGGCGGGCTCGAGTCGATGTCGATGGCGAAGCTCGCGGCGGGCGTCGACTTCACCCCCGGTGCGCTGTACCGCTACTTCCCGTCGAAGGACGCGCTGCTGTCGCGGCTGGTCGAGCGCACGCTCGAGGGCCTGCGCTCCGCCCTCGTTGCCGCCGTCGGGACGCTGCCGCCCCGCACCTCGCCGCTCGTGCGCGTGTTCGTGCTCGCCGACGCCTATCGCGCTTTTGCGCATCGAGAGCCCCACCGGTTCGGCATGCTGGCGATGACCCTGGCGGCGCCGAAGGTCGTGCTCGAGGCTCCCGCCCATGCCGAGCCCGTGGTGCGCGTCATGCTCGCCGCGCTCCAGCCGCTCGGCGAGGCGCTTGCGACCGCGACGGAGGGCGGCGCCCTCGAGCGGGGCGATGTGTCGGAGCGAACCCTGTGCGCGTTCGCGCTGCTCCAGGGCGTCTTGCTGATGCGCAAGCAGGCGCGCTACGCGCCCTCGATCCTCGACGTCGATCGCCTGGCCACGCGTGGGCTGCGCGGCCTCCTCATCGGCTGGGGAGCGACGAAGCGCGCCGTCGACGAGGCGATCGCGCGCGCCACGCAGCTCGCCGACGCTCCCGTGCCCGGAGCACCGTTGTGATCGCCGTCGTCGCCGCCGTCGCGATCGGCGTCATGTCGTGGACGCTGCTCGAGTACGTCATCCACCGCTGGGGCGGCCATCACCGCAGGTTCCGGCGCACGCCGTTCGGCAAGGAGCACCTGCGCCACCACGTCGAGGGCGACTACTTCGCGCCGACGGGCGCCAAGGTGCTGGCCAGCGCGCTGGTGGGTGGGGTGATCCTGGCCGTGGCGGTCCCACTCGTCGGCGCCGGTCCTGGACTCGCCTATGTCGCTGGCCTCCTCGGGTGCTACGGCCTCTACGAGTGGCACCACCGCCGCGATCACACGCACCCCGGGACCGGCTGGTATGGCCGCTGGGCGCGCAGGCATCACTTCCACCACCACTTCGTCGACGGGCGGGCCAACTTCGGCGTGACCTCTCCGCTCTGGGATCACGTGTTCGGCACCTACCGCACCGTCGAGCGGATCGCCGTGCCGCGTCGGCTGGCGATGAGCTGGCTGCTCGATCCCGCCACGGGGGAGATCCGCGCGGAGTACACGGAGACGTTCGCGCTCAGAGGCTGACGAACGCGACGACCCTCAACCAGCGCCACGTGGACCGCGATGAAAGGCGGCGTGGGATCGTTGTCGGAGGTCTGGTTCGGGTACGACGGCGTGCACATCGCGTACTGGGATCAGACGCTGGACAACCTCGTGTACGCCACGCCTTACAGCGCCTAGCACACCGCGCGGCAGCACGTCTCAGGGCGTACAGGTGGCGCCGCCACCGGTCACGACGGACAGGGTCGTGCTCGGCCCACCCCACGGGGTGCCGTGCGGCGTCGAATCCGCAGCGGTGGGCGCGAAGGCCGTCATTCCGGCGAGCGCGATCGTCGAGACGAACAAGCCCGGCCCCATGTTGTTTCCCGCGACCACGCCAGCCGGCCAGTCGAAGGTGAAGACGTCATCGAAGGCGCCGTGCATGTTGGGATGGCGGAGGACGAAGACGCGGTCGTCCGCAGCGTTAAGCAGCGGATTCGCGTCGCCCAGGCCCGACAGCGCGGGCAAGCAGGTCCCATCGGCGCCCTGCACAGCGTGCGTCGCGTTGGCGATTCGGCCGCCAACGGAAAAGCGGGGATAGCCAACGGCCTCGTCGTGCGCAGTCGTGGACGGCGCGGCATCGAGCTCGACGCGGATCGGCTTGTCGATCTGGTCGAAGGCGAAGGGGCGTTCCTCGTCGCCAGGGTTGCGGGGCGAGACGGTGCCCTCGAGCACGCGGCCGGCGAGGAGCTGCTGCATCGCGCGATCATCGATCCGCACAGCGGGCTCGAGCTTCGTCGGTATGCCGCCGGTCAGCGTCGCGCGGTAGATGAGGTGCCCGTAGCGTTCGCTCTCGGCTTGGAGGAGGACCGTGGCCGCGTCCGCGTAGGTGGTGGTCCGCGAAACCAGCTTGCCGTCCTGGATGCCGACGTATGCGTGCGAGGCGGAATCGGCGGGAAGTCGGATGTAGGGCGGCGCGTCGAACAACCTCGTGCAACCCGTGAGGGCAACGCCGTCGTCGGTCTCGGCTTGTTGCTCGGCGCAAGCGGCGCCGGTGCCTCCGTCGGCGCCGCCACCGTCATTGCCAGCGTCGCCACACCCCGAGGCCATCGAGGCGAGTACCAGCGCGCCGAGGCCGATGACGTTGCTACCAAACGAAGCCCGCAGAGGTACGTACATGCGCGCCCCCAACGCAAGGCGTATGCCTCGCGCGAAGTAGCTGAGATCACCTCCCTGGTCCGCCGACACCTGTGGCCGGCCGCGACATGCGCGTCAGGCCCCGGCGAGAAGTCCTGATGCCAGCCCACCTCGACGATCATGCGATCGCTGCTGCCGCGGCCGAACGTAACTGGGGCACGAGCGTGACATCGGCCGTCGCGCGCGCGAGCGCGTTCCCGGGCCAGGAGCTGCGCGGCGTGATCGTCGAGGTCATAGCGCAACGGTCACGGGCCGCGGATCGTCGCGTGGCAGCCCGCACAGTTCTGGAGGAGCTCGCCGAACACGCGGGCGCGCTCGTCGCGCGTGGTCGCCCGTTGCGCCCGCGACGCATACAACCGTACGCGCGCGATGTCGTCCGAGATGCCCGTCGCGAATGGACCGCCCTCTGCGACGATCGTCAGCTTCGCGTGTTCGAGCGTCTTCGCTCCTTCCATCCACGGCGCCGGTGCGGACGCGATCAGGCCGTCCCACATCCGCGCAGTGGACCACGCGTGCGACGCCATCTCCCCGGCGACCTTGCCGTCACCGCGCGGCGCGGGGGGAGACCGAAGCACGATCCGCGCGTGGGCCGCGTCGTGACAGCGTGCGCAGCTGTTGCCGAGCGTCGCGAGCCCCCGCGCGGCAGCCGAGATGTCCGGGGCGTCGACGATTTCGGTCGCGGCCGTGCGCACGGCTGCGAGGTATGGCTTCCACTGCGCGAGCACCGACGGCTCCTCGAGCTCGGCGATCGTGCCCGCCGCTTTCTGTGCCGCGGCGAGCTCGCCGAACGTGATCGCACGTAGGACCTCCTGGCTCGCCGCGTACCGCTGGTGCATGCGCGCTTGCGCAGCCTTGATCTTCTCCGCGAGCTTCGGTTCGCCGATTGCGGTCTGGTCACACCCTGCAGCCAGGGCACACCCACCGAGGACAACGAGGACCAACGATCGCGACATGCTCCCTGTTACAGCAACCCTCGCGCCAGCGCGTCCCCCACGGGTGGCTCGGCGTGGGCGAAGCGGCGTCCTCGTGGCGCTCGGGGCACCGCGCCCGTCCCCTCCGCGCACCGTTCGCGCGCGCCGTGCCTCGGCCGGCAAATCTTGCGTACCTGGCGCCCGGCCACGCTGCTGGTTCTCGAAAGGAAAGTGATCACATCCAGTGAGTGAGGTCTCTACCCACGCATGAGCCCTCCCACCACCGTCCAGACGCTCTCCTTGTGGGCCAGCGTGCTCGCGCTGTGCGGCACGCTATCCATCGAACAACGATCCGGCCTGGCCCGGGGCACCAGCACCGCGGGCACCGGGCCCACCCATACGCCACCGGCCGTCGAGATCGCGATCGACGAGAACATCGGCACGACGAGCGCTCCCGCAGTCCGGATCGAGCGGGTTCGCCGGGCGATGTTCCGCGACGAGGAGTCGACCTCCGGGGTCGGCGTGGGCATCCCGGTAGACACCGGGCTGGTCAACTTCGACCTCGTCATCGACAACAAAGGCACCGAGACGATCGAGATCGATCGCGTGTTCACCAAGTACCTCGGCCAGCAGCAGCCGATGAACGGCCGCTGGTTCGAGGGCGTCGACATCGGCGACGTCATGGATGTGGACGACGCGTTCGCCCCGGCCGGCAACGCGATCGTCTCGTCGAGCGACTCCGCGTTCACCGTCGCGGCGGCCGTGGCGCCGCTGAACGATGGCGATGGCGACTACGTGCTCGCCGGCACCGGCCTCGCCGGCGGCGACCTGCAGTTCTACGTGAGCCGCAACTCCGATCCGCACGCTGCCGTCGACGCCGAGGCGATGCCGTTCGTCGGCCGGGCCTACGCGGTGACCGGGTTCGACGACAGTGATCCGCAGCCGGTGATCGTCGGCGGGCAGCGCGGCATCTTCGACCCGCTCGCGCAGCGGGCGGTGTTGGTGAAGTACCAGACCGGTGGCGACGACCTCCAGCTCGATCCCGCGTTCGGCGGCGACGGCATCGTCGAGCTCGCCCTCCCGTTCCACGAGTCCCCGGCGATCCTCGAGGTCGCCACGTTCACGCACAACGGCTCCACCTGGGTGATCGCGGCTGGCACTGCGGTCAAGGCGGGCAAGCCGCGCCGCTTCCTCGCCCGCTTCCTCGCGGACGGCTCGCCCGACCCCGCGTTTGGCGGCGCCGGGATCGTCTGGCTCCTGGACGCGGCGACGCCCCACACCCCGGTGGCGCTCGGACTGCACGCGAAGCCGGGCGAGACGTTCCCCGCGCTCTACGTGCTCGAGGCGGTAGGCGACGCGTGCGGTGACGCCGGGTTGGCGTGCAGCACCGAGCTGCGCCGATATCGCTGGACGGGTAGTCTCGACGGCAGCTTCGGCACCGGCGGCGTCGCCTCGCCGGCATGGCCCAACAGCCTCGCCGATCACCCGTTCGCGATCGGGTTCGACGATGCCGACGGGATCATCATCGGCGCCACTCGGATGGAGCAGGGCAGCAAGGCGCCGTGGGTCGGGCTCACGCGCCTGCAGCAGAGCGGCAAGCTCGACGGCGCGTTCGCCAACCTCGGGTATCGGGTCGCATCGATCGACCTGATGCCGGTGCACGGTCGCGGCATGGTCGTGACGCCGGGCGAGATCGCGGTCGGCGCACAGGTGGCGGTGCCCGGCCACGCGCACGTGGGTTTCCTCCGCTTCGACGCCGACGGCAATCCGCTGCAGACGATGACCAACCGCCAGGACGCGGCCGAGTCGCCGCGTGTGTTCGACTTCGCCGTGGACGCGGCCGGGCGCTTCCTCGCCGTCGGCGACGAGTCCGGCGACGTGCAGGTGACCCGGTTTCGCAAGGACGGTCGCCTCGACTGGCGCGGCGTCATCGACCCGGGCAAGACGCAGCGCGTGCGCTGGCCGGACGACCGCGAGATCGCGTCGTTCCCGACCCACGCGAAGCTCGACCTTTACATCAACGAATGGATCCTGCCGTACACCGTGACACCCACCGTGAAGGAGGACCCGCTCGTGGTCGCGTTCCCGCTCGCGGACCCGGGCGAGAACGAGGTCTGGGTCGCCACTCAGCACCACCGCCTGCGTGACGATCATCGCGGCGCCGCCAGCCAACGCTACGCCTACGACATCGGCATGCACCGCTGGAGCGCGCAGAACCAGGTGTGGACCGACCAGCGCTGGGGCTACGACGCGAACACCGACACGCTCAACAGCAAGCGGATCATCTATGGTCGCAAGGTGATCGCGGCGCTCGGCGGCACGGTCATCGGGTGCTGGAACACAGCGTCGGAGAACCAGTCGCCGCCGGCGAAAGACGCGTTCGAGGATCCGGCGAACAAGATGCCGTCGGGCGGCAACATGGTGCGCGTGCAGCACGCGGACGGCAGCATCGCGCTGTACGCGCACATGCAGCCCGGGACGGTCGCGGTGTGTCCGAACACGTGCACCGAGTACGATCCCGACGGTGGTGTGTGGGGCGGCCCGGCGGACACCACGTGCGACGCGGATCTCGCTCCGGCGGACCAGGTCGTGATCAAGCAGGGCGACGTCATCGGCCTCGTGGGCAACTCGGGCCGCTCGACCGGTCCGCACCTGCACTTCCACGTGAGCAAGAACGACCTCGGCCGGCCGGTGTACTTCACCAGCGTTCTCGTCGAGAACCAGCTCGATCCGAAGGACTGGGTCGGATTCGTGGCGCTCGCCGGCACCGCGGCCGTCGCGCCGGCGCTCGAAGGCATCAAGAGCATCATCACCCGTTGAGGAGTCGGCCGATGAAGCGCAACGTCACCCTGCTCGTCTCGATCGCCGGCCTCGTCACGGCGGCGGTCGCGCTGTTGTCCCTCTCGCACGGCGCCAGCCCGGCGCTGGAGCATGCTCCGGCACGCGCCGCGCGCGCGCAGCACGCGCCGGCATCAGCCCCAGCGCTGGCCCCCGCGCCGGTCGCCGTCGCGGCGCCGCGCCCGACCCCGTTCGACGCTGCGCACACCCTCGACCGCGACGAGGCGGAGCAGCAGCTGGCGCTCGCCCTCGACCGCATCGAGCGCACGGTCGTGTCGGTGCTCGAGCACGGAGATCCGCCGCCCGCGGCGCACGAGGTTCGCAGCCTGCGCGAGGACGCGGTACGCGCGTACCTCGCGCTGGCCGCCACCACGAGCGGCTCCGATCGCGCGCGGCGGTATGCCGACGTCGGTGACGCGATCGCGCGGTTGCGCGGCCTGCATCACGCGCACGGCGACGTCGAGTGATCGCTCGCGCCGTTCCGCGAGATCGCCGACCAGGATCGGCGCGGTGGTGGCCCAGGTGAAGGTCGCCGCGACCTGGCCTCCGTGACCAGGGACGTGCCGTCGTCGTCATCGTCGTGGACGCCGGAGGCCGCGGGCTCACTCGTCGTGCTCGTCATCTGTCACTTCGGCGGTGGGGCGGCTACGCCGCCGGGGTCCGGTTGAGCATCAGCCAGTACATTCCGAGCTGGCGGGCAGCGTCGAGGAACTCGACGAAGCTAACGGGTTTCTGGACGAAGCTGTTCGCGCCGAGGTCGTAGCTGGTGGTCAAATCGATCTGCTCCGACGACGAGGTCAGCACGACGACGGGCAGGAAGCGTGTACGGGTGTGCGCGCGGATCCGGCGAAGCACCTCGAGGCCGTCGAGCTTGGGCAGCTTGAGGTCTAGCAACACGAGCTCCGGCAAGGCGGGCGGCGGCGCGCCGGCTACTCCGAACAGATGGTCGAGCGCGTCCACCCCATCTCGGGCGACCACCACCCGGCTGCCCAGCCCCGCGTGCTCGAAGGCGCGCAGCGTGAGCTCGACGTCATCCGGGTTGTCATCGACCAGCAGGATGCGCTTGGCGTCAGGCTTCATGTGCGACCTCGTCGATCGTGAAGTAGAGCGTGGTTCCTTTGCCGACCTCGCTCTCGGCGGCGACCCTTCCCCCGTGGCGTGCGATCACTCGCTGCACGGTTGCAAGGCCGATGCCCGAGCCCTCGAACTCGTCGCTGGAATGGAGGCGTTGGAAGGGCGCGAACAGCTTGTCGACATAGGTCATGTCGAACCCGGCGCCGTTGTCCGTGACGAAAAAGGTCTCGCGCCCCTCGCGGACCATGCGCCCGAGCGTGATTCGCGGCTGTGCCGCGCGGCGCGTGAACTTCCAGCTGTTGCCGAGGAGGTTCTCCAGCACGATCCGCAGCAGGCGCGCGTCGCCGTGGGTGACGAGACCGCTCGCGATCTGGACCTCCACCTCCCGGTCGGGATCCCGCCGGCGCAGCTCGGAAATCGTGTCGGCCGCGAGGGCCGACAGGTCCACCCGATCGCGGCGGAGCTCGGCTCGGCTCACGCGCGACAAGAGCAGCAGGTCCTCGATCAGCGCGCCCATGCGCTGGCTGGCCTTGCGCACCCGGCCCAGGTGCTCGCGTGCCTTATCGTCCAGCCGAGGGCCGAGATCGCGCACGAGGATCTCGCTGAAGCCGTCGATCGCACGCAGCGGGGCCTTCAGATCGTGCGACACCGAGTACGCGAAGGCATCGAGCTCGCGGTTGGCGGCGCGTAGCTCGGCGGCTTGGTGCTGGGTCTGGACGAGCAGTGCGCGTGTCTCGGCATCGAGGCGCTGCAGCCCCGCCGCCATGTCGTTGGCGCAGCGCGCAACCGCACCCAGCTCGTCTTCGCCGGCCGGCGGGATCGGCGGCGAGAACTGCCCTGCGCCGAATCGCTGCAGGCCGTCGACCACCAGCGCGACGCGGCGCACCAGGTCTCGCCCGATCCAGATCGAGAGGCCGAGGATGATCACCAGGCAGCCGGCGCTGACCACCAAGCCCGTGCGTGCGCCGGTCCGTCGCACCGAAGCGATCGACGCGAACGCCGAATCGAGCTCGGCTTCATCGAAGCTGCTGACCCTGCGGAGCAGGGCGAGCACGTCGGACTGGCGGGCCTGCAGCCGTTGCATGATGGCCACCTGCTCTTCGCCACCCGCGCCGGCGATCAAGCCCTCCGCAACCGCGGTCGCGGTCTCGACATAGGCCGCGAGCGATTGGCGCAGGTGTACCTGATCCGCCGGCGTCACGACGTACGCGGCCGTGTCGAGCTGGGCGAGGAGCTCTTGGTGGTAGCGCGCTGACTCGCGGATGAGCTCTGGTTCGGCGGCTGCAACAGCATCCTGGAAGGACCGGGTGAGCCGCTCGAACGAGGCCTCCAGCCGCTCGGTCAGACCGATGCGTGGCAGGGAGCGTTCGCGGATCTCCGCGAGCTGTTCGTCGACGTGCCGATCGATCAGGGCGTTGGACACGATCAGCGCTAACAAGGCGAGCGCGTCGATCGCCACCATGGTGATCAGCTTGGCGCGGAACGTCAGGCGCATGCGATCAACGAACCTCGACCACCCTCACGCCGTCCACATTGGCATTTGCCGACACGTAGCCGATCGCGCCAGGGTGGCTCTTCACGTAGTTCACCACCGCCTCATCGCTGCGCAGCTCGGGCGGAGGGAGGCCGCGTCCCGAGAACACGAGCTGGCTCCAGTACCGGCGAACCGCCTCCGTCGGGCGGCCCAACAGTTGGCGGGAGAAATGCTCGCGCAGGGCCGAGCGCGGGGCCTGATCGACGGGCAGGATCGCGCGATCGTCGTCCCACCGCGACCGCTTCTTGAGGAAGGCATCTGCTACGTACTTGCGATCGAGCACCGATACCTGGGTCCGCGGGTGGACGATGACACGCACCCGCGGTGGATCGCTCTCGGCAGCCGCGAGCCTGGTGGCAGCCACGAGGGCGAGCAAGAAGAGGATCACGATGCGCATGACGCCCGGCATCAGAAGTACGCGGTGACCTTCGCGGCCAGGAGGCCCCAGCGAGGCGCCAGCTCGCTACGCGGAACTCCGCCGTTCAGCGAGGACGACAGCGCGGCGGTGCCACGCATGTAGTGGCCCTCCAGCTTGAGGAGCCAGTTCGGCGTGAGATCGAACCGCAGCGTCGCGGCCATGTCGTGCTGCTTGGCGTCGTCGCCCTCGCGCTGGGCGATGTCGCGGTAAAAGATCGAGTAGTAGGCACCCGGCTGCAACCATGGCCGCACGCGATAGGTCGCCATCGCGTAGCCACGTTCGCTCGTGGTCGAGCCGTTCGGATGGAGCATCGGATCGCTGCTCTCGAGATCCGTGTACCAACGGCCGTACTCGCCAGCCACCATCAGGTCATCGCGGATGTACTCGAGCGATGCCACCCACTGCACGACGGACTGGTCGACGTCGACGCGGGTCGACATCGGGCCGAGGTTGACGAGAAGCTCGCTCTCGACCCGCTGCGCCTGCACCGTGACGCCAAGCCGGAGCTGTTCGACGGGCGGCTCCCACATGAGCCGGCCACCCGCCAGGTAGGGAACGATCAGCTCGGCGACCTCGATCGAGCTGCCCGGCGACGATCGAACCTCCTGGAAGATCGTCCCGCCATAGAACCGGTAGTCGAGCGCGCCTAGGCCGCCGAGGTCGCGGTATCCGTACAGCTCGCCACCCGACTGCGCGAGCAGGAACTCGCGGCTGGTCGCCGGGTAGACGGCTTGGGGGAGCAGCGCAAACGTGTGCGCCGCGTCGATGTCGTAGGTGTCGTTGTAGAGGCCGAACGGCAGCTTGACCCGCCCGATCCGAACCCCGAGCCAGTCGCGCCACCGGTAGTCGACGTAAAACCAGTCGAGCTTGACCTCGAAGTCGCCGATCGGGCCCAGGTCGCGTGCGAACAGCTGCAGTCCGGTGCGCAGCCGCTCGCCGAGAGACTTGCTGACGTTGATCCCCGCTTCGGAGAACTCGAGGCTGCCGCGTTGGGTGTGGGCCAGATAGTCGTTCTTGGTGGTGAACAAGAACCCCTGGCTCGCGAACCCGTGGATCTCCACCGGCGGCAGCACGGTGCCCGTGTCGGAAACATCGTGCCCGGTGGTTGGTGCAGCGAGCGCACCAGGCGGTCCGAGCTCCGTAGGTGACGCGGCAGGGGCCTGTGCGTCGGGTGCGGGCTGCGCGTCGGGCATGGGCTGCGCGCCGAGGGCGGGCTGCGCGTCGAGAGCGGGCTGCGCGTCGGGTGTGGGCTCGGCGGTGGCGACCCTGGATCCCCCCAGCGTGACAACCAACGCGCACGCATGCACGCGGCGGAGAAGTCCCATGACCGTTGAAATTATCATAGGCCTCGCTGCCGCAGAGCTGCTAAACGGCCTAGCATTCACCCTGCGATGGGCACTCCGTTGCGCGCGTTGTTGGTGGAGGACTCGGAGCTCGATGCCGAGCTTATCCTCGACGCGCTCTCGACCTCGGGGTTCGACGTGCATCACGCGCGGGTAGCTAGCCGCGCCGCGCTCACCGCCGCCCTCGACCAGCCGTGGGACGTGATCATCTCGGATTACTCGATGCCCGGCTTCAGCGGCAGCGAGGCGCTGGATATCGTGCTGTCGAGGGGCATCGACACCCCGTTCTTGTTCGTGTCGGGGGTGATCGGCGAGGTGATCGCTGTCGAGGCCATGCGCGCGGGTGCCCGCGATTATGTGCCCAAGGATCACCTCGCGCGGCTGGGCCCCGCGGCCCGGCGCGAGCTGCGCGAAGCAGAGAATCGTCGCCATCGCGCCGCGTCTGAAGAAGCGCTCCGCCGCGAGCAGGGCCGATATCGCGACATCTTCGAGACCGCGGGGATCGGCATCTTCGAGCTCGACCTGACCGAGCTCATGCTCCAGCTCGAGCTCCGGGGCGGTGCGGCTGGAGGCCTGGACGTCGCGCTCGCCGACCCGGTGGTCGCGAGGACGCTGCTCGCGCGCATCCGGGTCCGCGACGCCAACGAGGAGGCGGCACGCATCGTCGGCGCTGAACGCCGCGACCACGTAGCGGAACGGTTCCCCGCGCTGATCGCCGCGGTGCCGGACGAGCGCGTCCCGTCGGTGCTGGCCCAGCTCACCCGCGGAGGTCATGCTACCGAGTACGAGGTCGAGCTAGTCACCATCGATGGACAGCGTCGCCACGTGCTGTTCAATCTCCGCTCGCCCGGTCAAGGAGAAGACCTCCTCTCGACGGTGCTGACGGCGCTCGACATCACCGTGCGTCGTCAGCTCGAATTGCAAGTGAGCGCCGCGCAGCGCATGGAATCGCTCGGGCGACTCGCCGGTGGGATCGCGCACGACTTCAACAACCTGCTCAGCGTGATCAGCATCTACACCCAGTTCGTGCGTGACGAGCTCCCCGCGAACAGTCGGTGGCGCGATGATCTCGGTGCGGTCCTCGACGCCTCCACGCGCGCGGCCGAGCTAGCCAACCAGCTGCTTGGATTCTCCAAGACCGAGCCGAAGCGCACGACGTGGTTCTCGCCCAACGACGCGATCATCGCGACCCAGAAGCTGCTGGGTCGGCTGATCGGCGAGCACGTCGAGCTCGTGACCGGATTGCACCCAAACCTGCCGGCGCTGCACATGGATCGTGGGCAGTTCGATCAGATCATTCTGAACCTGGTCTTGAACGCGCGCGACGCGATGCCCGATGGCGGTCGCATCTCGATCGAGACCTCGCCCGTCGAGCGCGCCGCCGCGGACGGGCGGCTGCACCGCTTCGTCGGCGTCAGCGTACGAGACACCGGGCACGGAATGACCGAGGCGGTACGTGCGCGCATCTTCGAACCGTTCTTCACCACCAAGGAGACCGGAAAGGGCACGGGGCTCGGGCTGGCCACGGTCTACGGGATCGTGCGCGGTCATGGCGGGTCCATCGATGTCGTGTCCGCGCCCGGCAACGGGGCGACCTTCACCGTCGTGCTTCCAGGGGGAGAGGAGCGCCCGATCCGACCGACGGAGGAGGCGGTGGCAGGCCCCCGCCTCGGCGACGGGCATCGGGTCCTCGTAGTGGACGATGACGCGCTCGTGCGCGACGCGACCCGCCGCATGCTCGAGCGCAGTGGCTATCACGCTGTCGCGGTAGCGGGGCTAACGCAGGCGCTCGCCGAGAGCGGCGAGTTCGATCTCGTGGTCTCGGACCAGATCATGCCGGGCGGTACCGGCATGATGTTGCGAGAGGCGGTCCGGCAACGCTGGCCGCGCAGTCGGTTCCTGCTCATGTCCGGCTACCCTGGTGAGGCACTCGCCATTGCCGAGCGTGAAGGCGATCCGGTCGACTTCCTCGACAAGCCGTTCACGAGCGAAGCGTTGCTGGCCAAGGTCGCCGAGCTGCTGGCGCGCGATTGACCCGGCGCACAGCCGCCGGGAGCCTCACAGGTGGGCACCGTCGACGTTGCCCGCGAACATGCGCGTCGAGAGCGCGTCCGTGCGAACCACCACAGCCACCGTCGAGATCGCGGTGGGGCAATACCTCCGCGCTCGCGATCGGGGCCGCGATCGCCCTGCTCGACGTCAAGCTCTCGCTCCCCGCGGAGCGAGCGCGGCACGGTCTCGCTGGACCAGCTTGCCGCGTCGGGTCGTGCGGGCCAGTTCGGCTTCTGAGCCCACTCACGCCATCGCGCGGACGAGGTTGAGGAAGCGAGCGGCCGCGGGCGACAGCCGCTCGCGGTTCCAGACCATGCACGTGCCGCTCGGGATCCGCGGCGTCACCGGCCGCCGCACGACACCCGGGAAGCGCAACATCCCGATATGGTCGGGCGCGAACGAGATCCCGAGTCCTGCGGCCACGAACGCGAGCAGCGTCTCGGTTTGGTCGACCTCGAACGCGATCTCGGGCGCGAACCCGGCGTGCTGACAGCCGGCTCGGAAGTCATCCCAGATGCGCGGCTCGGCCCGGCGGTCGAGCGCGATCAGCGGCTGCGTGGCCAGGTCGGCTAGGCGGACCTCGCGGCGCCGCGCGAGCGGGTGGCGCGCGGGCAATAGCGCCATCAGGGGCTCGCGCCGGACGCAGGCCAGCGCCAGCGGCTCGTCGATGGCGTGGAGGTAGGTCACGAAGCCGCCGTCGGCTCGCCCGGCGTGGAGCTCGTCGAGCTGCGCGGCGGTCCCCTGCTGATGGATCTCGACCGCCACGCCGGGCGCCTCGCGCCGGAACCTGGCCAGCGCGCGCGGGACGACCGTCAGCGCCGTCATCAGCGTGAAGCGCAGCACCAGCCGCCCGGTCAGCCCATCCGCGGCGTGGCGCGCGGCACGGCGGGCGTCCTCGAGATCGGTGAGCGCGCGGCGAGCGTGGGCGCAGAACGCCTCGCCGGCGGCCGTCAGGGCGACGCTGCGCCGCGTCCGCGTGAACAGGGCCACGCCGAGCTCGTCCTCGATCGCGCGCAGCGTCTGACTAACCGCGGACTGCACGACGTGAAGCCGGCGCGCGGCGCGGCCGAAGTGCAGCTCCTCGGCGAGCGTGAGGACCGTACGGACATGACGGACATCGATCATCGTTCAGGACGATTACAGCATCATAACTCATCACTTCAACTGACATCGCGCAGGCATCACGATGTGCCCATGACCAACGTCTACCAGCGCTTCCACCGCGGCCTCGAGCTGATCCACGAGGTGCTCCGGCGTAACGTGCGCCACATCCACGGCCGCACCGACGCCGGCGTCCTCCGCGATCCCGCAGGGTTCGCGCGCTACGTCCACACGTACCTCCGGTTCCTGACCTACCATCACGCGGGCGAAGACCACTTCATCTTCCCGGCGATCCGCGCGGAGTCCGCCGGGAGGTCCTCCGACCTCGTCGTGCTCGAGCGTCTCGAACGCGAGCACCGCGATCTCGTCGGGTTGATGGACGAGATCGCCGCGGAGCTCCCAGCCCTCGCACGGGGCGACGAGGCCGCGCGGCGCGCGGTCGCCGCGCTCTCGCTGTCGATACGGGTCATGCTCGACGCACACCTCGGCGCCGAGGAGGCATCGCTGATCCCCGCCCACCTCGCGACCCTCGTGTCCGAGGCCGGGCTGGAGAAACCGTTCGCGGCGATGCAGGCGCGCGACGAACGGGAGGGAGGCGCGGCGGTGCTTCTTCTGCTGATGCACTCGCTGACCGCGACGGAGCGCCGGGAGCTGCTCGGCGAGCTGCCTTGGTTCGTGCGCAAGGTGCTGGTACCAGGTCCGTTCCGCTGGGCGCACCCCGCCATCGTGCGGCACGTGCCGGCGCCAGCTCCGACCCGAGCCCCCCGTGATCTCGTCACTACTTGAGCAAGCGTGGTGTCGCGTCAGACGGGGGCGGAACTTCAGGGGATTCTTCGTCGGGGGGCGAAGCAGGGCGCGGGTTGATACGAGCGATCGCGCGAGGAATCTGGGGCTCGCCACGGCGCTCGGTCCAGGCGCCCACAGCATTCACCGCGGACTCCACCACGGCGACCACGACGTCCAACCCACCCACGGGGGCGTCCCACGTCCGTAGATACGGGTCGTGCGGCACCGGTGGTGTGTTCCGGATCGCCTCGACCTCGATCACGGCCAGCGCCTCCGCGCCGCTCATGCGACGATCGGGTGCGACGCCGGTTTCGCCGCCGCAGTGCGCGCAGATCACGACGCTTGGATGCACCGGCTTGCCGCAGGCCCCGCACGGAATTGCCACACGACGAGGCTAGCATTCGAGGCCCGCACGCGCGGCAGCATCGTCGGCGCAATGCCGCAGCCACAAGCAGCCTCACGATTCCGGCGTCGCCTCGTGGGTGAACGGCAACTCCACGGCGTGAGATCTGAGCGACAGCGCATGCCGATGACTTGAGCGAGCTTGCGTGCGAGGATCGTCGCGATGACGTCGAGTGTGTCGGTCGTGTCGTGCGTGGTGATCGCAGTGCTAACGGGGTGCGTGAGCCGCAGCTCCGTGGAGTGCGGTGAGGTGGTCTGTCCATCGGGGACTATCTGTCGCCAGGTGACGGCGACAGACGCAGAGCAGGCACCGGCGCCGTTCTGCGCGACCGAAGCCCAGGTCGCGGCGTGCGATGCACTCGATGAAGGTGCGCCGTGCGATGCAGGCCGGGGCTGGTGCCATGACAGCGTGTGTCTGCAGCGCGATTGTGGTGACGGCTGGAAGGACCCCGGCGAGGCGTGCGACGACGGCAACACGCGCACAGGCGACGGTTGCGCGGGCGACTGCTCTTCGAACGAGACCTGCGGTAACGGGCGCGTCGATCCCGTGCGCGTCGGGTCGACGGGCGCGAACCCGAACGAAGACTGCGACGACGGGAACCTGCGAAGCCACGACGGATGCTCGAGCACCTGCGCGCGCGAGTTGCCGCAGTGGACCCAACTCCAGCCGATGCCGCCGAGCCCTCACTGGGGCACGAGCCTCGTCTACGATGCCGCGTACGCTCGCATCGTGATGTTCGGTGGCGTCGCGCCGATCAACGGCGAGAAGGTCAGCTCCGACGCGACCTACGAGTGGACAGGTGCGGGTTGGTCGCGTGTCACCACGCAGCTCGCGCCGCCGCCGCGCTCGTTCGCAGGCTTGACGTACGATCCGGTGCACCGTCGCGTCATCATGTTCGGCGGGGACGCCGGAGGTGAAGCTCCATTCAACGATGTGTGGGAGCTCGACGGAGCGAAGTGGACGCCTCGGGTCGCCGCGACCTCGCCGCTCGGCCGGATCCGGTTCGGGTTCGCCTATGACGGGCGAAGGAAGGTCGCGGTGATGTTTGGTGGCTTCCGCGACAAGGATCCGGTGAACGGAGGCAGGCTCGCGGATACCTGGGAGTGGGACGGGACGACGTGGACTCAGGTCACGACCGCGACCTCGCCGCCGCCGCGCTCCGCACATGCGCTCGTCTACGATCCCGTGCGCGGCGTCATGGTGATGTGGGGCGGACAGGATGAAACGACGGTCTTGGACGATACGTGGGAGTACGACGGGACCGACTGGCGCCGGATCACGTCCGCGACGATGCCGGTCGCGCTCCACGGGGTCGCGGCGACCTACGATCCGGCGCACCATCGGATCCTGTCGAACGGCGGCACGGATGCCAGTGGCAACCCCGTGACCACCACCTACTTCTACGACGGAACGAGCTGGCAGAGCGCCTCGCGCCCCGTGTCGCCGGCGCGCGATGCTGCGGGGCTCGTCGCCGATCCGCGCGATGGGACGGTCGTGATGTTCGGCGGCCGGACCGCGCCGAACAACGCGTCGGGGGAGACGTGGCAGTGGAACGGGGCGTCCTGGAGCCAAGCCCACCAGCTCCTGCCGTCAGCGCGAGTGAACGCGAGCGCCGCGTACGATCCCATGGCCGGCCTCGCCTGGATGTTCGGCGGCCGGCTCGACGGCGGCACGTTCACGAACGAATTGTGGTCGTTCGACGGCCACGTGTGGACACGGAACGCGACCAGCGGCCCGGCAGCGCGAAGGAGTGGGGCTCTCGCGTACGACCAGTTGCACCGGCAACTCGTGCTGTTCGGTGGCGAGCTCGATGGCGGCGGCATCGCAGGAGACACCTGGACGTGGAACGGTACGGCCTGGTCGAGCGTCGCGCCCCCGCTCACGCCTCCCCCGCGCACGGCCGCCGCGATGGCGACCGACGTGTTGCCGGGGCGTCTGGTGATGCATGGGGGAGG
>JANRKM010000285.1:0-8278 GCA_033763475.1 Kofleriaceae bacterium
CACTGGACCGCGACGCGTGCGCACCTGAACCCGGACGAGCTCGACATGCAGCTCGGCAGCTTCACGGTCCCGCCAAGCGATCAGCCGTAGCGGTCAAGCGGCCCCGTCGCAAATACCGTCACTGGTTGGCACAGCGCTTACGAAGGCTTCTCGCTGCACGCGGGCGTCGTCGTCGCTGCGCACGATCGCGCCGCGCTCGAACGGCTGTGCCGCTACGGCGCACGCCCCGCGTTCGCGCAGGAGCGCCTCGCGTGGACCGCCGACGGGCGCGTCGCGTACAAGCTCAAGCGCCCGTGGCCCGACGGGCGCACCCACCTCGCAATCGCATGACCTGCGTGTTGTCGCCCCATCGCCTGGCTCACTCGAACAGCACGACCGTGTGGCTCGGCGCGAAGGTCGCGAGCGCGCGGGCCTGGCCGCGCAGCGTGGCGAACTGCTCGTCGACGTGGGTGAGGGCTGAGCCTCCGCTCGCGACCGCCACCAGGTGCGCGTCCAGATCGGACGGCGCCGCGACCCCGAGGCGTGCGAGCGCGGCGCCGTAGACCTCCAGCACGTCGCGCCGTCGCACTTGCCATCGTCGCAGGTGGAGGCGTCGGGGGCGGTGTCGACGCACGCGGAGAACGCGAGGAGCGAGCAGAGGTGGGAGACGAGGGATGATGCGGTCGGCTTCATGCCCTGCACGCAGAGCATCGGCCATGCCGGAATCCCGAGCCCTCGCGACCGGGCCCATCGCAGCTAATCCTCTGAATATCCTGATGTCGTTGCGGGCTCGCATGTCCGATTCCATCTCGAGTCCATGTCCGCTCGTCCCGGAGCCCGACGACCAGGGCTACGAACCCCAAACGCATGGTCGCGCGACCACGACGGGTCTCATCGTCGAGCGCTGAAGTTGTAACGCGTAGCGAACGGACGGAAGTGCTTGCGCTCGGCCAGTGCGCAGAAGCTCGCGTTCATGCCGACGAACGTGTCGTCGCGATCGTTGAACCGGAGGTCGCGCGACGCGGTCACCGAGAAGCACATGCCGGCGCCCTGCCCGATGCCGAGCTCGAGCGACGGCCCGAGGACGCCCGCACCGTCGTCGTTGCCGACGCGATCCCATTCGATGATGTTGATGCCGATGCGCATGAACGCGGCGAGGTCCTTGCTCACGCCCTTAACGCTGAACGCGCTGAATCCGAGCGCCAGCTCCTGCGTGTCACCCACGCGTCGATACGTCGCGTGCATGCCACCATCGTCGATGCCGGCAACCGCATGCATGGAGATCCCGACGTCGTGGGCGAGCGAGTCTCCGACTGGCAGCGTGGGACCGAAGCCAACCGAGGCCATGGCCGACGGGGTGTGACAGCCACCGAGGACGAGCAGCACAGCAGCTGCGTTTCGCGACATCTGAAGTTCCGGACGGAGTTGCCCCGCGCGGGGTCGCATCGTCGGTTCGCGGAGTTACGCAACCCCGCGAACCTGGCACGATGACCGCCGAGCGCGCGCTCAGCCGCCGCGCAGAAGCAAGGCCCGCACCGCCGCGACGAGCTCCTCTCCCCGAAATGGCTTGCCGATGAACGCGCTGTCGACGTCCATCGCGCCGAGCTCGTCGAGCCTGCGATCGGTGTACCCGGACACGAACAGCGCAGGCATCTGCGTCTCTGACGGGCGCTCGGATCGGGCATCCGAAGGCGCAAGGTTGAGCTGCGTCTCCGACGGGCGCTCGGATCGGGCATCCGAAGGCGCAAGGTTGAGCTGCGGCGCGAAGGTGTCGACGAGGCTTGCCTGACGTCCGGTATGCGGACAGCACGGTAAGCGCGCGACGCATGGTCGCGACCGGCCGGCCTGGAACTTTCAACACACGCGCGCGTGCTCGCGGGTGGCCTTTACGAACGCATGTCCGGCGCGGCCCGGACAGCCGCTCGGCAGCTACCAGTCGCGCCCCCGAGCGAACCGTGCCCGCCCTTCAGCGCGCGCTCGCGTTGCGCGCCGCGCCCAGCGGCCTGGTCCATCACAGCGACCGCGGCGTCCACTACGCCTGCGCCGACTACCGCGCCGTGCTCGAGACGCACGGGGTCCGGCGCAGCATGAGTCGCAAGGGCAACTGCTGGGACAACGCCGTCGCCGAGAGCTTCTTCTCGTCGCTCAAGTTCATTGATGAGGTCTGCTCGTCGCAAGCGAAGAAGGAGAAGACGATGACTGGGTGGAGGAGAGGCGCGCACAACCCTGTGGCGGTTTGCGGGCGTAGATCTCTCGTCACAAGGGCGCGGGCGTCGCTGTCTTCGCTACCGCACGGCAGCTCGCTCGGCTCGTCTACCGAATGCTGCGCTTCGGTCACGAGTACGTCGACATCGGCGAGGCGGCCTACGAAGAGCAATACAGGGTCCGCCGCCTCGCTGGCCTGAAAGAGTCAGCAAGGTCGCTCGGTTTCACTCTCCAGGAGGTCGCGAGCGGTTACGTTTCAGGTCAGGCCCCACGAGCGGCCCGTGAGGCTCCGCGGACCTCACTCGACGCGCATCTGCACGCCGCACGAGGTGACCTGCGTCCCAAAGTTGCAGTTAGACAGTTTGCCGGCCGTGATCTCCTCGGCGGGGGTGCCGACGGTGCCGTCGCTGGTCCGCGAACGTCACGCCCTCGACACATAGTCCGGCGATGCGCTCCCTCCCCGACCGGCGCGCGCCGCGCTCGACCACCCGATTATCGAACCGTGCTGCTTCCGTCGCCGTGCGGGCGCAAGGTCGTCCCGCTCACCGGTAGGGCGACGCGTCCGATGTGTCGACGAACACGGCCGTCCGCACAGCGGCCTCGCGTGGGGTCTTGGACGTCGCGAGTGTCGCTCCAACGACGCGGCCGACGACCTGCTCCACCACGCTCCAGCCGCGGTCTCGGGCGACCCGAGCCGGCTCGCTCGCCGCGGTGGGGAACACGAACAATCCGAACCAGGACTCCTCGCAGTAGACGACGCCGCTGGTGGAATCGATCAGCGCGGTACCCACACGATCATCTTCCGGGTGCTCGATCCGAACGAACACGACGACGTTGCCACGCGGGACGGGAGCCGCGAACGGGAGATCGAGCCGCGTGGGAGCTTGAGCCGACTGCATTCGCTTGAAGATACAGGACGAGCGCTGCTCCTCATCACGAACATGCGTCAGTCCGACGCGTGCTCCGAGCACCGCGAGCACGCGCGAGAACATCCGCCGCAGGTCGCGTGCGCATAAGTGAAACAACGGGGGGCGGGTCGTCGTCGAACCGGACCGAAGTCCCGCGCTGGTCGTAGTCATCGACGTGAGGGCCGCTGGTCGCGACAGCGAAGTAGCCGCCGTCGCTCGACAGCGCCGCGGTCTGCGCGCATAGCGTCGAGCGAAGCGTTCGTGATGTACGCGTCCTGGCTCGACGAGCATCCCGACCTGAACCTTCTGGAGATCTGGGGAACGTACGTGCGCGCCATGCGATCACGGGTGACACGCGAGACCTACGAGTCTCCTCTCCCGCCGGTCAAGCGCCTCCGATAGCCGCGAGCCCGTAGAGCATCCCCATGCCGATCGCGAACGCCGCGAGGGTGAAGGACGCCGGAGCCGCCCGCCTCGGCCTTGTTCACCTCGGGCACCAGATCGTGCGACGACTGGCAGATGCTATCGTTCCCGTTGCGAGGTGGGCGTGCGTCCTTGCGGCATGCGCTTCGGTCTCACTCGTCTCGCCGGGATCATGGCCCTGGTCGGATCTCTCGCCGCTGGCGGGTGTGGCAGCAAACAACCACCGGCCTGGTACGGCTCGCCGCTCCCCGCCGCACCGTGGCCGGCCGAGGGCAGCTGCCGCTCGTCAGATCAGACGCCGTGCATCCGCCTGATGCCGGAGGACGCCACCGCGATCCAGGCGCTGCTGCTCGCGACCTTCACGACCGAGCTCCTCGCCGAGAATCCTCATATTCGCGACGACCTTCGGGACGCCCGGAAGTTCGCCGAGTGGCCGATCAGCAAGGAGACGATCGGCGGCTACAAGCCGGTGACCCAAATGTTCCGCCATCGTCCGGTAATCGCGCTGATCGGCATCAAGAAGTCCACCCGCTTCCAGGACGAGGGGTTCATCGTCCGCGTCGCGCGCGGCGAGGCCGGCTGGGAGGTAGTGACCGTCTGGGAGTTCTATCTCGACGGGCATCCGCAGATCACCGCACGCGACCGCGATGAGGCCTCCGCGACGCGCGACATGCGGCGCCGGGACAGCGCAGCGTGGCGCTACAGCCCCATACGCTCGAGCACCGCGTTGCACTCCGCGATGAAGCTCGCTTCGCCACCCACGCGCTTCGCACACCTCGTTGTAGCGCATAGTTCGCGATCCGCGTCGGGTCGAGCGCGTGGCTCTGCTTGGTGGGTGCGACCGCGCGTACGCGCCGCGCGTTGCCGTCCTTTCCGATCGGGCGCGCCCCGCCGCGCGCCCCGACCGAGGGTGAATGGGCGCCTTGGCGAAGGCGCGCTTCACCTCCCAGACGGCCGAGCGTCGTGCTTCACCGCGGCGTCGTAGCAGCCGCGGAGTACCACGGCCCGGTTCTCCAGCGCAGCACGGATCTCGTGAGGGCTACGCAGCCGCGACCCGCTCGGAGGGGACGCCGAGCGAGGGAACCAACCAACATCTGGAATCGCATGTTTCGTCTCCTTGCCCCCTCACGCGAGGCGCGCAGAAGTCGCACCGAAATCGCAGAAAAGTGGTAACCCCGCGTCATCGTGTGGCGAATGCTCGTCCTGGTTGTGGTGCTCGGCTTCGTCGGCTCCGCGCGCGCGGACGCTGAGCCCACCATCCCGGATGCGAGCCTGCGCGCGGTGAAGGAGCGAGCGGTCCGGCTCGAACGCACGGGGGCCCCCACGCTCGAAGGCCGGCTTCTTGCGTTCGATGACGCGACGCTCACGCTCGCGCTATCCGCGACCCGTGAGGTGGTCACCGTCCAGCGCGGCACTGTCACCCGCGTGTTCGTGGTCGACCCCATCGCGCCGCCCGCGCTGACTGTCACGACGCCGGCACCCACGGTGGTGCCGCCGGTGCGCCGCGTGGTGGGCGTGCAAATGAGTCTGCTCGGCACGCTCGCTGTCGACGCCGACCTCTGCCGGTTCCGCGCCTTCGCGAGCACGAACCTCCTCATGCCCGTGCTGACCGCATCGGGCGACAGCCTGTGGTTCGCGGCCGCGCTCGGTGCCGGCCTCACGCTGCCACTCGGCGAGAGCAAGCGCTGGCGGGTGGACGTGTTCGCCGAGGTGCTGCCGTTCCGCACCACGAGCCACTACACGTATCTCGGGTTCGGCCTCGGCGGCGGCCTCCACTACACGTCACCATCGGGCTTCACGTTCGGCATGACCGTGCCGGTGGTCGGCTTCGCGACGCGCCTCGGCAGCTCGCCGACGGGCTACGACTCGACGTTCACGTACAACGACTCGCTCGGCTATTACTACCTCGCCGGGTTCGCGGGGATGCCGCTGCTCACGATGGGCTACCGGTTTGCAATGTAGCTACGGCGCGTCGCCGCGCTCGATCGCGAACCGGAGCTCGAGGTCGCGCGTGAACGCGGCGTCGTCGAACCATAGCGCGCGCTCGGTGTAGTAGCGGCGCAGGCCGGCCGCGAGCTTCGCGAGCTCGAGTGGCGTGCCCTTCGCGCCGGCGTCGCGTTCGGGGACCAGCTCGTCGACCGGGAGATAGCGCCACGCGACGGCGGGGTTGCGCTCGTCGTCGGCGAACGCATCGGTCATGTACGCGCGGACCTGCTCGGGCTCGTGGTCCACGGAGCTGACCACGCCGAACCAGTCGAGGAAGCCGGTGCCATTCACGTAGACCGTCGTGCCGATGTGGTTGCCGTCGCCACCGAGCCGCGTCGTCGTGATCGGATCGGTCGAGACCAGAACGCGCAGGCCGGCCGGGCGTGTGGCGTCATGCAGTCGTGCCGTGATGCTCGGATCGACGACGAGGCGCGCCTCGGCATCCACCGTCTCGAGCGGCCCGGGCGCGTAGAACGGCGAATCGAGGGCCTTACCGCTCAGGGCCGTCGCCCATGCGTGATCGCCGGCGCGCGGGGCGCTGTACGTGACGAGCTTGATCTGTGGCCACGGCCAGGCGCGCAGCGCCTCGGGCATCGCGGGGCCCGCACCGTCGGGGCCATACGCATCACCGAGAAGCACGGCGCTCGTGAAGTGCTGCGCGAGGCCACCACCGAGGCTGTGCCCGGTGACGTAGATGTTCGTCGGCGCGCGCCCACGGAGCTCCGCGGCCTTGGCGAGGCACTGGAACACGCCCGGCAGGTCGGCCTTCATGCTGCGCGCGAAGCCGCGATGCACCGCGCCCACCGTGGTCACGTCGCTGGCGCCGGCTTCCACGTGCACGACGTCCCACGCGAGGTCGGTGACCCAGTCGGGATTGCCCTTCGCGTCGCGGCTATCGAGCGCGTCGAGCGCCGCGCGCGTCGCGTTGCCGCTGCGGCTGCCACGAAACGTGACGTGCACGTCGTAGCCGCCGTCCACCGTGTCGCGCACGAGCACGAAGCCCATCAGGCTGTACGACGCGGGCTTGCTGTCGTCGCCGCGGTCGCCCGTCGCCCCCTCGAAGGCGAGCAGGACATCCGTGGCATCGGGATCCCAGTCGGGCCGTGCCGGCACGAGCTGCACGAGCTCCACCGACGCGCCGTCGCCACCGATGGGCCGGGCGCTGACGTACACGTCGCGGATCCGGCCAGTGACCTCGCGCGGCGTGAGGTACTCGGTCCATTGATCCTCGAGGTTCACGATGGTCGAGCTCCACGGGTGGAGGCGCGCGTAGTCGTAGATGATCGGATCGTGCGTCGGATTGTCGGGGAGCCGCGCGAGCACGCCCGGGCCACGATAGCCCGCGAAGCCGGGGGCCTGTGTCTCGCCGCGCCGCACGGCCCAGTCGCGCACCAGCGCCAGCATGGTCTCGCGCGGCGTGCCGCGATCGCCCGCGTGCTCCTCGTAATACGGATCGATCGGCCATACGAGCGACTGCCCGTGGAGCTGGTACGCGAGGATCGCGAGATCGAGCTCGAACACGAGCGGGTGATACGGGAAGGTCCCGTGCTCCGCGGGCGGCAGCGGCGTGCCTTCGATCTGGCAGCCCGAAAATGACGCCAGGGCCACCATCGCTGCGGTACCCGCGCGTGTCAGCGTCATCACGGCCCATGATAGCCCTGAAATCTCGACGCTCGGCGGCGCGTTCGATCGGCATGAGCTCGATCGCGTTGCTCGTCGTGACCACCGTGGCCTGCACCAAGCCCGCCCCGGCACCGACGCTCGCGAACAAGCCCGTGGCCGCAGGACCGATCACGCCGACGAAGGAACCCGAGGGCGCTGGGGAGGCAACGAAGGCGCGAAGGTCATCGCGTTCCCGCGTGTGAAGGCTGGGTAGTCACAGCCCTCGGTACGTTCGGGGGTGGTGAAGACCGATGGTTGTTGGGCGAACATCTTGGACAGCTGCGATGGGCCGCTCGACGGTTGATCGACGGGTTCACCGTCATTGATGGCGCAGAGATGGGTGTCGACGGGGATGGCGCGGAGATGGGTGTCGACGGGTTCACCGTCATTGATGGCGCAGAGATGAGTGTGCAAGGAAGGCGAGTCGGAGCGCTCACTTTGAGTCCCTCGGGGCGCAGGATCGCAGGAATGCGACGAGTTCACGCGCCTGCGGGGACCCAGCGTCAAACGCCACCATGCCCTCTCTGCCAACGCAAATGTTGTTGCAGCGGAAGCAGATGCTGACGTACAGCACGCGCGGCCACCCGAACCGGAAACCGAACCGAGGGAGGTGGCACCGTGCCGGCATGCCGTCTGGCAGCCCGCGCATGAGCGCTCGCAGGCGCGACCGCTCGCTGGCGTCGAGCTTCCTCGACCACCCGATCCCGAAGCTTCCTCCGCCGTTGTAGAAGTTCTCCTTCCCGGCTTTGTCGAAACCGAACAACTCGACCTCACCGGAATCGGCAGCTTCCAGCGCCTCGTCCAGCGGCGTGCTCCCCATCGCGGCGGTGGGTCACCGCGTCAAGACCGCGTACGGATCGCACCAAGCTCGGGTGAACCTGGGGCCTCGAACGAGGAAGCAGCCGAAGATGCTCGCGACGGCTCCGCAGCTACTGCGCCTTCGTCGACGCGTATGCGCCGTGAGGCATTCTGGACACGGCGCATACGCGGTCTTGACACGCCGAGATGCACACTGCGTGCATGAGACTCTCGAACTGGAAGGTGCCTGCCTACCGCACGGCCGAGCCGCCCGAAGCCGAGCATGTTGATCGGGTGGCGGTGGTTGTCGTCGCCGT
>JANRKM010000286.1:0-6358 GCA_033763475.1 Kofleriaceae bacterium
CCCGAGCCGCTGCGTCAGCCGCGCGTCGCCGAGGTCCGCGGCATCGAATTCCGACGACATCCGCGAAGGCGCGGCGGCTTGATTGCGAGCCATGGCGCAACGGGATCACGGCCCTCTGACATGTGTAGGATCGTGAGAGCCGCGTCCTACGAGTTGTCCCACAAGTCCGCCAATGGCGGCTGCCGTTGCGCCAGCGCATCGTCATTGCGACGACGAGCCTCCGCACGAACCTCACCGTGCGCGAGCTCGCCGCCGTGTTCGGGATCTCCCGCTCGCAGGTGCATAGCATCGCATCGTCGCCGATCTCACCGCCCGCGTGGCGCGCCTGCTCGCCCGTGCCGAGCCTCCGGATCGCCGATGGTCGTGGATCGTCGATGGAACGCTCGTTCCCACGCGCGATCACACGCCGGCAGGAAAATCGAAGAACTACCGTTGGTCGTGCAACGCGCAGGTATTGGTTCGCCGTCGCGACCTGCGCGTGATCTCGAGCAGCGGTGGTGGTCCCGGCAACCGCAACGATGTGTTGCACTACCGAGGCTCGCTCGTCGAGCGCGGGTGCCTCGATCACGGTCGTGTCCTCGCCGACGGCGGGTATCGAGGCGTCCGCGAGCTCATGACGCCTCTGTTTCGCCGCAATCGGATCGTCCGCGATGCTGCCTGGCGGCGTCACGACGACGGGCTCGTGTCGAGCACGCCATCGCGCGGCTCAAGGACTGGCGCATTCTGCGCGACTACCGCCGACGAGGCCGGACACGGCTCTCCTCCTTGCAGGCCGTCGCTGTGCTCCACAATCTCAAGCTGGAATTACGGGACAGCTCTTGGTTACACTCGGCGAAGGACACCCTCGGCGGCGCCGCGTAGGATGCGACGCATGTACTACGAGTTGTTCAAGCAGATGCAGAAGACCCTCGGCCAGCTCGACAAGTGGCTCGAGGCGGCCGGCGCACACGCGAAGGCCAAGTCATTCGATCCGAATGTGCTGCTCGGTCAGCGGCTCGCGCCCGATCAGTTTCCGTTCTCGCGCCAGGTCCAGCTTGCTTGCGATACCGCCAAGACGGCGGCCTCACGCCTGACCGGCAAGGAGCTGCCGGCGCTGGCCGAGGGCGAGTCCACACTCGAGGAGCTCCGCGCGCGCGTGGCCTCGGCGGTGGCGTTCCTCGGCGGGCTCACGCAGGCGGACTTCGCCGAGGCCGCGACGCGCACGATCACGCAGCCGCGGTGGGAGGGCAAGGTGATGACGGGGCACGACTACTTCATCGAACACGCGCAGCCGAACTTCTTCTTCCACGCCGCACACGCGTACGCGATCCTGCGACACAACGGCGTCCCGCTCGGCAAGCGCGACTACCTCGGCGCGCTTTCGCAGCGCCTGCCCTGAACGAGCCGTGGCCGCGATGTCGCGACGCAAAGCCGCACCTCGCCGGATGACGCTCGCAGCCGTGGAGCGCCGCTGCGCGTCCAAGCCGGACACCGTGCTCACCACGCCCTTCGGGCCGCGTCCTCACGTGTACAAGACGGCCGGCAAGATGTTCGAACTCTGCGGTCACCTCGACGGCGAGGAGGTGGTCAGCCTCAAGTGCGACCCGGAGCGTTCCTCGACGCTGAGGCTCACGTTCCCGGCGATCACCGAAGGCGCGCTGGAACACGATCAAGCTCGACGGCACGGTGCCCGCTTCACTGATCCGCGAGCTCGTCGACCACGCGCACGAGGTGATTCAAGCCGCCGGGGGGGCGCGCACGACGCGTAGTCGCAAGCCTGCACGCGCGCGTGCGTCGAAGCGCAGTGCCGTGGCGGTGCATGTCACGGTGCCCGCGGTCGCGGTACGATCGGACCCGTGTTCGTCGCGACGTCAGAAGTTCAGCTGGGGACCGCAAGGGCACGGACGGTCCTCCTGTTCGAACGCGACGTACGAGTCGCGGTGACGCAGCGAATCCACCTCGCGTTCGATACCCGGTTCTCGGCTGCCGCGGCGGGTCGCGTCGAACGGGTCGGTCACGTGTTTCTGGTCGTACGTGGACGCTTCGCGCCTGCTGGGCAGGCAGCGCAGCACGGCCCGATCTGCGTCGTACTCGCCGATGACGAGATCGAGCGGGTCGGCCCGAAGTCACGCTCGTTTCGTACGGACGGTGACGCCGTCGACATCGTCCACCTGAGATTCGCCCGCGATGAGCTGCGCGTGCCGATCGGTCTGGAGGCCGGAGCGCTCGCGTTGCCGCCGTCGTGCTGGAAGGCGGCGGGGGCATTGCTCGATCGAACCGATGCCCTCCAGCCGATGCTCGACGAGCTCGCGTCCGCGGGGATCACGCGGGGAACCGCCAAGGTCCATGCGGAGGAGTCGGATCGCCAACGCCTCCTCTGGGATGCGATCCATCCCCTGTACGAGACGTATGGAGCGACCACCTCGCTCAAGCAGCTAGCAGCTAAGGTGGGTCTCTCCACGCGGCAGGTCGGCCGCGACGTCAAGCAGCTGGCGAGGACCTTTGGGTTCGGGCTCGGCTACCGGGATGCACTTCTCGCAGTCCGGCTTCGTTCCGCGGTCTTGCTCTTGTCGGCTCCCGGCGCGACGGTTGCCCAGGTCGCGACCGCCGTGGGCTACGGCGGCTCGATCGCACTCGGACGGGCCTTTCGTGACGCCAAGCTGCCGCCACCCGCCGACGTCCAGGCGGCCCTTCGCGGCGGCTGAGAAGAGATGCGGCCGACGATAGAGGGACGAGGGAGGAGAGGGAGGAGGGGACGGTTTCAAAGAGGGTGGAGGGGACGGTTTCAACGTACGCAACTTGCGAGTGCTCAACCTCGCGGCATTCCTCGAGTCGCGAGGGACGGTTTCAACTTGTGCGCTCCGCGCCTTGTGGTGCACACGTTCGCGGCGTTGCCGCCACAAGTTGAAACCGTCCCCGCAGAGTCCAGCGAGTTCGAACCGTTAGTTCGCACGAAGTTGGCGAAGTTGAAACCGTCCCCCGCTCGCGTCCCCGCTCACGCAGGTCACGTTGCATGCATGTCTCCGCGCCGCCGAAACGCTCGCGTCGGCAGGCATCGCCGCGCGCGTCATCGATGCGTACTCGGTGAAGCCGATCGACACCGACACCCTCGTGGACGCCGTCACCACGACAGGCGGGCGTGATCGCCGAGGACCACCATCCCGAAGGTGGCTTGGGCTCGGCCGTCATCGATGCCCTCGTGGCGGCACAGGTCGCGAATCCTCGCGTCGTCCATCTCACCGTACGTGAGATGCCCGGGTCGGGCTCCGCCGAGGAGCTGCTCGCGTGGGCTGGGATCGACGCCGACAACATCGCGACGGCGGCGCGAGGTACATTGGAAGCGTGACCGTCCGTGAGCGCGAACCTGGGATCTCCGCGGCGATCGTCCTCGCCGTGGTGCGTGCGCTGCGCGAGTTGGGCTGTGTCGTCGAGGATCCGCCGGTGGTGGGCGAGTACGTCCCGGGCGCGGCGGCCGATGCCATCCTCGAGAATGCCGCGCGCGATCGCGACGATCCGGCGATAGGCCTCACCGTCGCGCGCATGCTCGCACCTGGCGCGCTCGGTCCGCTCGACTACGTGCTGTTCACGACGGAAGTGTGGGGCGCGGCCCTCGCGCTCGTCGCCAAATACTACGGCGCCGCGAGCGAGCGCGTGACGACGGTTATCGAGACGCACGGCGACGAGAGCGCCGTCGTCATGCACCGCCCGCCACCGTTCGAGGCGACGCGGATGTGGCAGGAGCTCGCGTTCGGCGTGATCACCATGCGCGCGCGCCAGGCCCTGCACGCCGACTGGAAGCCGTTGCGCGTGGAGCTCGCGCATCCGGCGCCTGCGCGCGTCGATGGCCACGTGGCGATGTTCGGCGCGCCCGTCGTGTTCGGCGCATCCGGCGATCGGCTCGTGTTTGCATCGTCGTGGCTACAGGCCTCGTCGCGGACCGCGATGGCGGCGCTCGCCGATGTGCTCGAGGCGCAGCTCGCCAAGCTGGTCGCCAAGGACGTCGATGCGACGATGCAGCGGATCCAGGACGCCGTGGTCCGCGCGGTCGACACCGGCGCGATGGAGATCGATCAGGTCGCTGCGCAGCTCGCGATGTCGACGCGAAGCTTGCAGCGAGCTCTCGCGCAGCGCGGGCGCACGTTCAGCGATGTCGTCGATGACTGTCGTCGGGCGCGCGCGCTCGAATACCTGCGCGCGGGCCAGACGATCGCGCAGGTCGCGCGGCGCATCGGGTTCTCAGATCCTTCGGCGCTGTTCCGCGCGTACCGGCGCTGGACCGGGACCACGCCGGGCGCCGACCGCGAAACTACCGGCTGAACAGCGTCGCGCCGTTGACGTCGTTGGTCAGCACGAGCTCGTGACCGCTCGCGTCGATGTGATAGTCGAGCCCATGCCAGGTGGAGGGATGCGCGGGCTGCTGGAGGATCATGTCGTCGAGGATCTGATCTCCGACGATGCGACCCGTGCGTAACGAGGGGCACGTTGCGTTCCCGCACGTGGACGGTCGCGGATCGTTGGTGAAGCTCCGGAGGTACGCGATGTGCACCTGGCCCGTGCAATCGGTCTCGAGTGCGACCAACGCGCCCGCGCGATCGTCCGGGAATTCGGGCGGCGCGTTCACGAGGACCTTCACGTCGAAGCTGCCGTCGGGACGCTGGCGCGCGTAGCGGAGACCGCGCGAGCCGCGATGGTGATACGCGACGACGGCCTTGTCGTCGACGAGCGTCAGCGCCAGCATGCGATCGGGCGGGTAGCTGTAGTCATTGCCCAGCGCCGGCTCGATGGTGGTGGTCGACCACCCATTGGCGCCGCGCGTCGCGTACACCACGCTCGCCTCGGCATAGCTCTTGTGTTCGATCCATGCGACGTGCGGATGCCCCTGCGAATCGACTGCGATGCGCACGCTGCGGTAGGCCGCCGTCGTCGCGGTCTGGGTGATCACCTCCGGCGTCGCCGGGGCCGTCGTGTACGGACGCCAGACCAGCTTCGTGCCTTCGCGGAACACGAGTTGCCGCTCGCCGCCGTTGCGCGCCACCGCGAGCGGTGCATCGTTCCAAGAGTTGACGAACAGTCCCTGGGTCACGACCTGATTCCCGAGCGTGCTGCAGTCGAGGAACAGGCGGCCTTGCGCGTTCGTCGCGTACGCGTAGCACTCGTCGTCGCCGCGCGCGGTGGTGAACAGGTAGGGTGGTAGATAGCCGGTCGGCGTGTTCTCGCGGGCGCCGAGCTTCTGCTTCTTGGTGACCGACCAGCCCGTGGCGGTGCGATCGTATGCGAACACGAACCGGTTCTCGTAGGACAGCGTCGTCGGCTCCCACCCGACGATCAGGGGTCGCACGCCACTCGGGCCGCTCTGCAGCGCGACCCCGTGCACGCGCAGGTAGCCGTCCTTGGGGAGGAGCTCGCTGCCGAACGCCCCGCTCGGCGCCTGGCAGGTGGTGGGTGGCGGATGGCTCGGCCCACTACCGCATGCCTCCACCTGGCCACTCTCCTCGGCAAACTCGAGGAGCGCCCCGAACGCGATCGGTCCCACGTACGGCACCGTATCGAGCTCCGCGAGTGTCACGAACGGCCGCTCGGCGACGATGTTGGTTGCGGCACGCCGGGTCAGCCCGATGTCGTCGGCGAGCTCCGCGAGCGTGGCGGTGTTCGCCACGTGCAAGACGCCGCACGCCTCGGGGGTGCCCTCCGCGACCCCGAAGCCATCGGTCTTGCCATCGCTGATGGTGTCGTCGACCCCATCCTCCTGCTCGTCGGTGTCGGACGCGCAGGCGGGGAGGAGGAGCGCACAGCTGATCGAGACGAGGGAAGCGATGCGATTCATGCGCGTCCGAATAGCAAGCGACGGCTGGCGTTCGGCGCCAGTTTGCATGGCCGCTGGCGCCATGCGTCACGGCCGGTAAGGCGGACCACATTCGTTTCTTCGTGAGGCTTCTCGCGCAATTCACGCCGAGAACTTGATGGGGGCGCTCGCGACAGCGGTCGTGCTCGCAGTGATGGTCAACCTCGTCGAGCTGCTGTGCACCGCCGCGCTGCCCACGCTGTCACGCAAATCCTCTCGGCGCACGGGCTGTCGTGGTGGGAGCACCAGGCGGCGCATGACGAGCCCAACCAGGAAGCCGCCGACGCCAAAGCCATCACCGTTGGCCAGCAGGTCTCGGCCTACCTCGGCTGCGTTTCGCCGACGACGGATGTCTACATCAGCGATCACCGTCGCGACTCGTACACCGCCACGCTCCCCGGTCGAAATCAAGGTTGTTGTCGCATGAAAGTTGTCGACGTCAGTTCGTGCGTGCCTCCGGGTTGAGGGTGACGGTGTCGGGGCGTTCCCACGAGCGAGTAGGACCGGCCCATCGTTCTGGATGGCGTTCGCGCGCCT